>NZ_JBTHJE010000003.1:0-393785 GCF_054353345.1 Pseudoroseicyclus sp. H15
GGATGTTGATGAAACTGCCTGACAGGTCGAAAGCGAGAAACGTCGAGCCCGTACTGGCAACAGCCATGACATTGCAGGAGCAGTCATTCGTGCGTCAGAACTGAAAGGCGGCTCTGTCCGCATAGCAGTCATTCATCCTAAGCGAATGCTGTGCGATTCATGCGCTGCCGGTTTCGTGACTCTGCACTGCGGCGCCGACCATGCCCCGAACATCCGGTTTGGGCCCGAAGTGTCTGCGACAGGCATGAAGCGCCGAAGCGGAACTGGCGGCCAGAATCTTTGGGCGGATTCGACCAACCCGCTGCGACGGCGAGGTGAATTCTGCGGGACACCCACCTGCTAACTCATTGTTTTCCATCAACTGGTATGAGCGCGCTGCGGGACACCACTCCATTGTTTTTTCTGCAAAAATTGGGGGAGTGGTGGGCGACCCTGGAATCGAACCAGGCGTGGGTCTCCCCGGCGGAGTTACAGTCCGCTGCCGCACCTTGCAGCTCGTCGCCCGACGCGGGGTGGGGGATAGTCGGGGTTCAGGGGGAGGTCAATGGGGTTGGATGAAGGTTCTGCCCAAGACATGCGCCTCTTGCGAAGACCGGCAGGGCAGGGCAGGGAAGCGGGATGAAAAAGCCGAAATGGGTTATCGAGAAAGAGCGCTCGCGCCGTGCCGCCGCGGCGGAGACGGTGTGGCTCTTCGGGCTGCATGCCGTGCGAGACGCGCTGATGAATCCGGCCCGCGAAAAGCTGCGCCTGATGCTGACCCAGAACGCCGCCGACCGGCTGGCGGATGCGCTGCCGAACGCCGGCATCGAGCCGGAGATCGTGGATGCACGCCGCTTCGATGCGCCGCTCGACCCTGGCTCTGTCCACCAGGGCGCCGCGCTGGAAGCGAAACCGCTCGACTGGGGCGGGCTGCCGGAGCTGCTGGCCAAGCCCGGACCGGGCCTGCTGGTGCTGCTCGACCGGGTGAGCGATCCGCATAACGTGGGCGCCATCCTGCGGTCTTCCGAGGTGTTCGGCGCCCGGGCCGTGATCGGCGTGGCCCGGCATTCGGCGCCCGAGACCGGATCGCTGGCGAAATCGGCCAGCGGCGCGCTGGAGCGGCAGCCCTATCTGCGGCTGCGCAACCTCGCCGACACGATCCAGACGCTACAGGATCAGGGCTGGCTCGTGCTCGGCCTGGCCGGCGAGGGCGACGAGGCTATCGGCGACGCCCTGGCCTCGCGCGATACGGCCAAGGTTGCGTTGGTGCTGGGCGCCGAGGGGCCCGGCCTGCGCGAGCGCACCCGTGAGCTCTGCGACGCGCTGGTGCGGATCGACCCGGCCGGGGTCTTTGGCTCGCTCAACGTCTCCAACGCCGCCGCCGTGGCGCTGTATGCGGTTCAGCAGGCGCAGAAGATCGGCTGAGGCTTCCGGGGGCCCGGCGATTGTTACGTGCGTGCGGCGGCGTGGGCGCCGGGCCGGCAGGCCGGGCAACCCCGCGGGGCAGGGCGCCAGGCGTCTAAGCCTCTGGCACCTCAACGAATTCGCGGCATCCCTCCGCCGGCCCCCCGCTGAAACAATCCGCGCGAACTTTCACCTCCGCGAGAGCGGGTCTGGCAGGGTGTGCCGCAACACCGCATTCTATCGGCAGACGCCCAAGACCCGGAGGTCTCATGCTCAGCCGCCGCCGCCTGCTGCAAGGCCTGGCCCTTTCGCCGCTCGCCTCGGTCGCGCCCGGCCTTGCCCGCGCCGCGGGCGGAGCCGTCTACGCGGAGAACGGCCTCGCCCTGCGCGGCACCGATCCCATGAGCTACTTCACCCACGGCGAACCGCGGCCCGGCTCGCCGGAGATCGGGCTGATGTGGCGCGATGCCATCTGGCTGTTCGAAAGCGAGGCCTCCCGCGCCCGCTTCGAGATGAACCCGCAGGCCTACGCCCCGCGCTACGGCGGCTATTGCGCCTATGCGATGGCCGAGGGCGTGCTTGCCAGCTCGGTGCCCGAAGCCTTCACCCTGCATGGCGACCGGCTCTATCTGAACTACTCGCTGCCCGTGCGCGAGCGCTGGCGCAGCGACATGGCGGGCTACATCGCGGAAGCGGATGCGCATTGGCCCGAGGTGCTGGGTTAGGCGCGCCGGCCACATTATCACGTTTTGTCGACCTGCTCTTTCCGAAACGCTTGCCTGTGCCAATATTGTCTCATGAAGGCGCTTCTCTGGAACACCAGCGCTTTCGATCACTGTCCCTCGTTCCACACCTATGCGCCTGGGGCCTTTGCTCCAGGCGCTTTTTTCTGAGAAGCCTGCGGGCAGAGGGAGAGGAGACCCCATGCGACTGATTCAACCCGACGATTACATCCGCGACGTGCTGACCGAGGCCAAGGTCATCGCCCTCATCGGCGCCTCCGACAAGGAGGATCGCCCCTCGCACCGGGTGATGAAGTTTCTACAATCGCGCGGCTACCGGGTGATCCCGGTCAACCCCCGCCTCGCTGGTAAGGAGCTGCTGGGCGAGAAAGTCTACGGCGACGTGCGCGAGATCGAGGAGGAGGTCGACATGATCGACATATTCCGCAAGTCGGAGGACGTGCCGAGCGTCGCCCTCGCCGCGATGTCGCATTTCAAGACGCTGAAGAGCATCTGGATGCAGGTGGGCGTGACCAGCTTCGCCGCCGCCGAAGTGGCGCGGGCGAAGGGGCTGAAGGTCGTGCAGGACCGCTGCCCGGCGATCGAGATCCCCCGGCTGCTCGACGCCTGAGAGGGCGGTTGCCCGGAGGGTGGGGGGGCGCCACCATTCCGGGTGCCAGTTGAGGGCACGTTGCACGCCGGCCCGTGGTGGCAGGTCGGCGCTCGCGCGGCGGCCTGACGGCCTTGATTTCGCGCGGCGTGAAGAGCGGTGAGATCGGAAGGGCGGTTTGGGCTGAGCGCGGTGAGAAAGCTGCCAGCGGGCAGCTAAGCGGTCGGCCTTGCGCGGGCTGAGAGAGCGGGCCGGGGGCCAGCCCCCGGACCCCCGGGATTTTAAGGAGCAAAGACAGGGGAAGGGGAGCTACTTGAGCTGGCTGTCCTTCGAGCCGCGGCGGTTGAAGCCGCCTCGCGATTGCGGGCGCTTGTCGCGGCCCGTCTGGCACTCGATGCAGAGCTTCACACCCGGGATCGCCTCGCGCCGGGCCTGCGGAATCTCGTCGCCGCATTCGGCGCATTCGGTCGCGCTTTCGCCCACGAGGGCGCGGCGCGCCTTCATGCGTGAGAGTTCATCCTCGATCGACGCTTCGATCTGTTCTTCCACCGCGCCGTCGCGGGCCCATCCTCCGGCCATGTTCCGATCCTTCGTCTACCTTGCCTTAAAGGTAGGGCCGGGGGCGCCCCGCGCCAAGGGCGGGGCGCCTGCCGAGGTGGCGGGCCGGGATCAGGATCAGGCAGGCAGCTCTTCGGCGGTGATCGTGTAAACGAAGCTGTCGGGGCTGAGCTCGTCCTGCGCCACGCCGTCGATCTCGGCCTGGGGATACATCAGGAAGGGCAGCATGCCCTGCTCGGAGCCGGGCAGCACCACGTCATGCGCGTCGTTATAGGCGACCCAGTTGCCTTCGGAGGCACCGAAGAGCGCGGCGCGCACGTCCTGCACCTCGGGGCTTTCCAGCGTGAGGTCCTTCGGCGGCTCTTCGAGCACGACCTTGCGCACGTCTGCCGGGTCGGTCGGGACCCAGCCGGTGCCCTCGATGAACACCTCGGCGCGGCAATGCTGGGCCTTGGTTACATCGGCAGAACCGGCGCCGAGGCTCTTGTAGCCGAAGGCGGAGGGCGCGACGCGGATGCCGTAGAGATCGCGCGCCGGGATGCCGGCGGCGCGGGCGAGGCCAACGTAGAGCGCGTTGAGATCGGCGCATTTGCCGGAGAGGGCGCCCGATTCCAGCATCGTGGCGATATCGCCGAGGCCGCAGCCGCGCACATCGGGGTCACGCTCGGTGCTCTCCACGACGAAATCGTAGAGCTTCTCGGCCTTGCGGCGCTGGCCCCAGGCGAAGCGGACGATGGATTCGGCGGTGTCCTTCACGATGCCGTCGGTGGGCAGCAGCATGGTGGCGCTGGTGAAATGCGCGCGCTCGGCCTCGGTCAGCGTGGCGCCGGTGTCAGCGGTGGGATCGACGGAGCGGTCCTGCGTGATGACGGTGGAGACGACCTCGAGCACGGCGGGCTCGTCGCCGGCGGGCCAGATGGCATGGACGAAGCGAACGCGCTGCTCGGTGTCATCGACGAGGATGGCTTCGGGAGCGTTTGTCTCGAAGGTGGTCTCGCCCGGCTGCGTCCAAGACGCTTCCAGCGAGGGCACGGGCACCCAGGCCTGAGCGGCAGCGCCATTGCGGGGCAGCTCTACGCGGGTGGTGAGGCGATAGGTGCGCGGGGTGCCCGGTTCCGGGGCATAAAGCGCGGCGGCGGTGTGGGGGAGCGCGGCCATGGCCGCGGCGGCGCCGCCCATGGCAAGGGCGGCACGTCGTGTCAGGATCATGATCTGTCTCTCTAGCGTAAGGGAGTCCGGGCCGGGGCCATTCGGAGCATCGGGGCCGCGTATAGGCTTGGGCGGAGAGTCGGGCAAGGCTCGGGGGTGGAGGTGGCCTGCTGTGGTGGGGCGGGTTCGTGCTCGTCTTCCACAGGGGCAAAGGAGACCACGTTGCACGCCGGCCCGGGGGATGGCGCCCCTCCGGTCCCGCTTCTGCGTTTTATGCCTGCCAAGCCCCTCCCAGCGGCGGGCGAAGCGCTGACTTCACCAGCGCGCCAGCCCGCGGGGACGGGCCGGCGCTCGCGCGGCGGCCTGACGGCGTTGATTCCGTGCGGGGGGAGGAGTGGTGAGGCTGATGCCTGCTCACAGTGAGCTAGGGCCCATCCCGCGCTCTACCGCCCTGCCTTCTCCGCGATCCCGCTCTCTCCTTCGCGGCGCTCCAGCTCTGCCTCGATCTCGGCAAGCGTCACGCCCCTCGCCTGGCACATGACCAGCAGGTGGTAGAGCACATCCGCCGCCTCGCTCGTCAGCCGCTCCCGGTCGCCCTTCACCGCCTCGATGATGGCCTCCACGGCCTCTTCGCCGAACTTCTCGGCGGCCTTCTCCGGCCCCTTGGCGAGCAGCTTGGCTGTCCAGCTTGTCTCGGGGTCGGCGCCGGCGCGGGCGGCGATGGTTTCTGCGAGCTTGTGGATGCTCATGGCGCGCCTCCTTCCAGACGGATGTCGAGCCCGGCGGCGGCCATATGCGCCTTGGCCTCGCCAATCGTATAGGTGCCGAAATGGAAGATGCTGGCGGCCAGCACCGCAGAGGCATGGCCCTCTCGCACGCCCTCGACCAGATGGTCGAGATTGCCCACCCCGCCCGAGGCGATGACCGGAATCTGCACCGCGTCGCTCACCGCGCGGGTGAGGCCTAGGTTGAAGCCCGATTTGGTGCCGTCCCTGTCCATCGAGGTCAGCAGGATCTCGCCCGCGCCATGCGCCTCGGCGCTGCGGGCGAACTCTACCGCGTCGATGCCCGTGGGGTTGCGGCCGCCGTGGGTGAAAATCTCCCAGCGGCCCGGCGCCACCTCCTTGGCATCGATCGCCACCACGATGCACTGGGCGCCGAAGCGCTCTGCCGCGCGGGAGACGACGGTGATGTCGGCGACGGCGGCGGAGTTGAAGCTCACCTTGTCGGCCCCGGCGAGGAGCAGGGCGCGCACGTCTTCGCTGGTGCGCACGCCGCCGCCCACGGTGAGCGGCATGTAGATGCTCTCTGCCGTGCGAGTGACGAGATCGAACATGGTGCCGCGGTTTTCATGCGTGGCGTGGATGTCGAGAAAGCACAGCTCGTCGGCGCCGGCGGCATCATAGGCCTTGGCCGCCTCTACCGGGTCGCCCGCATCGCGGAGGCCAACGAAGTTGACGCCCTTGACCACGCGGCCATCGGCGACATCAAGACAGGGGATAAGACGGGTCTTCAGCATGGCGCTGTCATAGGCCGGGGGGCGCCGGCTGGCCAGAGCGTACGGGAGGCCAAGGGCTCAGGCCCGCCGCCGCCAGAGCGCCACCCCGCCGGAGACCGCCAGCAGCACAAGGCCAATGAAACCGAGCGGGATCGTCATCAGCATGAGCCAGCCCGCGACGAACATGGTGTAGAGCATATCGCCCCGGTCCTTGCCGGCGATGATGCAGGCATTGGCATAGCCCTCATGCAGCTCGCAGCCGGCCCGATCGGCAAGAAGGCTCGCCAGCGCGACCGATGCGATGGGGGCGAGGCCGATCAGCACGAGCACGAGGCCGATGAGGAAGAGCGTCTTTACCATGGCGCGGAGTGTCGCCGGCCCAGGTGGAAGAGGGAAGGGCCCACTCCCTCAGTGCGGCGCCTCGCCGCGCGCCAGCTGGGCGAGGAAGGTCTCCATCCGCTTGGCGCGCGTCTCGGGCCGCTTGGCGCTTTGCAGGCGGTAGTAGATGACGAAGAGCTCGGCCCGCTTGAGGCTGTCGTAGCGTGCCTTCGCCTCCGGCCGCTCCTCGAGTGCGGCAAGGAAATCCGCCGGCACCTCCATCTCCGCCCCCGCGGAATAGGCGGCCTCCCAGCGGCCATCGGCGCGGGCTGCTTCCACCTGGGCGAGGCCCGGCGGCTGCATCCGCCCCTCGGCGATTAGCCGCTCGGCATGGCCCACGTTGCGGGCCGACCAGGGCGAGCGGGGGCGGCGGGGTGTCATCCGCTGCAGCCAGCTCGTCTCGTCGAGCGGTTTCTTCTGCCCGTCGATCCAGCCCCAGATCAGACCGGCGATCACGCAATCGCCCCAGGTGACGGAGGCAAGGCCGGAGCCCTTCTTGTAGAGCCGCACCCAGAGCTCGGTCTCGCTGGCATGGTTCTCGGCCAGCCAGGCCTCCAGCGCGGCCGCGTCGGCAAAGGGCCGGCCGGGGAGGTCGTCTTCTGTGCTGTTGCCCGGCATGTCTCTCCCCTACGCTCGCGCGCAGCATGCCGTGCCCGCCCGCCGGGGCCAAGGCTTTGCCCCTCGGCTTCGCCGGGCCGCCCCTGTATGGGTGCGGGATGAGCGAGACACATGAGATTTTCCTGGCGACCCAGCCGGGCTTGGAGCCGCTGCTGGCAGCAGAGGCGCGCGAGGCGGGCTTTGCCGAGGTGGCCGAGGTGCCGGGCGGCGTAACCTGCCAGGGCGGCTGGGCGGAGGTCTGGCGCGCCAATATCCAGCTGCGCGGTGCGGGCCGGGTGCTGCTGCGCATCGGCGGCTTTCCGGCGCTGCATCTGGCCCAGCTCGACAAGCGGGCGCGCAGGTTCGCCTGGGGCGAGGTGCTGCGCCCCGACGTGCCGGTGAAGGTGGAGGTGACGAGCCGAGCCTCGAAGATCTACCACGCCGGCGCCGCGGCAGAGCGCATCGGCCGGGCGATCACCGAGGAGCTGGGCGCGCCGCTCGGCGACGGCGGCGTGCGGCTGCTGGCGCGGATCGAGCGCAATATGGTGACCTTCTCGCTCGACACCTCCGGCGAGCCGCTCCACCGGCGCGGCCACAAGGAGGCCGTCGGCAAGGCGCCCATGCGCGAGACCATGGCGGCGCTGTTCCTGCGCGCCTGCGGCTACGATGGCGCCGAGCCGGTGCTCGACCCGATGTGCGGCTCGGGCACCTTCCTGCTGGAGGCGGCGGAGATCGCCGCTGGCCTGCAGCCGGGGCGCGACCGCGCCTTCGCCTTCGAGCGGATGGCGGGCTACGACGAGGCGGCTGTGCAGGCGCTTCGGCGGGCGGCGGGAAAAGCGCCGGGCCAGCGCTTCCACGGCAGCGACCGCGACGCCGGGGCCATCCGGTTCTCCACCGCCAATGCCGAGCGGGCAGGGGTGGCCGAGTGGTGCCGTTTCGAGACGAGGCCGGTGGCTGAGCTGCAGCGCCCGGAGGGGCCGCCCGGCCTGGTGATCGTCAACCCGCCCTATGGCGACCGCATCGGCAATCGCGGCGTGCTGGTCGGCGTGCACAAGGTGCTGGGCGAGCGCCTGCGGGCGGAGTTCGCGGGCTGGCGCGTGGGGCTTGTGACGAGCGAGGAGAAACTCGCTCGCGCCACCGGGCTGCCCTGGCAGCCGCCCGGCCCGCCCGTGCCGCATGGGCCGCTGAAGGTGCGGCTCTGGCAGACCGGCAGGCTATAGCCGGCGCCGCCCACCGGCGCGCCGTGCCGATTGCCAGCCGGGCCGCCGCCTGTCACGCTGAACGCCTGTTGCCATTGGAGGATGTGCGATGCCCAGCTGGCCCGATGCCCCCGCCGCTATGACGCTGTTTTGCGAGGATCTCGCCGCGTCGAAGGCCTTCTATGACAGCTTCCTCGGGGTCGATCCCATCTTCGCCGACGACAATTCCTGCGTCTTCAAGGTCGGCCCCACCATGATCAACCTGCTGCATGTCCAGGCGGTGCCCGAGCTGATCGAGCCGGCCGCCATGGCCGCGCCTGGAGTGCGGGCCGTCTATTCGATAGGCGTCGATGATGTGGATGCCGAGGCCGAGCGCCTGCGCGCCGCCGGGCTGACGCTGCTCAACGGTCCGATGGACCGGCCCTGGGGCCTGCGCACCCTGTCGCTGCAAGACCCGGCCGGCCATGTCTGGGAACTGGGCGCGCCGCTGGCCGAGCGCTGAGGGGGGCGCTTAGGCCAGTGCAGCCAGCGCCTCTCTCAGGTCGATGGCGCCTTCGTAGAGCGCCCGGCCGGAGATGGCGCCGGCGATGACGCCCGTCTCGGCCAGCGCGGTCAGGTCGTCCATCGAGGAGACGCCGCCCGAGGCAATCACGGGGATGGTCACGGCGCGGGCGAGGGCTGCGGTCGCCGCGACGTTGGGGCCTGCCATGGCGCCGTCGCGCTCGATATCGGTGTAGATGATGGCCGCGACGCCGGCATCCTCGAAGCGCTGGGCGAGCTCGGTCGTCAGCACCTCGGTCTCCTCCGCCCAGCCCTTCGTCGCCACCTTGCCGCCCCGCGCGTCGATCCCCACGGCGACCTGGCCGGGGAAGGCGGCGGCGGCCTGGCGCACGAGGTCGGGGTCTTCGACGGCGACGGTGCCTAGGATCACGCGGCTGAGGCCCTTCGTCAGCCACGTCTCGATGGTGGCCATGTCGCGGATGCCGCCGCCGAGCTGGGTGCTCACACCGGGGCAGGCCTCAAGGATCGCTTCGACTGCCGCACCGTTGACCGGGCGGCCGGCGAAGGCGCCGTTCAGATCGACCAGATGCAGCCAGCCGCAGCCGGCCGCCACGAAGGCGCGGGCCTGATCGGCGGGGCTGTCGTTGAACACCGTGGCGGCGTCCATCTCGCCGCGCAGAAGGCGCACGGCCTGGCCGTCTTTGAGGTCGATGGCGGGGTAGAGGATCATCGCGGGCCGCTCCTTGGTGCAGTTGTGGGGCGAATGCCATGGGCCGGGTCGGCCGGCAAGTGTGGGGCGGGGGGCATGCGACCTCACGTCAGACTTGCCGGGATCGGCGCGCCTGCCCCAACGTGAGGCCAAAGGAGGACCCATTCATGAGACATCTCTTCGCCCGCCTGGGGCTGGCCCTTGTCGGCCTCGTCGCCCTTGCCGGTGCCGCCCTGGCCGACCCCATCGAGGGGCTCTGGCAGACCGAGGTCGACGACGGCGCCTACGCGCTTGTCACCATCGCGCCCTGCGGCAACGCCTATTGCGGCACCATCTCGCGCACCTTCACGTCGGAGGGTGAATTCCAGGCCGAGACCATCGGCCGGCAGATCGTCATCGACATGGTCCCGCAGGGCGGCAATGCCTACGAGGGGCAGGTCTGGCGCCCCTCGAACGACAAGGTCTATCTCGGCAAGGTCGAGGTTAACGGCGACCGGATGCAGCTGCGCGGCTGCGTCGCGGGCGGCCTGTTCTGCGCCAGCCAAACCTGGGCGCGTGTGGGCTGACACAGTGACGCCCAATGAAGAACGGCCGGGGGCTCACGCCTCCGGCCATTTTCGTTGCGCTCAGGCCGGCGGCACCTGCCGGATGGCCTGGTGGGCGAAAGCGAGCTTGTCACGCACGCCCTGCGGCAGCACGAAGGGGTAGAGGTCGGGCAGATCCATCGTGCGGTTCACGTGGTTCACCGCGATGGTCAGGTCGATGGCGCGGCTGAGCAGCGCTTCGGTATCCGTCTCCTGATAGGCATCGCCCGTCTGGGCCGCGGCCGTCCTGCGGAAGGAGAAGCCCTTGCGGCGTGGCAGGATCGCGCCGTCCTTCAGCGACAGGCCGGTGGCTGCGGCGGAATCGGCGAGGTCCACCAGGTGGAGCAGATGGGCGATCGTCTCCGCCCAATCCTCATGCGGGTGCGAGGTGGCGTAGCTGGTGATGTGGTTCTCGTCCGCCGGCTTGGTATTGGCATAATGCGCCTGCAGGGCGGCGCCGTAATCGGCCCGCTCGTCGCCGAAAAGCTCGCGGAAGGCGGGCAGGAAGCCCTCCTCCGCGCCTTTCGCCTCAGCCAGCCTCTCAAAGAGGAAATGCGCGATCTCGTGGCGCATATGCCCCAGCATGGTGCGATAGAGCTCGCCCATCTGCTCCTGCCGCTCTGCGCGGGTAGCTTCATGCGCTTCCGAGACGTTGATGGTGATCGTGCCGCTCTCGTGGCCCATGGTCACCTGCGTCTCGCCGGTCACCGTTTCTTCCGAGAGCAGCTTGAACACGGGGCGCTCGCCTGTGTCGGCAGCGGAGAACCAGCCCCAGCGGCCGAGGTTCGCCAGCATCCAGCGCTTGGCCAGCTCGGTGTCTGACCAGAGCGGTAGGTTGTCGGAGGCTCGCAGGTCGGGCACGACCTCGGTCATCGCGCAGGAGCGGCAGAGATCGCCGCGCTCGGCCACCCAGTTGCAGCCGATATCGTTCCGGTGCGCGCAGGTCGGCGCGCCCGTGGTCATGGCCTGGCGTTCGGGGTCGAAGGCGACCTCTGCTCCACAGGCGCCGCAGGACAGGTTCTGAAAATAGAGCGGCGCGTTGCAGGCCGGGCAGGTGAAGATTTGCAAAGGGGGGACTCCTGAGGTGGCCACAGACAAGCGGCCCGCAGGGAGAGATGTTCCCTGCGCCGGGGAAAATACCGGCGCGCAGGCAGTGACCTTGCGGAACGGGTCGCGCTTAGGGCCGGTTCAGGGCGCCCAGGCCAGGAAGTTGCGGATCAGCTGCAGACCCATTGCCTGGCTCTTTTCGGGGTGGAACTGCATGCCAGCCACATTGCCCTTCGCCACGATGGCTGTGATGTCGGCGCCGTACTCCGCATGGGCCAGCCGGTCTTCGGGATGGTCCACCTGCATAGCGTAGGAATGCACGAAATAAGCGTGATCGCCGGTGGAGATGCCGTCCAGCAGCGGATGCGGCTGCTCCAGCACCAGATCGTTCCAGCCCATATGCGGCACCTTCAGGCCCGCCTCGCCCGGCTCGATGCGGCGGATCGAGCCGTCGATCCAGCTGAGGCCGGGGGTCTCTTCGTATTCGTAGCCCGTGGTCGCGAGCAGTTGCATGCCGACGCAGATGCCAAGGAAGGGCCGGCCCCGGTTGTGCACGGCCTCGACCAGCGCCTCTTCCATGCCCTCGATGGCCCGCAGGGCGCGGGCGCAGGCAGGGAAGGCGCCGTCGCCCGGCAGCACGATCCGGTCGGCGGCAGCCACGACATCGGGGCTGTCGGTGACCGTCACCGCCCCGGCGCCAACCTCGGCCGAGATACGCTCGAAGGCCTTGCGGGCGGAATGCAGGTTGCCGCTCTGGTAGTCGATCAGCGCCACGCTCATGGGCTAGAGCGCCCCTTTGGTCGAGGGGATGGCGCCCGCGCGGCGCGCATCGGGCTCGACCGCCTGCCGCAGCGCCTGGGCCAGCGCCTTGAAGGCGGCCTCGGCGATGTGGTGGGCGTTGATGCCGTGCAGCTGGTCGACATGCAGCGTGATGCCGCCGTGGGTAGAGAGCGCCTGGAAGAACTCGCGCACCAGCTCGGTATCGAACGTGCCGATCTTCTCTGCCGCGAAGCTGACGTTCCACAGCAGGTAGGGCCGGCCAGAGAGGTCGAGCGCCACGCGGATCTGCGCGTCATCCATCGGCAGGTGGCAGGCGCCGTAGCGGCGAATACCGGCCTTGTCGCCGAGCGCCTGTGTCAGCGCCTGGCCGAGGGCGATGCCGCAATCCTCGACCGTGTGGTGATCGTCGATATGCAGATCGCCCGTCGCCTTCAGCGTGATGTCGATCATCGAATGCCGGGCGAGCTGATCCAGCATGTGATCGAAAAAGCCGATGCCGGTGGCGATCTCGGATTTGCCGGTGCCATCCAGATCGAGGCTCACCTCGATGGCGGTCTCGCTGGTGGTTCGGCTGATGCTGGCGCTGCGCATGGGGGGCTCCTCTCGCTCCGCCGCGGCTTATAGGCCGGGGCGGCGGCGGGCGCCAAGGGGTCAGCCCCGGAAGGCGCGGGAGATTGTGGCGGCCAGGTCTGCCGCGTCGCCGAGCCGGGCGATATAGGGCTCTTTCGGCGAGAAGCCCCGGGCGCGGCCTTCCAGCGCGTCGATCAGGCGGCGCAGGCGGCGCTGGTGCAGGCCGAGCGCGCGCTGCAGCGGGTCGGCCACGAGCCCGGCGAAGGTGGTGAGCAGGGCGCCGAGGCCGGCGAAGAGGAGCATGGTGGTCAGCGTGAGCGAGGCCGGCGCGGAGGCAGGAAACAGCGCGTACCAGCCCGAACCGAGCGCCGCGCCGAGCGGGAAGGCGGCGATGGCGGCGCTTTGGGCAAAGCCGAGGGCGACCGCGGGGGCGAAAGAGAGCATGCCTGGCGTCAGGCTCTTGAACAGTACCGCGCCGGTGCCGAGCGTGCCGATCTGCGTCGTCAGCTCCGCCATGGCGCCGCGGCTTTCGGCATAGGAGGTGAGATGCGTCTCCAGCGCCTCGATCTCAGCCAGCGGCGCCAGCAGCTCGGTGCGGATCAGCTGCGAGATGCGGGCCGAGAGCGCGGTGCGCAGGATCAGCGGATGCCGCGCCAGCCAGTCCGCCGCGCCGCGCAGGCGCAAAAGCCGCAAAAGCGGCTGCGCCAGCCGCGACATGATCTGCACCGGGGCGAGCACCACGTTGGCCGGCGCGCGCAGCAGGTCCCACCCCAGCGCCGCGCGATGCAGCCGCAGCGAGCCGCGAAAGCTGAAGTGCCGGGCGACGAAATCATCCACGCCCGCGCGCGCCCGGTCGAAAGGGTCGGCCGGGTCTATCTCGGTCAGCGCTTCGGCGGTGGCGACGGGCTCCATCCGATCCATATGGGGCGCCTCCGCCCCCACCGGAAGCCTGTCTTTGCTCCAAAAAATCCTGGGGGTGAGCCGCTGAAGGCGGCGAGGGGGCAAAGCCCCCTTTCCACGTCAGGAAAAACCCGCTTAGCTCCAATCTCATGGACTCCAGGTTCAATCAGCCGCTCGGCGGCAACGACATGCCGCGCCCCGGAGGCCCGGCCACCTTCATGCGGCTGCCCTCGGCCTCGGGGCCGGAGGGGCTGGATGCGGCGATCCTCGGCATTCCGATGGATATCGGCACCTCGAACCGACCCGGCACCCGCCTCGGCCCCCGCGCCATCCGCGACGAAAGCCGGATGCTGCGGCCCTACAACATGGCCACCGGCGCCGCGCCCTTCGACCATTGCCAGATCGCCGATATCGGCGACGTGCCGATCAACCTCTTCAATCTCGAAGCGTCGGTCGAGATCATCCGCCAATCCATCGCCCATGTTGCGGCCTCGGGCGCCGTGCCTGTCACGCTGGGTGGCGATCACACGCTCACCTTCCCGGCGCTGCAGGGTGTGGCCGAGAGCTACGGGCCGGTGGCGCTGGTGCATGTCGATGCCCATGTCGATGTGAACGAAGCGATGTTCGGAGAGGCGCTGGCGCATGGCACGCCGTTCCGCCGGGCGCATGAGGCGGGCTGTCTCGACGACAACCGGGTCATCCAGATCGGCCTTCGCGGCACCGGCTACGGGCCGGATGATTTCGACTGGGGCCGCGATCTCGGCTGGCAGATCGTGACGGCGGAGGAATGCGCCGGGCGCGACCTGACCGGGCTGATGGCGCAGGTGGCGGATCTGGTAGGCGACGCGCCGCTCTACCTGTCGTTCGATATCGACAGCCTGGCGCCCGGCCTCGCCCCCGGCACCGGCACGGCAGAGGCGGGCGGGCTGGCGGACTGGCAGGCGCTGCAGATCATCCGCGGCCTGGCGGGGTGCAACCTCGTCGGCTGCGATCTCGTCGAGGTCTCGCCGCCGTTCGATACCTCCGGCAATACCGCCATGGTCGCGGCGGCGCTTGTCTACGAGATGCTCTGCATCCTTCCCGGCGTTCCGCAACGCCCCAGCCCGAGGCGACATGACTTCGATTTCTGACCCGAGCGCGCTGCTCACCGAGATGTTCGACGCCGCCATCGCCGCCGCCGACCCCGCAGTGGCGCTGGAGGGCAACATGCCCGAGCGGCCCAAGGGGCGCACCATCGTCATCGGCGCCGGCAAGGGCGCGGCCCAGCTCGCCCGCGCCTTCGAGGCCGCCTGGGACGGCCCGCTCGAAGGGCTGGTCGTCACCCGCTACGGCTACGGCGTGCCGCTGGAGCGGCTGGAACTGCGCGAGGCGGCCCATCCGGTGCCGGATGAAGAGGGCCTGCGCGCCGCCAAGGATGTGCTGAAGCTCGTGCAGGGGCTGACGGAGGATGACCTCGTCGTGGCGCTGATCACCGGCGGCGGCTCGGCCCTGCTGCCCGCGCCGGGGCCGGGGATGAGCCTTGCCGATGAGGTCGAGGTGGCGAAGGCGCTGCTGTCCTCAGGCGCGCCGATCTCGGTGATGAACGCCATTCGCAGCGAGCTCTCTCTCATCAAGGGTGGCCGTCTGGCGCTTGCGGCGGCGCCGGCCCGCGTGGTCTCGCTCATCGTCTCGGACGTGCCGGGCGACCGGCCCGAGCAGGTCGCCTCTGGCCCCACCGTGCCGGGCGCCAGCCCCGACAGCCGGGCCGCAGCGCGTAAGCTGGTGACGGCCTGGAAGATCGCGCTGCCCGAGGCCGCGATGCTGGCGCTGGCGGGCGACGAGAACCCGACGCCGCTGCCGGTGGATCAGGGCTTCGCGCGGCACGAATGGCGCATCATCGCCTCCGCCGGCCGCTCGCTGGAGGCGGCGGAGGACGTGGCCCTCGCGGCCGGCGTCGGCGCGACGATCCTGTCGGACTCGGTAGAGGGTGAGGCGAGGGAGGTGGCCAAGATGCAGGCCGCCATCCTGCGCGAGGTCGCCGAGCACGGCCGCCCCTTCGTGCCGCCGGTGGTGTTGCTTTCGGGCGGGGAGACCACGGTCACGCTGGGCGACGCGCCGGGCCGCGGCGGGCGCAACAGCGAATTCGCCTTGTCGCTGGCGCTGGCGGCGGAGGGCTATGCCTTCACCGCGTTGCTGGCGGACACGGACGGCATCGACGGCAGCGAGGCGAATGCCGGCGCCTTCGTCGATGGTGAAACGGCGGCGCGGCTGCGGGCCTTGGGGCACGACCCGGCGGCGATGCTCGCCGGCCACGATGCCTATGCGGCGTTCGATGCGCTGGGCGACCTGTTCTCGCCGGGGCCCACGGGGACGAACGTCAACGATTTCCGGGCGATCCTGATCGGGTAGGGCGCCTGGCGCTGGTAGGGCGGGCTTCAGCCCGCCCCCCTGCCGTCATTCCCAGCAGCTCACCAGCACCGTCACGTCGCCGGCATGACGGGTCAGCATCTGCGGCGACATCGGCGTGGCGCGGTTCTCGGCGCCCGCCGTCACGCCCACGCTTTCCAGCGCGGGCAGGATGGCGCCCGATTCCAGCAGGAAGCTCACATCGTCGGGCAGCTGCGTGCCGCCGTTCTGCAGCGGCTCGATGAGCATGCCGAGCACCGCGCCCGTGCCGTCGAACACCGGGCCGCCGGCATCGCCCGCTTCAGCCTGCAGCGACAGGCGCGACAGATCGTCCTCGCCGTTCAGGCCGCGAATGTCCTCCAGCTCACCGAAGGTCAGCGCGGGGGTCGAGAGGACGCCGCCGAAGGGGAAGCCCGCCACCGCGACCTCAGAGCCGATCAGCGGCACGGCCGTCTGGAACTCCGCCACCGAAAGCGGCGCCAGCGCCGTCCGCGGGCGAAGCAGCGCCACGCCCCGCGACGGATCGCTGGCGACGACATCCGCAGGCGTGCTGCCGATGGTGACCTCACCGCAGGCCGCGACGGCGACGTCTGTGGTCAGCACCTCGCCGGCCTCGGAGACATAGAAGCCCGTCCGCGTCAGCTTCGGCTGGCGCACCGCCAGGCCGGAAACCATGTCGATCGCCTGATCCTCGCCGGGAGGCGCGACCGCGGGGTCGAGCACGCCGGGCAGGCGGGTAAAGGTGGGGCGAATCTCGCTAAGCACGCGGGTGAAACGCTCTTCATCCCCGGCGATCCAGATCAGCGCGTAGCCCTTGATCTGGCCATCTTCGAGCCAGGCTTCTACGAAGGTGTGCCGCTGGCGATCCATGCCCTCGATGGTGAAGTGCGCGGAATCGCGGCTGCGCGGGCCGTCAGTGGGCACCACGGCCAGCGTCTGCATGATTTCGAAGAGGCCGAAGAACCTGTCCTGATCGCCGGGCTGGCTGATCAGCAGCATCTCGACGGGCAGATCGTCACTGACCGGCTCGTAGCGGGCGAAGGGCGGGGCGTAATCGGCGAATTGCACGGCGCCCTGCGGCATCAGCAACTCGATGCCGGCCTGCCGGTCGCGCACCGTCTCAAGCCCCAGCCAGTCGAAGACGGCGTTGTAATCGGCCTCCAGCGCGGCGCGCTGCATGGTGGTGAGCACGCCGGTGGGCTCGTAGCCCTTGGCCTCCTGCCAGGCCGACATCGAGCCGCGGGTGCCGCGCCCGAAGGCGCCGTCGATGGCGCCCTCGTAGAAGCCAGCCCATTGCAGCATCACCTGCAGCTCCATCCGCTCGTCGCGGGTGAGTTGCGCCTCGCTCTGGCGGGCCTCTTGCGGGGTTTCGTCGGGCGCTGGCGGCGCGGTCACTTCGGGCTCGTCCTGCGCGGGTGCAGGCTCCTCCACCTCATCCGTCTCGCCGCCGCCCAGCATGGCATCCAGCGCATCTTCGAGCGACTGTTCGGAATCGTCGGGCGTCACGCCGTCGGGCAGGGGTTGCGCCGTCTGCGGGGCTCCTGTGCCGATGGGCCAGAATTGCTGGCGGTAGGTGGCGCCGGTGGCGATGAAGGCATCGTTGGGGATGGCGCCGGAATTGCGCAGCTGGCGCAGCACGCTTTCGGCATCGGGCCTTGTGTAGGGGCCAAGGGCGATGCCGTACCAGCCCGAGGCGAGCGCATAGCCCACCACGTCGGGCAGCTCGCCGGCATATTCGCGCACCCGCTCCTGCGCGGAAGAAAGCGTCGGCCGCGCTTCGACCTGAACCCACACATTCTCCTGGGCCCAGGCGGCCCCCGCCGAAACCAGGCCCCAGACCAGAGCCAACACCCGCAATCTCGTCACAAATCTCTTCCCGCAAAGCTTTGGCCGCCCGGGCAGCCGTTTTTGCCCCTTTATCGGCGCGGGGGCGGCGCCGCACCCGAAAATACCGTGTGTTTGCGCAATTGGGCGCCCAGCGTGGCGCGATTGACCCTCTCGCGCCAGCGGACTATGCCCCGCCCGTCACACCCGTCCGTCCCTCATGAAAGACGCTTGCCATGGCCGATGCCCCGAGGAGCTTTCAGGAGATCATCCTGCGCCTGCAATCCTACTGGGCAAGCCGCGGTTGCGCCGTGCTGCAGCCCTACGACATGGAGGTCGGCGCCGGCACCTTTCACCCCGCCACCACGCTGCGTGCGCTGGGCGAGAAGGCCTGGGCCGCGGCTTACGTGCAGCCCTCGCGCCGCCCGACCGACGGGCGCTATGGCGAGAACCCGAACCGGATGCAGCATTACTACCAGTATCAGGTGATCCTGAAGCCCTCGCCGCCGGACCTGCAGGCGCTGTATCTGGGCTCGCTGGAAGCCATCGGCATCGACATGGCCAACCACGACATCCGCTTCGTCGAGGACGATTGGGAGAGCCCCACGCTCGGCGCCTGGGGCCTGGGCTGGGAGGTCTGGTGCGACGGGATGGAGGTGAGCCAGTTCACCTATTTTCAGCAGGTCGGCGGGCACGATTGCCGCCCCGTCTCTGGCGAGCTGACCTATGGGCTTGAGCGGCTGGCGATGTATGTGCTCGGCGTCGAGCATGTCATGGAAATGCCGTTCAACGATCCGCAGTCGCCGATCCCGCTGACCTACGGCGACATCTTCCGCCAGACGGAAGAGGAATACTCGCGCCACAACTTCGACGTCGCCTCGACAGAGATGCTGCTGCGCCATTTCGAGGATGCCGAGGCCGAATGCGCCCGCCTGCTCGCCGTGCCGGAGATCGACCCGCGCAGCGGCAAGCGCATCATTCTGGCGCATCCGGCCTATGACCAGTGCATCAAGGCCAGCCATGTCTTCAACCTGCTCGACGCGCGGGGCGTGATCTCTGTCACCGAGCGGCAGGCCTATATCGGCCGGGTGCGGGCGCTGGCGAAGGCCTGTGCCGATGCCTTCGTCACCACCGATGCCGCGAAGGCCGCGTGATGGCACGCTTTGCCATCATCGCCATGGTTATTGTCGCGCTCATCGTCGGCGGCGGCATGTGGTACCTGCAGACGCGCGGCTACTATTACGAGATTGCGGTTGAAAATGTGCAACTCACGGATGCCGAAACGGGGGCTGTGGTCTCGCTGAGGTTCGAAAATGGCAAGGCTATCGATGCGGATTCCTCTCCGATCCGCTACCGCGCCTGCTTCGAACTACCCGATGTGAACCCGGAGGACTACCAGCCCTATCCGGTAGCCGAGCCGCTGACCGGGCCGCGCTGGTTCGATTGCTACAACGCCAAGAGCATCGGCGAGGCGCTTGAAAGCGGCGAGGCGGTGGCCCTGCTCGGCCAGGCCGAGGTGCGCTACGGCATCGACCGGGTGGTCGCCCTTTATCCCGATGGCCGGGCCTTTGCCTGGCACCAGATCAACGCCTGCGGCGAGGCCGTCTATGATGGCGAGCCGGCGCCCGAGGGCTGCCCGCCGCCGCCAGAGGAATACACGCAATGAAAGAGCTGCTGATCGAGCTGTTCAGCGAAGAGATCCCGGCGCGCATGCAGGGCCGGGCCTCTGACGATCTGAAATCGCTGATGACCAATGGCCTTGTCGAGGCCGGGCTTACCTATGCCTCCGCCGCCGCCTTCGCGACGCCGCGCCGTCTGACGCTCGTGGTCGAGGGGCTGAGCGAGGCCAGCCAGGAGAGCCGCGAAGAGCGCAAGGGCCCCAAGGTTGGCGCGCCCGAGAAGGCCGTCGAGGGCTTCCTGCGCTCCACCGGCCTGACGATGGACGATCTGGAGGTGCGCGCCGACAAGAAGGGCGAGGCCTATTTCGCCACCATCGTCAGCCCCGGCCGCCCGGCCTCGGCCATCGTGGCCGATGTGCTCGAGAAGACCATCCGCAATTTCCCCTGGCCCAAGTCGATGCGCTGGGGCTCGGGCAATCTGCGCTGGGTGCGGCCGCTGCATTCGATCCTCTGCGTACTCTCGGATGAGAGCGGGGCAGAGGTCGTGCCGCTGGAGCTTGACGGGCTGAGTGCCGGCGACCGCACGTTCGGCCACCGCTTCATGGCACCCGCCGCGATCAGCGCGCATGATTTCGACGATTACGAAGCCAAGCTGAAGGCCGCCCGCGTGATCCTGCGCCCCGAGGCGCGGGCCGAGGCGATCTGGCACGATGCCACGCAGCTCGCCTTCGCCAAGGGCTTCGAGGTGGTGGAAGACAAGGGCCTCCTCGCCGAAGTGGCCGGGCTGGTGGAATGGCCGGTCGTGCTGATGGGCGGCATCGAGGAGCAGTTCCTCGGCCTGCCGCCGGAGGTGCTGCAGACCTCGATGAAAGAGCACCAGAAGTTCTTCTCGGTGCGCAACCCGAAGACGGGCCGTATCGAGGCCTGGATCACCGTTGCGAATATCGAAGCGGCCGACGGCGGCGCCGCCATTCTGGCCGGCAATTCGCGGGTGCTGCGCGCCCGCCTGTCGGACGCCAAGTTCTTCTGGGACAATGACCTGCACGCGATCCGCGAAGGCGGGCTGACCGGCATGGCCGAGGGGCTGGCGAACGTGACCTTCCAGTCGAAGCTCGGCAGCCAGGCCGATCGCGTGACCCGCATTGAGGCGCTGGCGCGCCACATCGCCCCCATGGCCGGGGCTGACCCCGAGCAGGCGGCAGAAGCGGCGCGCATCGCGAAGGCAGACCTCCGCTCCGAGATGGTCGGTGAATTCCCCGATCTGCAGGGCCTGATGGGGCGCTACTACGCCGCCGAGGCGGGCCACGCCCCCGAGGTCGCAGCCGCCGTGCAGGAGCATTACGCGCCGCTCGGGCCGTCTGACGATGTGCCCACGGCGCCGGTCTCCGTCACGCTGGCGCTGGCCGACAAGCTCGACACGCTGGCCGGCTTCTGGGCCATCGACGAGAAGCCCACGGGCAGCAAAGACCCCTTCGCGCTGCGCCGTGCCGCGCTGGGCGTGATCCGCCTGATCCTCGCCAACAACCTGCGCCTGCCGCTGGGTGAGCTGATCGCGCGGGCGCATCCCGATGCCGAGGCGGGCGATCTGCTGCGCTTCTTCCACGACCGGCTGAAGGTGCACCTGCGCGAGGCCGGCATCCCGCACGACGTGATCGACGCCTGCCTTGGCCGAAATTCGGCCGATCTCGCCCTGGTCACCGCGCGGGCCGAGGCGCTGGCGGATGTGGTGAAAACGGATGACGGCGTGAACCTCGTGCAGGGCTTCAAGCGCGCCAACAACATCCTCAGCCAGGCGGAAGCCGCGGATGGCGTGGAATATTCCTTCGGGGCGGATCGCAAGTTCGCCGAAGACCCGGCGGAGATCGCCCTGTTCGACGCGCTCGACGCGGCCGAGGCGAAGATCACCCCCGCCCTCAAGGCCGAGGATTTCGCCGCCGCCATGGCCGCGATGGCCAGCCTGCGCGCGCCAATCGACGCCTTCTTCGAGGCGGTGCAGGTGAATGCCGACAACCAGCTTCTGCGCCGCAACCGTCTGAACCTGCTCAGCCGAATCCGGGCCGTCTGCCTTGAGGCGGCCGATCTGACCCGGCTGGAGGGCTGACGGGCCCGACGGCCCGCGCCCGCCGCGCTTGCATGGCTATCCCGAAGGCGTAAGGTGCCTTCGGGAGGTCATGCCGCAATGCAGCAATCTTTGCGCTTCGATAAGGTCACGCTTATCACGCCGACGGCGCGCATGTCGCCGCAGGAGCATGGCGGCCGCGCGAAATGTCTGCAGCGGCTGGTCCGGCTGGGCTTCAACGTGCCCACCACGGTGGCGCTCTCGTTCGAGGCGGTGCACGAGATTGCCATGGGCAAGGCGCCGCCGGTGGGCGAGATCCTCGACCCCTTCGGCGACGCGCCGCTGCTCTGCGTGCGCCCCTCCAGCCAGGATCAGGATTGGGGCGGCCCGAGCGCCATTCTGAACATCGGCATGAACGATCAGCGCCACGCTGCGCTTTGCGAGAGCATCGGCGAAGAGGCGGCCAACGCGCTTTATCTGCGGTTCATCCAATCCTATGCCGAGCATGTCGCCCGGCTCGATGCCGATCTCTTTCATTTGCCCGACACGCCGACCCCCGAGGCGGTGGAGAAGATGCGCAGCCTCTACGAAGAGGAGATGGACGAGCCCTTCCCGCAGACGCCCGAGGTGCAGCTCGCGGAAGTGCTCCGCTCGATGGCGCGCGCATGGGAGGGCACCTCGGCCCGGCTGCTGCGCCAGTCGAAAGGGGCGCCCGCCGATGCCGGGCTCGGCCTCGTCGTGCAGGCCATGGCACTGGGCGTGGGGCCGGGGGAATGCGGCTCGGGCGTCATCTGCTTCGTCGATGCGGAAACAGGCGAGCCGCAGATCACCGGGCGCTACCTCGGCCAGAGCCAGGGTCGCGAGGCTTTGGGTGCCTCGACCGGCGCGCTCTACCTCACCCGCGATCCGCGCGGCCCCTCCCTGGAAGAGCAGGCGCCCGAGGCCTTTGCCGAGCTGGTGGCGGCGGGCGAGCTTTGCCGGCAGCGCTTGCGCGAAGAGATGCAGGTGGAATTCACCATAGAGAGCGGGCGCGTCGCCATCCTCGATGCCGTGCGCCTGCCGCGCGGCCCGCGCGCCACGGTGAAGATCGCCGTCGATCTGGCGCTGGATGCCGTGATCCCCGAGGCCGAGGCGGTGATGCGCGTCTCTGCCAGCTCGCTGACGGCGCTGCTGCACCCGCAGGTCGATGCCGCCTCGAAGCGCGATGTCATCGCGCGCGGCATAGCCGCCTCGCCCGGCGCCGCCAGCGGCCGGCTGGTGTTCACGGCCGATGAGGCGCAGGCCGCCGCGACGCGCGAAGAGCCGACCATCCTGATCCGGCGCGAGACCAGCCCGGAAGATATCCGCGGCATGCAGGTGGCGCAGGGCATCATCACCATTCGCGGCGGCATGACGAGCCACGCCGCCGTCATCGGGCGCGGCATCGGCCTGCCCTGCGTCGTTGGCGCGGCGGATCTGTCGATCGACCGGCAGGGCCATGTGCAGGCGCCGGGCGGACGGGTGCTGAAACCGGGCGACTGGGTGACCATCGACGGCAGCACCGGCGAGATCCTGTCGGGCGAGGCGAAGCTGATCGAGGGCGGGCTGGACGAGAGCTTCCGCACCCTGCTTGGCTGGGCCGACCAGTATCGCGATATCGGCGTGCGCGCCAATGCCGACACGCCGGTCAACGCCCAGGTGGCCCGCCGCTTCGAGGCCGAGGGCATCGGCCTTTGCCGGACCGAGCACATGTTCTTCGAGGAGGGGCGCATCGGGCTGATGCGCGAGGTGATCTTCTCGGAGACCGAGGAAGAGAGCAAAGCCGTCCTATCTCGCCTGCTGCCGCTGCAGCGGGGCGATTTCATCCGCCTGTTCGAGATCATGCAGGGCCAGCCCGTCTGCATCCGCCTGTTCGACCCGCCGCTGCACGAGTTTCTGCCGACCGACAAGCGGGGCCTGAAGGACATGGCCGAGGGGCTGGGCAAGCCCTTCGCCGATGTGCAGGCGCGAGTGGAGGCGCTGAGCGAATACAACCCGATGCTGGGCATGCGCGGCGTGCGGCTCGGCATCGCGGTGCCGCAGATCTACGAGATGCAGGCGCGGGCCATCTTCGAGGCGGCCATCGAGGCCGGGCAGGCGGGCGAGACGGTGGTGCCGGAGATCATGATCCCGCTGGTCTCCGCCGCACGCGAGGTCGAGGTGGTGAAGGGCATGGTGGATGCCGTGGCCGCCGCCGTGCGATCCGAGACCGGGGCGACGTTCGACTACCGGCTCGGCGTGATGGTGGAGACACCGCGCGCCGCCCTGCGCGCCGCCGATATCGCGGCGCATGCGCATTTCCTGTCGTTCGGCACCAATGACCTCACTCAGATGACCTACGGCCTGTCGCGAGACGATGCGGGGCGGTTCATGGGCGCCTATGTCCGCGCCGGCGTCTACGAGGAAGACCCGTTCCACCTGCTCGACACAGAAGGGGTGGGCGAACTGCTGCGCATCGGAGCGGAGCGTGGCCGGCAGGGCCGGCCGGGCGTGACGCTGGCGATCTGCGGCGAGCATGGCGGCAGCGAGCGGGCCATCGCCTTCTGCCGGGGCGAGGGATTCACCTACGTCTCCTGCTCGCCCTTCCGGGTGCCGGTGGCGCGACTCTCTGCCGCCCAGCTCGCCATCGCAGAGGGGCGGAACGCGCGAGGGTGACGCGAAGGCTGTCGCGGGGCTTGTGGCTGAGGGGTCACAGGCCACCAGCTGTTGTCGCAGAGATCAAAGTTTAAGCGAACTTCCGCCCAAACAGGCGGAGTCGCGGCGCGCCGGATTCGACGCTCCGCCCGAGGCCGGGTAGCAGCCGCTTGCTTGCGCGGCGGCTCTGTCGCGCCCAAGGGGTTTAAGAGACAATGCAGCTTACTCAGATGGGGTTCCGGGCGCTCAAGGGCGCCCTTGTCACGCTGGCTCTCGCGCTGCCCTCCATCGCGGCGGCGCAGAACGAACTGGCAGGCCAGCTTTCCGATCTTCTGGGACAGGAGCGCAGCGCGCTCTCGGCGACGCCAGAGGCCAGGCTGCTTGCGGTGACCTCCCCCTCTGAAGAACGCCTCGCCGCCATGGGCGACGTGGCCTACACCGAAGCCTTCCTCTCCGAGCAGCCGTCTGCCAACGGCGGTGAGGAATGGCAGTGCCTGACCGAGGCGCTCTATTTCGAGGCCCGCGGCGAGAGCGCCCAGGGCCTGTTTGCGGTGGCCGAGGTCATCATGAACCGGGTCGATTCGCCGCGCTTCCCTGGCTCTGTCTGCGGTGTGATCCACCAGGGCACCGGCGCGCGCTACCAGTGCCAGTTTACCTATACCTGCGACGGCTCGCCCGATGTGGTGCACGAGCAGGCGGCCTGGGACCGGGTGGGCAAGGTCGCCCGGCTGATGCTGGACGGGGCGGACCGCCAGCTGACCGGCGGCGCCACCTATTACCACACCAATGCCGTGCGCCCCTCCTGGGCCCGGAGCTTCCCGCAGACCGCGCAGATCGGCGCGCATCTGTTCTATCGGCAGACCTGACGCTGCTCGTCGCTCCTGACGGAGCGCCTCGCGAGCGGCGCTGGCGGGGGCGTGGTTGGCTGGTGTTGGAGGGGGGCTGTCTGCCCCCGCTGCCTTTGGCAGCCCACCCGAGGATATTTGGCAGTCGAAGGGGGCACGTGAGCCTTGGGGCGATGTTGCGGGCCGGGGGCTGGCGACTTAGGTCTGGCTGGGCAGCGGGAGGCTTTCATGAGTGACGAGATTGCCGAGGCGTTCGGTCACCCCGAGGGGCGGGCGCGGGCGATGGCGGACCGGATCTCGGTGCGGGATTTCCGGCTTGAGGCCGAGATCGGCGCCTTTCAATCCGAGCGTGGTCTGCGGCAGGGGCTGCAGTTCGACGCAGTGGTCGAGGTGGCCGGGCAGGGCGCCGGAGACGATGTCGACGCCATCCTCTCCTACGACAAGATCACAGAGGCGATCGAGACCGAGCTGGCCGCGGCACGGCATGACCTGCTGGAAAGCCTGGCGGAGGCGATCGCGGCCCGCATCCTTGCCGAGCCGCTTGCTGCCCGGGTGATCCTGCGCATTCAGAAGCTCGACCGGGGCCCCTATGCGCTGGGTGTGGAGATTGTGCGCGCCAAAGGCGAGGCCGTGGGCGAGGCATCACCGCCGCCGAGGCCGCGCGTGGTGCTGCTGACGCGTCCCGAGGCGGAGGGGCTGGCGGAGCGGCTGGACGAGCTGGCGGCGGATCATCCTGTGATCGTCGTGACGGGGCCGGCGGACCTGCCAGTGCCGGCGGCGGCGGAGAGCATGGCGGCGCGGCGGATCGCGCTGCTGGCCATCGAGCAGGCGGGCTGGGCGCTGGCGGCGCGGGTGGAGGGGCTGGTGCCCGTCTCCAGCCGGACGGAGCTCGACTGGGGGCTGCGCCATGCCCAACGGTCGCTCTGGCTGCCCTCTCGGCTGGTGCTGAACACGCCGGACGCGCCGGAGGCCACCGACGCCGCGACCCTCGCCGCCTGGCTGGCCGACGAGTTGGGGGCGGTCGAGCTGGTGAGCCTTGGCGGGCCTGTACCGGCAACGCTGGTGCCGGCGCGGGAGCTGCCCCGATGATCGCGCCTTTGCCGCGCACCGGGCGGGCGCCGGAGGGGGCCTTGCCTGTCGCCGGGGTGGACGGCCTCTGGTTCGGAGAGGTGCAGGATTGGGGCGGGGCGCGCCGGCCGGTCGCTGATCTGGCTGCCGATGAGCGGGCGCGGCTCAGCGAGCGGCGCGCCGATATCTGCGGGCTCAGCATGGACCGGCCGCGGCTGATGGGCATCCTCAATGTGACACCCGACAGCTTTTCGGATGGCGGGCGCCACGCAACGCTCGAGCGGGCGCTGGCGCGGGCACGGGAGATGGCCGGCGAGGTCGACATCATCGACATCGGCGGCGAGAGCACCCGGCCCGGGGCCGAGGAGGTCAGCCGGGCCGAGGAGATTGCCCGAACCGCGCCAGTGATCCGCGCCATCCGCGAGGCGGGGATCGCCACGCCCATCTCCATCGACACGCGCAAGGCGGAGGTGGCGGCGGCGGCTCTGGACGCGGGGGCCGACATCGTCAACGACGTGGCCGCCTTCCGCTTTGATAACGAGATGGCGCCCCTGGTGGCGGAGCGGGGCTGCCCCGTTTGCCTGATGCACTCCGTCGCCGACCCGGCGACGATGCAGAAGCAGGCGCGTTACGGCGATGTCGTCGCGGAGGTCTTCGAGCATCTCGCCGAGCGGATCGCGCTGGCCGAATCCCACGGCATCCCGCGCGGGCGGATCATCGCCGATCCGGGCATCGGCTTCGGCAAGACCCTGCAACATAACGTGAGTCTTCTCGCGCATCTGCCCCTATATCATGACCTTGGCACGGCGCTTCTTCTCGGGGCCTCGCGCAAACGCTTCATCGGCACGATCGGCGAGGCGGAGGTGGCAGAGGAGCGCCTGGGTGGTTCTCTCGCGGTGGCGCTGGCAGGCGCGCGGGCGGGGGTGCAGATCATCCGGGTGCATGACACGACGCAAACACGGCAAGGGCTGCGCCTACAGACGGCCCTGATAGAGGCAGAGACATGGTGAGGCAGCTTTTCGGAACCGACGGTGTGCGCGGCACGGCCAATACCTGGCCGATGACCGCGGAGATGGCGCTGAAGATCGGCGCCGCCGCCGGGCGGTACTTTCGCAATGATGGGTCCAATGGCCACCGGGTGGTGATCGGCAAGGACACGCGGCTTTCGGGCTACATGTTCGAGAACGCGCTGACGGCGGGGCTGACATCGACGGGGATGAACGTGTTCCTGCTCGGCCCGGTGCCGACACCGGCGGTGGGGATGCTGACGACCTCCATCCGCGCCGACGTGGGGATCATGATCTCCGCCAGCCACAACCCGCACCAGGACAACGGCATCAAGTTCTTCGGGCCCGACGGCTTCAAGCTGAACGACGCGGCGGAGGCCGAGATCGAGGCGCTGGTGGCGGGCGAGATCGAGCCGGCGCAGGCGAACAACATCGGCCGCGCGAAGCGCATCGACGACGGCCGCTTCCGCTATGCCGAGCGGCTGAAGAGCACCTTCCCGCATGGGCTGCGTCTGAGCGGGCTGAAGGTGGTGATCGATTGCGCCAACGGTGCGGCCTACAAGGTGGCGCCCGAGGTGCTGTGGGAGCTGGGCGCGACCGTCATCGAGGTTGGCACCAAGCCCGACGGCTTCAACATCAACGACCGGGTCGGCAGCACCCATACGCGCACGGCGGCCGAGACGGTGGTGACGCATGGCGCCGACATTGGCATCTGCCTCGATGGCGATGCCGACCGGGTGATCATCCTCGACGAGAACGGCGAGGAGGCCGATGGCGACCAGCTGATGGCGCTGATGGCAGCGCGCTGGGCCGGGGCAGGGCGGCTGAATGGCGGCACGCTGGTGGCGACGGTGATGAGCAACCTCGGGCTGGAGCAGTTCCTGGACGGGCAGGGGCTGAACCTGCACCGGACCCGCGTGGGCGACCGTTATGTGGTGGAGGCGATGCGGGCGGGGGGGTTCAACCTCGGCGGCGAGCAATCGGGCCATATCGTGATGACGGATTACGCTACCACCGGCGACGGCCTGCTGGCCGGGCTGCAGGTGCTGGCGGCTATGGTGGAAAGCGGCAAGCCGGCGAGCGAGCTGGTGCGCCAGTTCGACCGGGTGCCGCAGGTTCTGAAGAACGTGCGCTATGCCGCGGGGCAGGCGCCGCTGGAGACGGCCCGGGTGAGCGCGGCGATTGCCGATGGCGAAAAGCGGCTGAACGGCTCGGGCCGGCTGGTCATTCGCAAGTCGGGCACCGAGCCGCTGATCCGCGTGATGGCCGAGGCCGAGGACGAGCGGCTGATGGCGGATGTGGTGGACGAGATCGTCGCCGCGGTGACGGAGGCTGCGCAGGAGCCGGCAAGTTAAGGGTGGGTTTGTAACCCCGGCGCTATGACCCGGCCGCTCTTGCCTCCGCCCCATCCGGCCTTCGCCGGGGAGGGCCAGGTGAGCCCGAGCCCTAATCGCGGCGAATCGGGAAGAGGGCGCGGAAGCGGGGGGCGCGCAGCCAGAGCGCGCCCCACATCAGGATGCCGAGATAGACGCTGAAGAGCTCGTTGGAGAACAGCGGCATGTCGGCCCGGATCTGCGTGACCATGGCCCCGCCAAGGATCGCCATCATCTGGATGCCCCCCAGAAGCGCGGTGGCCGGGATGACGAAGAGGATCGTGCAGACCAGTTCCAGCATGCCGATCAGCCCGACAGGCGCCTCGGGCCAGCCGAGATCGGCCATCGTCTGCGCGCCGACATCCATGACGAGCTTCGGCATCACCGAGGCGAAGGCCATGAAGAGAGCGAAAAGCACGGTCAGGCCCCAGCCGATCCGCGCCATGGTCTGATCCGACATGTGCGGCGCTCCAGAACAGGTTTGATATCAACCTTTATCCGCAGCTCCGGCCGCGTCTGTCAAGCGTCAGCGGGGCTCTTGGCCCGTTTTCCCTTGCCCTGCATGTCCCCGGCGCCTATATGGGCGCTGCCGAAGCGGCGGAACAGTCGCGGGCAGAGCGTGAGGGGCGGGGTCGGGACAACCGGCCCTTTTTGTTTACGCTCCGCCCAAAAGCCTCTCGGCCAAGCCACATCAAAGACCCGCGGAGACAACCGCGAGGCCAGTATAAACGTACGAAAAGGAAAACGATTAGCCACATGGCTCAAGATACATCTATGGAGGAATTCGAGGCCCTTCTGAACGAAAGCCTCGAAATGGACACGCCGAACGAAGGCAGTGTCGTAAAAGGCCGCGTGATCGCTGTCGAAGCGGGTCAGGCCATCATCGATGTCGGCTACAAGATGGAAGGCCGCGTCGATCTCAAGGAATTCGCGAACCCCGGCGAGTCGCCCGACATCAGCGTCGGCGATGAAGTCGAGGTTTACCTCCGCCAGGTCGAGAACGCCCGCGGCGAAGCCGTCATCTCCCGCGAGATGGCGCGCCGTGAAGAGGCGTGGGACCGGCTCGAGAAGGCCTATGCCGACGAAGAGCGCGTCGAAGGCGCCATCTTCGGTCGCGTCAAAGGCGGCTTCACCGTCGATCTCGGCGGCGCCGTGGCCTTCCTGCCCGGCTCCCAGGTCGATGTGCGCCCCGTGCGCGACGCGGGCCCCCTCATGGGCCTCAAGCAGCCCTTCCAGATCCTCAAGATGGATCGTCGCCGCGGCAACATCGTTGTCTCGCGCCGCGCCATTCTGGAAGAGTCGCGTGCCGAACAGCGTGCCGAAGTCATCGCCAATCTCACCGAAGGCCAGGCGGTCGACGGTGTGGTCAAGAACATCACCGAATACGGTGCGTTCGTTGACCTCGGCGGCGTGGACGGCCTGCTGCACGTCACCGACATGGCCTGGCGCCGTGTGAACCACCCCTCGGAGATCCTGTCGATCGGCGAGACCGTGAAAGTCCAGGTCATCAAGATCAACAAAGAGACGCACCGCATCTCGCTCGGCATGAAGCAGCTTCAGGCCGACCCGTGGGATTCGGTCGAGCAGAAGTTCGCGCTCGGCTCGGTGCATTCCGGCCGCGTCACCAACATCACCGATTACGGCGCCTTCGTGGAGCTGGAACCCGGTGTCGAAGGTCTGGTTCACGTCTCGGAAATGTCCTGGACGAAGAAGAACGTGCACCCCGGCAAGATCGTCTCCACCTCGCAGGAAGTGGATGTCATGGTCCTCGAGATCGACAGCGCCAAGCGCCGCGTCTCGCTCGGCCTGAAGCAGACGATGCGCAACCCGTGGGAAGTCTTCGCCGAGACGCATCCGGCGGGCACCGAAGTCGAGGGCGAGGTGAAGAACATCACCGAGTTCGGCCTCTTCGTCGGCCTTCCGGGCGATATCGACGGCATGGTTCACCTCTCCGATCTCAGCTGGGATCAGCGCGGCGAGCAGGCCATCCAGGAGTATCGCAAGGGCGATATCGTCAAGGCGAAGGTCTCTGAGGTCGATGTCGAGAAAGAGCGTATCTCGCTCTCGATCAAAGAGCTGGGCGACGACCCGTTCGCCGAGGCCATCGGCGGCGTGAAGCGGGGCTCGATCGTCACCGTCGAAGTGACGAAGATCGAGGATGGCGGCATCGAGGTGGAATACGAAGGCATGAAGTCCTTCATCCGCCGCTCCGATCTGTCGCGTGACCGCTCCGAGCAGCGCCCTGAGCGCTTCGGTGTGGGCGACAAGGTCGACGTGCGCGTCACCCAGGTCGACAGCAAGACCCGCAAGCTGGGTCTGTCGATCAAGGCCCGCGAGATCGCCGAAGAGAAGGAAGCGGTCGAGCAGTACGGCTCCTCCGACTCCGGCGCCTCGCTCGGCGACATCCTCGGCGCGGCCCTGCGCGGCAACGACGACGACTGATCCTGAAGGCTTCGGCCTGAAGGAGAGCCCCGCGCCAGAGATGGCGCGGGGCTTTTCGTTTGGGGTAGGGCAGGCGAGGGGTTACCCCACAAAAGATATTTTCGTTGGGTAACTTGCGGGCCGAGATGGCGCCAGCGGATCGACGCTGCCCTTGCCCGCATGCCGAAGGCGAAGGCCATGATCGAGGAGGCGGCGAGCTAATTCCCTCGCCGCGCCTTCTTGCCTCGCGCCACCTCCGTCTCGATGGCAGAGAGCTTGGGCTCCCAGAAGGCGCGGAAGCGGCCGAGCCAGGCGTCCACCTCCGCCAGGGGGGCGGGATCTAACGTGTAGATGCGACGGGCGCCTTCGGGCGTGACGGTGGCGAAGCCGGCCTCGCGCAGCACCCGCAGATGCTGCGAGACGGCGGCCTGCGTGATGCCGTGCTCGGCGCGGATCACCTCGACGATCTGGCCGGAGCTGTGAGCCCCCTCCGCCAGCAGCTCCAGGATGCGGCGGCGCACCGGGTCTCCCAGGATGTCGAAGGCGCCCATCAGGCGCCCGGCGGCTGTTCGCCCGTGTAGAAGGCGGCGGTGGCCGCCGCGCGGCGCTGCGCATTCTCGGCGCTCTCGCCGCCAGCCTCCTCGGCCTTGCCCCAGCTCTCTGCCGATCCGGTGATGAAGGCGCGGCCGTCCGGCTGCAGGTGAAAGGTGTTCTCGTCCGGCTTCTCCGCCGACGGGTCGGAGAGGTGCAGGGCCAGGCCGAGGAGCGCGCCGTCCCAGCCGACGCCGACCGCGCCGGGGCCGAACTGATCCCAGAAGGGGCTGACAAAGGCGGTGTGAACGAGCGTCAGCTCTGTGCGCTCCGGCCCCAGCTCCTCCAGCGTGACGGAGACCCAGCTGATGTCCTCCCCCATCTCCCAGGTCAGCTCCAGCTTTCGGGGCGGGGCGCATTCCAGGATCTTGCCGCCGGCATTGCCGGTCACCTTGAAGCGGCCGCCTAGCTCGAAGTCGCCGTCGACGGGGGCGAACCAGCGGGGCAGGCGCTCGGGGTTGGTCAGAATGTCCCACAGGTCGGCGGCGTCTGTCTCGTAGGGGCGGGTTAGCGTGACGGCGCGGGCCTCGCGCCCCTCGACGTTCAGGCTGGCGACGCTGCGCTGCACCGCGCCGAGATGCTGGTCAAAGGTCATGTGCGATTCCCTTGCAAGAATTCACTTATATTAGGATGGACTTAAATCCTCGCCAAGCCTTTTTCTGCGCCCGCTTCAGCTCGGCCCGAATCGCTTGTCGCATACTGCGGTGCGGCAAACCGCCGCAGGCCTTCGGGCGGCGACTTCGCCGGGCGAAAAGGCGGAATGACGCCCCGTTCGCGCTCACAATCCGGCAGTTTGGCTGCAGGCTGCTATTTCCGGCTCGTTTTTTTCATCCTATAGTCGAAAACCAGAACAAGAAGAAACGTTGCCGCGTGCCCCAGGGGAGGTAGCCGATGATCCGCTCAGAGCTGATCCAGAAGATCGCCGACGAGAACCCTCATCTGTATCAGCGCGACGTCGAGAAGATCGTGAACACGATCTTCGAGCAAATCACCGATGCCATGGCCGGCGGTAACCGCGTCGAATTGCGCGGCTTCGGGGCCTTCTCCGTCAAGAAACGGGACTCGCGAACCGGGCGGAACCCGCGTACGGGTGAGGCGGTTGAGGTCGATGAGAAGTGCGTGCCCTTCTTCAAGACCGGCAAGTTGTTGCGCGACCGCCTGAACGGCAAGTAGGATCGAGCCCATGAGAACCATTCGTTTCGCCTTCTGGGGTGTGGTTGCGCTTTGCCTGATCGCCATCGGCATAGCCAACCGTTCGCTTGTGACCGTGCGCGCCATGCCCGAGACGCTGAGCGACCTTCTCAACATCTCGCCCGACATCGACGTGCCTCTCTTCGTGGTCATCTTCCTCGGCGTCGCTGCTGGCCTGCTGATCGGCTTCTTCTGGGAGTGGATCCGCGAATCCCGCCAGCGCAGCGAATCCCGCCGGCGCGCCCGCGAGGTGAACGATCTCAAGCGCGAGGTCGGCCGCCTGAAGACCGAGAAGCACGAGGGCAAAGACGAGGTTCTGGCCCTGCTCGAATAGGGCCGGTGCTTCCCAATTCCGCCCCCCTCGACTAGAAGCCCCGCATGACTATCCGGCTCAAGATATGCGGCCTCCGCGAGGCGGAGCAGATCGCCGCCGCCGCTTCGGCCGGCGCGGCTTATTTCGGCTTCAACTTCTTCCCGCCCTCGCCCCGCTATGTCACCGCCGCCGAGGCCGCTGCGCTGGCCGGGGCCGTGCCGATGGGGCGCATGAAGGTGGGCCTGTTCGTCGATCCAAGCGATGCCGAACTCGATGCGATGCTGGCCGAGGTGCCGCTCGACATGGTGCAGCTGCATGGAGCCGAGACGCCCGAGCGGGTGGCCGAGGTGCGCCGCCTGACCGGCCTGCCGGTGATGAAATCGGTGGGCGTGTCGGGGGAGGGCGATCTGGCCGAGCTCGAGGCGCATGGCTCCGTCGCCGACCAGCTTCTCGTCGATGCGAAGGCGCCGAAGGGGGCTGTGCTGCCCGGCGGCAATGGCGTGCCCTTCGACTGGCGCCTGATCGCCGGGCGGCGCTGGCCAGTGCCGTGGATGCTGGCAGGCGGGCTGAATGCCGGCAACGTGGCCGAGGCGATCCGCTTGACGGGCGCGCGCCAGATCGATGTCTCCTCGGGCGTCGAGAGCGCGCCGGGCTTCAAGGATGCCGCGATGATGGCCGCTTTCGCGCGGGCCGCGGGCGTGCCTGAGGGCGCCACCGCATGAGCCGCGTGGCGACGCTGCATATCGGCATGCACAAGACCGGCACGACGACGCTGCAGCACCGCTTGGCCGGCTATGACGATGGCGAGACCAAGTATCTCGACCTCGGCTACCCGAACCACTCGATCCCGCTCAAGCTCGCCTATCTCGACAACCCGCCCAAGGCTTTCTACGCCAGCGACGACGAGGCCGCCTGGCCTGCCGAGCGCGAGGCAGCCCGCAAGCGCATCGCCAAGGCCCTGCGCGACGCGGCGCCCGCCAATGTGGTGATCTCCGGCGAAGAGCTCTCGACCTTTCCCAACGGGCCGTTCCGCCCGCGGCTGATCTCGCATCTGCGCCGGCAGGTCGATGAGGTGAAGGTCATCGGCTATGTCCGCGATCCGGCGGGGTTCATGGCCTCGGAATTCGGCCAGCGGGTGCAGGCGGGCTTCCGGCAATTCAACCTTCTGGCGCTTTATCCGCGCTATCGTTTCCGCTTCTTCGGCTGGAACTACGTGATGGAGCGAGCGGGCAATGGCTTCGACTTGTCGCTCTACGACCCCGCCAGCTACGAGAACGGCGATGTCGTGAACGACTTCGTCGCCCGCGCCGGCCTCGATCCCTCGCACCTGCGCGACGTGGGTGCCAAGGCCAACCCCTCGCTCACGGCCGAGGGGGCTGCGGTCTTCTACGCCTTCCGACATGCAGACGGGCCGAGCCCGGTGCGGGGCGAAGAGCATGAGGCGCAGATCAAGCTCATCAACCTGATGTACGGCTTCGGGCGCAACCCGATCCGGCTCGACCCCGAGGCGATTCAGCCTCTGCTGGCTGAGAACGCCGAAGAGATCGACTGGATCCAAGAGCTGATCGGCAGGCCTTTCCCTGCGCCGAAGCTGGGGCCGGTCATGTTCTCCGACAGCCGGCAGATCATCCGTTACGCGCGCGGGCTCGGCCCGGAGCTGGCCGAGTGGCTGCATGAGCAGGGCTATGAGCCCGCCAACTCGGGGCGGAGCGTGCCGGGGCTGATGCGCGGTATGGTCATGCATTTTCTTGAGATCGAGGATACCTTCCGCAACAGGATGACCTATCGCCTCGACGTGCATCGCCGCCTCAGAGAGTTGAAGCGCCAGCAGGCGCAAGAAACGAAGGCGCGCAAGTTGCGACAGAAACAGCAGGCCCGAGAGCAATCGGCAAAGGCGGAGCCCCTGCCGGCAAAAGGACAAAGCAATGCGTAGACGGCTTCTCATTCATCTCGGCATGAACAAGGCCGGCTCGACGACCATCCAGCAGGCCTATTCGTCTTACGACGACGGTCAGACGGAATGGTTGCCGCTCGGTGGCCTGCATGCGCGGTTCGTTGGCCTTTCCTACGCCGACAAGCCGCAGAACCGGCTTTTCACCTCGGCCGATCCTGAAGCGCGCAAGGCCGAGCAGGCCGAATTTCGAGCCAAGCTGGAAGAGGTGCTGAGCGAGGGCGAGAAAGGCGGCATCCTCTCGGCCGAAGACTTCTCGGTTTTCACCCCTGACGAGGCAGAACGGGCTGCCGAGCATCTGGCCGGAAACACCGATGATCTGCACGCGCTCGTCTATGTTCGCGACCCGGTGGGCTTTATCCGCTCGGACTACCAGCAGCGCATCAAGCGGGCGATGCCGCCTTCCAAGCTTGCCCACTTCTACCCCCAGTACCGCCGGCGCTTCGAGGGCTGGGACGCGGCGATGGACGGTCGCGGCCGGTTGGAATACGCCCGCTTCTCGCGCGAAACGTTCCACGACGGCGACCTTCTTGCCGATTTCGCGCACCGCTTCGGGCTTGATACCGCGCTGGCCAAGCGCAACAAGAAGGGCGACGCCAATACCTCGCTTTCGGCGGAGGCGGTGGCGGTGCTGGCGCTCCTGCGATCCGACGAGGGTGCGGCGAGCCATTACGGCAAGGAAAACCTCGCCAATATCAGCCTTGTCCGGGGCCTGCGCGATTTCGGGTCGTCGAGCTTCGGCTTCCACCCCGATCTGGTGGCGCCGGTTCTGAAGGAATGGGCCGACGACATCGCCTGGATGGAAGAGCGCATGGGCAGTCGCTTCCCGCCCGACGAGCCGCGCGGCAAGGCCTTCGCGAGCATCGACGAGATGCTGGCCTATGGCCAATCGCTCGGGCCCGATCTGGCCAGCCATATCCGAGAGCTCGGCCATGAGCCTGCCAACAGCGGCGACGACATACTCGCTCTCCTCAAAGGCCTCCGCCAGAACGAGCTGGCAGCGATGGAGGCCCGCAGGGCCAAGCAGCGCGCGAAGGCCGCCGGCTGACCCAGCGGCCTTGTTCGGCGCCGCCCGCCCGTCTAGGTTGGCGCGCGGCCCGACGCCGCCATACCCCGAAGAGGCCCCCATGCCCGACGATCGCATCAACTCCTTCACGCAAGGCCCCGACGAGACCGGCCGGTTCGGCATCTTCGGCGGGCGCTTCGTCTCCGAAACGCTGATGCCGCTGATCCTGGAACTCGAGCAGGAATACGAGCGCGCGAAGACAGACGAGTCGTTCTGGGCGGAGATGGACGATCTGTGGGAGCATTACGTCGGCCGCCCCTCGCCGCTTTACTATGCCGAGCGGATGACGGAGCATCTCGGCGGCGCCAAGATCTACTTCAAGCGCGATGAGCTGAACCACACCGGCGCGCACAAGATCAACAACGTGCTCGGCCAGATCCTGCTCGCCCGCCGGATGGGCAAGGACCGCATCATTGCCGAGACGGGCGCGGGCCAGCACGGCGTCGCGACCGCGACGGTCTGCGCCAAATTCGGGCTGAAATGCGTCGTCTACATGGGGGCGCATGACGTCGAGCGGCAAAAGCCCAACGTCTTCCGCATGAAGCTGCTGGGCGCCGAGGTGATCCCTGTGACCTCCGGCCGCGGCACGCTGAAAGACGCGATGAACGACGCGCTGCGCGACTGGGTGACCAACGTGCGCGACACGTTCTACTGCATCGGCACCGTCGCCGGCCCGCATCCGTACCCGGCCATGGTGCGCGACTTCCAGTCGATCATCGGGCAGGAGGCGAAGGCCCAGATGCTGAAGGCCGAGGGGCGCCTGCCCGACATTCTGACGGCGGCCATCGGCGGCGGCTCCAATGCGATGGGGCTGTTCTACCCGTTCCTCGATGACCCTTCGGTGCGCATCATCGGCGTCGAGGCCGGCGGCAAGGGCGTGAACGACAAGATGGAGCATTGCGCCTCGCTCACGGGCGGGCGCCCGGGTGTGCTGCATGGCAACCGGACCTACCTGCTGCAAGACGATGACGGCCAGATCCTGGAAGGCTTCTCGATCTCGGCCGGTCTCGACTATCCCGGCATCGGGCCCGAGCATGCCTGGCTGCACGACAGCGGCCGCGCCGAGTATGTCTCCATCACCGACAAGGAGGCGCTGGAGGCCTTCAAGCTCTGCACCGAGCTGGAAGGGATCATCCCGGCGCTGGAGCCCTGTCACGCGCTGGCGCATGTGATGAAGATCGCCCCCGATCTGCCGGCGGAGACGCTGATCTGCATGAACATGTGCGGTCGGGGTGACAAGGACATCTTCACGGTGGCGAAGCACCTCGGCTTCGACATGGACTAACCGGTCGCGGGCTCTCACGCTCGCTTGAAGGCAGTGAACGAAGCCCCGGGCAGCGGCGTTCTGGTCGCATGCTCGGGAGAGACGCAGGCCAGAGACCCGCGCCCCAGGCCGAGTTCAACGACTGGGAGGACCTGTCATGAAACTGCTCTTCACCACCGCCGCCGCTGCCGCGCTCGCCGCCACCGGCGCCTTCGCCCAAGACGACACGCCGATGATCGACGCCGAGAGCGTCACCTTCGCCGATGGTTCCGTCACTTTCGCGACCGTCACAGCGGCGAGCGACGGCTATCTCGTGATCCACGAGACCGATCAGAACGGTGCGCCCGTGGCACCCGAATCCATCGGCCATGTCGCGATCAGCGCGGGCGAGAACACCGACGTCACGGTGACACCCGATCCGGCCTTCGAAGATGGTGCGACCTATATCGCCATGCTCCACGAAGAGACGAACGGCAACGACACCTATGATTTCGGCCCTGACGATGTCGAGGACGATACCCCCGTAATGCTCGACGGCAGCCCCGTGGTGGAACCCTTCGTCTACAACGCGGATATGTCGGGCGAGATGAGCGATGATCACGCCACGGACGACGACATGTCCGGGGACGACATGGACGACGACGACATGGACGACGAGGCGAGCAACTAGCCTTCGTCGCGCTTCGCCGAGAGGAGATGGCCGCCGCCCAGCCGGGTGGCGGCCTTTGCGCGTCTAGTCGGCGGCCACTGCATGGCCCTCGAGCACCTCCATCGGCACGATCTCGAGTGCGCGGCGATGCGTGGCGGAGAGGTCGATCTCGGGCGCGCAGCCCTCGTCATGCGCCTGCATGAAGCGGCTGGCGCACAGGCACCAGCGGTCACCGGGTTGCAGGCCGGGAAAGCCGAACTCGGGGCGGGGCGTGGAGAGATCGTTGCCGACATATTTCGAGTAGGCAAGGAATTCGGCGTTCATCACCGCGCAAACGGTGTGGCTGCCGCTGTCTTCCGTGCAGGTATTGCAATGGCCGTCGCGGAAGAACCCTGTCAGCGGGTCGCCCGAGCAAGGGTGCAGGGCCTCGCCGAGAACGTTGACGGGAAAGTCCTTTTCCATGTGGCGTCCTCCTTTGAAGGAAGGTGTTTGGCGTCAGATAGGGCGGGGGCCCCAGTCGATCCACCGGCCGTGAAAATCCACCCGGGCGAGTTGCCAGGCTTCGCCCTCCGGCCAGATGCGGGCAATCAGCCCGGCGCCCGCGCCGTTCTGGTCAGCCTCCATGCCCACCCAGGCGAGCGGCGCCTCTGCGCTGGCTGCCGCACCGGCGGCGCGAATGGCTGCTTCGGCCCGCGCTTTCACCTTATCGGGGAAATATTGCCAAGCGATGGTGTGGTAGATCATGTGCCACTGGCCAGGGTGCGGGGTTTGCAGCCGCTCGTCCAGCCAGTCGGCGGCATCGGCGCGGTCGACCTGCGAGGGCGGCAGCGAGAGCGCGGCCTCCGTCAGCTCCAGCCGCTCCGGTTGGTCGGGCCAGAGATAGGCGAGCAGGCGCAGCCTGTCGTCCACGGGGGAGAGCGGGTTCAGATCGGTGCCCCGCGCCGCGACCGTAGTGACGGGCGCGATGACCGGTGCCTCGCCACGCCATTCCGGGCGGAGCGTCAGCGCCGGGCCGGCAGAGCCGAGCAGGCCGGCGGGCGTTTGCACCGCATAGCTGACGAAGTGCAGGTTCAGCCCGGCGGAGGCGCCGAGTTCCGACAGGGTGAAGGGCAGCGCGCGGCGGCTGGCGAGCCAGGCGACGGCGGGCAGCAGGGCGACGGAGCGGCGCACCTCGTTGGTCTGCGGCGGGCTGTGGATAAATTCGTGGATGAAATCCGCCTCGTCCCGCAGGGCAGAGGAGATGCCAGCCTCGAAGGCGGCATCCGCCGGCTCATGCGGCGGGTAGATCGCCGCGAGGCCGGCGCGGTTCTGCAGGCGCAACGCATGCAGCGCGCCGCAGACGCGCAGGGGCACGGAATGGCCGGAGGGAGAGAGATCGCCTTCGAAGCTCTCCAGCCGCTCGATCAGCGTCTCCGGTAGCAGGCCGGGCAGGGCGGTGCAGAGCCGCGCCATGAAGGGCGAGCCGAGATTTTCGCAGGATTTGGCCTGGAATTCAAAGGCTTCGCGCAGCCGGGCCGAGGGGGCGGCGCTCATTTGAACATACCCTTCAGCCGGTAGAACGGCGTCTTGTTCTCTGCCGGCTTCGGCGTTTTCGGCTGCGGCTTCGGCGTTGGCGAGGCCTTCGCCCCGCTGCTCGCCTCGGGCTTCGGGCCGTTGCGTGCCGGGTTCAGACGGCGGTTCACGGCGTTCAGGAAGCCCGGCCCGTCGCCCTTGGCCAGAGCCTCCGCCCCGTCGGCGCAGCCGCGGATCATGTCGTCGAGCCACTCCTCGTCGGCCTTGGGGAAATCGTGCAGCACGTAGCCCGGCACGGCTTCCTTTCGGCCCGGGTGGCCAACACCCATGCGCACGCGCCCGTAGGCCTCGCCGACATGCTGATGGATCGAGCGCAGGCCGTTGTGGCCGGCATGGCCGCCGCCCTGCTTGAGCTTGATCCTGCCGGGGGCGAGGTCGATCTCGTCATGGAAGACGACCAGATCCTCGGGCCCGAGCTTGTAGAAACGCAAAGCCTCGCCCACCGACTGGCCGGAGAGGTTCATGAAGGTTTCCGGCCGCAGCAGCAGCACTTTCTCGCCGCCGAGCACCCCTTCGGTGACAGAGCCCTGAAAGCGCCCGCGCCAGGGCGAGAAGCCGTGGGCAGAGGCAATCTCCTCTACCGCCATGAAGCCGATATTGTGCCGGTTGCGCGCGTATTTGGCGCCCGGATTGCCGAGACCTGCGAAAATTTTCATGGGCTCAGGTTACGACGCCGCGCCGCGGCGCGCCAGATGCGGCGCCAAAGATCGCAGCCAGCCGCGGATCGCCGGGGCTGTGTGCCGCGCCGCCTCGTCCAGCGCGTCTTCTGTCCAGTCGCGCCCCGGCGCTAGCTCGTCCAGCCAGCGCTGGCGGGCGGCCTCTTCGGCGGGCGGCAGGGGCAGGCCGGCGGCGGTGAGCAGGTGCTGATGCAGGGCCTGCACCTCGCGCATCGCGGCAAAGGCCGCCATCATCGGCGCGGTCAGGGCCGGCTCGCTCTGCCAGCTGTGGCCCGCAAAGACTTCCTGCACCACGCGCTGGCCTGCGCCGCCGCAATCATAGGCGACACAGCCGGGAAAGCCGCGCCCATTCAGGCTGTCATGGATCGAGCAGGCATGACCGGAGAGGTTGGGGCAGGGCGAGCCCGCCGGCTTGTCGATGGCGAAGCGCGGCCCCTTGTCGAGCGCCAGCGCCAGGCAGCACAGGGCGGCGCAACGGCTGCAATCAGCGGCGAAGGCCTCGCCAGACACCCCGCCAGAAATGGCAGCGGGGCCCGAAGGCCCCGCGTTTGGATCAGCCATATTGGCCAAGGATCACTCTTCGCTGTCGTCGCCGGCTTCGGCCTCATCGGCCTCGTCCGCATCCTCGGCGTCAGCGGCGCGCAGGCCGGACGGTGCCGAGATGTTGGCGATGACGAAGTTCCGGTCGATCACCGACTTGGCGCCCTTCGGCAGCTCGACGTCGTTGATGTGGATGACATCGCCGACTTCGCAGCCCGTCAGGTCGACGGTGATGTGATCGGGGATATCCCCGGCCACAACGTCCAGCTCCACCTCGGGGCGCACAACCGTGAGCACGCCGCCCTTCTTGATGCCGGGCGCGGCCGCGTGGTTGATGAACTCGACCGCGATGAACAGCTTCACACGGCTCGTGCGGCGCAGGCGCATGAAGTCGACATGCTTGGGCAGGTCTTTCACCACGTCGCGCTCGACGGCGCGGCAGATGACGCGCACGTCTTCCTGACCCTCAACCTTCAGGTTAAAGAGCGTGGAGAGGAAGCGGCCCGCGCGGAGATGCTTCAGCAGGTAGTTGAAGTCCAGGTTGATCGGCAGCGGATCGACACCGCCCCCGTAAACAATGCCAGGCACGTCGCCGTTACGGCGAGCTTGGCGGGCGGCCCCCTTGCCTGTCCCCGCACGTGCCGTGGCGATCAGATCTGGGATCTCACCAGCCATCGGATATTCCTAACTTGTCTGTGGCGCCCTCCTCCAAGGGTGATCAGGCGCCGGTTGAGGGCGCTGCCATAGCGGGGATCGGGGGATTTGAAAAGGGTGTTGTGGGGGGGCGCGGGTTGAGGGGGCGGAGGGGGGCTGTCTGCCCCCCGCTGGCTGCGCCAGCCCCCCCGAGGATTTTGCTGGAGCAAAGACAGGGCGGCTAGGGGAGAGGGCGGCGCAGGCTGACGGAAGTGGGGCGGGCGTAGCCGGGATGGGCGGTGCGGGCGACTTCGGTGAAGCCGAGGGCGGCAAAGGTGGCGTGGTTGTCGGTGAGCTCGACGCGGGTTTGCAGTTCCAGCGCCTCCAGCCCAAGGGCGCGGGCGCGCGCCTCGGCCTGAGAAATGAGGGTGCGGGCAAGGCCGCGGCCTCGGGCTTCGGCGGCGACGGCGAGCTTGCCGAGGTAGAGCGAGGGCGGCTTCGCGGTGAGGAAGAGGCAGGCGATGACGGGGGCGCCGATGGCCCAGACCTCGCCGAGCGCCGCCTGAGCCTCGACATCGGCAAGAGTGAGGCGCTGCATGGAGGAGGGCGGGTCGATCCGGCCTTCCATATAGGCGAATTCGGCCTGGATCAGCGCCAGGACCTCCGCGAGGGCGGGGTCGCCGGGAGAAAGGCGCCTCAGCCCGAGTGCTTCGGCAGGTCGTCGTGCAGGTTGAACCAAGGCAGGCGTTCCTCGTGATGGCTGTGGTGCTGCATCTCGATGCCCGAGGGGTCGTCCAGCAGCGACGCCATGAAATGGATCTCGTCCGGCTCCCTGTCCGAATCATAGGCGATGGCGCTGCCGCAGGTGCCGCAGCTCAGCCAGCCGGTGCCGGGCGAGCTTTCATAGCGGCGGGGCTCTTCCCCCGTCCACGACCAGGCGCCATGCGGCACGCCAAGGTAGGCGGCAACGGGCGCGCCGGTGAAGCGGCGGCAGCTGTCGCAATGGCAATAGGAGCGCCAGTTCTCGTCTCCCTCGTAGGAGAAGGCGGTGGCGCCGCAGAGGCAATGTCCGGAGCGAGTCATTGCGCGACGCTGGAGCGCGGGCGCAGGGGCGTCAAGACGGGGTCGGCGGAGAAATGCAAGTGGAAGGGAACCGATGAGCGGCTTTCTGCGCTGTTCCCGCAACAGCGCGTGAGCGCGTCAGCAACAAGGCGGGGCCAGCCCCGCCATTTACGAGGATCGGACAGTCAAGATGGCTTACTTTTCCATTGCCCTTCTCTTTGCCTATGTCGGTGTCGCTGCTCTGGCGATGACCTGATCAATCTTCTGGCCAGGGCTCGATTGTGAGCTCTGGCCAGAGCGCCTTCTGGCGCGCCGCCTTGGTCTCATGCGTGAGGCGATTCGGGCGGATCGGGTTTGGCGTCACCCGGAAGCTGAAGATGTCCCCCAGCCCGTAAGGGGCTTCCACCTCGAAATCGTCATCCTCCCGCAGGCGCATCCCCACGGCATGGGTGCGGCAGGCGAAGGCGGCTATCGGCTCGCGCGCGTTGGCATAGGGCGGGCAGGGCTGGCCGAAGTGCTGCTCGTACCAGAGGTGCACGCGCGCCTGGTTGCGGATCTCGACCGGCGGGTCTTCGGGGAAGAGGCGGGCGCCGGTACGGATGACGCGGTCCTCCGCCTCCCAGCTCGTGTCGGGGTCGAAGTAGAAGAGGTCGATGTCCTTGACGCCATGGAGCTCGGGCCGGCCCGTGAGGGCGTTCCAGACCTGGTTGTAGAGCGCGCCGGAGACGATCCACCAATCGGGCAGGGCCATCTCGCGGGCGATGTGGAAGGCGCGCATGAGCTTCGGCGAGGCGCGCACGATCTGGATCAGCGCGGCGCGCTGGGCCTCGGGGGAGGCGTCTGCGTAGCGGAGGTGGCTCATAGAAGGGCCGAGATGCGGGCGCGGGCGGAGTTGGACTTGGGAACCCAGAGGCCGCGGTCGATGGCTTCCTGCAGGCGGCGGGCGATCTCGGCGAGGGCGGGGGGGTTGGCCTCTTCGATGAAGGCGCGCGTGTCGTCGTCGGCGAGGAAGGCGGCCTCGCAGAGGTCGAAATGGTGGGCCTTCACGGCGCCGGTCGTGGCGGCGAAGGCGAAGAGGTAGTCGACCGTCGCGGCGATCTCGAAGGCACCCTTGTAGCCGTGGCGTTTGACGCCTTCGATCCACTTGGGGTTGACCACGCGGGCGCGCATGACGCGGGAGATCTCCTCCTCCAGCCGGCGGATGACGGGCCGTTCGGGGCGGGAATGGTCGTTGTGGTAGATGGGGCGGTCGGCGCCCTGCAGCATGGCGACGGCGGCGGCGGCGCCCCCTTCGAACTGGTAGTAATCGTCGCTGTCGAGGAGGTCGTGCTCGCGGTTGTCCTGATTCTGGACGATGGCGTCGGTCTGGCTGAGGCGGGCCTGCAGGCCGGCGCGGTCCTCGGCGCCCTCGCGGCCGGCCTCGTAGGCGTAGCCGCCCCATTGGAGATACGCCTCGGCGAAATCGTCGCGCGAGGACCAGCCGCCTTCGTCGATCAGGGCCTGAAGGCCGGCGCCGTAGGCCCCGGGCTTGGAGCCGTAGACGCGGGGGCCGGGGGAGGCGGTCGCGGGGTTCTCGGCGGCGGGTTCGTCGAGCGCCTGTATGGCCTTGGCGGCTGAGTCGAAGAGGGCGATGAGCTGCGGGAAGGCGTCGCGGAAGAAACCCGAGACGCGGAGCGTGACGTCGACGCGGGGGCGGCCGAGGAGCGAGAGGGGCAGGATCTCGAAGCCGGTGACGCGGCGCGAGGCGGCGTCCCACGTGGGTTTCACGCCCATGAGCGCGAGGCCCTGCGCGATGTCGTCGCCGCCGGTGCGCATGTTGGCCGTGCCCCAGGCGGTGAGCAGCATGGCGCGCGGCCAGTCGCCATGCTCCTGCAGGTAGGTCTCGACGAGGAGGTCGGCGGAATGGCGGCCGATTTGCCAGGCCGTGGGGGTCGGCACGGCGCGGGCGTCGACGGAGTAGAAGTTGCGGCCGGTGGGCAGCACGTCAGGCCGCCCGCGCGTGGGGGCGCCGGAGGGGCCGGGGGCGATGGCGCGGCCGTCGAGGGCGGTGAGCAGGGCCTCTGCTTCCGCCGGGCCGCAGGCGGCGATGGCGGGGGCGAGTTCGGATTGCAGTTCGGCGAGGACGGCGCTGCTCGCGGGCCCGGGCGGGCGCGTCTCGCCATCCGCGAGGCGGAGGGAGAGGGCTTCGAGGCGCTCGACGGTGTCGCCCGTGGTGCGCCAGGGGGCGGGGGCGTCGAGGGCGGTGGGGCGGGGGCCTTGCCACGGGTCGGAGAGGGTGGCGGTGAGCGGGTCGAAGGCGAGGCAGAGGTCGTCCGCGAGGGCGCGGAGGAGCGAGGGGCGCTCGCCGCGGGGCAGGCGGGCGAGGGCGAGGGCGAGGTCGCGGGCCTGGGGGCCCTCGGGCGAGAGGCCGAAGATGTGCAGGCCGTCGCGGATCTGCGCCTCCTTGATCTCGCAGAGCCAGGCGTCGAGGCGCGAGAGGTCATCCGCCGCCGTCAGCCCGGCATCGGCGGCGATGCCGGTGGTCTCGGCGAGGGAGAGGATGTCCTTCGACAGGCGGGCGGCGCGCGAGGGGTCGAGGCTCGCGGCCTCGTAATACTCGTCCACCAGCGCTTCGAGGTCGGCGAGGGGGCCGTAGGTTTCCGCCCGGGTCATCGGCGGAGTGAGGTGGTCGAGCACGACGGCGGCGGTGCGGCGCTTGGCCTGAGAGCCCTCGCCAGGGTCGTTGACGATGAAGGGGTAGAGGTTCGGCAGCGGGCCGAGCGCAATCTCGGGCCAGCAGGTCTCCGACAGGGCGAGGCCCTTGCCGGGCAGCCATTCGAGGTTGCCGTGCTTGCCCATGTGGACGGCAGCATGCGCGCCGAACTCCTCCCGCATCCAGAAGTGGAAGGCGAGGTAGTGGTGCGGCGGGGGGAGATCAGGCGAGTGGTAGGTCTCGTCGGGGTCGATGTTGTAGCCGCGGGCGGGCTGGATGGCGACGGTGGTGTTGCCGAAGGTGTGGGCGGCGAGGGCGAAGGCGGGCTCCGTGGCGGGCGTCGCGGAGCCTTCGGCTGCCTCCGGCGGAGGTATTTGGGGCCAGATGAATGGATCGGCCTCGGGCGGGCCCCAGCGGGTGAGGATCTGCTCCTTCGCCTCCCAGGGGAGGGCGGCGAAGGCCTGCCTGTAGGCGGAGAGGGGGTAGCGGGTGCCGCCGGCGCGCTCGGTGCGGTCGGTGAGCCAGTTGGTGGGGCCGGCCATGAGGGTGGTCATGAGGTCGGCCGAGGTCTCGGGCGCGCCGGTGGTGTCGTAGCCGGCGGAGGCCATCAGGCGGAGCGCCTCGGTGGTGGAGGCGGGCGTGTCGAGGCCGACGCCGTTGGCGAGGCGGCCGTCCTTGTTGGGGTAGTTCGCGAGGACGAGTGCGATGCGGCGCTCGGAGGGAGGCGTGGCGCGCAGGCGCGCCCAGTTCGCGGCGAGGCGGGCGAGGAAGGTGATGCGGTTGCCGTGGGCTGACCATGTGGCGATCTCGCACTCCGTGGCATCGTCGCGGAAGGCGGCGTCCTTGAAGGCGATGGCGCGGGTGATGAGGCGGCCGTCGACCTCCGGCAGCGCCACGTTCATCGCCACGTCGCGGGCGGAGAGGCCGGCGGCGGAGGCCTCCCACATCTCCTGGCTGCCGGCGGCGAGGATGGCCTGCAGGACGGGCGCCTCGTTCGCGGCGGGGCTCGCGAGCGGGTTGCGGCCGGTCGCGCCGGGGGCGGCGGTGGCGAAGGAGGTGAGGTTGAGGATGACGGAGGGCGGGGCCTCGGTGAAGAGGCCTTCGAGCGTTGCGGCGGAGAGGTCGTCCTTCAGGGAGGCGACGAAGACCGGCATCGGGGCGAGGCCGGCGCGCAGGAGCGCCTTGGTGAGCCGGTCCACCGGGGCGAGGCCGCCACCCTGAAGAAGGGCGCGGTAGAAGACGATGGGGACGATGGGGGCGCCCTCGGGCCAGTGGGCACGGAGGTCGGAGAGGGAGGGCTCTGGCTGGCCGGGCCAGTAGAGGCCGGCCTTGAGGAAGGGTTTCGGGCCGGGCGGGCGCGGGGCGTCGTCGATCATGGCGCGGGCATGGGCGAGGAAGCCGGCGGCGTTGGCGGGGCCGCCCTCGGTGAGGAAGCCGTGCAGGGCGCGGTAGTCTTCCGCGCTGATTGTGGAGAGGGCGGCAAGCTCCTCGTCGGGCTTGTCGTCGCCGGGCAGGGCGACGAAGGCGACGCCGGTCTCTGCAAGGTGGGCGGAATACTGGGCGAGCCCGTGCGGCCAGTAGGCCGAGCCGCCGAGGAGGCGGGCGACGACGAGTCGGGATTTCGTGGCGCAGCTCTCGAGGTGCAGGTCCACGCTCATCGGGTGCGAGAGGTGCTGCAGGCGCATGAGGCGGAGCTCGGGCGCGTCCGGCATCTCGGCGCGGGCGATGGAGAGGGCGGCGAGCTCGGTATCGGCGGCGGAGATGACCACCAGATCGGCGGGCGACTGCGTGGTGTCGACCGGGCTCTGGCCATCGCCGATGGCGCCGGGGGTGGCGGCGATCAGGTGCACGGGAGCCTCCGTGGGCGGGGCAATAGGCCGAGGAGCGTCGCGGGCGCGCCGCAGGCTCCGCTCACGTCAGCGCCTTTTCATAGAAGATCGAGCCGGGGCTCTCGGTGTAGGCGCCGTAGGGGCCGCAGAGCGTGTAGCCGAAGCGGCGGTAGAGGCGCTGGGCGGCGTCGAGGCCGGGGCCTGTCTCCAGCCGCAGCCAGGGGAGGGCGGCGGCGCGGGCCTCCTCCTCCAGCCGGGTGAGGAGGGCGGCGGCGACGCCGCGGCCGCGGGCGGCGGCGGAGGTGTAGAGCGACTTGATCTCGCCGTAGCCATCGAAGATCGCCAGCGCGCCGGTGCCGAGCGGCTCGGCGCCCGCCTCGGCGAGGTAGAGGTGGATATGCGGCGCGGCGAGCGCGTCGTGGCTGAGGAAGTTGTTCTGCTCGGGCGGGAACATCGAGCGCATCAGCGCCTGGCTCTCGTTGAGCAAGGCTTCGGCGCCGGGCTCGCGTGGCGAGACCCGGCGGAGGGTGAGCGTGGGGGCCTCGGTCATGCCGCCTCGGCGTGCTCGCCGGCGATGGCCTTGGTGATCGCCGCGCGGTCGAGGCCGGAGAGGCCGATGACGACGAGGCGGCCGGCGCGGGGGTCGGCGCCGAAGGGGCGGTCGAAGTAGCTGTCGACGCGCGGGCCGACGGCCTGGATGGCGAGGCGCATCGGCTTGCCGGTGATGGCGGCGAAGCCCTTGAGGCGCAGGATGTCGTGGGCGGCGATGACCTCGGCTAGGCGGGCGGTGAGGGCCTTGGGGTCGCTCACCTCGGGCAGGTCGACGACGAAGCTCTCGAACTCGTCGTGGCCGTGCTCGTGGTGGTGGTGGTCGTCTTCATCATCGTCGTGGTGATGGTGGTGGACCTCGCCGCGGGCCTCCATATCCCCCTCGGCCGCGGCACCGACGCCGAGCAGCACGTCGACCGGCGGGGTGCCCTTCACGACGCTGACGCCCTTGCGGGCGGCGGCGGTGAGGCGGGCCGTCAGCGGGCCGGCGTCGTCCATCAGGTCGGTCTTGGAGACGACGATCATGTCGGCGCAGGCGAGCTGGTCGTCGAAGAGCTCCGAGAGCGGGGTCTCGTGGTCGATGCTGTCATCGGCGGCGCGCTGGGCCTCCAGCGCGGCATGGTCATGGGCGAAGCGGCCGGCCTCCACCGCTGGGCCGTCGACCAGCACGATGACGCCGTCGACGGTGACCTTCGTGGCGATGCCGGGCCAGGCGAAGGCGCGCACGAGCGGCTGGGGCAGGGCGAGGCCGGAGGTCTCGATGACGATGTGGTCGGGCCGGTCGGGGCGGGCGAGCAGCGCCTCCATCATCGGCAGGAAGTCATCCGCTACGGTGCAGCAGATGCAGCCGTTGGAGAGCTCGACGATATCCTCCTCGCGGCAGGTGGCATCCCCGCAGCCGCGCAGGATCTCGCCATCGACGCCGAGATCGCCGAATTCGTTGATGATGAGCGCGATGCGCCGGCCGTTCGCATTTGCCAGCAGGTGCCGGATCAGCGTCGTCTTGCCGGCGCCGAGGAAGCCGGTGACGATGGTGGCCGGGATGCGGCCCGCACGGGGGGAGGCGGCTCCGGTGGAGCCTTGGGTCAGTGCCATGTCTATCTCCTTCCCGTCCCACCGACGGGGTTGGTTGCGTCATGACAAGGCCGGTCTCCTGGCTGGCGGATCGTGGCGCGCGGCGGCCTTCCCGGGTCTCCTCCCAGTGGCATGTCGCCGGGCGCTCACCGCGGACAGTCGCGGGGGCGGCTGCATTCCGGGCCCTCCTGAGTGGATCAGGCCCGTCGCATTCCCGTTTCACCCCTGGCGGCGTGGCGCCGCACGGCGGGGAACCTTGCTGGCCCGTTTGTGGGCATGGGGAGGAAAGGGGTCAAGGGGCGAAAGCGGCGGATCGGGGCGCGGGGGCGGCAGGGCGCGCGGGCCGGTAGGCGGAGGAGGGGGGCTGTCTGCCCCCCGCCTGCGGCTCCCCCCGAGGATATTTGGACGTCGAAGGGAAATAGGACCGACAATGGGGCCATATCTTGTGGATAAGTTGCGGGCGGCCGCTTGATATGGGCTGTGGCGCGTTGACTCGTGCGGGGAGCGATTGCGAGACTGATCGCAATCAGAAGAATCGCGAGCAGACCACCCGATGCGCTTTACCCGGCTCCGTCTCAATGGCTTCAAGAGCTTCGTTGACCCCACCGATCTGGTGATCGCCGAGGGGCTGACGGGCGTTGTCGGCCCCAATGGCTGCGGCAAGTCTAACCTGCTGGAGGCGCTGCGCTGGGTGATGGGCGAGACCCGGCCCACCGCGATGCGCGGCGGCGGCATGGAAGACGTGATCTTCGCCGGCGCCGCCACTCGCTCGGCCCGCAACCATGCCGAAGTCGCGCTGCATATCGACAACAGCGAGCGGCTCGCCCCCGCCGCCTTCAACGACAGCGACCAGATCGAGATCACGCGGCGCATCACCCGCGACGTCGGCTCGGCCTATCGCCTGTCGGGCAAGGAGGTGCGGGCGCGCGACGTGCAGATGCTCTTCGCCGATGCCTCGACCGGGGCGCATTCGCCGGCGCTGGTGCGGCAGGGGCAGATCAGCGAGCTGATCAATGCCAAGCCGGCGGCGCGGCGGCGCATTCTGGAAGAGGCGGCGGGGATCTCGGGCCTCTACCAGCGGCGCCACGAGGCGGAGCTGAAGCTGAACGGGGCCGAGCAGAACCTCTCGCGCGTCGATGACGTGGTCGAGCAGCTCGCGGGCCAGCTCGCCCAGCTTGCGCGTCAGGCCAAGGCGGCGGCGCGGTATCGAGAGATCGGCGCGAAGCTCCGCGAGGCGGAGGGGCTGCTGCTCTACCGACGCTGGCGCGAGGCGGGCGCGGCGCTGGAAGCTGCCGAGCAGGCGCAGCGACAGCGGGTGCTGGAGGCCTCGCAGGCCGAGGGGGCGTCGCGGGCGGCCGAGGCGGCGCGGGCCAAGGCAGATGAGGCGATGCCGGGGCTGCGCGAGGAAGAGGCCATCGCCGCCGCGCTCGCCCAGCGGCTGGCGCTGGAAGAGAGCCAGCTGGAGGAGGAGGAGCGCCGCGCCGAGGCTGCGATCGCCGGCCTGAAGGCGACGCTCGCCCAGCTGCAGAAGGACGAGGCCCGCGAGGCCGAGCTGCGGGGCGATGCCGAGGAGACGCTCGCCCGGCTCGCGGCGGAGGCGGAGGAGCTGGCGCAGGCCGGCGCCGGCCATGATGCGCGCCTGGCCGAAGAGGCCGAGGCGGCGCGCGAGGCCGCAGAGGCGCTGGCCGGGCGAGAGGCGGCGCTGGGCGAGCGCACCGAGGATGCCGCCCGGCTCGCTGCCCGCCATCAGTCGGCGCAGCGCCTGATCGAAGAGCGCCGGGCGATGGAGACCAAGGCGAAGGAGGCGATGGCCCGCGCGGAAGCTGCCCGGGATGAGGCGGCGAAGGCCTTGGAGGCGGCTGCGTCGGAATATGCGGCGGCCGAGGCGGCGGTGGCCGAGGCCGGCACGCGGGCCGCCGAGGCGGAGACGGCGCTGACGGCGGCGGAGGCGGCGCGCGCCGAGACGCAGGGCGCCGAGGCCGAGGCCCGCGCTGCCCGCTCCGGCGCCGAGGGTGAGGCGAATGCCCTGCGCGCCGAGGTCGCCGCGCTGGAGCGGCTGGTTGAGCGCGACCGCGGCGAAGGCGGGCAGGTGCTCGATCTGCTCTCCGTGGCGCCGGGCTACGAGAAGGCGCTCGGTGCTGCGCTGGCCGACGATCTGCGCGCCCCTCTTATCGGCGATGGCGCCACCGGCTGGGCCGAGCTGCCGGCCTATGAGGCCGCGCCCTCGCTGCCGACCGGGGTCACGCCGCTCGCCGCGCATATGGAGGTGCCGGATGTGCTCGCCCGCCGCATCGCTCAGGTGGGGCTGGTTGCGGCAGGGGAGGGGACGCGGCTGCAGGCGGCGCTTCAGCCCGGCCAGCGGCTGGTATCGCAGGAGGGCGACCTCTGGCGCTGGGACGGCTATCGTGCCGGGGCGGAGGATGCGCCCTCGGCCGCCGCGCTGCGCCTGCAGCAGCTCAACCGCCTCGCCGAGCTGCGCCGTGAGCTGGAGGCGGCGGCGGAGCGGGCCGAGACAGCGGGCGCGGCGCATGCGGCCCTCGCCAGCCGGCTGACCGAAGAGACCGAGGCCGAGAAGGCCGCCCGCGCCGCCCGGCGCGAGGCCGAGGCGGCGGTGGGCGAGGCGAGCCGCCGCGCCTCCCGCGCCGAGGCCGAGCGCAACATCGCCGACGGCAAGCGTGAGAGCGCCGCCCTGGCGCAGGCCCGCCATGAGGCGGAGGCGCGCGAGGCGGCGGAGGCTGTGCGTGCCGCCGAGGCGGGGCTGTCGGAGCTGGGCGATCTCGCTGCCGCCCGCGCCGCGGTGGAAGAGTTGCGCACCGGTGTGGAGGCCTCGCGCCTCGCCATGATCGCCCGCCGCACCGCGCATGACGAGCTGCGCCGCGAGGGCGAGGCGCGCGCCCGGCGCGAGGCCACCATCGCTCGGGAGCGGCAGAGCTGGCAGGAGCGGCTCGATAATGCCGGCACGCGCCGCGCCGATCTGGTGTCGCGGCAGCAGGAGGCGGAAGAGAAGCTGTCCGCGGCAGAGGGCGGCCCCGCCGCCATCGCCGAGAAACGCGCCGGGCTGCAGGGCGCCATCGCCAAGGCCACCGCCCGCAAGACCGCCGCCACCGAGGCGCTGACCACAGGCGAGAAGGCCCTGCGCGAGGCCGCCATCGCCGCCCGCGAGGCCGAAAGCGCTGCCGGCGCCGCCCGCGAGGCTCGCGCCGCTGCCGAGGCTCGCCGCGATGCCACGCGCGAGGCCGTCGCGGGCGCCGCCGACAGGATCGAAGAGGCGCTGGAACAGAGCCCGGAGGAGCTGCGCGAGGCCCTCGGCGAGGCCGTCACCGGCCAGCAGAGCGCCGAGGAGATCGAGACGCAGATCGCCACCTTCCGCCGCCAGCGCGACGCGCTCGGCGCCGTGAACCTGCGCGCCGAAGAGGATTCGCAGGAGGTTTCGGCCGAGCACGACGTTCTGGTGAAGGAGAAGGGCGACCTCGAAGAGGCGATCCGCACGCTCCGCCACGGCATCGCCGCGCTCAACAAGGAGGGCCGCGAGCGCCTGCTGACGGCCTTCGAGCAGGTGAACAGCAACTTCTCGATGCTCTTCACCTCGCTCTTCGGCGGCGGCGATGCGCGGCTGGAGCTGGTGGAATCGGACGACCCGCTCGATGCGGGGCTGGAGATCCTCTGCCAGCCGCCGGGCAAGAAGCTCTCCACCCTGTCGCTGCTGTCGGGCGGCGAGCAGACGCTGACGGCGCTGGCGCTGATCTTCGCGGTGTTCCTCGCCAACCCGGCGCCGATCTGCGTGCTCGACGAGGTGGACGCGCCTTTGGACGACGCCAACGTCACCCGCTTCTGCGACATGCTCGACGAAATGACCCGCCGGACTGAGACGCGCTTCCTCGTCATCACCCACCACGCGGTGACGATGGCGCGGATGGACAGGCTCTTCGGCGTGACCATGGGCGAGCAGGGCGTCAGCCAGCTCGTTTCGGTCGATCTCAAGAAAGCCGAGGCGCTGGTCGCCTGATCCCGCTGCCCTGGCAGGCCTCCCGCCCACCCACCCCGGCGCGCCAGGGCAGCTTGGCGCGAGCGGGCGGTTTGGGGCGGTTGAGGCGTTCGGCGGCGGGGGGAGGTCTCATCACGTCCCGGGCGGCGCGAGGGATTGCGGACGGCCGGGGGCCAGCCCCCGGGCCCCCGAGGTATTTTTGGCCAGATGAAGGAGGGGGCGGGAGGCGGGCGGAGGTGCGCCGGGGCCGGGGGGATGCTGTTGAGAGGCTGTTTGGAGGCTCTGCCCGCGATCAGGCTTGATCGAGGGGCGGGCGAGGGGCCCCGCGTCAGGGTGCTTCGCCCGCCTTTGGCCGACTTGAACCGGGGGGAATCGTAGGGGCGCTATTCTTCGGCCGTGTCGCAGACGGCGGCGACCTGCATCAGGCTCTCGGCCAGGCCGGGCGAGGACAGCTGCTCGTTGAGCGCGGCATGTTCCGCCGTCCAGATCGGCAGCGCCTGGCCGAGGATGTCATGGCCTTCCTCCGTCAGCCGCAGGCGCCGGGCGCGCCGGTCGTCGGGGTCAGGCTCGACGCTGAGGTAACCGCGCCGCTCCAGCGGTTTGAGTGCTGCCGTCAGCGTCGTGCGGTCCATCGCCAGAACATGGGCTACGTCTCCCATGCGCGGCGGCTCCGGCCGGTTGAGCGACATCAGCAGCGAGAATTGTCCGTTCGTCAGCCCCAGCGGCCGGAACGCCAGATCGAAGCGCCGCGCCAGCGCCCGCGCGGCCCGCTGGGCGTGGAGGCACAGGCACGTGTCACGCACATGCAGCGTGTCGGCATAGGTGGGCGGGGTGCGGGGCTCCATCCCTGGAACATGTTTATATCAACAGATGCAGTCAACGGACGCCGGCTCGGTCTCCGCAGCGTCATGCTGCGCTGCATGCATTTGCGCCGCTCGCCGAAGGGCAGGTACGGCGGATTGACGCGGCTGCGGGCACCCGATGAACTCCGCCGGAAAAGATATTGAAATATATGACGATCCGCATTGCACCTCCCGTGCTTGTGAAACCCTGCGAGACCTCTATCCTTGCGCGAAACTTTGCCGGGATGGGAGGCGCTCGTGAAGATCGGGGCACCGAAGGAAACACAAGACGGCGAGGCGCGCGTCGCGATGACACCAGCGTCGGTGAAGGACCTCGCCAAGCTGGGGCACGAGGCCATCGTCGAGGCCGGTGCCGGAGCGAAGGCGGGCTTTACCGATGCGGCCTATGAAGAGGCCGGAGCCGAAATCGCCGCCGATGCCGATGCGCTCTTCGCCGCCGCCGGGGTGATCGTGAAGGTCCGCCCGCCGACGGACGAAGAGGTCGACCGCCTGCACGAGGGGCAGACGCTGATCTCGATGGTCTATCCGGCGCAGAACGAAGCGCTGATGGAGCGGGCCAAGGAGAAGGGCGCGACGCTCGTCGCGATGGACATGGTCCCCCGCATCAGCCGCGCGCAGAAGATGGATGCGCTCAGCTCCATGGCCAATATCGCCGGCTACCGCGCCGTGATCGAGGCCGGCAGCAATTTCGGGCGCTTCTTCACCGGCCAGGTCACCGCCGCCGGCAAGGTGCCGCCTGCCAAGGTGCTGATCGTCGGCGCCGGGGTGGCGGGGCTTGCCGCCATCGGCACCTCCACCTCGCTCGGCGCCGTGACCTATGCCTTCGACGTGCGCCCCGAAGTGGCCGAGCAGATCGAGAGCATGGGCGCCGAGTTCGTCTACCTCGAGTTCGAGGAAGCCTCGCAGGACGGCGCCGCGACGGGCGGCTACGCCGCGCCTTCCAGCCCCGAATTCCGCGAAGCGCAGCTGAAGAAATTCCGCGAGCTGGCGCCGGAGATGGACATCGTCATCACCACCGCGCTGATCCCCGGCCGCGATGCGCCCGTGCTCTGGACGAAGGACATGGTCGAGGCGATGAAGCCCGGCTCTGTCGTTGTCGACCTTGCGGCCGAGCGCGGCGGGAACTGCGAACTGACGGTGAAGGACGAGAAGATCGTCAGCGACAATGGCGTGACCATCGTCGGCTATACCGACTTCCCCAGCCGCATGGCGACGCAGAGCTCGACGCTCTACGCCACCAATATCCGCCATATGCTGACCGACCTGACGCCCGAGAAGGACGGCACGCTCAACCACAACATGGAAGATGACGTGATCCGCGGCGCCACCGTCGTGAAGGATCGCGAAATCACCTGGCCGCCGCCGCCGCCCAAGGTGCCCGCCATTGCGGCGCGCCCGAAGGAGAAGGTGCAAGAGCCGACCCCCGAGGAGAAGCGGGCGAGCGAACTGAAGGCCTTCAAGCAGCAGACCCGCAGCCAGATCACCGTGCTCGGTGTCGGCGCGCTGGTGATGCTGGTGATCGGCGCCTTCGCGCCCGAGACCTTCATGCAGCATTTCATGGTCTTCGCGCTGGCCTGCTTCGTTGGCTTCCAGGTGATCTGGAATGTCAGCCACGCCCTGCACACGCCGCTTATGGCGGTGACGAATGCCATCTCGGGCATCGTCATCCTGGGCGCGCTGCTGCAGATCGGGTCGAGCAACTTCATCGTGGGTCTGCTCGCCTTTGTCTCGGTGCTGATCGCCTCGATCAATATCGTGGGCGGGTTCCTCGTCACCCGGCGCATGCTCGCCATGTTCCAGAAATCCTGAGGAGGCCAGCATGAGCATCGGTTTCGTCGCGGCCTGCTATCTTATCTCGGCCGTCCTGTTCGTTCTCGCCCTCGGCGGCCTCTCCAACCAGGAGAGCGCCAAGCGCGCCATCTGGTACGGCATTGCCGGCATGGCGGTGGCCGTTTTTGCCACCGTCTTTGCGCCCGGGGTCTACAACCTTTTCTTCATCCTGATCGCCATCGCGGCAGGCTCCTTCGCCGGATACATGGTGGCGGGCCGCGTGCAGATGACGGAGATGCCGCAGCTCGTTGCGGCGCTGCACAGCTTCGTCGGCCTCGCCGCGGTGTTCATCGGCCTCTCCGCCGACATCATGCTGAGCCGCGTACAGGAGCTGCAGCTTGCCGGGTCTGACCCGCAGATACTGATCGCGCAGAAAGAGCTGACGGCCTTTGGCGTCAAGCTCTGGATGAAGGATGCGGTCGAGCTGAACATCTTCCATGTCGAGGTGGCCCTTGGCATCTTCATCGGCGCGGTCACCTTCACCGGCTCCGTCGTCGCCTTCGGCAAGCTCGCCGGCCGGGTGAACGGCAAGCCGAGCAAGCTGCCGGGCGGCCATATGCTGAACCTGGCGGCCGCCGTGCTCTGCCTGATCCTCGGCATCATGTTCGTCTCGGGCGCCGGGCTCTGGACGATGGTGCTGGTGGCGCTGCTCGCCGGTTTCATCGGCTGGCACCTGATCATGGGCATCGGCGGCGCCGACATGCCCGTCGTCGTGTCGATGCTGAACAGCTATTCCGGCTGGGCGGCGGCGGCGATCGGCTTCACGCTGGGCAATGACCTGCTGATCGTGACGGGGGCGCTCGTCGGCTCCTCCGGGGCGATCCTGAGCTACATCATGTGCAAGGCGATGAACCGGAAGTTCATCTCGGTGATCCTCGGCGGCTTCGGCGGCACCTCTGGCCCCGCGCAGGAGGTCGAGGGCGAGATGGTGGCGACGGATGTCGATGCCGTGGCCAACCTGCTCGAAGAGGCCGACAGCGTGATCATCATCCCCGGCTACGGCATGGCCGTCGCCCAGGCCCAGCAGCCGGTGGCGGAGCTGACGCGCCGCCTGCGCGCCAAGGGGAAAGAGGTGCGCTTCGCCATCCACCCCGTCGCGGGCCGCCTGCCGGGGCACATGAACGTGCTCCTGGCCGAGGCGAAGGTGCCCTACGACATCGTCATGGAGATGGACGAGATCAATGACGACTTCCCCTCGACGGACGTCGCCATCGTCATCGGCTCCAATGACATCGTGAACCCCGCCGCGCAGGACGACCCCAATTCCCCCATCGCCGGCATGCCGGTGCTGGAAGTGTGGAAGGCCAAGGACGTCATCGTCTCGAAGCGCGGGCAGGGCACGGGCTACTCGGGCATCGAGAACCCGCTCTTCTACAAGGACAACACGCGGATGCTCTACGGCGACGCGAAGAAGAGCGTCGAAGAGCTGCTGACGAAGATCAGCTAGGCGATTGCGGCGGGGCGGCGATAAGCTGCCTCGCCCGCTCAGCCTCCGGCGGCGGGCTCAATCGTCATCCTCTTCGTCATCTTCGTCGTCGTCCTCTCCCGCGATAAAGAGCGGCTCCGCCATCTCGGCGCGCCCGGTGCAGCGGCGGCCCCCGCCTTCGGGGCGGGCCAGATCGTCGGGCAGGCGGGTGGAGGTATCGAGGCAGGCGAGCGCGATCTGCGCCCGCGTCAGCCCTTCGGCGAGATGCAGATCGGCGCCGCGCAGGTCGGCATGGTCGAGATCGGCGCGCTGCAGACGGGCATGGCCAAGCTCCGCGCCCCTCAGGTCGGCATCCTTGAAATCGGCGCCCGTCAGATCGGCGGATTCAAGGTCGGCTCCCATCAGAACGGCCTCTTCCAGTTCGGCACCAGCGAGGTCCGAGCCCTCGAGATCCGCTCCGGTCAGGTCGAGCCCCTTCAGGTCGGCCCCCGACAGCGCGCGCTCCTCCAAGGGCGGGCGCACGATCCCCAGCACCTCCAGCTCGGCCAAGAACGACAGCGCCCGCCCGGCCCGTTCGCCTTCCAGCAGGTGCAGGATCACATCGGTCTGCGCCCGCGCCACTGCGGCACCGGCGGCATCAAGCCCCTCCGGCCGGGCGAGGACGAGATTGCTGATCCGGTCAACATAGCTGAGCAGCGCCTCCTCGGCGGCGCGTTCCTGCTCGATGCGGAACTGCGCGGCGGTGAGGAGCGCGGTGGCGAGCGCCACCATGCTGGGCACGGCGAGCAGGCTGATCCAGTCCCACATCGTCCGGCCTGACAGGCCCATCCATGCAGGGCGCAGGATCAGCCAGGTGATTGCGAGCAGGGCGAAGGCGGCGGCGGCGGCGAGGGCGATCCAGAGCATGGGGGCGATGCTGGACCGGGGAGGGCGCGGGGATCAAGGGTTTGGGGGTGAGGCCGGTTCCGGGGATGCGCGCCGTAGGGTGGGTTTGTAACCCACCATGCTGCAACGATGCCGCTCTCTCCCCTCGCGCGGAATCAAAGGCCGTCGGGCCGACGCGCAGGCGCGAGCCCGCGGGCCGGCGTGCGAAGGGGGACGCTTGTGGCTGGCGGGGGAGGGTGGGTCACAAACCCACCGTCGCGGGGCCGGTCCGTCCTGACGTCGTGACCCGCGGCGGGGTTCACCCCGCCACTACCGGACGCCGCGCCTAAACCCCTTCGCCCACGAAGGCCTTCTCCACCACAAACTCGCGCGGCTCCGAATTGGCGCCCTCGCGCAGGCCCGCCTTCTCCAGCAGCGCCTTGAGATCGACGTTGAACGCCAGGCTCCCGCAGATCATCGCGCGGTCCGTCTCGGGGTTGAGCGGCGGCACACCCAGATCCTCGAACAGCTCTCCGTTCTCGATCAGCGTCGTGATGCGGCCCATCTTGGCGCTCTCTTCGCGGGTCGTCGTGGGGTAGTACTTCAGCTTGTTCAGCCCCTCGCCCAGAAGCTCCTGCATCAGCTCGTCGCTCTTCAGCCCTTCGATCAGCTCGCGGCCATAGGTCAGCTCCTCGACCTCGCGGCAGGTGTGGGTCATGATGACCTCGTCGAAGCGCTCGTAGGTCTCGGGGTCGCGCAGGAGCGAGGCGAAGGGGGCGAAGCCCGTACCCGTCGAGAAGAGGTAGAGCCGCTTGCCGGGCAGGAGCGCGTCATGCACCAGCGTGCCCACGGGCTTGGGGCGCAGGATCACCTGGTCGCCCGGCTGGATGTGCTGCAGCTTCGACGTCAGCGGGCCGTCCTGCACCTTGATCGAGTAGAACTCCAGCTCTTCGTCCCACGAAGGCGAGGCGATGGAATACGCCCGCAGCAGCGGTTTGCCGTTGTCGCCCATCAGGCCGATCATCACGAACTCGCCCGAGCGAAAGCGCAGGCTCGCCGGCCGCGTCACGCGGAAGGCGAACAGACGGTCGGTGTAATGGCGCACCGAGGTGACGGTCTGCGCGTCGGGCAGGGTCATCTTGGCCTTGGTCGGCTGCGTGGCGGATTGGGCTTCGGCTTTGGCGGCGGTCTGATCGGTCATGGCTCTCTCGGTCTGTCGGGGCGGCTGCCCTGGCCTTCGGGCTCTCTCCAGGATGGGTCGGCTCAGGCGGCGGGGCGGCCGCGCAGGCGCGCCTGGTAATCATGCGCCCGCCAGTCGGCCCTGGCCAGCCATTGCTCTTCGGGCTGACGCTCGGCAAGCTCCGGCGAGATCTCGACATCGTCGAACCCGGCCCGGCGCGCCATGGCATATTGGTCGGCGATCACGTGCCCCTGGGCGCGCAGGCGACCTTCAAAGCCCTTCGCCCGCAGTCCGCGGGCCAGGGTGAAGCCGCGCCCGTCGCTGAATGAGGGGAAGGCGATGCGGATCATCGCCGCCTGCTCCCAATGCTCGGGCAGATTGGCGAGATCGGTGTCCGACCCAAGGTCCAGCGGCTCGGCATTGAAGCTGTCGGGCGCGAAGCCTGTGTCGGTGACGATAACGTTCATCTGGCTCTCCTCTGCCGTCTCGGCGACGGTCTTATCAACTTGGGCGGCGACCGGCTGGGCCGGCTCGGTGGTCAGCACCTCGACGCCATCGGGCGACATCTCGGCACGGGGCATCTCACCGGGCGCTTCCTTGCCGCGGACCATCTTGCCGCCGATGAAATGGATGCCGCATTCATCCTTGTCCTGCCCGCGCCAGCGCCCGGCGCGCGGGTCTTCCCCCTCGGCGACGCGGCTGGTGCAGGGCGCGCAGCCGATCGAGGGGTAGCCCTGCGCGACCAGCGGATGCCGGGGCAGACGGTTCTCGGCGATATACTCCTGCACGTCTTTCGGAGTCCAATGGGCGAGCGGGTTGATCTTGATGCGCTTGCCGTCTTCTTCTTCGAAAAAGTTCAGCGTCACCCGCTGGCCGCCCTGGTAGCGCTTGCGGCCGGTGATCCACGAGCCATAGGCGGAGAGCGCGTCTTCCAGCGGCACGGTCTTGCGCAGGTCGCAGCAGGCGTCGGTATTCGCCTTGTGCAGCAGGCCGAAGGGGTCGCGCTTGGCGATCTCCTCCTCGGTCGCCTTGATGACCTGCACGTTGGTCAGATGCAGCCGCTCGGAGAGCTCCTTCTGGTAGGCGAGCGTCTCGGGGAAGAGCATCTCGGTGTCGATGAACAGCACCGGCAGGTCGCGCTGATGCGTCGCCACCATGTGCAGCAGCACCACCGATTCCGCCCCGAAGGACGAGACGAGCGCCACGCGGCCGACCTGCGGGTCTCGCAGCGCGTGCTCCAGAACCGCCGTCGCCGAATGGTGGCGATAGCGATTGTTCAGCGCGTCAACCCGCTCGCCGATGGGGGTATCAAGCGGCATCTTTGGTGTCCGGATAGAGCGCGGCCTTGAAGGGCGCGGGGCCGAGCCGGCGATAGGCCTGCAGGAAGGTCTCCTCCGGCCCCTCGCGCACATCGAGATAGCCAAGCACGAGCCGCTCGATGGCGCCCGTGATCTCCTCGGCGGGAAAGCCGGGGCCGGCGCGCTCGCCGATCGAGGCTGTCTCGGTGGCATCGCCGCCGAGGGTGATCTGGTAATTCTCCACCCCCGCCCGGTCGAGCCCGAGGATGCCGATATGGCCGACATGGTGGTGCCCGCAGGCGTTGATGCAGCCCGAGATCTTCAGCTTCAGCTCGCCGATATCGTGCTCCAGCTTCAGCTCGTCGAAGCGCTCGGCGATCTCCTGCGCGATGGGGATCGAGCGGGCCGTGGCGAGCGAGCAGTAATCCATGCCGGGGCAGGCGATGATGTCGCTGATGAGGCCGAGGTTCGCCGTGGCGAGGTCCACTGCCTTCAGCGCCGAATGCAGCGCCGGCAGGTCGCCCTTGGCGACATGCGGCAGGATGACGTTCTGCTCGTGGCTGATGCGCAGCTCGCCGTAGCTGTAAAGGTCGGCCAGCTCGGCCATCACGCGCATCTGCTCGGCCGTCGCGTCGCCCGGCGTGGCGCCGTGCTTCTTGAGGCTGATGGTGACGATGGTATGGCCCTCGGCCTTGTGGTCGGCGAGGTTCGTATCCGCCCAGGCGCGGAACACCGGGTCAGCCTCTCGCGCGGCCTCATAGGCCTCGGGCGAGACCGTCCGGAAGGACGGGGGAGCGAACGCCTCCTCGATCTCGGCAAGCAATTCCTGATCGGCGCCGCCAAAGGCCTCGCGCGTTTGCAGGAACTTCGCCTCGACCAGCTCGCGGATCTTGTCGATGCCGTTCTCGTGCACGGTGATCTTGATGCGCGCCTTGTACTTGTTGTCGCGCCGGCCAAGCAGGTTGTAAACGCCGACGATGGCCTCGCAATAGGGTAAGAGGTCTTCCTTCGGCAGGAATTCCCGCACCACCTGGCCGATCATCGGCGTCCGGCCAAGGCCGCCGCCCACCAGCACCTCGAAGCCGGGCTCGCCCGCCGCATTGCGCACCATGCGAAGGCCGATGTCATGCGCCTTCACCACGGCGCGATCATTCGGGCTGCCGGTGATGGCGATCTTGAACTTTCGGGGCAGGAACTGGAATTCCGGATGGTCGGTCGACCATTGCCGCAGGAGCTCGGCCACCGGGCGCGGGTCTTCGATCTCGTCGGCGGCGGCGCCGGCGAAATGGTCCGCCGTCACGTTGCGGATCGTGTTGCCCGAGGTCTGAATGGCATGCATCTCGACATCGGCCAGCGCCTCCAGAATGTCGGGCACGTCCTTCAGCTTCGGCCAGTTGAACTGGATGTTCTGCCGGGTGGTGAAGTGGCCGTAGCCCTTGTCCCAGCGCTCGGCGATCATGGCGAGCTGGCGCATCTGGTCGGACCGCAGCGTGCCGTAGGGGATGGCCACGCGCAGCATGTAGGCGTGCAGCTGCAGGTAGAGGCCGTTCATCAGCCGCAGCGGCTTGAACTCGTCTTCCGTCAGCGAGCCGTCGATCCGCCGCTCGACCTGGCCGCGGAACTGGGCGACGCGGCTGCGCACGAAGGCATCGTCGAAGTCATTATAGCGATACATGAATCAGGCCTCCGCCTGCTTGCCGTGTGGGTAGTTCGAGGGCCCGTGCGTGCGGAACTCCTCGCGAAAATGGGTCGGTACCGGGCCCTCGGGGCCGGATTTGGCGTCGGCAAGGTAGGCGCCGACGACGAGGTCGGGCTGGGTGAGGGCGTGGCGCAGGGCCTCGTTGGCCAGCTCCTCCTCCTCGAAGAGCTGCGCCTCGTGCATCTCGCGGCTCCAGCCGCCATCGGCGCGCAGCCAGACGGCATCGCCCTCCAGAAGGGCGTTGGCGGTGACGACCTTGGGAGTGAAGCGGCGGCTCATCGGGCGGTGTCTCTCGTTTTGGGGTAGTCAGGCTGGTTGGCGGCAGGGCCATGCGCGGGCAGGGCGGCGATACCGGGGATCAGGTGGAACGACCAGCCGGCAGCGGAGAGCCGCCGGGCCAGCGCGCCCTCGGCAGCCGGGGCGCCCGGCTCCAGCCAGATCACCTGACGACCGCGCTGCACAGCGCGCCCGGCGCGGGCGGCCGCGGCCTCGATATCGCTGGCCTCAACGCGGATCGCCTCGCGGCGCGCCAGCTCCAGCACCGCATCGGGGGTGCCGGGGGCGTGGATCACCAGATCGGCGGCGTCGAGCGCCTTGCGGGCGGCCAGCGTCATCAGCTCCGGGTCGCCCGGGCCGTAGCCGGCGAGGTCGAGATGGCCGGGCCGCTCGGCCGCATGCTCGTGCTTGGCGAGTAGGGCGTGCAGCCCGCCTTCCAGCGCGGCGGCGCCGCCCTCGGCCAGGCGCGGGCCAACCTGCTGATAATACTCCGCCCAGAAGTCGCGGCGTTTGCGGCCCATGGGAAGCTGGTCTGCAAAGCTGCGAAACGCCTTGCCGACGCGGGCCATCAGCCCAAGCTCGGAGGGCAGGCGGGCTTCGAGATCTTCCTTGATCATCCGCGCCAGCACCGGGGCTGCGCCCTCGGTGCCGATGGCGATGGTGACCGGATCGCGGTCGACCATGGCGGGGGTGATGAAATCGGAGCCGTGCAGATCGTCGACGACATTGACGAGCACGCTCGCCGCGCGACCGAGCCGCGCCGTCTCGCCATCCCGCGCGGCATCGTCCTCGGCGGCGTAGATGAGGGCGGCGCCCTGTGCGTCTTCTGCCGTCATCCTGCGGGTGTGCAGCGTCAGCTTGCCGGCGCGGGCGAGGCGGTGCAGCTCTGGCTTGGCCTCTTCGGCGAAGACCTCGACCTGCGCCGTCGTTTTCAGGATCAGCCGGAGCTTGGCGAGGGCCGTCTCGCCGCCGCCGGCGACAAGCACGCGGCGGGCGTCGAGATCGAGGAAGATCGGGAAGTGCTGCATTGCGGCGTCTCCGTTGTCTGGCCCCGAATATAGAACCCTGTTCCAATTCGGCGCCATGTCTGCGAGGAAATAAGAACGCCCTTCCCGGCCGGGGTGCCCCGCAGGCCGGATGTCCTAGCTTGGGAGGTCAGCCGGAATGTCTGTCCGCATTGACGAGATCGACAGGAAAATCCTCTCGGAATTGCAGCGCGATGCCTCCCGCCCGCTGGAGGAGATCGCCCGCGCCATCGGCTCGTCGAAGACCCCAGTCTGGAACCGCATTCGCAAGATGAAGGAGGCTGGCATCATCGGCGCCCAGGTGGCGCTGGTGGATGCCGAGGCACTTGGCTTCGAGGCCTGCTTCTTCGTGCTGATCCGCACGGCCGAGCACGAGGCCGAGTGGCAACAGCGCTTCCTGAAGGCTCTCCGCGAGCGCCCCGAGGTGCAGGAGGCGCACCGGCTGGCGGGCGATATCGACTACATTCTAAAGGTGCGCGTGAAGAACGCCCGCGCTTACGACGCCTTCTACCAGGCGCTGATCTCGGAGGTGAAAATCCACAACGTGACCGCGCTCCTCTCGATGGAGGAGATCAAGTCGACGGTGGCGCTGCCGATATAGGCGGGTTCGCGGGTTCAGAGGCCGGGGGGCCGTCTGCCCCCCGGACCCCCCGAGAGTATTTTGAAGTAAGCGAGAGCAGTTCACGCCTTGCTAACCAAGATCCGTCAAGCTCCGACTCGCGGGACAGGCAGGTTGCCGGCAGCCGCAAAGGGCGCGCTCCACGTCGAGCTCGAAGTGAGCGGTCGGTGTGGGGCGCGCTTCCTTGTTCTCGCTTTCTTCAAAATACTCCGGGGGGCTGCCGAAGGCAGCGGGGGCAGGGCCCCCTCTTAGGCCAGCCGGCCCGCGGCGTCCTTCGCGATGGGCGAGAGGCCCTCGCCGCCTTCCGCGAGCAGGCTCTTGAGATCGCGGCGCATCTGGGGGGACCAGGTGTCGCGCAGGTGGCCCGCCGTGCGCTCTGCCGGGTCGCCCTGCGGCTGGGTGGCGAAGAAGGTGGCGATCTGGTTGGTCATGCGGACGAGCTTCTCAGCTTGCATGGGCGCCCTCGTGAAGACGGTGGGAATGGCTATAGGCGGTGAGCGTGCCGCCGGCGCGGCTGATCAGCGTGAGCCCCGCCTCTTCGGCGAGTCGCACCGCATGGGCGGTGGGAGCGGAGACAGAAACGAGGATCGGCGCGCCCGCCATCACCGCCTTCTGCACCATCTCGACCGAGAGCCGCGAGGTGACGATGAGAGCGCCCTCGGCGGCGGTGAGACCGGAGCGCAGGAGCGCGCCGATGAGCTTGTCGAGCGCGTTGTGGCGGCCGACATCCTCGCGCGCCAGCAAAACGCCCTTGTTCGGCAGCCAGAAGCCGGCGGCGTGCACAGCGCGGGTCTCGTCATGCAGGGGTTGCAGCTGGCGAAGCGCGTCGAGCGCACCCGCCGCTTGGACGGGGCTCATGGTGATGCCGCCCTCCGGCAGCCGGGGCAGAGGGCGCACCGCCTGCTCCAGCGAGTCGATGCCGCAGAGGCCGCAGCCCACCGGGCCAGCCATGGCGCGGCGGCGGGCGGCGAGGGCGGCGGCGCGCTCTTTCGGCAGCCAGAGGCGGGCTTCGAGGCCGTTCGGCTGGGCGATGACCTCGACCTCGCCGATCTCTTCCCGCGCCGCCAGCCCCTCCGTCAGCGCGAAGCCGGTGGCGAAGTCCTCGATGTCGGCCGGGGTCGCCATCATCACCGCCTGCGTCGTGCCGTTGAAGACGAGCGCGACGGGCACCTCCTCGGCGAGGGGGCGCCCGGCGACGACGCGGCTGACCGGCGGCAGCGCCATGGCTATTCGGCCGCCGGCAGGATGCGGCGGGCCAGCTCGGCCTCGGCCTCGTAGCTCTCCTGCCAATCCGTCGGCCCGTTCGAGGCGCCGACCTGCACCGCCGTGACCTTGTATTCCGGGCAATTCGTCGCCCAGTCGGAATAGTCGGTCGTCACCACGTTGGCCTGCGTCGAGGGGTGGTGGAACGTGGTGTAGACCACGCCCGGCGCCACCCGGTCCGTCACCTCGGCGCGCAGCGAGACCTCGCCGGAACGGGAGGCGAGGCGCACCCAGTCGCCGCTCTTCAGGCCGCGGTTCTCGGCGTCGAAGGGGTGGATCTCCAGCCGGTCCTCCTCGTGCCAGCGCACGTTCTCCGTCCGCCGGGTCTGGGCGCCGACGTTGTACTGGCTGAGAATGCGGCCCGTGGTGAGCAGCAGCGGGAAGCGGGGCCCGGTCTTCTCATCCGTCGCCACGTATTCGGTGTGGATGAACTGGCCCTTGCCCCGCACGAAGCCATCCACGTGCATCACGGGCGAGCCCTCGGGCGCCGCGTCGTTGCAGGGCCATTGGACGGAGCCGCGCTCTTCCAGCATCTCGTAATTGACGCCGGCGAAGCCCGGGGTGGTGAAGGCGATCTCGTCCATCACCTGGGAGGGATGGGTGTAGTGCCAGTTGCCGCCCATGGCGTTGGCCAGAAGCTGGGTGATCTCCCAGTCGGCATAGCCGTTCTTGGGCTTCATCACCTCGCGCACGCGGTTGATGCGGCGCTCGGCGTTGGTGAACGTGCCGTCCTTCTCGAGGAAGGTCGAGCCGGGCAGGAAGACATGGGCGTAATTGGCCGTCTCGTTCAGGAAGAGATCCTGCACGATGACACAGTCCATCGCCTTCAGGCCGCGCGCGACATGCTTGGTGTCGGGGTCGGATTGCAGGATGTCCTCGCCCTGGATGTAGATGCCCTTGAAGCGGCCGTTGACCGCCTCGTCGAGCATGTTGGGGATGCGCAGGCCGGGCTCGGACTCCAGCTCCACCCCCCAGGCCTGCTCGAAGATACCGCGGGCGGTATCGTCGCTGACATGGCGGTAGCCGGGGAACTCGTTGGGAAAGCTCCCCATGTCGCAGGAGCCCTGCACGTTGTTCTGGCCGCGCAGCGGGTTCACCCCCACGCCGGGCCGGCCGATATTGCCGGTGAGCATCGCGAGATTGGCGATGGCCATGACGGTGGTCGAGCCCTGGCTATGCTCCGTCACGCCGAGCCCGTAGTAGATCGAGCCGTTGGGGGCGGAGGCATACATCCGGGCCGCCTCGCGGATCGTCGCGGCGGGGACGCTGGTGTTGGCTTCCACGGCCTCGGGGGAGTGCCGCTCTTCGCTGACGAACTCGGCATAGGCGAGGAACTCGTCCCAGTCGCAGCGCTCGCGAATGAAGGCCTCGTCCATCAGGCCCTCGGTCACGATCACATGCGCCAGCGCGGTGAGCACGGCGACATTGGTGCCGGGGCGGAGGGCGAGGTGATGCGCGGCCTTGATATGGGGCGATCGCACGAGGTCGATGCGGCGCGGGTCGATCACGATAAGCCCGGCGCCCTGCCGGAGCCGCTTCTTGAGGCGGCTGGCGAAGACGGGGTGGCCGTCGGTCGGGTTGGCACCGATGACGATGGCGCAATCGGTGTGCTCGACGCTGTCGAAGTTCTGCGTGCCGGCCGAGGTGCCGAAGGCGGTCTTCAGGCCGTAACCCGTGGGCGAGTGGCAAACGCGGGCGCAGGTGTCGGTGTTGTTGTTGTGGAAGACGGCGCGCGCCAGCTTCTGCACGAGGTAGGTCTCCTCGTTGGTGCAGCGCGAGGAGGTGATGACGCCGATGGCCTCTTTCCCGTGGCTCTCCTGCAGGCCGCGCAGCTTGGTGGCGGAGAAGGCGATGGCCTCCTCCCAGCTCACCACGCGCCAGGGCTCGTCGATGCTGTCGCGGATCATCGGCTCGGTGATGCGCTCGGCGTGATTGGCATAGCCATAGGCGAAGCGGCCCTTCACGCAGCTATGGCCCCGGTTGGCCTTGCCGTGCTTGTAGGGCTCCATCCGCACGACCTGATCGCCGCGCATATGCGCCTCGAACGAGCAGCCGACGCCGCAATAGGCGCAGGTGGTGATGACCTTGCGGTCGGGCGTGCCGAGCTCGGCGATGCTCTTCTCCTGCAGCGTCGCCGTCGGGCAGGCCTGCACGCAGGCCCCGCAGGAGACGCAGTCAGACGAGAAGACATCCGCCCCGGCATCGCCGAAGGAGACGCGGCTGTCGAAGCCCCGGCCCTCAATGGTCAGCGCGAAGGTGCCCTGCACCTCTTCGCAGGCCCGCACGCAGCGCGAGCAGACGATGCACTTGGCCGGGTCGTAGGTGAAATAGGGGTTCGATTCATCCTTGGGGATGTACTTGGGGTTCGCGTCGGCCTCGGGCGCGCGCCAATGCGCCTCGGCCTGGCTGCGGGCGCCGATGCCCGCGGGGTCGTAGTGGTTCTCACCGGGTTTGTAGCGCACGTCGCGCAGGCCGACGGCGCCGGCGGTGTCCTGCAGCTCGCAATCGCCATTGGCGGCGCAGGTCAGGCAATCGAGCGGGTGGTCGGAGATGTAGAGCTCCATGACCCCCTTGCGCAGCTGGCGGATCTGCGGCGTCTCGGTCTGCACCACCATGCCCTCGGCCACCGGCGTCGTGCAGGAGGCGGGGGTGCCGCGCCGGCCCTCGATCTCGACGAGGCACATCCGGCAGGAGCCGAAGGCCTCGAGATTGTCGCTGGCGCAGAGCTTCGGCACCGAGATGCCCGCCTCGGCGGCGGCGCGCATGACAGAGGTGCCCTCGGGCACGGTGACCTCGAAGCCGTCGATCGTCAGTGTGACCGGCGCGCCCTGCTTGGCGGGCGTGCCCATGTCGCGGGTGGAGAAGGGGCCGTCATCGGGGATGATGAAGTCTTTCATTCTGCCACCTCTGCAATGAGTTGAGCTGCTTCCCAAGCCTTGTAGGTTTGAGAAGTGCCTTTAGCTTTCCACTCCGTCGTGCCATTTGCCGCGCGGCCCAGAATGACGGCTGCTGCAGCACTCGGGCTGGAGAATGCGTAGTTGTCCAGGAACAAGCGTTTGTCGCCTGTTTGGGGGCCTAGAACCCCTTGGTCGACGAGTTCGGCGTAGAGCGTCTGATATCCTGACGGAATCCCGACCCACTCATGGCGCGCTTGCGAGCCAGCAAGAACCACAAATTCACCGTCGCTCAACAGTGCTCTTGCATTGATGCCGGTCGACTTTTGACCCATCTCGAACTCGGGGTCGCCCGGAAGGCGTTCGTCAGCAATTTCCTTGGACCGCCGCTTGCGACTCAAGAAGCCGTCAATTCTTAGCGCTGGCAGCACCATGAGAATGTTCTCTAGGAACGCCTCCATGTTAGCCACTGCAGCTTCCGGCAAGCTGGCACGCGACGGAGCGTTCCGGTTGTCGACGTCATAGCGGCCCACGTCCGAAGCAATCTCGACGAGTCGAGATTCAAGATATGCTGCATGAGCCTTGTGGAGCGTATTGGCCGCCGAGACGATGATCACGGCTGACGTCCACCAATCTTTGGCGACATCATGTTGGCCGATGCGCCGTGCGATATTGTCAGACTCGCCGATATAGATTTTCGTTCGGCCTTCATCTTCGCCAATGAGAAGGTAAACGCCCGAATAGCTCGCCTCCCGGCGTGTCAGAGCTTCGCGGATTCGCGTTCTTGGGGCCATGAGAATATGGCCCGTCCAGTTGAACACTTCTGCGGTGAGCATCCCATTCGGGTCACCGTCAATGAAGTAGAGTTCCATGGATCGACCGAGGGTACGCACGGCTCAGCCTTTTTCCCGCCCGGCGCGCCAGGCGGCGACGAGGGCGTTGGCGTGGCCGTGGCCCATGCCGAACTCGGACTTCAGCCAGGTCACATGGTCCATGTGTGTCTTCTCGCCGGCACCGTCGAGCGTGCCCATCCAGTGATCGATGGGCTTGCCGTATTTCGCCTCGATGGAGGGGAAGTAGGAGGCGGGGCCTTTGACCTTGTCGCTCATTCCGCCGCCTCCCGCGCGAGCTGAAATTCTTCGGGGAAGTGCCGCACGGCGCTCATCACCGGGTAGGGCGTGAAGCCCCCCAGCGCACAGAGCGAGCCGAGCTTCATGGTGTTGCAGAGATCTTCCAGCAGCGGCAGCGCGGCGGCGTCGCCGTTCGCGATGCGATCGATGGTCTCCACCCCGCGCACGGCGCCGACCCGGCAGGGGGTGCACTTGCCGCAGCTTTCCACCGCGCAGAACTCCATTGCGAAGCGGGCCTGCGCCACCATGTCGGCGCTGTCGTCGAAGACCACGATGCCGGCATGGCCGATCAGCCCGCCCGCCGCGTCGAAATCTTCATAGGTGAAGGGCGTGTCAAAGAGGGCGGGGGGGAAGTAGGCGCCCAAGGGGCCGCCCACCTGCACCGCCTTCACCGGCGCGCCGGAGCGGGTGCCGCCGCCGATCTCTTCCACCAGCTCGCCGAGGCTCATGCCGAAGGGCGCCTCGAAGAGCCCCCCCCTCGCCACGTTGCCGGCGATCTGGATCGGCATCGTGCCCTTCGATTTGCCGGCGCCGTAGCCCGCATAGGCCGCGCCGCCCCCCGTCAGCACCGCCGGCACCGAGGCCAGCGTGAGCACGTTGTTCACCAGCGTCGGCGCGCCGAAGGCGCCCTCGAGCGCCGGCAGCGGTGGCTTGGCCCGCACGACGCCGCGCTTGCCTTCGAGGGAATTGAGTAGCGAGGTCTCCTCGCCGCACACGTAAGCCCCGGCGCCGACGCGCAGCTCGATGTCGAAGCCGGTCCCCAGCACCTGCGCGCCCCGCGCGATGCGCAGCGCTTCGCCCAGCACGCGGATCGCATCGGGATACTCGCTGCGGATGTAGATGTAGCCCTTATGCGCGTTGCAGGCGAGCCCGGCGATGGCCATGCCCTCGATCAGCGTGAAGGGGTCGCCCTCCATCAGCATCCGGTCGGCGAAGGTGCCGCTGTCGCCCTCGTCGGCATTGCAGACGATGTACTTGCGGTCGGCCTGCGCCTTCGCCACCGTCGTCCACTTGATGCCGGCGGGAAAGCCCGCGCCGCCGCGCCCGCGCAGGCCTGAGGTCATCACCTCCTCCAGCACCGCCTCGGCGCCGATGGCGCGCGCGCGCTCCAGCGCCGCGAGGCCGCCGTGCGCGCGGTAGTCCTCAAGCGAGAGCGGGTCGATCACGCCGCAGCGCGCGAAGGTCAGCCGGGTCTGCGCGGCGAAGAAGGGGATCTCCTCCGTCGGGCCCTGGCCCTTCTCGCAGGTCCCGGCGAGCAGCGCCTCGGCATCGCCGGGCTCCAAGGGCCCGAAGGCATGGCGCACGCCCGCCACCTCCACCTCGGCCATCGGCTCCAGCCAGACCATGCCGCGGCTGCCGGTGCGGACAAGCTCCAGCTCCACGCCGCGCTCCGAAGCTGCGGAGGCCAGCGCCTCCGCGACCTCATCGGCGCCGAGCGCCCGGGCGGCGGCATCCTGCGAGAGCCAGATCTTCATGCGCCCAGCCCTTCGATCAGCGCCAGAAACCGCTCGCGCGTGAGGTTGCCATGCACCTTGTCATCCACCATCGCCGCCGGCCCGCAGGCGCAAAGGCCAAGGCAGTAAACCGGCTCCAGCGTCACGCCGCCCGAGGCGGAGGTCTCGTGCCAGCCGATACCGAGCCGTTCCTGCGCCAGCTCCTGCAGCCCCGCGCCGCCCTGGGCCTGGCAGGCCTCGGCCCGGCAGATGCGCAGCGTATGCGTGCCGGCGGGGGCCTTGCGGAAATCGTGGTAGAAGGAGACGACGCCATGCACTTCGGCTCGGCTGATGTTCAGCCCCTGCGCGATCACGGGCACCGCCGCCTTGGGCACATAGCCCCATTCGGCCTGCACGCTGTGAAGAATAGGCAAAAGCGGCCCTTCGAGCGCCTGATGCTCGGCAAGGATCTCGGCGAGCCGCGACTGCAGGTCTGCCGGCGAGGTCGTGTCAGTCATGGGGCGCCCCGTCGAATATACAGGACGACCCTCCGCCCGATTGGGCGCCAAATCAATATCGCAGATCAGTCAAACGATAGGCGCTCCCTATCGAGCCTCGCTTTTCTGGAAATATCCCGGGGGGCCGCAGGCGGGGGCAGCGCCCCCTCCATCCTCTCAATCAACGAACCCCTTCGCCATATCGAGAAACGCCCGCACCAGCGGCGGCTGCGGCTCGCGCGGTGCATAGACCAGCCCGACCTGGTGATGCGCATCCGGCTCTACCAGCGGCGTGGCCTTCAGCGGCCCGGTGGCCAGAAAGGCCTCGGCCGCGCGCAGGGGCAGGATCGTCGCCCAGCCGCCGGAGAGGACATGCGCGATCAGCGTGATCGTGGAGTTCGTCTCTACCTGCGGGCTGGCGGCGATGCCCGCCTCGCCGAGATGGCCGTCGATGATGCGGCGGTTCTGCATATCCGGCGTCAGCAGGCAGAGGTTCATCTCCGCCAGCTCGGCCCAGGGCAGGGTTTCGGTGCCGGGAGCGTCGTCCTGCCGTGTGACCAGCACGTAGCGTTCTTCATAGAGCGGCAGGGTGCGGGCGCGGCCGAGGGGCTCGTTGCCCAGATAGGTGAGGCCGACATCGATGGTCAGGTCCTCCAGCCCGGCGAGGATGTCGCTGGAGGAGGCAGAGGTGATCGTGAGCTTCAGGCCGGGATGCTTCGCCGCAATGGCGGCGGAGAGCCGCGCGGCGGCGGTGAGCGCGGTGGGGATGACGGCGAGGTGGAGCCGCCCCGTCAGCCCTTCACGGGCGGCCCGCAGCTCCGCCTTCATGGCGCGTACGTCGCCGGTCAGCTGCCGCGCCCAGCTCAGCACCTGCTCCCCCTCGGGCGTCAGCCCCTGGAAGCGCGAGCCGCGGTTGACGAGCACGACGCCAAGCTGGTTCTCCAGCTGCCGGATTGCGGCCGAGAGAGACGGCTGCGTGATCCCGGCCTCCTCCGCCGCCCGCCCGAAATGCCGGGTGCGCGCGAGGATGAGGAAGAGTTCTAGACGGTCGAGCATGGCGCGAGGGTAGGGGGAGAGGGCAGGGAGGGGAAGGTGAGCCGACGCTCGCCCGGCGCCTGCGGCTTGATTCCGGGCGAAGTACGGAGCGGCCTCGGCGAAGCGCGCATCTTTGGGAGTGCCTCTCCCGTAAGGCCGGCTTCAGCCCGCCACCCCGTTCACTCCCCCTCGAACGCTGTCAGCGCATGCACCTTCATGCCCAGCCCTTCCAGCTTCGCCCGTCCGCCCAGGTCCGGCAGGTCGATGAGGAAGCCGCAGCCCATCACCTCGCCGCCCATCTTCTCGATCAGACGAATGCCGGCCTCCGCCGTGCCGCCGGTCGCCAGCAGGTCGTCCACCAGCAGCACACGCTGGCCCGGCTGCACTGCATCGTCATGCACCTCCATCACCGCCTCGCCGTATTCCAGCTGGTAGGCCTGTGACAGCACCGCACCCGGCAGCTTGCCTGCCTTGCGGATCGGCACGAAGCCCAGCCCGAGCTGGTAGGCGATGGCGCCGCCAAGGATGAAGCCACGTGCCTCCAGCCCCGCCACGACGTCTATCTTCTCGCCGCGATAGGGCTCCAGAAGCTGGTCGATCGCCTCGCGCATCCCGTCGGGATGGAGAAACAGGGTCGTCACGTCCCGAAACAGGATGCCCTCATGCGGGAAGTCGGGAATTGTACGGATGTACTGGCGAATATCGGTCATTAAGGCCGCCTGAGGTTGCAAAATTGAAAGTCCCTTCACCCGCCGTTCAGCCCAGAACTCGGCCCGCCACCGCCGACAGGCGCTCCAGAAGCTCGGGGTCGCGGGCTTCGGGCTTGGTCATTACGGCATGGTCCAGCGCCCGGTCGCAGCCGCAGGGGCAGGGCGTCGCGTGATCCAGGTGGCCCGGCATTGCGGCCACCGTGCTGCGGGCATGGTCGGCATTGGCGGCGAGCGTTGAGATGATGTCGCGGATGTCGACCGAGCCGTGCTCGGGGTGCCAGCTGTCGTAATCCGTGACCATGGCGAGGGTGGCGAAGCAGATCTCGGCCTCGCGGGCCAGCTTCGCCTCGGGCATGTTGGTCATGCCGATGATGTCGGCGCCCCAGCTCTCTCGGTACATCCGGCTTTCGGCGCGGGAGGAGAATTGCGGCCCCTCCATCGCCAGGTAGGTGCCGCCCTCATGCACCGTCGCGCCGGCCTGCCGGGCTGCGGCGACGGCGGCGCCGCGCAGGCGGTCGCACACCGGATGGGCCATCGAGACATGGGCCACGCAGCCCGAACCGAAGAAGCTCGACGGGCGCGCGACCGTCCGGTCGATGAACTGGTCGATGGCCACGAAATGCCCCGGCGCCATCTCGTCGCGAAAGCTTCCGCAGGCGGAGATCGACAGGATATCTGTCACGCCCAGCCGCTTCATCGCGTCGATATTGGCGCGGTAGGGCACGTCGCTGGGGCTGTGCACATGGCCGCGCCCGTGGCGGGGCAGGAAGGCCAGCTCCAGCCCATCGAGGCTGCCGGTGAAGAAGGCATCGGAAGGCTGGCCCCAGGGCGTTTCCACCTTCTGCCAGGCGGCATTCTCCAGCCCGTCGATCTCGTAGAGCCCTGAGCCGCCGAGGATTCCCAATTTGCGTGCCATCTCGCCCCCGATGCTACCCCGAAGGAGACCCTAGGCCCTGGCCCGAAAGTGTAAAGACACGCGCCGCGACGGCAGTCGGCCGCCACAGCGGGTGGCGCGCATTCGGGCAGGAGGGCAAGAACAAATAGAGAACAAATCGTTTGCGCCGCGCCCCGCCGCGGCTAGGATCGCCCGGCCAGCCCAAGGAGAATCGCCATGGCTTTGACTCACGTCACAGGCAGCTGCCAATGCGGCGCCGTCCGCTTCGAGGCGGATGTCGATATGGACCACGCCGTCACCTGCAACTGCTCGCGCTGCCAGCGGCTCGGCGCGGTCTTCGCCTTCGTACCAAAGGGGAATTTCACCCAGCTCTCGGGCGAGGGGGAGATGACGGAATATCTGTTCAACACCCAAAAGATCTCGCACCGCTTCTGCAAGACCTGCGGAATTGAGACTTTCGGCTTCGGCGATGCGCCCGACGGCTCGGCCATCGTGGCGATCAACCTCAACGCCGTTGAGGGCATCGACCCTCGCGCTGTAGAGGCCACGCATTATGATGGCGCGGCAGCCTGAGAGGAGGCGGGCTAGTCCAGGTCCGTCCAGGGCCAGGGGCGGGTCTCGCTGGCGGCGGTCTGAAAGCGCACGGCCTTGGCGATCCAGATGCCCAGCGACGTGCCGAATTCCGCCAGCCGCTCGTTGGGCTGGCCACGGCTGAAGAGCATCAGGATGAACTGGAAGACCGTCGCGACGGCCAGCACTGTCTGGGCGAGCTGCAGCATGATGGCGATGAGGATCATCCAGACCAGCCGAAGCCACAGGCTCTCTTTATGCTCGTCTGAATCCCGGGTGGGTTCGGTGTATTCGGGGCTGTCGGGGTCGTACATGGCAGGCTCCTCGCGGCTCTGAATCATCATAACCGAGACGGGGGGCGGCACCACAGGGAGAAAGACGGTGCAAGCGTCCCCTCTCCGCGATCCGCACGCAAAAAGGGGCGCCCGATCGGCGCCCCTCATCCCGGCTCCTGGCCGGTCTTACGCGTCTTCCAGCATGCCTTTGCCCTTGGCGAGCTCTTGCATGCGCGATTGGATCTTCTCGAAGGCCCGCACCTCGATCTGGCGGATGCGCTCGCGGCTGACGCCGTAGCGGCCCGAGAGATCTTCGAGCGTGACCTGCTCGTCGGACAGGCGGCGCTGCATGAGGATGTCGCGCTCGCGGTCGTTCAGCACGTCCATCGCCTGGCCGAGCATCTCGCGCCGGGCTTCCAGCTCGTCGCGTTCCTCGTAATCGCCGGCCTGGTCGGCGCTGTCGTCTTCCAGCCAGTCCTGCCATTGCGTGGCGCTGTCGCCTTCGCTGCCGACCATGGCGTTGAGCGAGGCATCGCCGCCTGACAGGCGCCGGTTCATCGAGATGACTTCCGTCTCGGTCACGCCGAGATCATGGGCGATCTGCGAGACATTCTCGGGCCGCAGGTCGCCCTCTTCGAGCGCGCCGATGCGGGCCTTGGCCTTGCGCAGGTTGAAGAAGAGCTTCTTCTGCGCCGAGGTGGTGCCGAGCTTCACAAGGCTCCACGACCTCAGGATGTACTCCTGGATCGAGGCGCGGATCCACCACATCGCATAGGTGGCCAGGCGGAAACCCTTCTCGGGGTCGAAGCGCTTCACGGCCTGCATGAGGCCCACGTTCGCCTCGGAGATCACCTCTGCCTGCGGCAGGCCGTAGCCCCGGTAGCCCATGGCGATCTTCGCGGCGAGGCGAAGGTGCGAGGTGACCATCTTGTGGGCGGCCTGAGTATCCTCATGATCCACCCAGCGCTTGGCCAGCATGTACTCTTCTTCGGGCTCCAGAAGCGGAAACTTCCGGATCTCCTGAAGGTAGCGGTTGAGGCCCTGTTCGGGGGAGGGGGCCGGCAGGTTGGCGTAGGTGCTCACGAGATGTCCCTCATGTTTATCGTATTAACATTCGATTTGGGGGCTGGCCCGGCCTGTTCAAGAGGGGCCTGCACCTGTTCGGTGAAGATTTCGTATTGGGCCCGCAATTTTGCGCGGCCTTTGGCTATTCCGTTGGTCATGCGCTGGCCCCCGTGGCGGCTTCCGGCGCCTGATCGGCCAGCAATTTCGCCTTCAACGCGCAGCAGGCATCCTGTCCGCCGCGCTCGAGCTGGAGCACTTTGTCGCACTGCTCGGGGTTGGCCTCGCGGTGGCGCGCGCCCCAGGCGCCCAGCGCCGCGATCACTGGCACAAGGTCGGCGCCCATCTCGGTGAGGCGAAAGTAGCCCTTCTGGCGGTGGGTGGCGCAACATTCGCGCCGCAGGATACCGGCCTGGGTGAGCCGTTGCAGGCGTTCGGCCAGAACAGATGGAGAAATGCCCTCTTCAGAGCCTTCCAGCAGCGAGCGGAAGTGCTGGCGGCCGCCGAACATGATGTCGCGCAGCACAAGCAGCGTCCACCGGTCGCCCACCACTTCGATGGCGAGGTTGATGGGGCAGTCAGAACGGTGCGTCAGTGGCATGAAACGGGCCTTGTATTCGTCATGAACCCGATATGGGAATGCTACCGGTTCTCTTTCAAGACCGGTAGTGAAAAAAGATTGGTTTGCCGGAGGCGCGGAAACCATATGGTTTCCGACCGCGATTTCCATATGGAGATCGCCGTGCGATCAGATGGTTAGGGTGGGGTTCAGCCCCGCAGTGCCGCCAGCAGACCGGCCAGATCTTCCGGCGGTTCGGCGGAAAACGTCAGCCGTTCGCCAGTTATCGGGTGGTCGAAGCCCAGGGTCGCCGCATGTAGCGCCTGCCGCGGGAAGGCATCCACCGCCGCCGCCAGTTCCGCGCCCAGCGCCTTGGAGGGGGCACGGCGGCGGCCGCCATAGGTGGCATCGCCCACCAGCGCATGGCCGACATGGGCCATATGCACGCGGATCTGATGCGTCCGCCCCGTCTCCAGCCGGCATTCGCAGAGGGCCAGCGCGGCGGGCGCGCCGAACCGCTCCAGCACCTTCGCCCGCGTCACCGCGTGGCGCCCCTGCTCGAACGAGACGGCCTGGCGCTGCCGGTCGGTCTTGTGGCGGCCGAGCAGCGACTGGATCTTCAGCACGCCCCCCGGCTCGAAGCTGGTGCCGCGCACGCCCTGCAGCCGCGGATCGCCCTGGTCGGGCACACCGTGGCAGAGCGCCAGATAGGCGCGCTCGACGCTGTGGGCGGCAAACTGTGCCGACAGGCCATGATGCGCCCGGTCGGACTTGGCAACGACGAGCAGCCCCGATGTGTCCTTGTCGATCCTGTGCACGATGCCGGGGCGCTTTTCGCCGCCGATGCCGGCCAGGCTGTCGCCGCAATGGGCCAGCAGCGCATTCACCAGAGTGCCGCCGGGGCTGCCGGGGGCGGGATGCACGACCATGCCGGCGGGCTTGTTCAGTACGATCAGCTCGTCATCCTCGAAGACGATATCGAGCGGGATCTCCTCCGCCGCCGTCTCCACCTCTGCCGGCGCGTCGATCTCGATTTCCACCAACGCGCCCTCGGCCACGGCGCTCTTCGGCGAGCCGGCCGGCGCGCCGTCGATCGTCACCGCGCCGTCGGCCAGCAGTTTGGCGAGGCGAGAGCGCGAGAGGGCGGCCTCGTCTGGCACATCGCGGGCCAGGGCCCTATCAAGCCGGGCGGGGGGCTTTGGCCCGATCTGAAAGGTGACGCGCATGCAGGACGATTCCGAAGAGCTGGGCCAGCTGCCACCGCAGCTTCTCTGGCTGAAATGGCTCGTCATCTCGCTGGCGGGCGTGATGATCGTGGGGTTCGTCCTGCTCATAGCCGTGCTGGTCACCCGCCTCAATGCCCCGGGCCCCGGCCTGCCGCTGCCTGAGAGCATCGCCCTGCCGGACGGCGAGGCGGCCGAGGCGGTGACCGCCGGCCCAGATTACTACATCGTCGTCACGCGCAGCGGCCTTGTCATCGCCTACGATCTGTCGGGGGAGGAGCTGCAGCGCCTCACCTTGCCCGAGCGCTAGATCCCCGACCCGATGTCGCAGCCCCCGCATTTCGCATTGCGGAGCCAGCGCCTTTTCGCGAAGTTGGCGCCGCGCGAGGAGGGCACAGCGCGACAGCCATGAACGGGGAGGATGTCCATGGATCTCAACGAATATAATCTGACGCAGAGGGTGAAGGACTCGTTCGACACCGAGAAGGGCAGCCGCCTGGAATATCTGCTCGATAACCTGATCGATCACCTGCACGATTACACGCGTGAAACGAAGCTGACCCACGACGAGTGGATGGCGACGCTCATGTTCCTGTACAATTGCGGCCAGATCTCCACGCCCGAGCGGCACGAGTTCATCCTGCTCAGCGACGTGCTTGGCTGGTCGGCGCTGGTCGACATGATCAACACCAAGGGCGGCTCGACCGAAGGGTCGAACCTGGGGCCCTTCTATCTCGACAATGCGCCGAAGATGGAACTGGGGCAGGACCTGTCCGACGGGCGCGAGGGCGTGACGGTGCTGATGCACGGCCAGATCCGCGATACGCTGAAGAACCCGCTGCCGGGCGCGATCCTCGACACCTGGCAGGCCGACAGCGCCGGCACCTATCCGATCCAGGAGGAGGGGCAGGACAAGTACGACCTGCGCGGCATCTTCAAGGCCGACGATCAGGGCCGCTATTACTACACCACGGTGCTGCCCAAGCCCTATACGGTGCCCTATGACGGCCCCGTGGGTGACCTGCTGCGCGCCGGCAAGCGCCATTCCTGGCGGGCGGCGCATCTGCACTTCATCCTGCGGGCGCAGGGCTACCGCGCCATCACGACGGAGATCTTCTTCGACGGCACCGAATATGTCGACAACGACGCCGTCTTCGGGGTGCGCAACTCGCTGATCGCCAAGGTCAAGCCGGTCAAATCCGACGCCGACCTGCCGTTCCAAACAGCCCGCCGCCCCGACGCGGTGGTGGAGTTCGACTTCACGCTGGCGCCCGAAGGCTGACCCAGCAGGCTGACAGGGGGCCAAGGCCCGCCTATGACTAAGCCGGGGGCCGTCGCCTCCGGCTTTTTCATTGGTGGAGGATGTTCCATGCTTTTCCCGACCTCTCTCGTCGGCAGCTATTGCCAGCCCGACTGGCTGATCGACCGCGAAAAGCTGAAAGGGCGCTTCCCGCCCCGCACGCGGGCGACCGAGCTCTGGCGCATCCCGCCCGAGCATCTGGAAGAGGCGCAGAACACCGCCACCATCGCCGCCATCAAGCTGCAGGAAGAGGCGGGGCTCGACATCATCACCGATGGCGAGATCCGCCGTGAGAGCTATTCCAACCGCTTCGCCAATGCGCTGGAGGGCGTCGATCTCGACAATCCCGGCTCGGCGCTCGACCGCTCGGGCCACCCCAACCCGGTGCCGCGGGTGACCGGCGATATCCGCCGGATGCATCCCGTCGAGGTGGAGGACGTGAAGTTCCTTCGCCAGCACACCGACCGCAGGGTGAAGATTACCGTGCCGGGCCCCTTCACCATGTCACAGCAGGCGCAGGACGATCACTACGGTGACCCGCGCGCTCTGGCGCTCGCCTATGCCGCCGCGGTGAAGGAGGAGATCGCCGATCTCTTCGCCGCCGGCGCCGACGTGGTGCAGCTCGATGAGCCCTACATGCAGGCCCGCCCTGAGGCGGCCGAGCAATACGGGCTGGAGGCGCTGAACGCCGCCCTCGACGGCGCCGCCGGCACCACGGCAGTTCATATCTGCTTCGGCTATGCCGCCATCATCCACGCCCGGCCGGAGGGCTATTCCTTCCTGCCGCAGCTCTCGGCCTGCTCCTGCAACCAGATCTCTATCGAGACGGCGCAGTCGAACCTCGATACCTCGGTGCTGGAGAGCCTGCGCGGCAAGACGATCATCCTCGGCGTGCTCGACCTCTCCGACATGCAGGTGGAAACGCCGGAGGTGATCGCCGCCCGCATTCGCCGCGCCCTGCCGCATGTCGATGCGGACAAGGTGATCGTCGCCCCCGATTGCGGGCTGAAGTACCTGCCGGCCGATGTCGCCTTCGGCAAGATGAAGGCGATGGCCGAAGGCGCGAAGATCGTGCGGGCCGAGCACGGCTGACGCTTGCCGGACCTGCCGGTCCGTCTCGCAGATCTTTGGGGGGGGCTCCGCCGGCTGGCGGGGCCCCTTCTTTTTGGCCGTCAGGCGCTTTCGCGGAAGTCGAGGTTGCGCGGCGCCTCCAGGTGCTGGCTGTTGCGGGCGGTGATCGGCACGTCCTCTCCCACCGCCTCAACCGAGACGTCGCGGGCCCAGGCGCGGCCGTAGCCCCGAAGGAAGAAACCGTAGTGGATGCTGCCGGCGCCGTCCGGCACCTCCAGCACCATCTGCCGCTCCGTCCAGCCCGCCGTGCCCGTCAGCCCGCCGCCCCGGTTCAACATGTTGTCGAAGCGCAGGGTGCCGGTGCCGGGCGCATCGACCCGGAAGAAGGCCGTCACCTCGTCCGCCGCCTCGCACCGCAGCGAGACGGTCAGGCGGAGGCGCTGCCCGAGGTAGGGCTCGGCGCGCAGGCTCTGCATCAGGACGGCGATCTTGCCGGCGAGGTCGGTGCCCTCGCCGCGCGGCGTGATGCTCTCGATGAGGGCAACGCCGGGGGCCTCGGGGTCGAGCCCCAGCCGATGGGTCACGCCGTTGATCGCGTCCCCGGTCATTCCCCAGCCGGCGGGGAGGCGCAGCGGCGCCGCATCTGGCTGCACCTGCCCGATCTTCGCGGCGAGGGTGTTCCAGTCGGCGAGGCCGAACTGGCGGGCGACCAGCTCGAGGCTGGCGGAGTGGGAGAGGGGGATGCCCTGCTCGGCCAGCGCCTCGCGCAGGGACCGGGCCATGGGTTTGGCGTCGAGATAGGTTCGCATGAAGCGACCTCCATGTCAGCGCGGCTTGGGCGTCGGTGCTCGCATTGCCGGAGGTGCCGCGCGGATACGGGGGGCGTCTCTTGGCATCTGTCCCAGAGCCTTCACCCTGTCCCGAAGGATGCGAGCGGCGGGCGGCACGGGCTTGCCCGCTCTCGCGCTAGCCGGCGGCGGCCGATCAGGCAATACGGGAGAGGTGGCGGAGCGCGGCTGACGCTCAGAGCGTCACCACCACCTTCTGCGCCGAGACGCCGCGCGCCTGCCGCTCGAACGCGGGCTGGATCGCCTCAAGCCCGTGGCCGGTGACGAGGGGCGGCGGGGCGGCGGTGAAAGAGCCATCGGCCAGCCAGCGGGGCAGGAGCTCGCCGTAGAGCAGGCGGCTGAGGGGTTTGTCCATCAGCGCCGTGCCCCAGATCGAGCTGGTCTTCACGCCCGCCCGCCGCGCCTGCAGCCAGAGCCCGCCGCCGCCGACGAGCATCTGCGGCAGAAGGCGGGTCATCGCGGTGCCCGTGCCCGGCCTTTCGGGCAGGGCGTCGATGTCGAGCGGGAAGGTCGCCATGGCCACCTTCGGGCGCCCTTCGCACAGCGCCATCGCCCGGATGCAGGCCCGGCCCGAGCCCGGCCCGATCGCCAGCGCGCCGGCCACCTTGTGCCCGGTCAAAGCCTGGCTCACGGCGTCCAGAGCGTCGGGGGGGGCATGGTCGACCACCTCTGCCGCGCCAAGGCCGCGCACGTAGTCGAAGTTGCGCGGCGAGGCGGTGGTCACCACGCGGTAGCCGGCCAATCGCGCGAGCTGGATGGCATTGCTGCCGACGCTGGTCGAACCGCCCCAGATGAGCAGGCTCTGTCCCCGGTCCTGGGCCACCGGGCCCGGCGGCGCCAGCCCGAGCTGGTCATCGAGGAACAGCCCGGAGGCGGCGGTGGACAGGCCCAGCGGCAGCACCGCCGCCGCCTCGAAAGCCAGGCTGTCGGGGATCTTCGCGGCCATATGCGCCAGCACCAGCACATGGCTCTGGAAGGCGCCCTCGGCGGCGCGATTGCGGCTCTTCTCCATACCTGTCGCATGGGCCACGACGCGGTCTCCCGGCGCGAAGCCCGTCACGCCGGGGCCGACCTCCAGCACCTCGCCCGCCAGATCGTTGCCCAGCACGAAGGGGTATTTGATCCACGAATACATGAGGTTGCCCATCTTCTGCTTGTAGCGGTCGACAGGATTGATCGCGACGGCGCGGGCCCGCAAGAGGATCTGCCCCTCGCCCGGCGGCATGTGCGGGGCTGGCCCCACCTCCAGCGAAGCGAAGGGGGCGGGCAGCCAGGCGGCGAGATGGTCGGTCATCGGGATCATCCTATCAATGATAGGCAGAATACCTATCGATGATAGGTTGCGCTGGCAAGCCCGCCTGTTAGGAGTGAGGTCTCAGCCGAGCGGAAAGGGCAGATTCTGGGCAGACCCCGCGCAGATGCAGGCGGCGCCTCGCGCCGTGACGTGATCCTCGCGGTGGCGGAGGAGCTCTTCGCCGAGCACGGCGTGCAGGCCGTGACCACCCGGCAGATCGCGACGCGCGTGGGTATCTCGCAGCCCTCGCTCTACGCCCATTTCCCCTCGGTCCAGCATATCGAGGAGGAGGTCAGCGCCCGCGCTTTCGCCCGCCTCGCCGCTCGCCTGGACGAGGCCCGCGCAGAGGCGCCCGAGGCGCAGCTCACGGCGCTGGTGGCAGCCTATGTCTCCTTCGGCCTGACGCATCCGCAGGCCTATCGCATCGCCTTCATGATCGAGCACCCGAAGGCCGCGTCCGAGACCGGGGTCACCGACTTCTTCGGGGCCGACCATCCAGGGCCACGCGCGTTCTCACATGTGCTGCGTATCGTGAGTGCGGTGCGGCCCGACCTGACCGGGGAGGCGCTGGACATCCGCGCCCAGAGCCTCTGGGCGACGCTGCACGGCCTCGTCTCGCTGCTCCTCGCCCGCCCGCACTTTCCCTGGGCCGACAGGGAACGGCTGGTCGCTGCGCATAGCGCGGCGGCGGTGGAGATGGTGCTGCGGAGGGATTAGGCGCGACGCTCCCGGTGAGACACTGGGAGAGGCCGGTGCTGTCTGGGAGGAATGGTACCGCCACCCCGGCTCGAACGGGGGACCTCTTGATCCACAATCAAGCGCTCTAACCAACTGAGCTATGGCGGCACGCGAGCGGTCGGATACAGCCGGGCGGGCGTGATTGCAAGACGGCGGAAGGGGGAAATGCACCTGTCGTGGTGCGTGGGAGGAGAAGGCGGTGGGGGGCCGTCTGCCCCCCTCTTGGCCTGAGGGCCAATTCACCCCCCGAGGATTTTGTTTGAGCAAAGATGGGGTAGGGGCTGGCTTCGGTGTGGGGCGACGATCGGGGAGGGAGCGCGCGCGGCTAGCGTTTCGAGCGCGGAGGGCGCTCGCTGTGCTCTTGGTTGAATGAGTGGGCCGGGCTGCTGCTCGGGTAGAGGATAGCGGGGAAGGGCACGCTGAGGAAATCGCAGAGCGGAGGCCAGCCGTCGCCTATGGTGGCGGGACCGGCGAGATGGCCCCTAAACAGCGAGGCGCCGAAGCGCCCCGCCTTGTTGCTCAGGCCTCGCTGAGCGCCGAGGGCTTGCCGGCGAAGCGGGCCTGCCAGTCTTCGCGCTGCTCGTCGGTGATCTTGGAGAACAGGTTCTCCGGCACCGTGAAGGCATGGCCCGGGGCCAGGGCGCTCAGCGCCTCTTCCGCAGGCCCCGGCCAGCCGGCGCCGCTGATGCCGAGGGCGCTGCGCAGCGCGGCGCTGGTGAAGGGCAGGAAGGGCTCGGAGATCACCGCGTAGAGCGCGGCGAGGTTGAGGCCCATGCGCACCTGCGCGGCGGCAGCGTCCGGGTCTTCCTTGAAGGTGGCCCAGGGCGCGGCGGCTTGCAGGTATTCGTTGCCGGCGACCCAGAGGGCGCGCAGCTCGGCGGCAGCCTTGCGCACCTCGATGGCCTCCATCTGCGCCTCGTAGGCGCGCAGGCGGCGCTCGATCTCGGCGATCAGCGCCTCTTCGCGCTCGCCGTATGCACCGCCCTCGGGCACGGCCTCGCCGAACTTGGAGCGGCAGAACTTCGTGACGCGGGAGACGAAGTTGCCCAGCACGTCGGCAAGGTCCTTGTTCACGCCGGCCTGAAAATTCTCCCAGGTGAACTCGGCGTCGCCCGACTCGGGGGCGTGCGACAGGAGCCACCAGCGCCAATAATCCGCCGGCAGCAGCTCCAGGGCCGCGTCCATGAACACGCCGCGCCCCCGCGAGGTGGAGAACTGGCCGCCATCGTAATTGAGGTAGTTGAAGCTCTTGATGTAATCGACGAGCTTCCACGGCTCGCCCGAGCCGAGGATCGTGACCGGGAAGCCGAGCGTGTGGAAGGGCACGTTGTCCTTGCCCATGAACTGGGTGTAGCGCACGTCGTCGGCGCCCTTGTCGGTGCGCCACCAGCGCTCCCAGTCGTCGCCCTTGCCGGCATCGACCCATTCCTGCCCGGCGCCGATGTACTCGATGGGCGCGTCGAACCAGACGTAGAAGACCTTGCCCTCCATCCCCGGCCAGGGCTCATCGCCCTTCTGCACCGGCACGCCCCATGCAAGGTCGCGGGTGATGCCGCGGTCCTGCAACCCGTCGCCATCGTTCAGCCATTTCTTGGCGATTGAGGTGGTGAGGATCGGCCAGTCGCCCTGCGCGTCGATCCACTCGTTTAGCGCGTCCTTCATGGCGGACTGGCGGAGGTAGAGATGCTTGGTCTCGCGCATCTCGAGGTCGGTCGAGCCCGAGATGGTGGAATGCGGCTCGATCAGGTCGACCGGGTCGAGCTGCTTGGTACAGTTGTCGCACTGGTCGCCGCGCGCCTCAGGGAAGCCGCAGTTGGGGCAGGTGCCTTCGATATAGCGGTCGGGCAGGAAGCGACCGTCGGCATGGCTATACATCTGCCGCTCGGAGACTTCGCGGATCAGCCCCGCCTCTTCCAGCCGCGCTGCGAAATGCTGCGTCAGCCGGCGGTTCTGGGGCCCGGAGGAGCGACCGTAGTGGTCAAAGGAGAGCCCGAAGCCCTCGGCCAGCCGCGCCTGCGTCTCGTGCATCTCGGCGCAATAGGCTTCGACCTCCATGCCGGCCTTCTGCGCCGCGATCTCGGCGGGCGAGCCGTGCTCGTCGGTCGCGCAGAGAAAGAGCACCTCGTGGCCGCGGTTCCGCAGGTAGCGGGCGTAGAGGTCGGCGGGCAGCTGGCTGCCGATCAGCGTGCCGAGATGCTTGATGCCGTTGATATAGGGCAGGGCCGAGGTGATGAGATGCCGGGCCATGGGGTCTCCTGTCGTTCGCTGCCCATGTAGCCTTGCGCGCGCGGGCTGGCCAGAGGGGGCGGCCTTGCGGGCGGCCGTGCGAGCCGCCATCCTGAAAGGGCGCGTGGCAGGGAGCGGGCGATGCAGGGCAAGAGCCTTCTGATCATGGCCTTCGGCCAGTCCAACGCCGATGTCCACAATGCCGGCCCGCGGCTGGAGGCGCCGCCGCTGGAGGACCCGCGTCTCGTCATCCCCAACGATGGGCACGGCTTTCGCGGCCTCATGGGGCTGGCGCCGAAAGCGCCGATCACCGGGTTTGAGCCCTTTGCCCCCTTCGAGCGCCGCGTCATGTCGCTCACCGCCGCTGCCGGGGCGCGGGTGTTGCACGAGATGGGCGAGGCGGCGCCGGCCCGCGTGATCCTGCGCAGCGGGGCCAAGGGCGGGCGGCGGCTGCTGGGCCTGCAGCAGGGCGAACGCGAGATCGACGGGTTGCTGGAGACGCTCGACGGCGGGCTCTCGCCGCTCTTCACGGATTTCCTGAAGGTGACGGCTGCGATCTGCGATGCGGCGGCACGAGACGGCACGCCGGTGGGCGCCATCGCCTGCCTCTTCCTGCATGGCGAGAGCGAGCGGCGGATGGGCCGGGCGGAGTACCTCACCCATGCCGGCGCGATGCTCGACATGACCGCTGAAGCCCTCTCGCCGCTGGGCCTGCCGATCCACTGGCACTTCGTGCAGGCGGCCGGGCCGGGGGTGGAGGGCGCGGGCAATGCCTGGCCCAACCGGCTGGCCGTGGCCGATCTCGCGGCGGCGCGGCCGGATGCGACTCTGGCCGCCACCGGTTACCCATATCCGCTTGAGGATGGGGTGCATCACAGCGCCGAGGGGAAGGCGCTGCTGGGCGAGGCGCTCGGCCGCTCCATCGCGGCGGATCTGAGGGGCGAGGCTCGGGGCCTGCCGCTGTTGCAGAGTGTGGGGCTGGAGGGCCGGCACATCCATCTGGACTTCGCCGCCGACGGGCCGCTGGCGCTCGACCCGGCGCCGCCATCCGGGCGGCACGGCTTTGCCATGGCGCGGGGCGAGGTGCGTGGCGTGGAGGTGTCCGGCAATCGGGTGAGCGTCGAGCTGGCCGAGCCGCCGGAGGGGCCCGAGGGGCTGAGCTATGCCTATGAGAACTGGCAGAAGGGCACCCGCCAGCCCGGCATCCCCGGCTCTGCCATCGGCGGTGGCGCCCTGCGCTCAGAGGCGGGGGTGCCCTCGATCCTGCTGCCGCAGCGGATGCTTTACGATTGGGTGCCCGGTTTCGCGCTCTGAGGGGCCTCGCGCTCCTTCCGGGTCAGCCAGCCGATCAGGAAGCTGGTGCGCGGGGCATAGGCATAGGCGGTCTTTCGCTCTGCCGGGCGGCTGCGCATGCGGATCAGGCTGAAGCCCACCAGCGCCACATGCGCCAGGGTGATGACGAGGAAGAGCGCCGAGGGGCCCCAGGCCGCGATCAGGGCCGAGGTGCTCCATGGCGCCGCGATGGCGCCGACGGCATAGAAGAACATCAACGCGGCAGAGAGCTCGACCCGCTCGTCGGAGGTGGCGAAGTCATGCGCATGGGCGGTGGCGACGGAATAGATCGGCACCGTGACCGCGCCGAACAGCATCGCCGCCGCCATGATCGCCAGCGTGCCGCCGCCCGCCGCCAGCACCGTGGCGCCGCAGGCGAAGATGGCGGCGACGGAGAGGCCGATCAGCACATGCCGCCTGTCCACCCGGTCGGCCAGCCAGCCGGCGGGGATCTGCGCCAGCCCGCCGCCGCCCACATAGAAGGCCAGAAAGGCGCCGATCTGGCTGGCCTGCAGGCCGACCTCCTGCCCATAGATTGGCCCGACCATGCGGAACGAGGCGCCGGAGACGGCCGAGACCAGTACCGCCGCCACGGCGAGCGGCGAGCAGCGCCAGGCCAGGCCGGGGCGGAGCCGCCCGGCGGTGGGTGCGGCGGGGGCGGGGATGCGGGTGACGGCCAGCGGCAGGATCGAGGCGCAGCAGAGGATCGTGAGCAGCGCATAGGCGGTGTAGGTCGGCATGTCGGCCAGCCCGCCGATCAGATACTGGGCGACGAGGCTCGCCGAGATGTCGACCACCCGGTAGGAGCCCATGGCCCGCCCGCGCGTCTCGTTGGTCAGCCGCGCCATCAGCCAAGCTTCGATGACGGTATAGCAGCCGGCGACGCAGAGGCCGGTGGCCATGCGCATGACCGTCCAGGCCCAGGCGTCGGTGACGAGGATATGCGAGGCGAGGCCGATGGCGCCGAGCGCGGTGAAGCCGGCATAGGCGCGGGCATGGCCGACGGAGCCCATGAGCCGCGGCGCCCACCAGCAGCCGGCGAAGAAGCCGAGGAAATGCGCGGAGCCGAGCAGGCCGACCGAGCCGGTGGAGAACCCGGCCGCCAGCCCCGTCAGCGCGTCCATCGGGCCGACGCCGCCGGAGGAGAGCTGCAGGAGCATGACGGAGAGCAGCAGCGGGAGGAAGGTGAGCATCAGGCGCATGGCCGGGCAATGGGTGCGCCTTCCGCTTTCCCCCTGCTTGGCCAATAGCGACAAGAGGCGGCGTTTTCGGATGCTCGGTGGTGGAGCAATCGGCACCGCCGCTCTCTGCAGAGCCGGCACCGCTCCTTGCCCCTCGCGGAATCAAGGCCTTCAGGCCGCCGCGCGAGCGCGGCCCGTTCCGGCGGGCTGGCGCTCTGGTGACGCTTGCGCTTAGCCCTGCGCTGGGGAGCTGCGCCACCCCACGGGCCGGCGTGCGAGGCGGGCACTCAAGGGCAGGGCGGGTGGAGCATGCGTCGCACAATGCCCTCGCCTGTGCCGTACACGGCCCCAAAACGCCGCCTCCCAGCTCCCCCAAGCCACCGCCGCTCAGATTTCCGCCCCGCCGCCCTTGCCCCCGGCGCCCCCGTCCTTAGGGTGTCGCGCCGAAGCAGGGACGGGACGATATGAAAAGACGAGTGATCGGCGGCAGCCTCGATGTGTCCGATTGGTGCTTCGGCACCATGACCTTCGGCAATCAGACGGATGAGGCAGAGGCGCATCGCCAGCTCTCGCGCGCCCGCGCCTTCGGGATGGATTTTCTCGACACCGCCGAGATGTATCCTGTCGCTCCCGTCACCGCCGAAACCCTTGGGCGCACTGAAGAATTCATCGGCACCTGGATCGCCGCCAATGGCCGGCAGGATTGGAAGATCGCCACCAAGATCACCGGCGAGGGCGGCGTGGCCCGCGATGGCGCGCCCATCGACGGCGCCGCCGTGCGCGCGGCGGTGGACGCCTCGCTGCGCCGGCTGCAGACCGATCACATCGACATCTACCAGTTCCACTGGCCCAACCGCGGTGCCTATTCCTTCCGCCAGAACTGGCGCTTCGATCCCTCGCACCAGAACACCGCCGAGACGCTGGCGCATATGGACGATTGCCTGCTGACGCTGAAGGCGCTGCGCGACGAGGGCAAGATCGGCCATTTCGGGCTCAGCAACGAAAGCGCCTGGGGCACGATCCGCTGGATCGACCGGGCCGAGGCGCTGAGCGCCCCGCGCGTTGTGACAGTGCAGAACGAATATTCGCTGCTCTGCCGCCTGTGGGATACCGACATGGCCGAGATGTCGGTGCATGAGGGCGTGACGCTCCTCTCCTACTCGCCGCTCGGCGCGGGGTACCTGACCGGCAAATATGCCGGAGGCGCCGTGCCGGAGGGCAGCCGCAAATCGCGCCAGAACGATCTCGGTGGGCGCGCCTCTGAGCGGGTCGACGGGGTGGTGGATGTCTATCTGGAGATCGCCGCGCGCCACGGGATCGACCCCGTGCATATGGCGCTGAACTGGCAGGCGACGCGGCCTTTCGCCGTCTCCCCCATCATCGGCGCCCGGACGGATGCGCAGCTCGAACATATCCTCAACGGCTATGGCACCACGCTGTCGCCCGAGCTGATCGAAGAGATCGAGGTGGCCCACAAGCGCCACCCGATGCCGTATTGAGCCTGCCCCGCGCGGCCCTCGCCCTTGCGCTGCTGGCTCTCGCCGGCTGCGCCCGCGAGGCCCCGGCACCCGCCTCGTATCGCACGGCCGGCACTCCCATCGCCTCCACCACCCGAGGCACGGCGGATGCGCTGGCCGGGAACTGGCAGGTCGCGGCGGCCTATCCGGGACCCGGGCCTGCCGTCGGCGCCCCTGTCAGCATCAGCCTCACCGGCAGCGGGGCCGGTGAGCTGCGCTGGGGCAATGGCAGCTGGGCGCTGACGCAAGTGGCGCCCGGGCGGTGGGACACGCCGGCGGGGCCGCTCTGGCTGCTCTGGGCGGACGAGACCTTCCGCGTCGCGGTGCTCGGCACGCCGGGCGGCTCCTTCGGTTTCGTGCTCACGCGGCCCGAGCTGGGGCAGCGGCCCGACCTGATGAACGCCGCCCGCGAGATGCTCGACTTCAACGGCTACGACCTGGCTGCGCTGCAGGGGTAGGGGCCCCGCGGCTCACTCGATTTCCGCCGCCAGCCTTTCCAGATGCACCGGCAGGTCGCGGGCCGAGATGCTGGCGGCGCGCACCAGTGTGTCGAAATGCAGCGAGATGGCGCGCACCCGCTCGGTATCGCGGAAGGTCAGGTAGTTGCGGCCGAGGTAGAGCACGGCCAGCAGCGGGCCGAAGATCGTGACCGGCGCCGAATAGAGCTGGCGCGCATCGAAGAGATAGATGCGCAGAGCCGGGTAGAGCTGGGCATGCAGCGCCTGAAAATGGGCGAGCTGGGCGCGGCGGATCTCGGCTGAGAGGCCGGCATAATAGCCCTCGGCCCGCGCGAAGGTGGTGACCTCGTGCAGCGGCATGGCGATCTCATAATCGGACTGACTCTGCCGCATCCATGTCAGCCGGTCTTCCGAGGCGCCGATGGCCTGCTGCGTGGTGCGCCCAAGGCTCGGCTCGTATTCCCAGGCCATCAGCTCTGGCAGCTTGAGCATGTCGGGCAGGGCGGCCGGGACATGTCGTATCTTGTAGCCGGCGGCCTCTCGGTGCCAGGCGAAGATGCGCTCATCGATCAGCGCGCGCGGCGCCTCTGTCATCGAGATCGCGGCCGCCACCAGATCGGCCGCGCGCTCGCGCCGGGCCGTCAGGCCCAGCAGCCAGTCCGACGAGATGCCAAGCGCCGCGGCGCATTCGCCGACGAACTGCGCATTGGGCAGGCGGAGGTTACCATCCGTTAACAATTGCGAAATCGTCGAGCGATCAGAGCCGACGAGCCGGGCCAGCCGGGCCTGGCTCATGCCCTGGTCGCGCATGGCCCGGTCAAGCCGGTCGCGGAAGATGGTGGCGCGGTCGCGTTTGTCCATTCCCGCATATGGTGACAAAACGAAACAATGTTCAAGTTCTGGTGCAGCAATCCCGTCTGCGACGCGGGGCATGTTTGAGTTAGCCTGCGACATAGCCGCAGGGGAAATGCGGCTTCAGGGGCAGACATGATCGCAAAACACAGATCGGCCGAATGGCCGACGCTGGGCCTGTTGGCCCTCACCTATTCCATTTGGGGCGCCGCCCTGTTCGGGCTGTCACTTCTCAGCCCGTGGCTGGCCATCCCGGTGCTCGCCTGGGCGATCGCCCAGCATGCCTCGCTGCAGCACGAGGCGATCCATGGCCACCCGTTTGAGGCGCGCTGGGCCAATGAGCTGATCGTCTGGCCGGCGCTGGCGCTGGTGATCCCCTACCGGCGCTTCCGCGACACGCATCTGGCGCATCACCGCGACAGCCAGCTGACCGACCCCTTCGACGACCCCGAGACGAATTATCTGGACGGCACGGTGTGGGACAGCCTGCCGGGCATGGCCCGCGCGATCTACAATTTCAACAACACGCTGCTGGGGCGGCTGGTCATCGGGCCGATCATCGGCTCGGCGAGCTTCATCGCGGGCGACCTGCGCGCCATCCGCGCCGGCAACCGGGCTGTGAGCCGCGCCTGGGCCGGGCACCTGCCGGCGATGCTCGCGCCGCTCCTCCTCGCCGCGCTGTCGCCGCTGCCGCTCTGGGCCTATTTGGTCGCTGCCTATCTGGGCCTCAGCCTGCTGAAGATCCGCACCTTTCTGGAGCATCAGGCGCATGAGAAGGTGCGCGCCCGCACCGTCATCATCGAGGATCGCGGGCCGCTGGCGCTGCTCTTTCTCAACAACAACCTGCATGTCGTGCACCACATGCATCCGCGCGTGCCCTGGTACCGGCTGCCCGGCCTCTACCGGGCCAATCCGGGCCGCTACCTCGGCCGAAACGAGCATTACCGCTTCGCCAGCTACGGTGAGGTCTTCCGGCGCTATTTCTTCGCCCGGAAGGATCCGGTGTCGCACCCGCTCTGGCGCCGCGGCTGAGGCCGTGCCAATGGCTCCGCCATGGAGCCGTGGATCTTCATCACCCTCGCCGCCGCCGGGTTTCAATCCCTGCGCTTCGCGACGCAGAAGCACCTGAAGAGCGCCGGCCTCTCCAGCGCCGGCGCCACCTTCGCGCGCTTCGCCTTCTCGGCCCCGCTCGTGCCTTTCCTGATGCTCGGCTATGCAAGGTGGAGCGGGCAGGCAGTGCCGCAGGTGCCGGCCGGCTTCTGGCCCTACGCACTGTCGGGCGGGCTGGCGCAGATCTTCGCGACGGTCTGCACGGTGACGCTGTTCTCGATGCGCAACTTCGCCGTCGGCATGACGCTGAAGAAGACCGAGGTGCTGATGAGCGTGCTCGTCGGCTGGGTGATCCTGGGCGAGGGCGTCACCTGGGCGGGCTTTGCCGCCATGGTGGCCGGCTTCGGCGGCGTGCTGCTGCTGACCGACACGCCATCGCTGGGGAGCGGCTGGCGACGTCTCCTCCACCCGGCAGCTGGGCTGGGGCTGCTCTCGGGCCTGCTGTTCGGCCTTTCGGGCGTGGGCTACCGGGGTGCCTCGCTCAGCCTCGGCGGCGGCGATGCGGTGCTGCGGGCGCTGGTGACGCTGATGTGCGTGACGGCGGCGCAGGCGATCGGCCTGGGGCTGTGGATGCTCTGGCGGCAGCGGGTTGAGCTCTGGCGCGTCTTCGCCGCCTGGCGGGTGGCGGGGGTGACCGGGCTGACCTCGCTTGCGGGCTCGTTCTGCTGGTTCACCGCCTTCACGCTGCAGACGGTCGGATATGTGAATGCGGTGGGGCAGGTGGAGCTGATCTTCTCTCTCGCCCTCTCTGCCCTATGGTTCGGCGAGCGCATCAGCCGCCGCGAGTTTCAGGGGCTGGTGCTGCTCGCCGTCTCGATCATTGCGCTGGTGCTTCTGGGCTAAGTCGATTTTCGCGCGGAAATCGTACCGGAATTCGCGCGAATTCCGGGCGCTCAGGCCCCTGCGACGCGCTTGCCATCGGCGTCGATCACCAGCGAGCCGTCGTCCTTGGCGAAGGGGGCGGCGGGCCAGTGCTCCAGCAGGTCGAGTACCTCGCCCGAGGGGCGGCAGAGCCTGACGCCCTTTGCCGTCGCCACGATCGGGCGGTTCACCAGGATCGGGTGCTCCAGCATGGCATCTAGGATGATCTCGCCGCTGACGCCCTCGTCCAGCAGCCCCAGCTCCTCCGCCGGGCTCTTGGAGCTGCGCAGCGCCGTGCGCGGCGTTAGGCCGGCGGCGGCGAAGAGGGCGAGGAGCTGCGGGCGCGTCCAGCCGGTTTTCAGGTACTCGATTACCGTCGGGGTATAGCCGGCGGCCTCCACGATGCGGACGACGTTGCGCGAGGTGCCGCAGGCGGGGTTGTGGTGGATGACGATGTCCATGTCAGTCCTCTTTGAAGAGCCAGGAGGCGAGGGCGAGCGCCAGCACGGCGCCGGCGCATTCAGCCAGGATGAAGCCGGGCAGGTCGGCGGGGCGAATGCCCGAGAAGGTGTCCGTCAGGCTGCGCGCGATGGCGACGGCGGGGTTGGCGAAGGAGGTCGAGGCGGTGAACCAATAGGCCGCCGTGATGTAGAGCCCGACGAGCATCGGGATCGCCTCGGCCCGGTAGCGCAGCCCCCCGAAGATGGTGAGCAGCAGGCCGAAGGCGGCGAGCCCTTCGGCGAGCCATTGCGCGCCGCCGGTGCGGATATGCAGCGAGGCCTGCAGCACCGGCTGGGCGAACATCAGATGGGCCGAGACGGTTCCGAGGATGCCGCCGGCGATCTGTGCCGCCACATAGGCAAAGGCGGCGAGGGCTGGCAGGTCGCGGCGGAGCGCGAAAGCCAGTGTGACGGCGGGGTTGAAATGCGCGCCGGAGAGCGGGCCGAAGAGCGTGATGAGCACGACGAGGATCGCCCCGGTGGGCAGTGTATTGCCGAGGAGGGCGAGGGCGGTGTCGCCCGTCAGCGACTCCGCCATGATGCCGGAGCCGACGACGGTGCAGACGAGAAGGCCGGTGCCGAGGGCCTCGGCAGTCAGGCGGCGGGCGAGGCTCATGTGTTGCTTCCTATGGCTTCGGCGATTGCGGGGCGGCAGAGCTCTGGCCGGCCGCCGCAGCATTCCTCCATCATGAACTCCAGCAGCGCCGAGAAGCGGGGGAGCTCGGCGAAGTAGCGGATGGAACGCCCCTCGCGCCGGTTGCTGACCAGCCCGGCGGAGAGCAGGACCGAGAGATTGGCCGAGAGCGTGTTGGGGCGGCTGGCGAGGCGCTCTGCCAGGTCGCCGGCGGCGATCCCCTCCGATCCCGCCTGAACGAGCAGGCGGAAGGCCGAGAGGCGGGTCGGCTGGGACAGGGCCGCGAAGGCCGTGGTGGCGGAGTTCATTTCCATGATTCGGGAAGTATTGAAGTATTGAGGGAGACGCAAGGGGGAGAGGGCGGAGGGGGGCTGTCTGCCCCCCGCTGCCGTTGGCAGCCCCCCCCGAGGATATTTGGCAGTCGAAGGTTGGAAGGGGGGAGAGTTGAAAGCGCTTTCGCAGGGGGGCAGTGGGGGGTAGAAGCGCCGGTCATGGGATTTCAGTTTCAGTTGCATGCCACGGATGGCGCCGCCCGGACGGGGCAGATCGATACGCCGCGCGGGGCGATCCGCACGCCGGCCTTCATGCCGGTGGGCACCGCCGCCACCGTGAAGGCGATGATGCCCGAGAGCGTGGCGGAGACGGGCGCCGATATCCTGCTCGGCAATACCTACCACCTGATGCTGCGGCCGGGGGCGGAGCGGGTGGAGCGCCTGGGTGGACTGCACCGGTTCATGAACTGGCAGAAGCCGATCCTGACCGACTCGGGGGGCTTTCAGGTGATGAGCCTTGCGGGGCTGCGGAAGCTGACGGAGGAGGGCGTGACCTTCCAGAGCCATATCGATGGCTCGAAGCACCTCCTCTCCCCCGAGACCTCTATGGAGATCCAGCGGCAGCTCGGCTCGGACATCGTCATGTGCTTCGACGAATGCCCGGCGCTGCCGGCCGACGAGAAGACGGTGAAGAAGAGCATGGAGCTGTCCATGCGCTGGGCGCGTCGGAGCCGCGACGCCTTCGGCGACCGGCCGGGGCACGCGCTCTTCGGCATCCAGCAGGGCGGGGTGACGGAGGAGCTGCGGGGCGAGAGCGCCGAGGCGCTGAGGGCGATCGGCTTCGAGGGCTATGCGATCGGCGGGCTCGCGGTGGGCGAAGGGCAGGAGGCGATGTTCGGCGTGCTGGACTATGCGCCGGGGATGCTGCCGCAGGACAAGCCCCGCTACCTGATGGGCGTCGGCAAGCCCGATGACATCGTGGGCGCCGTCAAGCGAGGCGTCGACATGATGGATTGCGTGCTGCCCTCGCGCTCCGGCCGCACGGGGCAGGCCTGGACGCGGCGGGGGCAGGTGAACCTGCGCAATGCGCGCCACGCCGATGATCCGCGGCCGCTGGATGAGGACTGTGGCTGCCCGGCCTGCCGCAATTACTCGCGCGCCTACCTGCACCATGTCGTGCGGGCCGGGGAAATGATCGCGGGGATGCTGCTGACCTGGCACAACCTGCATTATTATCAGGAGCTGATGGCGGGGATGCGGGGCGCGATTGCCGAGGGCGGCTTCGATGCCTGGGAGCAGGGCTTCCACGCTTTGCGCGCCGAGGGCGACATCGAGCGGCTCTAGAGGCTGGGCCCGCGCCTTCGCTTTACCAGATCACCTTGGCATCGGCCTTCGTCTCCGGCTTCGGCTCGCCATGCTCCTGCTGGTGGCGGTGCAGAGACCAATCCGTGCGGCGGGCCACCGAGGCGGAGAAGCTGTCCCATTCGTCGCCGAAGGCATCGTCGAGCCAGCGGGTCAGCGCTGTGCGCACCGGCAGCGGCTCGTGCCTCAGCTGCGACTCGATGAGCGTCTGCCCCTTGCCGAGCTCGGTGAAGCGGATGTCCATCACCGATTCCTCGAAGAGGTTCCCCTCGCTGCGCTGGATGTAATAGCGGCAGTGATGCGGGTAGCGGCGCTCGAGGAACGTCACCGTCACCTCGTCGAAGAGGCCGGAGGGGTTGCGATAGCGCAGATGCAGCGTGTCGGCATCCTCGGAGTCCCGGTCGAAATCGATGAGCGTGCCTGTCCAGTGATCCTCGGGGTGGCTCTCGCCGGGGATCAGACGCGTCCAGATCTCGCGGGCCGGCTCGTTGAAGCGCGCCGAGCGCGAGGAGGAGAGCGAGACGTTGAAGGGCAGCCCGTCGAGGCTGCGGTCGGAGAAGAAGCGCTGGAAGATGACCGAGACGAGCAGGATCACCCCGATGCGCACGTCGGAATCGACCGGCAGCAGCGCGCCGATGGGAAAGCCCAGGCCCACCGCCTCGACCCATTGGCGCAGGCGCGGCGTGAAGGTGACGACGAGCGCCGAGCAGATCAGCATGGTCAGCGCCACGGCCTGCGCGGTCAGGCCCGGGCCGAACAGCAGGATCGCGCCCACCATCACCCCCGCCGTGCCAACGAAGAGCCGCCGCCTTTGCCGGATGATCCGCGTGAACATGTGCTGCCTCTTTAACCGTCACACGCTTTGCCGCCGCCCATCTGCCCCCTTGCGATCGGGGCCGGGCGGCGAAGCGCTCTTTTGCTAGCACTGCAGGGTTAATGCGGCACTTGCGGGGCAGGGCCGTGACGGCCGGCGGGCATTTTGCGGCGCGCCATCCGACGGCGCCCCGGGCCATACCCTTGCCCCTCTGGTCCGCCGGGGGCATGGTGGCTCAAAAGGTGCATGGGCGGTTGAACGGCGCGGCGCCGCGCCTAAGTTCAACCTCCTGACGTGTCCGAAAAAAGAGGGGCCGGCGTCGCTGCCGAAATCGGGGCGCACCGGCCTGCCAGACAAGGAACCGAGCATGAACGACCCCCTTCGCCCCTCCTACCCGGTGCTGCCGCTGCGCGACATTGTGCTGTTCCCGCACATGATCGTGCCGCTGTTCGTCGGGCGGGAGAAATCGGTCCGCGCGCTAGAAGACGTGATGGCCGATGACAAACAGATCCTGATCGCCAGCCAGATGGACCCGTCGGAAGACGAGCCCACCACCAAGGGCCTCTACAAGGCCGGTGTGCTGGCCAATGTGCTGCAACTCCTCAAGCTGCCCGATGGCACCGTGAAACTGCTCGTTGAGGGCAAGGGCCGCGTGCGCATCACCGACTGGGTCGAGAACGACCGCTTCTTCGAGGCCAAGGTCGCCAAGCTCACCGAGATCCCCGGTGACGAGCAGATCGTGAAGGCGCTCGTCTCGACCGTGGCGCATGAGTTCGAGCGCTATGCCAAGGTGAAGAAGAACATCCCCGAAGAGGCGCTGGCCTCTGTCACCGACGAGACCGAACCGGCCAAGCTGGCGGATCTGGTCGCGGGGCACCTTGGTATCGAGGTGAAGCAGAAGCAGGAGCTTCTGGAGACGCTCTCCGTCGCCGAGCGGCTGGAGAAGGTCTACGGCCTGATGCAGGGCGAGATGTCGGTTCTTCAGGTCGAGAAGAAGATCAAGACCCGCGTGAAATCCCAGATGGAGCGGACGCAGCGCGAGTATTATCTGAACGAGCAGATGAAGGCGATCCAGCGCGAGCTGGGTGACGGCGACGACGGCGAAGGCGAAGTGGCCGAGCTGGAGAAGCGCATCGAAGAGACCAAGCTCTCGAAGGAAGCGCGCGAGAAAGCCGAAGCCGAGATCAAGAAGCTCAAGTCGATGCCGCCGATGAGCGCGGAAGCGACGGTTGTGCGCAATTACCTCGACTGGATCCTGGCCGTGCCATGGGGCACCAAGAGCCGGGTGAAGAAGGATCTCGGCCACGCCGAGAAGGTGCTCGATGACGACCACTACGGCCTTGAGAAGGTCAAGGAGCGGATCGTCGAGTATCTCGCGGTGCAGTCGCGCTCGTCCAAGCTGAAAGGCCCGATCCTCTGCCTCGTCGGCCCGCCCGGCGTGGGGAAAACCTCGCTCGGCAAATCCGTGGCGAAGGCGACGGGGCGCGAGTTCATTCGCATCTCGCTCGGCGGTGTCCGGGACGAGTCGGAGATTCGCGGTCACCGGAGGACCTATATCGGCTCGATGCCCGGCAAGATCATCCAGGCGCTGAAGAAGGCCAAGACGACCAACCCGCTGATCCTGCTCGATGAAATCGACAAGATGGGCCAGGATTTCCGCGGCGACCCGGCCTCGGCGATGCTGGAGGTGCTCGATCCCGAGCAGAACGGCACCTTCGTCGACCACTATCTCGAGGTGGAATACGATCTGTCGAACGTGCTCTTCCTGACCACGGCCAACAGCTACAACATGCCGGGGCCGCTGCTCGACCGGATGGAGATCATCCCGCTGGCCGGATACACGGAAGATGAGAAGCGCGAGATCGCCCGCCAGCACCTTCTGCCCAAGGTCATGAAGAACCATGGCCTGAAGGCGAAGGAGTTCGAGATCGACGACAGCGCGCTGACCGCGATGATCCAGACCTACACCCGCGAGGCGGGCGTGCGGAGCCTGGAGCGTGAGCTGGCCAAGATCGCCCGCAAGGCGGTGACCAAGCTCGTCAAGAAGGAGACCGAGATGGTCTCGGTCACGGCCGAGAACCTTGAGGATTTCCTCGGCGTGCCGCGCCATCGCTTCGGCCTGGCGGAGAAAGAGGATCAGATCGGTGTCGTCACCGGCCTGGCCTGGACCTCCGTCGGCGGCGATCTGCTGCAGATCGAGGCTTTGCGCCTGCCTGGCAAGGGCCGGATGAAGACCACCGGCAAGCTGGGCGACGTGATGAAGGAGAGCATCGACGCGGCGAGCTCCTACGTTCGCAGCATAGCGCCGAGCATCGGGGTGAAACCGCCGAAGTTCGACAAGCTCGACATCCACGTCCACGTTCCCGACGGCGCGACGCCGAAGGACGGGCCGAGTGCGGGCCTGGCGATGGTGACCTCCATCGTCTCGGTGCTCACGCAGATCCCGATCCGCAAGGATATCGCGATGACGGGCGAGGTCAGCCTGCGCGGCAATGCGATGCCCATCGGCGGCTTGAAAGAGAAGCTGCTGGCGGCGCTGAGGGGCGGCATCAAGACGGTGTTCATCCCTGAGGAGAACGCCAAGGATCTGACCGAAATCCCGGAGAACGTGAAGCAGGGGCTGGAGATCATCCCCGTCAGCCACGTCTCGGAGGTGCTGAAGGCCGCGCTCGTGCGCCAGCCGGAGCCCATCGAGTGGGACGAAGAGGCGGAGGAAGCCGCGGCGCTCGCGGCGGCCCAAAGCAGCCGCCCCGAAGGCCCGGGCGCCACGGCGCACTGAACCTTGAGGTGAGAGGCACGGAAGGCCCGCCAGTTTGGCGGGCCTTTTGTTTTTGTGGGGGTGTAGGGCCATCGGGGGATGCGTGATGCACTGGGTGCGGTCTTCAGCCAGTCGTCTCTCCGCGCCCTAGCTCAGACCTCTCCGCCCTGCGCGTAATCAAGGGCTTGAGACCTCCGCGCGAGCGCCGGCCCGTCCCGGCGGGCTGGCGCTCTGGCCGTCGTATGCGCTGAGCTCGCCGCTGGGAGGGGTGTGGTAGGTATAGAGGACGGTAGCGGGGAGGGAGTGGCGCCACCCCACGGGCCGGCGTGCGAGGGGCAGCTCTTCCGCCCACGTTTCCTGAATGGGACCGGCTCGATCTGTCGGCGCCCGTTGCCCGCCTCACTCCGACCGATCCTTCCCGATCACCATCCCCCGCGCCGCGAGCAGCGCCAGCGTCGCCGCCACTGCAGCCGTTCCCCACACCCAGACCACCGCGGGGAAGGGCGTGCCGGCCTGCAGCTGGCCCACCAGCCCGGCGCTGCCCGCCACCAGCCCCGCCACGCCGGCACCCACAGCGCTGCCAGAGGTCTGCAGGCTCGGCATGAACGAGGAGGTGCGGCTGCGTTCCGCCTCCTCTGTCGCCGCCATGATTGCCTGCATCGCCGGGCCCCAGGCCATGCCGAAGGCCGAGCCCACCAGCGCCTGCCCGGCGATCAGCAGCGGCAGCGCCCCGGTGGAGAGGCCGGCGGCAATCGCCAGCGAGCCCACCACCTGCAGGGCAGGGGCGGTGCGCAGGAGCCGCTGGAACAGCGCGCGCGATTTGAATTGGCCGATGGTGAAGGCCGTGCCGCTCCAGCTCAGGGCCAGGGTGACGATGATGAACCCCACCCAGATCGGCGAGAGGCCCCAGATCGCCTGTACCGCAAAGGCGAGGTAGACTTGGCTCGCCGCATGGCCGACCGGCATCAGCACGATCAGCCAGGTGCCTCGCCCCACCACGCCCCGCCCGAAGGCGCCGGCGGGGAAGAAGCGCGGCGCGAAGCGGCCGTCGATGCGAAAGGCAGCGGCGATGATGATCAGGCCGAGTGGCAGCGCCAGCAGCGCGCCGCCCGGCACCATCGAGGCCAGCGCGATGATCGCGGCACCGGCGAGGCAGAGCGCGGCCGGCGCCAGCGCGGCGACCTTGCGCGGCGGTGCCCCGCGACTGCTGTCCAGCGCCACCCCTGCGCAGGCGAGGAAGGCCAGCGCCAGGGGGGCGGCCACCAGCATCGCGGCGCGCCAGCTCAGCCCCTCCGTCGCCAGTCCGCCGAGCAGCGGGCCTGCCACGGCGGCGCTGGCCCAGACGGTCGATTCCACCGCGAACACCTTGGGCAGCAGGCTCTGGCGGAAAAGCTCGGGGATCAGCCCGTAGCAGAGTGCCACGATCAGCCCATCCGACAGGCCCTGCATCGCCCGGCCGGCGAGGAAGAGGGGCGGCGCCTCTGCCAGCGCCATCAGCGCCAGCCCGGCGCAGAACACCACCCCGGCGCCCAGCCCCAATGCCCCGGCACCGATATGGGCGCGCAGCTGCGCCGAGCTCAGCCCGCCCGCCACCACCGCGATGAAATAGAGCGCGTAGAGCAGCGGCAATTGGCGCAGGCCGCCCAGCTCTTCTAACGCGATGGGCAGCGAGGCGGCGATGGCCAGATCGTTGAAGGCATGCATGCCGATCCCCGCAGAAATCAGGGCGAGCGCCGCCCTGTTGCCGGGGGCGAGCAGGCGTGGGGCGGTTTGGAGGCTATCGGCAGATGACATTTGTTGATCCGAATCGTTCTTTTCAGAACCGTGGCATCTCAAGTAAGGTTTAGGTCAAGCACTGCCTCATCTTCGCCCGCTGGCCGGGCAACCTGCCAGACCATTCAGCATTTGCCAAAATTGGAACCAATCTTGGCGCCTGGGTGTTGATTGGTGGATGTCATCGAGGGGATAGACTTTGGGCGTAGCCATCAGATTATGACCTTAAAGACAGCATCAGAACGCCCCGCTTCGATAGATCCGCTTGCCCTGCCACCGCTCGGTGAAGCTGCGATCTTTCTTGATTTCGACGGCACCCTTGTCGATCTGGCGGAAACGCCGGACGGCGTGAAGGTCCCCTCTGATCTCTCCGCGCTGCTTTCCGAGCTCTATCGGCGCAGCGGCGGTCACACGGCGCTGATCTCGGGCCGCAAGGTTTCTGACATCGACCGTTTCCTGCCCGATTTCCCTGGGCCCGTCGTCGGCTCTCATGGCGCCGAGCGTCGGATCGACGGTGAGTTTGAAAGCCACCCCGCAACCGGCTCGCCCGAGCTGGAGGCAGTGAAGGCCGCCGCCCGCGACTGGGCCGACCGGCAGGAGAATGTGCTGGTCGAGGACAAGCCCGTCTCCATTGTGCTGCACTTCCGTCAGGCGCCGGGCCTGCTGGAGCCTGCGGGCGCCGCGATGGAAGAGATCGTTGCCGCCCATGAGGGGTACGAGCTGCATCACGCCAAGATGGCGCTGGAGCTGCACCCCAAGGGCGTCTCCAAAGGTGCCGCCGTGCAGGCGCTGATCGAAGGCCGATTCGCGGGCCGCACGCCCTTTGTCGCGGGCGACGACAGAACCGACGAAGCCATGATGGAGGTGGCGCTGGCCCGGGGTGGCAGCGCGCTGAAGATCGGCACAGGCGAGACCGCCGCATCCCTGCGGCTGGATACGCCCTCAGAATTTCGTGCGCTTCTCAGCGCCTGGATAGAAAGGACCTGACCCAATGACCGGCCGGCTCATCGTCGTCTCGAACCGTATTCCGACAGGGGATGTCCCCTCTGGCGGGCTGGTCGTGGCAATCCACGAGGCGCTGACCGGTCGTGGCGGGCTGTGGATCGGCGCGCATCCCGACCGGGTGGACGAGGCAGGCGAGGAATTCGAAGACCTGCCTTCGGGCGATTACGAGAAAAAGGCCTTCCGCATCACCGAAGAGGATCACCAGACCCATTACCTCGGTTATGCCAATTCCGTTCTCTGGCCCCTCTGCCACCACCGGGCAGACCTGCTGGCGATGGACCCAAGCTATCTGCCCGGCTACGTGGGCCTCAACAAGCGCATCGCGCGCATGATCGCCCGCATCGCCAAGCCCGACGACAAGATCTGGGTGCAGGATTACCACTTCCTCCCCCTTGCAGCCGCTTTGCGGGAAGAGGGCGTGACCTGCCGGATTGGTCTGTTCCTGCACATTCCCTTCCCCAATGCCGGCGACCTCGAAGCGCTGAGCGAGCGCGACGAGTTCCTGCGCTGGATCGCGGCCTTCGATCTCGTCGGCCTGCAAACCCAAGCTGACGTCGCCCGCTGCCTTGAAGCCTACCGCTCTGCCGGTAAGGGCGAGATGATGCTCGACGGCCGCCTGAAAGCGGGCGACCGCACCTTCGACGTGCTGTCGCTGCCCATCGGCATCGACGGCGCGGCCTTCGCCGAGCTGGCCAAAGAGCAGGACGGGCGCAGCCTGCTGAACCTCTCACCCCGCGAAGACATCATCATCGGGGTCGACCGGCTGGATTACTCCAAGGGCCTGCCCGGGCGCTTCCGTGGCTTCGGCCGCTTCCTGGAGCTCAGCGAAGAGGGCGACCGCCGCGTGTCCTTTCTGCAGATCGCGCCGCCCACACGCGAGGATGTAGCCGCCTATGCCGAGATTCGCGACGAGCTGGAGGCGATCTCCGGCCAGATCAACGGCGCCCATACCGAGCTCGACTGGACGCCCATCCGCTACATCCATCGCCCTGTCCCGCGCGAGACGCTGGCTGCGCTCTACCGTGTGGCCCGCATCGGCCTCGTGACGCCGCTTGCCGACGGGATGAACCTGGTTGCCAAGGAATACGTGGCCGCGCAGGACCCGGAGGACCCGGGCGTTCTCGTCCTCTCGCGCACCGCCGGTGCGGCGGAGCAGATGGAAGAGGCGCTGCTCATCAATCCCTACGATGCCGATGACATCGCCCGCGCCATCGCCCGCGGCCTTGCCATGCCGCTGGAAGAGCGCAAGGCGCGCCATCAGGCGCTGCTGGAGGGCGTGCTGCGCGATGACGTCTCGGCCTGGTGCGAGGCCTGCCTGAGCTGGCTGGAACAGACGCGCCAGAACACGAAAGACGAAGAGCGGGCGCCTCGGGCGCAAGAGACGACTTGAACCCGGCGCCGGGTGTCGTTATCAGCCCGGCCCACGGGTGATTAGCTCAGTGGTAGAGCGCTTCGTTCACATCGAAGATGTCAGGAGTTCGAATCTCTTATCACCCACCACTCCTCTCGTGCTGATGGCTGGCCATGCCCCCTTCGGGGCCGGCGAAGTTCATGAATGCCCCGGCGCCGCATCTGGCGGTGCCCCTTTGCTTCTGACGGTCCGCTGACGGGCGCCTGCCGCTCCCCCAGCCCGATGCCTTGCCCAAAGCCTGCTTGCCCGGCGCGCCCTGGCCGCCGCCCATCCCCGAGAGGACATTCTTCATGCAGATCCGCCTCGGCTGCCGCCTGACCTACGAGCTGGCGCAGCCCACCCCCATGATCGCCCTGCTCAACGTGCATTACTCGCGCGCGCCAGATCTTGACCGGCCCGACCATCTGCTCAGCACGCCGCCCGTGCCGATGCATGCCTATCGCGACGAGTTCGGCAATTGGTGCACCCGCTTCGTGGCGCCCGCCGGCACCTTCAGCCTGACCAGCGACGCCTATATCCGCGATTCGGGAGAGGCTGATAGCTATGAGCCCGCCGCCTGGCAGCATGCGGTCGAAGAGCTGCCGGACGATACGCTCGTCTACCTGCTCGGCAGCCGCTATTGCGACACCGACATCCTGTCGGCGGAGGCCTGGCGCCTGTTCGAGAACACGCCCATGGGCTGGGGCCGCGTGCAGGCGATTTGCGACTGGGTGCATAACCACATTCAGTTCGGCTACGAATATGCCCGGGCCACGCGCACCGCCTCCGAGGCGCTAGCCGAGGCGCAGGGCGTTTGCCGCGACTACACGCATCTCGCCGTCGCCTTCTGCCGCTGCATGAACATCCCGGCCCGCTATTGCACCGGCTACCTTGGCGATGTCGGGCAAACGCCGCCGTTCTCGCCGGCCGATTTCGCCGCCTGGATGGAGGTCTATCTCGGCGGGCGCTGGTGGGTGTTCGACCCGCGCAACAATACGCGTCGCCGCAGCCGCATCCTCGTGGCCCGCGGGCGCGACGCGGCGGACGTGCCGCTGACGCAGAGCTTCGGCCCGGCGGAGCTGACGGGCTTCGAGGTGTGGACGGATCAGGTCTCCTGAGGGGCAGGGCGGGCTGGCACCGCCGGCTCGCGCCCCTTAAGCATCGCCGGGCCGCCGTTTGCGGCGCGCAGCTGAAAGGGCCCGAGCGATGGATCTTCCCGACCTCTACGTCATCCGCCACGGTCAGACCGAATGGAATGCCCTCGGCCGCTGGCAGGGCGCCTTCGATTCGCCGCTGACCCCGCAGGGCGAGGCACAAGCCCGCGTCCTTGGCGGCCTTCTGGCGGCAAGAGGCATCGCGGAGAGCCACACGCTCTGGTGCAGCCCGCAGGGCCGCGCCCGCCGCACTGCCGAGCTGATCGCCGAGGCCGCCGGCTGGCCACATCCGCCCCGCGAAGACGCCCGCCTGCGCGAGATCGACGTCGGCCTCTGGACGGGCTGGACGCGCGACGAGATCCTGGCCCAGCGGCCGGAGACGGAAGAGCTCGACTTCCTCGACCTCTACGCTCTGGCGCCGGGCGGCGAAGGCTTCGAGGCCCTCTGGGCCCGCGCCCGCGCCGTGCTGGAGGGGCTGACCGGCCCGAGCGTTCTGGTCACCCACGGCATCACCAGCCGCGTCCTGCGCACGATTGCCATGGGCTACGAGATGGACAGGCTGGACGAGCTGCCGGGCGGGCAGGGGGTGGCCCACTTCCTGTCGAACGGCGCGCATGAGGAGCTGGCGCCCTAACCGCGGCGCTCCGGTCGAGACGCGCTTGCCTCCCGCCCCGCCCGCTTGCTACATGCGGCCGGCAGGGTGATTAGCTCAGTTGGTAGAGCGCCTCGTTTACACCGAGGATGTCGGGAGTTCGAGCCTCTCATCACCCACCATCCGGCTTCCGCCTCGCCCCGTCGCGGTGATGTCATGGTGCGCTGCAACTATCCCTCATCCCCGGCGTTCTCTCCGCAGCCTTCCCTCGGAGACAACATGGATCACATCGACTCGCTTCTTGCGGCGATCACCGGCGCGCCCGGGGAGTCTGCTGGCGATGACACCGCCTGCCGGCCGAGCATCGCCATCGTCGGCGGCGGGCCGACGGCGGTATATACGCTGCTGCATCTGATCCGATCCCCCGTGCCGCTGGAGGTCACGATCTTCGAGCGCGAAAGCTCCGCCGGGCCCGGCATGCCGTATCGGGAGGGGACCAACGAGGCGATCATGCTGTCGAACATCGCGTCTCGCGAGGTGCCGCCGGTAACACGCAGTCTCGTCGATTTCCTGCGGTCTCTTGATAGCGAGGAGCTGGCCGGCTTCGGCGTGGCGCGCGAGACGATCGACGATGCCACCTTCTACAGCCGTCTCGTCCTTGGCGCCTTCTACACTGCCGAGCTGGCAGAGGTCGTCGCCCTTGGCCGCAGCACCGGGCATTCCATCGAGATCGCCACGCGGCACCATGTCGAAGATATCGCCCCGGGCCCGGAGGGCATCGAGATTGCCGCGCGCACGACGGAAGGACGGCGGCGGAGCCTGCACGACCATGTCGTCATCGCGACCGGCCATGACTGGCCCGACCAGGTCATGTCGAACGGCGTGGCGCTGCGCAGCCCCTGGCCCGCCCATAGCCTGCGCCCTCTGGCGCGACAGCGGGTGGCTATCCTCGGCTCCTCGCTCTCTGCCATTGACGTGGTGGTGACGCTGGCGACTGCTGCCGGAGCCTTCGTGACCGAGGGCGAGGCGCTTGTCTGGGAGCCTGACGGGGATGCGGGCGAGATGGAGCTGACGCTGCTCTCCCGCAAGGGCCTGCTGCCCGAGGCCGACTGGTACTACCCGCTGCCGCTGCCGGAGCTTGACCATTTCACTCCCGAGGCCGTCTCGAGCGAGGCGGCCAAAGGTCAGGCCGGCCTGCTCGACCGCATCTTCGCACTGCTCGCCACCGAGATGGCGGCGGCGGACCCGTCTTATGTCACCCGCGTGCCCCTCGACCGGGTCGAGGGATTTGCCGAGCGCCACTTTGCCGAACGCCTCGCTACCGACCCATGGGACTGGGCCCGCGCCAATCTGGACGAAGCGCGCGCCAACCGGCTGCACAAGAAGAGCGTCCCATGGCGGCAGGTGCTGCTGACGGCGCATGAGGTGCTGGAGGAGGTGACGACGCTCCTCTCCGAGGCCGATCTGGAGCGGTTCCATACACATCTGAAGCCTGTCTTCACCGATGGCTATGCAAGCGTCCCGCACCGCTCCATCGAGCGTCTTCTGGCGCTGCACGATGCGGGCCGGCTTCATCTGGAGCGAGTAGGCGGCGACACCCTGCCGGAGGCGGAGGGCGGCGCCATCCGCTTCGATCTGGCCACCGGTCCTCTCCTCGTTGATGCGGTGGTCGATGCACGGGGTCAGCGCGCGACGACGCTGGAGCAGCTCGGCTTTCGCAGCCTGACGCGGGCGACCGAGGCGGGGCGCTTCCCGCCGAGCCATGGCTACGAGGTGCCTCTCACGGGCTATCAGCCGGGCAGCGTGCAATGCCTGGCTCTGCCGGTGCTGCTGCGCAGCCGCCCCTTCGTTCAAGGCCTCGTGAACGCCGCAGACATGGGTGACGCCGCGGCGTCGAGCATCCTTTCCAAGGTACTCGAAAGCGCCAGAGCCCAGCATAGCAAGGCGCAAAGCGCGGCCTGACCTCACGCCGGGCCTCAGCTGGCTTCGCGTCACGTCAATTCACGGCAAGTTCCCGAAATCGTGAGGGAAATAGCTTCGATTCATGACGGCGACGTGTTTCCAAACGGCCGCTCAACCCTACGTTTAGATGCAGAGCAAGACCTCCTCCGAATGAGGTTGGAAAAAGGGAACTATGGACATGAAAAACTACGCATTCGCAGGGGCCGTCCTGGCCAGCTTCGTCGCCTCCACGGCTGTCGCGCAAACGACCGCTTTCGATCTCGACGATGCCGCTGATCAGGAAGTCGAAGACCTGCAAGAGGAAATCGCGACGGACGCCGAGCGCGATATCAACGTCGGCAACCGTGGCCGCGAAATCGGCACCTTCGGCTCGGTCGCGCTGCGCTATGTCGACACCGATGATGCCGATGGCGAAGACACTTCTTCGCTCGGCGTTGGCCTGTCCTACAGCGTCTATGATGGCCTTAACGGCTATGACGCGACGCTGTCGTACACCTATCAGGAAACAGATGGCGACGCCGACACCGACCGGCTGACGGGCAGCATCGGCTACACCCGTGACTTCGGCACGCGCTTCTTCGGCTTCGCCGACGCCACCGTGCGCGTCGACCGTGTCGCGAAGGCCAACGAGATCTCGCGTGACGGCTTCCTCGGCTTCGGTGCCGGCTACCGCGTGATCGACCAGGCGAACAGCCAGTGGCTCGTGAAAGCCGGCCCAGGCTACCGCTACATCGAGACCGGCGCTGGCTTCGAAGTGGACGAGGCTGCCTATGTCGTCGAATCCAACTACTACCGTGAGCTGAGCGAAGGCATCGCCCTGACCAACGACACCCAGCTCATCGGTTCGGATTTCGACACCACGGTCTCGAACGACCTGGCGGTGAGCGTTGCCCTGTCGAACGCCCTGTCGCTGCGCACGAGCTACCTGATCGAATTCGGCGGCTCGGACTTCAACGATCTGGAGCGCACCTCCAGCACGCTGGGCGCCTCGGTGGTCTACAGCTTCAACTAAGCTTGGGTCTTCGGACCTCCGGTCGCGCCCCCGCGCGCGGTCGGATCTAGACGGGCAGGGGGCAGCAATCGCGGCCCCCTGTTTGCGTTTGGGGGCTGGGGCGAGTGCGCCTTCCTGAGCTTCGAGCAGGCGGCCCCTACGTCACTATTCATGCGAAATTCACTGTGTCAGGGACATTCCGAACGGAGTGCAAAAAGGGGCGACATTCTCGCTTGACGCCCCCACTGGCTCGCCATAGAAGGCCCCCCACGCGCGGTTGTAGCTCAGTTGGTTAGAGTACCGGCCTGTCACGCCGGGGGTCGCGGGTTCGAGCCCCGTCAACCGCGCCATTCCCTTCCAGACCATCAGGTTTGCTAGCCCTCCGGGGCCGGCACCTGCTGGTCTCGAAGCGTCTTCCGCCAGATTTTCAGATCAGAATACGGCGCCGAAGATCAGGCCCACCGAGGCGCCTGACACGCCCGACAGCCCGAAGGCGCGCAGCGACCGCCATGGCAGCCCGCGCAGTTGGTCGAAGATGAACAGCCCCGCCACCAGAGCCAGCAGAGCAGCCGAGCCGCAGACGAGCGGGAAGCCGGGCTCTTGGGTGTGGAGGATGTGCGGACCGTTATCCATCAATCCGAGCGCGCCGCAGTTGCGCACCGAGAAGACCGCCAGATAGCAGGCCGCGAAGCTGATGGGCGCCAGCAGAACACAGAGGGGGGTGATGGGGGCGAGAGGGGCTTCTGAACACTCGTCGTCCGCCACCGTCAGTGGCACGACGGTCAGCCCGGGTCGCGCTGTACCTGCTACGAGGCCAGGGTCCGAAGACTGGCTGTGTTTAGCGCGCCGCACGGGGTTTTCTCCAGATGCTGTGTCTGGGCCGTTCTGCGGTGCCAAATGGGCGCTATGCGGGCGGGACTTCGGCAAGAGAAGGGCACTCGCCCGCCCTGCGCCTTGCGAGTGCCCCAGAGGTTAACGTGCAAGTAACCTAGAGTGCGCTAGGAGCCGCTGGTCACGTTGCTCAGGACCCGCGCCCACGAGCGCATGCCGCGGTGGAACGAGCTGAGATCGTACTTCTCGTTCGGGCTGTGGATGAGGTCGTCATCCTTGCCGAAGCCGATCAGCATCGAATCCATCTCCAGCACCGATTTGAAGTGCCCCGCAACGGGGATAGAGCCGCCAGCGCCGATGAAAGCCGCCTCGTTCGGCCATTCGGCCGAGAGGGCCAGCCGGGCCTGCTCGAAGGCGGGGTTGTCCGTCGACATGACCGAGGCCTGCGATGCGCCGTGATTGTGGAACTCCACGGTGCAATCTTCGGGCAGCATCTCCTGCACCATGGTCTGAAAGCTCTCGCGGATGGCGATCGGGTCTTGCGTGCCGACGAGGCGGAACGACACCTTGGCGCTGGCCTGCGAGGGCAGCACCGTCTTGAAGCCGTCGCCCTCGTAGCCGCCCGAGATCCCATTGATCTCGCAGGTCGGGCGCGACCAGAGCATCTCCAGCACCGAGCGCCCGGCTTCGCCCGCCGGGGCGCTGAGGCCGACGGAGGCGAGGAAGGCATCGGCATCGAAGCCGAGGCCCTGCCATTGCTGATAGATCTCCTGGCTGAGCTCGGGGACGCCATCGTAGAACCCCGGCACTGTCACGCGGCCTGTCTCGTCATGCAGGCTGGCGAGCACGCGGGCGAGAACGCGGATGGGGTTCATCGCGGCGCCGCCGAAGCTGCCCGAATGCAGGTCGCGGTTGGGGCCGGTGATGGTGATCTCCTGCCCGAGCAGCCCGCGCAGCATGGTGGTGACGGCTGGCGTGTTCTCGTCGAAGAGGCCGGTGTCGCAGATCAGCGCGAGATCGCAGGACAGCTCATCCTTGTTCTCTTCGAGGAAGGGCACGAGGCTCGGCGAGCCGCTCTCCTCCTCTCCCTCCAGGAAGATCGTGATGCGGCAGGGCAGGGCGCCCTCAACCGCCACCCAGGCGCGGCAGGCCTCGATGAAGGTCATCAGCTGGCCCTTGTCATCGGCGGCGCCGCGCCCGCGGATCACCTTGCCCGAGGGGGTCTCCTCGATGCTGGGCTCGAAGGGCGGGGTGTTCCACAGCTTCAGCGGGTCCACCGGCTGCACATCATAGTGCCCGTAGAACAGCAGATGCGGGCCTTCGCCCTCCGGCCCGCCATGGGCGACGACCATGGGGTGGCCGGGAGTGGGGCGGGCGGAGGCCTCGAAGCCGATGGATTGCAGGTCGGCGACCAGCGCGTCGGCGGCGCGGGCGCAATCTTGCTTGTAGGCCGGGTCAGTGGAGATCGACGGGATGCGCAGGAGCTCCAGCAGCCGCTCCAGCGCGGGGTCGAGATCGGAATCGAGTTTGGCGAGGACGGCGTCGAGGCTCATCGGGGGCTCCATGAGGGGAAAAGAGGGTTGGCGCGAAGGCTAGGCCCGCCCCGCCCCAGAATCCACCCCCGTGCCAGGGCGCGACAAATCCCCGCGCATGGGCCCCGGCTTCATACTGTCGTGATGACGAGACCCCCCAGAACGAGGCCCGCGCCGGCGAGCTGGCGCAGGCTGAGCGGCTCTCCCATCACATGCGCGTAGCCGAGCACCACGATGGTCTCGAGCGCGATGATCGAGATGTAGATGACGGAAAGCTCGGTCTGCCGCAGCAGCGTGATCTCGATGGCTGCAGCGGCGATGAGGCAAATGATTACAAGCGGGTAGGCGAAGCCGACCTGCCCTCCGGCGGCCAGTTTCATCCCGGCGGTGGCAAGGGCGTAGGCAAGGGCGGCGCCGATGGCGAGGGGCAGAACCCACCCCTGGCCCGGCTGGAAAAATGAATTCATCGGAAACCTGACTATAATAACAAGACAATATGGGGGGCATGCTCTGGCAATGTCGGACATTGGCAAAGGCGGGTTTTCCACACTGGCCGCTCAGGTTGACCTGCATCAAAGCGCCCGCTACCCCCATTTGGCTATTACTGGCCGACGCCGGCCGCGGGACAGCGGCGGTGCGACGGATACGATTAAGGAAGGACAGCCTCGTGAAATTCGATGCGATGCTCGATCAGGCGCTTACCTCACTTCATGAGGAGGGGCGCTATCGCACCTTCATCGACATCGCGCGCGAGCGTGGCCACTTTCCGCATGCCCGCTGGTCCCGCCCCGACGGCACCGAGCAGCCGGTCACCATCTGGTGCGGCAACGATTACCTCGGCATGGGCCAGCACCCCGTGGTGCTAGAGGCGATGCACGAAGCGGTGGATGCCGCCGGCGCCGGCTCTGGCGGCACGCGCAACATCTCGGGCACAACGGTCTGGCACAAGCAGCTCGAAGCCGAGCTGGCCGATCTGCACGGCAAGGATGCCGCGCTGCTCTTCACCAGCGCCTATATCGCCAACGACGCGACGCTGAGCACGCTGCCGAAGCTGTTCCCCGGCCTCATCATCTATTCCGATGCGCTGAACCACGCCTCGATGATCGAGGGCATCCGCCGCAACGGCGGCGCCAAGCGCATCTTCCGCCACAACGATGTGGCGCATCTGCGCGAGCTGCTGGAGGCCGACGATCCGGCCGCGCCCAAGCTCATCGCCTTCGAGAGCGTCTATTCGATGGATGGCGATTTCGGCCCGCTGGAAGAGATCGTGGCACTGGCCGAGGAATTCGGCGCGCTGACCTATCTCGACGAGGTTCATGCCGTGGGCATGTACGGCAAGCGCGGCGGTGGTGTCTCCGAGCAGCTCGGCCTCGCCGGCCGCATCGACATCATCAACGGCACACTCGGCAAGGCCTTCGGCGTGATGGGCGGCTATATCGCGGCCTCCGCCAAGATGTGCGACGCCATCCGCTCTTACGCGCCGGGCTTCATCTTCACCACCTCGCTGCCGCCGGCCATCGCGGCTGGTGCCGCCGCCTCCGTCCATCATCTCAAGAGTGATACGGAGCTGCGCGAGAAGCATCAGACCCAGGCGAAGATCCTCAAGACGCGGCTCAAGGGCCTCGGCCTGCCGATCATCGACCACGGCACCCATATCGTCCCCCTGATCGTGGGCGACCCGGTGCACACCAAGCAGCTCTCCGACATGCTGCTGGCCGATTTCGGCATCTACGTGCAGCCCATCAACTTCCCCACCGTGCCGCGCGGAACCGAGCGTCTGCGCTTCACGCCCTCGCCGGTGCACGGGCCGAAGGAAATGGACGCGCTGGTCGGGGCGCTGGACGCGCTCTGGTCGCGCTGCGCCCTCAACCGGATCGAGCTGGCCGGCTGACGGCGGGCCGGGCGCGATGGCGGCCGGCACCTTCCCTGGCGCATCCAACAGCAGCCCGGCGCCCGTAAATTCGGCGCCGGATAGCTCAAAATCCAGGTTATCCCCAGGTTTGGCGAGTTTGTGCCGAGCAATTAGCGGAATCTTTTCTGCGGGTGCGGGGACACCTGGTGTATGTTAGGCGCAGGCAGGCGGCACTCTCACGATTCGAGTGTCCGGGGGATGAAAAACAGGCAGAAAGGTGGCTCGCGCTCATGATTGGACGCGGCTTCAGGCGGGACAAGGATGCCCAGGAGGTTGAAGCCACCGGCTTCGACGCCTTCGAGCTTCGGCTGGGCGACCTTATGCGCGGCGAACGGGCGACGATGGGCAAGAGCCTGCTGGATGTTCAGCGGGAGCTGCGCATCAAGGCGGCCTATATCGCTGCCATCGAGAATTGCGATCCCACCGCATTCGACACGCCGGGCTTCATCGCCGGCTATGTCCGCTCGTATGCCCGCTACCTGAACATGGACCCGGACTGGGCGTTCGACACGTTCTGCCGCGAATCTGGCTTCGCCACGGCGCACGGCATGTCGGAAGCGGCCTCTGTCGTGAAGCCGACACGCGAAGAGCGTCTGGCCTCGGGCGCCGTCGGGCGCGACATCTTCTCCGCCTCCACCACACCCTTCATTCCCGCCGGTGAGCGCATGTTCTCGGGCATCGAGCCGCGGGCGCTTGGCTCTGTCGCGGTGCTTGGCGTGCTGATCGTGGGGCTCGGCTATGGCGGCTGGTCCCTTCTGCAGGAAGTACAGAAGGTGCAGTTCGCCCCCGTCGAGCAGGCGCCTGTCGTGCTGTCGGATGTCGACCCGCTTGCCGGCGCCTCGCGCGAGGCGCAGTCCGCTGGCGGTGAGGACGCGCTCACCGCGATGAACCTGCCTTCGGCCGAGGCGCTGGAGCGGCTCTACCGCCCGCAGGCGCTCGACGTGCCGGTGCTCACCCGCCGCGACGGGCCCATCGCCTCGCTCGACCCGCGCACCTCCGGCGCACTGGCGCCGGGGCAGGGCGGTGCGGTCGACCGTCAAGCTCAGACGCTCGCCTCGGTTCTCGCGGCGCCCAGCGGGCCGGATGTGGCAACCCCCGGTGACATCGGCACCGGCGAGCTGGCCGGCGCGGCCCTCGCCTCGGCCGAAGGGCCGAATGCGCCCGTTCAGGTGACCGCGGGCGAGGCGCCTGAAGTGATGCTCGTCGCCGTTCGCCCGGCCTGGCTGCGTGTGCGGGCCGCCTCTGGCACCGTGATTTTCGAAGGCATCCTCGATGCCGGGCAAACCTATGAACTGCCCGCAACGGAAGAGCCCGCCACCGTGCGCGTGGGCGAAAGCGGCGCGCTCTACTTCGCGGTCAACGGCCAGCATTACGGCCCCGCCGGCCCGCAGGGTGCGGTGACCGATGGCGTTGAGCTGTCGGCTGAGCATCTGACGGAGCAATATGCCACCGCCGACATCACTCAGGATGCCGATCTGGCGGAATATGTGCGCGTTGCCGAGGCCCGGCTGACGGAGTAGTGCGGGCCTTGCGGCCAAACACTCCTTGCCCCGCGGCCGGGGACGCACCAGATGGTGAGATATGACCCACAATCCCGTTCGCCCGTGGCGCAACATCGAGCGCCGTAAATCGCGCCTGATCCATGTCGGCTCCGTCCCCGTGGGCGGCGACGCCCCGATCTCGGTTCAGACGATGACCAACACGTTGACGACCGACGTGCCCGGCACCATCGCCCAGATCCAGGCGGCGGCAGAGGCGGGGGCCGACATCGTGCGCGTCTCGGTGCCCGACGAGGCCTCGTCGAAGGCGCTGAAGGAGATCGTGCGCGAAAGCCCGGTGCCGATCGTCGCGGACATCCACTTCCACTACAAACGCGCCATCGAGAGCGCCGAGGCCGGCGCCGCCTGCCTGCGCATCAACCCCGGCAATATCGGGGATGACCGGCGGGTGAAGGAAGTGATCCGCGCCGCGAAGGACCATGGCTGCTCGATGCGGATCGGCGTGAATGCCGGCAGCCTCGAGAAGGATCTGCTTGAGAAGTACGGCGAGCCCTGCCCCGAGGCGATGGTCGAGAGCGGGCTCGATCACATCAAGATCCTCGAAGACAACGACTTCCTCGAGTTCAAGATCTCGGTGAAGGCGTCCGACGTCTTCCTCGCCGCCGCCGCCTACCAGGCGCTGGCCGACGCGACGGACGCGCCGATCCATCTCGGTATCACCGAGGCGGGCGGGCTGATGTCCGGCACGATCAAGAGCGCCATCGGCCTCGGCAACCTGCTTTGGATGGGCATCGGCGATACGCTGCGCGTCTCGCTCTCCGCCGATCCGGTGGAAGAGGTGAAGGTGGGCTACGAGATCCTGAAGTCGCTGGGGCTGAGGCACCGCGGCGTCAACATCATCTCCTGCCCGAGCTGCGCGCGGCAGGGGTTCGACGTGATCAAGACGGTCGAAATTCTCGAAGACCGGCTGGCCCATATCAAGGAGCCGATGAGCCTCAGCATCATCGGCTGCGTGGTGAACGGGCCGGGCGAAGCGCTGATGACCGATGTTGGCTTCACCGGCGGCGGGTCGGGCCACGGGATGGTCTATCTGGCGGGCAAGCAGAGCCACCGGATGGATAACGACCGGATGATCGATCACATCGTCGAAGAGGTCGAAAAGAAGGCCGCCCAGCTCGCCGCGCAGAAGGAAGCGGCGGAGTAAGCGGCTGGGGCTGCGGCCTGACTGCCTTCATCCCGCGCGTAGGACGGAGCGGCGAGGATGGCGACGGCGGGCTGAAGCTCGCCCTAAGGGGCCACGGGATCGTAGGCCGGGCTTCAGCCCGGCCCCAATTCACCCCTCTGCGCGCAGCTCTTCCACGATCGCCTGCATCGAGGCGAGGGGCACGTAGCCGCGCAGCATCTGGTCTTCCATCACGAAGGTCGGCGTGCCGTTGATGCGCATCCGGCTGGCCAGATCGTGGTTCGCCTGGATCTCGGCCTCTACCTCGTCCGACAGCATGTGATCGAGCACCGGCTCGGGCTCCAGCCCGAAGCTCTCGGCCAGCTGCGCCAGCGTGTCGGGGGTGATGTCGGCGCGCAGCACCATCAGCGCGTCGTGCACCTCTTTGTAGAGGTCGTCGCCATGCAGCTGCTTCACCGCGACGGCGAATTGCGAGGCCAGCAGCGATTGCTCGCCGAGGATGGGGAATTCCTTCAGGATGAACCGGATGTTGCCGTCGCTGTTCACAAGGTCCTCGACCTCGGCGAAGGCCTGACGGCAATAGCCGCAGCGGTAATCCATGAACTCCACCAGAGTGATGTCGCCGTCGGGATTGCCGCCCACCCAGGAATAGCCGTCGTTGAACAGCGAGTCGGCATTGGCGGTGGCGAGCTCCTGATCGGCGGCATTGGCGGCCTGGCTTTCGCGCTGCTCCAGAACGCTGATGGCCTCCATCAGCACTTCGGGGTTATCCAGCAGATAGGCGCGCACCTCCTCGCGGAAGACCTCGCGCTCGGCCTCGGTCATGTCCGTCAGGCCATCGGCCATTGCGGGCAGGGCGAAGCTGACGGCGGCAAGAGCCCCGGTCAGAAGGGCGTGAAAACGGCGCATGGGTCTTCCTCTTGGCGGGTTGCGGCGCCCATAAGGGCACCGGCGGGCATCGTTGACGGGGTGCCCCCGCCCTTGGCAGAACTGGCGCGACAATAGAGGCGGGTAGATGCAGGTTTCAAGGCGCGGGGCGGTCGATCCGTTCATCGTGATGGATGTGATGGAGAAAGCCCGGGCCGCGGAAGAGGCGGGCCGGCATGTGATTCACATGGAGGTCGGCCAGCCCGGCACCGGCGCGCCCTCGGCGGCGCTGGCGCGGCTGGGGGAAGAGATGGCGGGCGATCCGCTGGGCTATTCCGTCGCCCTCGGCATTCCCGCGCTGCGCGCCCGCATCGCGCGACACTACGGCGAGTGGTACGGCGTCGACCTCGATCCGGGCCGCGTGATCGTCACCGCCGGGGCCTCGGGTGCCTTTCTGCTCTCCTTCACCGCGCTCTTCGATGCCGGCGCCCGCGTGGGGCTGGGGCTGCCCTGCTACCCTTCGTACCGGCAGATCCTGAAGGCGCTGTCGCTGGAGCCGGCGCATATCCGAACCCGGCTGGAGGCGGGCATGCAGCCCGAACCGGGCGAGCTGGAGGGGCTGAGCCTCGATGGCCTGCTGCTCGCCAGCCCGAACAACCCGACCGGTGCGATGCTGGGCAAGGAGCGGCTAGCCGGGATGGCGGAGGCCTGCGAAGCGCGCGGTATCTCGCTGATTTCTGATGAGATTTACCACGGCATCGGCAACAGCCCGACCTCGGCCCTAGAGGTGACGGATGAGGTGCATGTCATCAATTCCTTCTCGAAATACTTCTCGATGACCGGCTGGCGCGTGGGCTGGATGGTTGTCCCCGAGGGGCATGTGCGCCTCGTCGAGCGGCTGGCGCAGAACATGTTCATCTGCCCCTCGCACGCGGCCCAACGCCTCGCCCTGCATGCCTTCGACTGCACTGACGAGCTGGAGGCGAATGCCGCCGTCTACGAGGCCAACCGCGAGAAGATGGTCGCGGGCCTTGCCGCCATGGGCCTTGGCCGTATCGCGCCGCCCGATGGGGCCTTTTACGTGTATGCGGATGTCAGCGGGTTCACCGACGACTCGCTCGCGCTGGCCGGCGAGATCCTCGATGAGGCCGGCGTTGCCGTGACGCCCGGCCTCGATTTCGACCCGGAGGAGGGGCACCTCTGGATGCGCTTCTCCTACGCGCGCAGCACGGCGGATATCGAAGAGGGGCTGAGCCGGCTCGGCCAGTTCTTCGCCGCGCGGGCGTCAGCATGAGGCTTGTCGCGACCCTACTGCTCTGGCTGATGGCGGCGCTGCCCGCCGCAGCGCAGGATTTCTCGGCCCTTGCCAGGCTGGACGTGGCGCGAAGCCAGATCCACGATGAGGGCGACGGGCTGCGGGCGGAGCTGCACCTCAGCCAGGCGGTGCCTTACCGCGCCTATACGCTGGCAGAACCCTGGCGGCTGGTGCTCGATTTCCGCGAGCTGGATTTTCGCGGCGCCACACCCACGGCGCTGCTGAATGCCGACAATGCTGCCGGCGTCCAGTTCGGCACCATCCGCCCCGGCTGGTCGCGCCTCGTCGTCGAGCTGGGCGCGCCGATGCGCATCGACGTGGCGGGCCTGCAGGTCGATGAGGCTTCCGGCGAGGCGGTGCTGCAGGTCGGCCTCGCCGCCTCCTCCGCGGAAGGCGCGCTCGCAGCCTCGGGTATTTCGCAAACGCCGGGCTGGGAGGCGGGGGCCGAGAGCGATCTGGCCCTGCCGGTGGCGCCGGAGGCCGACGACCGGCTCGTCGTGGTGATCGACCCGGGCCATGGTGGTATCGACCCGGGCGCACAGCGTGCCGGTCTGAACGAGGCCGATGTCATGCTGACGCTGGCGCTGGAGCTGTCAGAGGCGGTGACACGCGCCGGCATGCGCCCGGTGCTGACGCGGACAGAGGATGTCTTCGTGCCGCTGCCCGACAGGATCTCCATCGCGCGCGCCGCGGGGGCCGATGTGCTGATCTCGCTGCATGCCGATGCGCTGGAGGATGACGACGTCACCTCCGGTGCATCGATCTACACGCTCTCCGCCAGCTCCGAGAGTGAGGCCTCTTCGCGCATGGCCGAGCGGCATGAACGGGGCGATATCCTCGGCGGCGTCGATCTGGCGGGGCAGGACGATTCCATTGCCACTATTCTGATGGAGCTGGCCCGCACCGAAACCGCCCCCGCCGGCCAGCGCCTGGCCGATGCGCTGCTCACCGCGCTGCGGGAAGAGGGCGCACGCCTGCGCACCAACCCCCGCCGCGAGGCGCTGCTGGCGGTGCTGCTGGCGGCGGATTTTCCCGCCGTGCTGGTGGAGGTCGGCTTCCTTTCATCAGAGCGTGACCGCGCCGAGCTGACGACCGAAGAGGGCAGGGCGAAAATCATCGCGGGCATTGTCTCGGCTCTGCGCCGCTGGGAAGCGGGCGAAGAGGCGCGCGCGCCCTTGCTGCGCCGTTAACCGGGCCCGGCGAGATCGCGCCATCTGGCGCAATCGTGCTTTTGACCCGGGCCTCGCCAGGGCCTATATGGCGGGGCGCAATAACCGGCTGGTCATGTTCCGATTCATCTTCTCTTTCTTCGGCGGCATCTTCTCGATGCTGACGCTCGGCGTCATCATGGCCGGTATCGGCCTTGGCGGCATCTTCTTCGCCTATGGCCGTGATCTGCCCAGCGTCGAGACGCTGGCCCAGTACACCCCGGCCACGATCAGCCGCGTCTACTCCTCTGAAGGGCGGATTATCGACGAATTCGCCACCGAGCGACGTATCTTCGTGCCGGCAGAAGAGATCCCCGAGCTGGTCAAGCACGCCTTCGTTTCGGCGGAAGATCAGAACTTCTACACCCACCCGGGCTATGACGTACGTGGCATGGCCGCGGCCTTTGTCGATGCCATCGAAAGCCGCGGGCGCGACATTCGCGGCGCCTCGACCATCACGCAGCAGGTGATGAAGAACTTCCTTCTCGACGGCTCGCGCACCGCCGAGCGGAAGATCAAGGAGCTGATCCTCGCCACCCGCATCGAGCGGGCGCTGACGAAGGAGCATATCCTCGAGCTCTATCTCAACGAGATCTTCCTCGGGCAGAACTCATACGGCGTCGCCGCCGCCGCACAGACCTATTACAACAAGCCCCTCTCTGAAGTGACGCCCGCCGAGGCCGCATATCTGGCCGCTCTCGCGCAGCGCCCCGGCACCCTGCACCCCGTGCGCGACCACGACGACGCCATCGCCCGGCGCGACTACGTGCTCGGCCGGATGGAGGAAGACGGCTACATCACCGCCGAGGAAGAGGCAGAGGGCCGCGCCGACCCGCTGCGCACCGTGCAATCGGGCGACTTCGCTCCGTTCCGCGAAGCGCTGCCGCCCCGCGATTACTTCACCGACGAGATTCGTCGCCAGCTTTCCGCCCGCTACTCGGAAGAGGAATTCTTCACCGGCGGTCTTTCCGTTCGCGCCACCATCGACCCCGATCTGCAGGTCACTGCCGCGCACGCCCTGCAGCGCGCGCTGGAGAATTTCGACCGGGGGCAGGGGCGTTGGCGGGGCACCGGTATCACGCTGCCGGCCGAGGCGCTGGAGAGCGAGGCGAGCTGGCGCGCGGCCCTGAGCAGCGCCAACGCGCCGCGCGACATCGCGCTCGACAGCCAGTGGCTGCCCGCCGTTGTGCTGGGTATCGAGGATCAGCAGCTGAACCTCGGCATCGAAGGGGTGCCGACGGACAGCGCCGAGGCGCCGGTGGTGCCGCGAGAAGACATTTCGTGGATCCGCGGCGACTTCTTCGAGAATTTCGAGGTCGGCGATGTGGTGATGGTTCGCCGCATGACGTCTGACAGCGATGGCTCCTTCATCCGCTGGACGCTCCGCCAGGTGCCCGAGATCGAGGGCGCCTTCATGGCGATGGATGTGAACACCGGCCGGGTGCTCGCGATCCAGGGCGGCTTCTCCTACCAGCACTCCGTCTTCAACCGGGCGACGCAGGCCTACCGGCAGCCCGGCTCGGCCTTCAAGCCGTTCGTCTATGCCGCCGCGCTGGACTCGGGCTATACGCCCGCGACGATCATCGTCGACGCGCCCATCGAGATTTCTTCGGGCGGTGAGATCTGGCGCCCGCAGAACGCGTCGAACCAGTACTATGGCCCCACACCGCTGCGCACCGGCATCGAGCAATCGCGTAACCTGATGACCGTGCGCCTCGCGCAGGAAATCGGCATGGACGTGGTCGCCGAATATGCTGAGCGCTTCGGTGTGTACGATAACCTGCAGCAGGTGCTCTCCTCCGCCCTCGGCGCTGACGAGACGACGCTGTTCCGCATCGTGGCCGCCTATTCGATGTTCGCCAATGGCGGCGAACGGGTGGAGCCGACGCTTGTCGACCGCGTGCAGGACCGCTTCGGCAACACAATCTACCGGCACGAGACCCGCTCTTGCGACGATTGCACCCTGGCCGCGCTTCCCGCCGGCGAGGCGCCGCATATCCGCAGCAACCGCGACCGCATCATGAACGCGGTGACGGCCTATCAGCTGACCTCGATGATGCAGGGCGTGGTGCAGCGCGGCACGGCGGCGCGCGCCATCAACCTGCCCGTGCCGATCGCTGGCAAGACCGGCACCACCAACGACGCCAAGGATGTGTGGTTCGTCGGTTTCTCGTCGAACATCGCGGCGGGCTGCTACATCGGCTACGACACCCCTCGCTCGATCCCCGGCGGCTCCGGCGGCGGCGTCTGTGCGCCGGTGTTCCAGGAGTTCATGGAGACGGCGATCCAGTCTTACGGCGGCGGGCCGTTCAACGTGCCGGCCGATTGCCAGTTCATCAAGATCGACCGCTTCACCGGCGCCCGCCTGCCCGACAGCGCCTCTGGCCCGAACGTTGTGGCGGAATGCTTCCGTGCCGGGGAAGAGCCGGTGTTCGGCATCACCTTCGACGGTGGCTTCGCGATGGCGGCCGACCTTCCGCTCTATGACGAGGTCATGGCCTCGTCGCGCAACGTGACCACCTCGACCGGTGAGACGGCGACAGTGGGCGCGAACCCGAGCTACGGCGCCCTCTCCTCCGGCGGCCTGTACTAAGCGCCGGCCTCTTCGAAGATTGCGGATGGATGGGCCAGGCCCACCCCTCCAACAGGCTTCACTCGGAGGGCTGGTGCTTGCCGGCCCGGTAGGCGCCCTGACGCTCCAGCATCCAGCCCGGATATTCCGGCGGAAGCTTTGTGATCTCGTCGAGCTGCGCCAGCTCATCGGCGCTGAGCGAGATCTCCGTCGCCTTGATGTTGTCCTCCAGCTGCTCCTTGCGCTTGGCGCCGACCAGCACGCTGGTGACGACCTTCTGGTGCAGCAGCCAGGCAAGCGCGATCTGCGCGACGCTGGCCCCCTTCGCCTCGGCCATGGGGCGCATCGCCTCGATGGCCTTGTCGCCGCGGGTGCGGTCGACCGGCGGGAAGTCGAACTCCTTGCGCCGGCCCTCGGCGCTGGCATCGGGGCCGCTGTATTTGCCGGACAGGTAGCCGCCGGCCAGCGGGCTCCACACCATCAGTCCCATGCCCTGATCAAGCAGCATCGGCGCGATCTCACGCTCAAGGTCGCGGCCGACGAGCGTGTAGTAGGCCTGCAGCGAGAGGATGGGGGCGAGCTTGCGCGCCTCGGCGATGCCGATGGCCTTCATGATCTGCCAGGCTGCCCAGTTGCTGAGGCCGATGTAGCGGACATGCCCGTGCTGAACGAGCGTGGTCAGCGCGTCCAGCGTCTCTTCGATGGGCGTGAGCCGGTCGAAGCCGTGGATCTGGTAGAGGTCAATATGGTCGAGCTGCATTCGCTCGAGGCTGGCCTTGGCCTGCGCGAGGATATGCTGGCGCGAGGCGCCAGAGGCATTTGGGCCCTCGCCCATGCTGCCCATGACCTTGGTCGCGATCACCACGTCATCGCGCGGCACGCCCAGATCCTTCAGGCTCTGCCCGAGGATGCGTTCGGAATTGCCCAGGCCGTAGACATTGGCCGTGTCGATGAAGTTGATGCCGGCATCGAGAGCCGTCTGCACCAGCTCATTGGCCTCACTCTGGCCGAGCTGGCCGATCTTGCCCCACATGTCGCCTTCGCCGCCGAAGGTCATGGTGCCGAGGCAAAGCTCGGAAACGAGAAGGCCCGAGGGGCCGAGTTTGCGATATCGCATGAGATGCTCCTGTGATGGCCGGCGGCGGCGGCGCTTTTGCCGGGGCCGCCGGGCTGAGGGAAAGATGGCGTCGCATTGCAGCTACGGCGACGGCGATCCTGTCGAATTTCTGCCCGATCCTCTCATCGCGGTCGCTGCAGGGGTGCGGCGGGTTCGAGACCGGCCTAGAGTGAAGGCCATGAGAGATACCCTGACCGAGCTGAAAGCCGAGGTGCTGCGCCTTGAAGAGGCGCATGGCGCAGCGTCGCCGCTGCCCGGGCTGAACCTGACGGTGCGCCGGCAGCCGATAGGGCTGGTGCACAGCGTCTATCACCCCTCGCTCTGCGCCGTGCTGCAGGGTGCCAAGACCTCGATGCTGGGTGATCACGTCTTTCGCTACGACGCGGGCAAATGCCTGATCGCCTCAATGGATGTGCCGGTGCGGGCCGAGATCACCCAGGCCACGCCAGAGGTGCCCTATGTCGCGTTCAGCCTGCGGATCGAGCCGGCTGTCGTGACCGATCTGCTGGTGGAGTTTTCCGGCGAACCGGCCTCGCCGCCAGTGTCGCCCGGGCCGGCGCTTGGCGTCCATGCGCTCAGCCCCGATCTGGTGCCGCCGCTCTGCCGGCTGCTGGCGCTTTGCGATGCGCCGGGCGACCAGCCCGTGCTGGCGCCGATGATCCATCGCGAGATCGTCTGGCGCCTGCTGCAAGGGCCGATGGGGCCGACACTGCGACAGATCGGCCTGGCCGATAGCCATATGGCGCGACTCAGCCGCGCCATCACGCGGCTGCGCGAAGAATTCGATGCCGCGATCAGCGTGGCTGAGCTCGCGGCGTTGGCGGGCATGAGTGCGGCGACCTTCCACCGGCACTTCAAGGCGGCGACGGGGATGACGCCGGTGCAGTTTCAAAAGCAGCTGCGCTTGCAGGAGGCCCGACGCCTGCTTCTGGCCAACGGGGCGGATGTGGCGCGGGTGGGCTTTGCCATCGGCTACGAGAGCGCCTCGCAATTCAGCCGCGACTATCGCCGCCTCTTCGGGGCGCCCCCGGGGCAGGACGGGCGGGCCATGCGGCAGCGGGTGGCCGCGGACAGCTGAGCCGCCGAATGAAACGCAAAACGCCCCGCTCGGGCGGGGCGTTTGAGCTTGGCGGTCGCTTGGCTTGGGCTCAGGCGCCCCAGCTGCGAACGGCGCCGCAATCCATATGGACGAAGTTCGAGCCGGAATACCGGCCGACACCGCCAGCGTGGCAGGTCGTCGCCGCGCCGGCGATCTGGTTCACCGAGCGGCCCTCGACGCGAAGGTCGGCCGCCTGGCCCTGCATGTGCAGCGAGTTGCGCGCAACGCCCGAAGAGGTGGCGCGCAGCATGGCGTTGGTCTCTGGCGAGCGATAGCCAGAGAGCAGCATGTAGGGCGCCGAGGTATCGAGAAGCCGGTGCGAGGCGGCCATGATATCCATCGTGCGGGTGTCGATGTTGATCTGCTTGTTGTTGCGCCAGTCGCGCATGAACAGCGTGATCTCACGGATCGCCTCGCCGATATACTCGCCGTCGATCCAGTAGATGGTGTTGATCCGCTCGCCGGTGCGGCCCGAGTACATTTCGAGTCGGCGAATGTCGCCGCCGCCCCGAAGAAACCCTGCTGCCTTGGCATAGGTGGGTGCCGCTGCCACAGCCGTTGCGGAAAATGCGCGCAGAAGCGCGCGCCGGGAAAACCCCGATGTCACGGTATTTGTCATGGTTTCAGCCTGTCCTGCCGCCCACTGCCCGCTTACGCGAGCCTTTTGCAATCTCATCCCCAGATGCACGCTCTTCATGCCACAGGTCGTTTTGACGACCAAGGAGCGATTTACCCCAGAAGGGTTACCGATGCGGAAATCGGCGGAAAGTTGCACAGAAAGCGATCAATCACGGATGTGAGGGAACCGGATCGGCACGCCGCTTGTGGTTTTGCAATCCCCGAACGCGGCGGCATGGCAACACGAGGGAACCATCGCCTGCGCCGGGGTCTTTTGTCTTTGAAACGGCGGGCATAACCCGGCGACGATCGCAAGAAAGGTCACCTGGTTCTGCTCATGCCCCGTTACGTCACAGCCCTTATCCTCTCCGCCTGTCTCGCTCTGCCGGCCGCTGGTGCCTCTGCCCAGGTCATCTCCCCCTTCCGGCAGGCCATCGCAGAGACAGCCGCGCGAGACGATGCCGTCGCTGCCTTCTACCGCGGCCGCGATTTCGCCCCCATCTGGTCGGGCTCTGATGAGGCCGCCATCGAGCGGCGCAACGCGCTGCTCGCCGCCTTCGCCAATGCTCCCTTGCATGGCATCCCCGCGCATCTCTACGACCCGCAGAACGTGATCGCCGCCCTTCAGGCTGCGCAGACCGATGTGCAGAAGGGCGAGATGGAGGTGCAGCTGTCGCGCACCTTCCTCGCCTATGCGCATGACGTGGGTTGGGGCATGATCGAGCCCTCCGACGTCTCGTCGCTCATCAAGCGCGAGCTGCCCGATTTCGATGGGGCCGCGATTCTTGCCGGCTTCGCCGCCAGCGACGACCCGGCCGCCTATCTGCTCGATCTGGCGCCCGATAATCCCGAATACGCCCGGCTGATGCGCGCCCGCATGCGGCTGGAGAACACCATCGCCGCCGGCGGCTGGGGGCCGGAGCTGCGCTCTGGCCGGCTCGACCCCGGCGATTCCGGCCCGCAGGTGGTGGCGTTGCGCAACCGCCTGATCGAGATGGGCTATCTGCCGCGCACGGCGCTGACGACCTACGATTCCGACATGGTCGCCGCCGTCATGCGCTTTCAGGAGAGCCACGGCATCGTCAGTGATGGCATCGTCGGCGAATCCACCATCGCCGCGCTCAACGTCTCTCCCCAGGAGCGCCTGCATTCCGTCTATGCCGCGATGGAGCGGCTGCGCTGGATGAACTACGATCTCGGCGACCGCCACGTCTGGGTGAACCTCACCGATTTCACCGCCCGCATTGTCGATTTTGACGAGGTGACGTTCGAGACGAAGGCCGTCATCGGCGCCGGCTCTGCCGACCGCCAGACGCCGGAATTCTCCGACACGATGGAGCGGATGGTCATCAACCCATCGTGGTATGTGCCCCGCTCGATCGTGGTGAACGAATATCTGCCGGGTCTGCGCAACAATTCAGGCGCGCATGGCCAGCTGCAGATCGTCGACAGCCGTGGCCGCGTGGTGAGCCGGGGGCAGAGCTTTGCCGGCTATACTGCCGCCTCCTTCCCCTATTCGATGCGCCAGCCGCCGGGGCCGAGCAATGCCCTGGGCCAGGTGAAGTTCCTCTTCCCCAACCAGTACAACATCTACCTGCACGACACCCCGAGCCAGAGCCTGTTCCAGCGCGAAGTGCGCGCCTTTAGCCATGGCTGCATCCGCCTCGATGACCCCTATGATTTCGCCTACGAGCTGTTGAAGCCGCAGACAGACGATCCCGTCGGCTTCTTCCAGTCGCGCCTGCGCAGCGGCGCCGAGACGCCGGTGGAGCTGGAGACGCAGATCCCAGTGCATCTGGTCTATTTCACCGCCTTCACGAATGTCGAAGGCGAGCTGCAGTTCCGCAACGACATCTACGGCCGTGACGCGCGGCTGTGGGAGCTGCTCGCCCGCGAAGGGGTGGAGATCGCGCTGCCGCAGAGCTAAGTCCTCGGGGGCGCATACGTCCCCGAAAGGCTTGTCATGAGGCTGACCCTTGCCGAAATCGCTGAAGCCCTGTCGACGCAGGTGCTGGGCCAGAGCGACCTCGTGATCGAGGGCGCCGCCGAGCCTGGCTCGGCCGGCCCGCGCGATCTGGCCATCGCGCTCTCGCCGAAATGGGCCGAAGGTCTGGCGCAGGGTCGCGCCGAGGCCGCGCTCCTCTGGGAAGGCGCGGATTGGCAGGCGCTGGGCCTGAAGGGCGCCGTCACCGCGCCGCGCGGCCGGCTGGCGATGGCGCGGCTGTCGAAGGCTCTCTACCCCGGGCATGGCTTGCCCGAGGGCGTGGATGACGGCGCCCGCATCGGCGAAGGCGTCGAGATCGGCGCCGGCGCTGGCGTGGGCGCGTTTTCCATCATCGGCGCCGGCGCCAAGATCGGCGCGGGCGCGCGCATCTCGTCGCACGTCACCATCGCGCCGGGTAGCGTGATCGGCGAGGGCACCGTACTGCATCCCGGCGTGCATATCGGCCCGCGCGTGCAGATCGGGGCGCGCTGCATCCTGCATCCGGGCGTCGTCATCGGCGCCGATGGCTTTTCGTTCACCACCGCCGAGGCGAACCATCTGGAGCTGTCGCGCGCCAGCATGGGCGAGGGCACGCCGCCGGAGCTGGGCGACCCCAGTTGGCACAAGATTGAATCGCTGGGCGGGGTGGTGATCGGCGACGATGTCGAGATTGGCGCCAACAGCTCTGTCGATGCCGGCACGCTGCGGGCCACGCGCGTGGGCAATGGCTGCAAGCTCGATAACCTCGTGCACCTCGGGCACAACGTCATCATCGGCGAGCATTGCCTGTTCGCGGCGCAGACGGGCGTTGCCGGCTCGACGGTGGTCGGCGACCGCACGGTCATCGGTGGCAAGGGCGGCGTGGCCGACAATCTGGTGATCGGCGCCGATGTGGTGCTCGGCGGTGGCAGCATCGTGCTGGCGAACGTGCCGGCCGGGCGCGTGATGCTGGGTTATCCGGCGATGCCGCTGGCGCGCCAGATCGACAGCTACAAGGCGCTGCGCCGCCTGCCGCGCATGCTGGCGAAGCTGACCTCACGGGGCGAGTAGCCGCGGCGTCCCGCCCTCCGAAATACGGTTTTCAAACCGGCCTCAAGCCTCTACATCAGCGGCGAGAAGTGGGAGTGGCGGCCATGGGCGTGCGTGACAAGGTCATCGCCATCATCGCCGAGCAGGCGGTGCTGGAACCTCAGGATATCAGCGAGGACCAATCGCTGGACGAGCTCGGCATCGACAGCCTGGGGCTGGTCGAAAGCATCTTCGCAATCGAAGAAGCCTTCGACATCTCCGTGCCGTTCAATGCCAACGATCCGGGCGCCAGCGGCTTCGATATCTCCACCGTCGGGTCCATCGTCCGTGAGGTCGACAACCTGGTGAAGGCGCAAGCCGAGGCATGAGCAGCGGCTTTCGGGTCGCCATCACCGGCGCGGGCACGATCAATGCGCTGGGCGGCGACGTCCCCTCTACCCAGGCCGCGATGGCCGAGGGGCGCTGCGGCATCGGCCCGCTGGATGTGCGGGATGTCGAGCGTCTGTCGATCCGCATCGGCGGGCAGGTGACAGGCTACGACGAAGCCGCCCATTTCAACCGCCAGCAGATCGCGCTCTACGACCGGTTCACCCAGTTCACGCTGCTCGCCGCGCGCGAGGCGGTCGCCCAGGCCGGCCTCGATTTCTCCGGCGAGTTGGGGTTGCGCACCGGCGTGATCCTCGGCACCTCCGGCGGCGGCCTGCGCACGCAGGACGAGAACTACCGGGCAGTCTATGAGGAGGGGAAGAACCGCGTTCACCCCTTCATCGTGCCCAAGCTCATGAACAACGCCGCCACCTCGCACGTGAGCATGGAATACGGGTTGCAGGGGCCGGGCTTCACCGTTTCGACCGCCTGCGCCTCCTCCAACCATGCGATGGGGCTGGCCTTCCAGATGGTGCGCTCGGGCGCCGCGCCGGTGATGATCACTGGCGGGTCGGAGAGCATGCTCTGCTTCGGTGGCATCAAGGCGTGGGAAGGCCTGCGCGTGATGTCGAAAGATGCCTGCCGCCCCTTCAGCCTTGGCCGCACCGGGATGGTGCAGGGCGAGGGTGCGGCGATCTTCGTCTTCGAGGAATGGGACCATGCGAAGGCGCGCGGGGCAGATATCCTGGGCGAGGTTGCGGGCTTCTCGATGACGTCGGACGCGTCGGATATCGTCACCCCCTCGGCCCAGGGCGCCGAACGGGCCATCACCGGGGCTTTGCGCGATGCGGGGCTGCCGGGCGAGGCCATCGGCTACATCAACGCCCACGGCACCGGGACGGCGGCCAATGACAAGACGGAGTGCCGCGCCGTGGCCCATGCTTTCGGCGCCCACGCCGACGCGCTGATGATCTCCTCGACCAAGTCGATGCATGGCCACCTTATCGGCGGCACCGGGGCGGTGGAGCTGCTGGCCTGCCTGATGGCCCTGCGCGACGGCGTGATCGCGCCCACCATCGGCTACCAGGAGCCTGACCCGGAATGTGCGCTCGATGTCGTGCCGAACGAGGCGCGGCAAGCGAGAGTGAGTGCCGTGCTCTCCAACGCCTTCGCCTTTGGCGGGCTCAACGCCGTATTGGCGCTGAAGGCGGCCTGACCTCACCGCTGCAGCGGAATTCGCGCGAATTCCGCTTCGATTTCCGCGCAGAAATTGTGGCCCGCCCCGGATGTCACGCAAAAGGGGCGCCCGGATCTCTCCGAACGCCCCCTCAAGTCTTCCAAGCTGCGGCGCTTACTCCGCCGGCGCGTCCGACTCGCTGTAGTCGAAGGCGGCGGTGAAGCCGGCCAGCGACAGGTTCAGCGACACCGACTGATCCGGCGCAGCAGCCGGCACGATCGAAACGGTGGCGGCGCTGCCGGCCTTGAAGGCGGCGATCTGGTCGGCGGTCAGGCCGAAGCGGGCCACGCAGCCGCCGAGATTGCAGAAGTCGTATTCGTAGCGGCGGGCCTGGCCGCCATCGATGGCGATGGTCAGCCGCTCGGTGAGCTGCGTCTCCAGCGGCACGATCACGACGGCGCCGGCCACGGCCTCGCTGCCCTCGGGCAGGGGGACCAGCGTGAACTCGGCGACGGGCGTCTCATCCTCGTTCATCAGCAGCTGGTAGAGCTGGCACGGGTCCGGCCCTTCCTCCGCGACGAGGCAGCGCATCTGCCAATCCTGGAATTCGTCACGAACATAGGCGTCGCCCGGCGACAGCTCGCCCTCGGCGGGGGTTCCAAGATCGAACTGGCTGGTGTCGATGCCATCGGCGGGCGCCTCGGCGGGGGCGTCACCGGCCGATTCGGCGGTGGTCGTGTCGGCTTCGGCGTCTTGAGCGGCAGCGGGCATCGTGCCCGCGATCATGGCCGCCGAGAGGAGAGTGGCGGGGAGCCAGTGCTTCGAGTTGAGATGCATTGCGTGCCTTCCCTGATCGGTTTTTTCGCCCTTTATCACCTCGCTCCTGCTCTGTCAGGGGCAAAGGCCTGACGAAGCTGCGAGGTAGGCGAGGGATGGCTGGCAAGCTGTTGAGAAAATGGAAAAAGGGGCCGAGCGGCGGCCCCTTTTTCGCTTTCTCCCTGCCGGACTTGGCCGACTAATTGACGCGAAGGCTAGGCGAAGGGCTACCACAGGTCAACAGGCAAAATTCCGCCGATCTGGCCTCGCGCGAGAGTGTTGCGGCGGGCCGGAGCGGAGAACGAAAAAAGCCGCGCCCGAAGGCGCGGCAAGTCTGACAGGGAGGAAGTCAGACCCGAACTCCGGGGAGGAGTGGAGCCGGGCCAAATGCATCCTGGCACAGCACACTTAAGAAACCTTTGCAGCCCCGCCCGGCTCTAGCGCGAGGCCTGCATCGCATTGGCCGCACCCTGCACCCGCACCCCGGTGATGCCCGCAAGCTCGGCCGCGCTCAGCGCGTCGGCCACGGTGATCTGGCGGGTGGCGGGCGCACCGCCGGCGGTGGCGCCGGGCGGCGGCTCGGCGCGGAACTGGTAGACAAGCGTGCCGCCCTCGTAGCCGATGCGCACCAGCTCGGCATTGTACCAGCCCTGGCCGGCGGCAAGGCCGGTGGCCCGCACGATAGCGCCGGCATTGCTGCGCGCCACCTCCACGCTCGTCACCTGCGCGATGGGCTGCCGGGCATCCACAGGCGCGGCGACGCTGCCCTCGGGCACCAGCGGGCGCGGCTCGCCATTGGGCAGCGTCTGCCGCACCTGCGTGGCCGAGCCGAACCAGTTGAGCGGGTTGAGGCGCGAGGATTGCAGGGCGCTGCAGCCGGTCAGCGACAGGGCCGCGACAAGCATGAGGCCGGGCATCAGCCGGGGCATACGGGCGGGTCTTGGCATGCGCGTCTCCTCCGGGCCGGGGCAGGCCGGCTCATTCCCTCATCCCCGCAAGGGCACTCCCCGGGGGCCGAAATTTCGGTACCGCAATCCCCCCGCTTTGAAAAGCGCGCACTGGACGGGCCGGGCCGGCGGCATTAGCTCGGGGGGCAAGGAGATGCCCATGGCCACCGAAGCCTTTGAAGAGATCGCAGAAACGTTCGACTTCCTCGACGATTGGGAAGACCGCTACCGTCATGTCATCGAGATGGGCAAGGCGATGGAGCCGCTCGACGACAGCCTGAAGATCCCCTCCACCAAGGTGGAAGGCTGCGCCAGCCAGGTGTGGATGGTGCCCGAGATCAATGGCGAGGGGCCGGAGGCGCGCTTCGACTTCAAGGGCGACAGCGACGCGATGATCGTGAAGGGCCTGATCGCCATCCTGCACGCGCTGTATTCCGGGCTCACGCTCCGCGAGGTCGCGCATGTCGATGTGCAGGCCGAGCTGGCGCGGCTCAAGCTGGAAGACAACCTCTCCGCCCAGCGCTCGAACGGGCTGAAAGCGATGATCGGGCGGATCAGGGCGTTTTCGTCGCAAGCCGCGTAAGGGCGGGCGCCAGCTCTCCGTAACCCGTGGCGCGCCGCTCGAAGGCGAGGCCCAGATAGGCCGCCGCTTCTTCGGCCTTCGCCGTCAGGGCCGGGTCGTCGGTCTGTGCCTGATAGACGAGCTTGCTGTAATTGCCGAAGTACATCTCCTTCAGCTCCGGATGCCGGTCGAGCCCGAGGGGCTTGATGACGAAGGCCTCGAACTGCCGGGCGAGGAAATCGGTGAGATAGAAGGCGTCGATCTCGTCGCGTGCGGCGAAGGCGGCATTGCCCTCGAAAAAGGCGTAGCAATGCGGGCCCTCGAGCATCTCCACCCCCAGCCGCGCGCAGGTTGCAGCAAGCTGGCCGCCGGTGCCGCAATCGGCATAGGCCACGAATATCCGGTCGTAGCGCGCCCGGTTCTCCTCCACTGCCGCTTCCACCGCCGGGGCGATCCTGTCCGGCCGATTGTGCAGAATGGCGGGCAGGCAGGCGAGATCGACATGATCCCATCCGCCCTGCGCCTTCAGCGCCAGGATCTCGCGGGCCAGCGCGCCGCAGCCGATCACCAGCACGCGGCCATTGCCCTCAGGGGCCAGGCCGCTCTCGGTGAGAATACGGTCGCTGAGGTCGGGAAGGGGGGTACTCATCCGATCAGGGCCAGCAGAAATCCGGTTGCGGTGGGGGCGAGCAGGGCCGCGGCCTCCTTCAGCCGCGCCGATCCCAGCTCTCCGAGCATCTCGTGCAGGCCGCCGCCGTATTTCGCCGCCTGCATGATCGCGATGAACTTGGCGCGCGAGCAGCCCAGCTGCAAGCGCATCGGGCGGGGAAAATCGGGCGTCTCGGCCTCGGCTTCCGGTTCCCACATCGCCAGCTCGGCGGTGCGGCCCTCGTCGTCGCGGGCCGGCGGAGAGATGGAGCCGAAGCGCCAGTTGCCGGGCTTGGCGGGCGCGGGGCGTTTGGCTGCGTCCGCTTCGGCGGCGACATAGGGGGCGAGCCGGGTGGCGGCGGGCAGGTAGATGAGCGCCAGCATGGCCGAGCTGCCAAGCCCGGCGGCGATCATCAGCACATCGTCGGTGCCGCCGAGCGCGGCGAGGTAGGTGTCGCTGCCCGTCATCCCCGCCTCCGCCAGATCGAGCCAGAGCGCCGCCGCCACCAGCCCCGCCACCAGAGCGGGCAGCAGGGCCACCATAAGCGCGTCGAGCGCGGCCTTCAGATGACGGGGGGCGAGGCCCCGGTTGACCGGGATGGTTGGCGAGGTTCTCTTCGTCAGCCGCCAGAGTTCTTCGGCCGCGTCGGCGATAACGCTCGCCTTCCACTTCTGGTCCGTGACCGGGATGGCCTGGATCGTCGCGATCTCGGCCTCGGTTGCGTCGTTCTTTTCGGCCTGCCGGATTTCCAACCCCTTCAGGAGCTTCTCACCGATCCGCTCCACGCGCACGATGTCGGGGTAATTGCCGGCGAAGATGCGGGCGCCGAGCGCCGTGATTAGCGCGACGGTCACGAAGCTGGCCAGCGCCAGGCCGAGCAGCACGGCCCAGAGCAGCCGCTCGCCGAGGAGCGGAGCTGGCTCGGCCAGCCAGGGCGGCACCATGCCGGCGCCGGCGAGCAGCAGCACCGCCACCAGCCCGCCGCCAAGCAGCACATGCGGCACGAGATAGACGGGCCTGTGCCCGACGAGGTCTCCCTCCCGCTTCACGGGCAGGCCGCGATTGCCCGCCGGCCAGAAATCCTCGGTATGGCGGTTGAGGATGCGGTATTGCGCAAGCGCCATGCTGAGCGAGATTGCGATGGAGGCTCCCAGCGCCAGCAGCACCCGAGAGCGCGCCTGATAGAGCCGGTGGGCCGCGGCGGCGCTTGCCTCGTCATAGAGCGGCTCGGCCGCGCCCTGTGCCGCCTCGGCTGCGGCCATGGCCTCCAGAGCCGCCAGTTGCTCTGCGAGCAGGGCGGGGTCTTCAGCGAGCGTCGGAGCGGCATCGTCTAGCAGCGCGGCTCTCGCCTCGTTGCCGGCAGTCAGGGCAGGGGGCAGGTCTGCCTCCGCCAGGGCCAACGGCGCAGAGGGCACAGGCGTGGCCAGAAGACCGGCGAGGAGGGGCACAGCCAGCGGCAGCAGGGCCGTGGCGAGGCAGGCGAGCCAGGTGTTGATATAGCCGGGCCAGCGGCCCCGCATCATGGGCGGGGTCATCTGCGCGCGCAGGTCGTGCAGACCGGCGAATTTGTCCGTCTGCGTCATGGGCCCTCCGCCCGGCCGGACCACCGGGTTGGTTCCTCAAGAGCATGACGTCTGGCCGGCCACCGCACAAGTCCGGCGCGCGGGAGGTTACTTCCCGAGGTGTGCCGTGATGAAGGCTCCGATGTCGGTCACCGCGTCCCGCGCTTCCGGCACCGTCAGCATGGCGTGCTGATGCACATGCCACATGCCCTCCCACACCTTCAGTGTCACCGGCGTGCCCGCCGCCTCGGCCCGCTCGGCATAGAGGCGCGAATCGTCGAGCATCAGTTCGGCGCCGCCCACGTGGACGAGCAGCGGCGGCAGGCCGGAGAGATAGCCCTCGACCGGCGAGACAAGCGGATCGAGCGGGTCGGCGCAGCCGGTGTACTGACGCCCGGCGTCGCGCAGGCCCTCGGCCTCCATCGAGGGGTCGTGCGGCACGTTGGTCTCGTAGCTTTCGCCCCGCGCGAGAATATCGGTCCAGGGCGAGAGCAATATCGCGCAGGCCGGTTGCGGCAGCCCGGCCTCGGGCAGGGAGAGCATCAGCGCCGCCGCCAGCCCGCCGCCGGCAGAATCGCCGCCGATGGCCAGCCGCTCCGGCGCCACTCCGTCGGCGAGCAGAGCGGCATAGACTGCCTTCGCATCCTCAACCGCGGCGGGGTAGGGGTGCTCGGGCGCCAGCCGGTAATCGGGCAGCAGCACCGGCAGGCCGCTGACGGCGGAGATATGCGCGGCGAGCTTGCGATGCGTCAGGGGCGCGCCGCTGATGTAGCCGCCGCCGTGAAAGAACAGCACCAGCCCGCCATCCTTTGGCTCACCCACGGCCCCCGGCGCGGCCCCGGCCGAGGCGCCGGTGGCGGCCCATTGCGCCGCCTCGATAGCCAGGCGCTCGCGCTCGGCCTCGCCCGCGGGCGGGGCGGTGACGCGCTCGCAAAAGACGCCGCCGATATGCTCTTCGGTGATGCTCGTGCCCTCGGGCAGCGGCTCTTCGGCGGCCTCGGCCTGCCAGCGCGCGCGGTCTGCCGCCAGATCGCTCTTGTCAGGGCGGGGCCGGGCGCGAATGGCGGCGATTTCGGCTTGGGCTTCGGGGCTGGGCATGGCGTCTCTCCTTGGCGCCGGCCTCCGGGCGGCAGGGCGCCGCACCGGAGTAGCCTTTGGCAAGAGGCCGATCAATCGCCGCGAGGCACCGCCCCGTCAGCCAGCGTCAGACAGCGCGGGGCGCGCCCTGGTTGTGCTTGCGGGCGATGAACTCTTTCGCCGTATCCACCGCCACGGCGGCATCGCGGCAATAGGCATCCGCCCCAATGGCCTTGCCGAATTCCTCGTTGAGGGGGGCGCCGCCGACCAGGATGATGTAATCGTCGCGGATGCCCTTTTCCTTCATCGTGTCGATCACGACCTTCATGTAGGGCATCGTCGTCGTCAGCAGGGCCGACATGCCGAGGATATCGGCCTGCTCGCGCTCCAGCGCCTCGATGTAATTCTCGACCGGGTTGTTGATGCCCAGATCGACGATTTCGAACCCCGCGCCTTCCATCATCATGCCGACGAGGTTCTTGCCGATATCGTGGATGTCGCCCTTCACCGTGCCGATCACCATCTTGCCGATGGTCTTGGCGCCCGTCTCGGCGAGCAGCGGCTTGAGGATGGCCATGCCGCCCTTCATAGCGCCTGCGGCGAGCAGCACCTCAGGGACGAAGAGGATCCCGTCGCGGAAATCCTCGCCCACGATCTTCATGCCGCCGACCAGCGCCTCAGTGAGCACCTTGTAGGGCGTCCAGCCGCGGTCGAGCAGGATTTGCGTTCCCTCGACGATCTCGTCCTTCAGACCGTCATACAGGTCGTCGAACATCTGATTGACGAGATCCTCGTCGGAGAGCTCGGAGAGGATGATCTCGTCATCTTCGTCGGACATGTGGCGCCCTTTCGCGGCAGAGTGGCTCGCCCCTTCCCATGGGCCAACATAGGGCGGGGGGCTTTCCAGAATACGACTTCAGTTGAGATGCAACCGACGCGGGGTCAATGGAAATCTCCGGGCGGCGATCATGAGGCTCTTTCATGTGTTCATGTTTTGTTCTATATTCGGGTGTATGGACATTATCGAGCAGGAGCGGCGGCGCGGGCGCGGGGCAAGGGGCAACCCGGCCAACCGCTACGACCGCGCGCATAAAGAGCGGGTGTGGGACGGCTGGGATCTGCCGGAGGAAGAGCTGCCGCTGCGCACCGAGGTGAGCGAAGAGTTTCCGCGCTCGATCCTGGCGAAGAATAGCTCGCCCGACATTCCGTTCGACATCTCGATCAACCCCTACCGGGGCTGCGAGCACGGCTGCATCTATTGCTTCGCCCGGCCGAGCCATGCCTGGCTGGGAATGTCGCCGGGTCTCGATTTCGAGACCCGGCTGGTCGCCAAGCCGAGCGCCCCGGCGCTGCTGGAGAAGGCGCTGGCGGCGCCCGGCTACAAGCCGCAGGTGATCGCGATTGGCACCAATACCGACCCGTACCAGCCGGTCGAGAAAGAGCGCCAGGTGATGCGCCGCCTGCTGGAGGTGCTGGCCGCGCATCGCCACCCGGTGGCGATCACCACCAAGGGCACCCTGATCGAACGCGATATCGACGTGCTGGCCCCCATGGCCGAGCAGGGGCTGGTGCGCGTCGGCCTGAGCATCACCACGCTGGACGTGGGCCTTTCCCGCGCGATGGAGCCGCGCGTGCCGGTACCGCAGCGCCGGCTGACCGCGATCCGCAGGTTGTCGGAGGCTGGCATTCCCGTCCGCCTGATGATCGCACCGGTGGTGCCGGCGCTGACGGATCACGAGCTGGAGAAGCTGGTTGAGGCTGGGGCCGAGGCTGGCGCGGTCGCCGCCAGCTACATCGTCCTCCGCCTGCCGCTGGAGGTCGCGCCGCTCTTTCGCGACTGGCTGACCGAGCACTACCCCGATCGTGCCGCGCGGGTGATGGGCCGGGTGCAGGAGCTGCATGGCGGCAAGGATTACGACCCCGAATGGGGCCGCCGCATGACGGGGCGCGGCACCTGGGCCGAGCTCCTGCGCCACCGCTTCGCCCTGGCGACCGAGCGCCACGGCCTTTCGCGCAAGCTGCCGCCGCTTCGGACGGATCTGTTCGCGGTGCCGCCGAAGCCGGGCGACCAGCTCTCACTGTTCGGGTAGGGGGCTGGTGACCGCCAGAATGGCTGGTCTATGTCCGTTCGCATTGACCTCGGGAAGCGCCGCTTAAGCCCCCCGCTGCCGCAAGAGAAAGGGCCGGGCCCGACCCGCGGGTGGCGGACACGGCGCTCCTGCTACGCGGTTTATCCCTGAAGCCCCCGACGAGCTCTGAGCTGCGAATGACATCGACACACGCCCGCTCGTGGGGCAGGTCGGGCGCGGCCCGCGCATGGTCGGCACGGGCCATCGACATCGTCAACGTCGGTGAGGCGCTGACATCCATGCACCACCCCACGCCCGCCTTGCCATAGCGCCCGCCCGATGGGATGCATGGCGCCATGATCCGCACGCTCGCTCTCCTGGTCTGTCTCGCCCCCCTCCCGGCCCTGGCCGAGCGCATCACCATCTTCGCCGCGGCCTCCCTCGCCGGCCCGCTCGACGAGGCAGCCGAGCTCTGGGCCGATGAGACGGGCCACGACACGGCCATCTCCTACGCCGGCTCCTCCGTCCTCGCCCGGCAGATCATGGCCGGCGCCCCTGCCGATGCCTTCCTCTCCGCCAACGAGGACTGGATGGATGCCGTCGAGGCCGATGGCCGCATCGTCCCCGGCAGCCGCGCCAATCTCTGGGGCAACGCCCTCGTCCTCGTCGCCCGCGCCCCCGGAGACCTCGCCCTCGCCGATCTGCCGGTAGCGCTGGGCCACGGCCGCCTCGCCATGGCGCTGACAGAGGCCGTGCCCGCCGGCATCTACGGCCGCGAGGCGCTGACCCACCTCGGCCTCTGGGAGGCGCTCGCCCCCCGCCTCGCCGAAACCGACAACGTCCGCGCCGCGCTCGATCTCGTCGCGCTCGGCGCCGCGCCCTATGGCATCGTCTACGCCACCGATGCCGCCGCCGAGCCGCGCGTGAGCATCGCCGCGACCTTCCCCGAAGAGAGCCACGCCCCGATCACCTATCCCGGGGCGGCCCTCACGCCCGGCCCGGCGGAAGACTTCCTGAGCTACCTGCAAAGTCCGGAGGCCCTGGCGATCTTTACCCAGGCCGACTTCCTGCCGCTGCCGGAGTGACGCGGTGACGGGGCTCGGGCCGCAGGAATGGCAGGCGGTGGCACTCTCGTTCCGCGTCGCCATCTGCGCGGCGCTGGTCTCGCTGCCCTTCGGCCTCGCCGCCGCCTATGCCCTCGCGCGGGGCCGCTTCCCAGGCCGCAGCCTCTTCTCCGCCCTCGTGCACCTGCCGCTGGTCATGCCGCCGGTCGTCACCGGCTACCTGCTCCTCCTCGCCTTCGGCCCCGAGGCGCCGATGGGCCGCGCGCTGGAGGCCATCGGCCTGCCGCTCGCCTTCCGCTGGACAGGCGCGGTGCTCGCCGCCGCCGTTATGGGCTTCCCCCTCATGGTGCGTGCCATCCGTCTGTCAATCGAGGCGGTCGACCGGCGGCTGGAGGAGGCAGCCGCCACGCTCGGCGGTGCCCGCGCGCATGTCTTCGCCACCGTCACGCTGCCGCTGATCGCGCCGGGCCTGCTCGCCGGCTTCGTCCTCGCCTTCGCCAAGGCTCTGGGAGAGTTCGGCGCCACGATCACCTTCGTGGCCAATATCCCCGGCGAGACGCGCACCATCGCCAGCGCCATCCACGCCTTCCTGCAGGCGCCGGGAGGCGAGGGCCCCGCCCTCCGCCTCACCCTCGTCTCCATCGCGCTATCGCTGGCCGCGCTCCTCCTCTCCGAATGGCTCGCCGCCCGCGTCGCCCGCCGGGTGGGCGCATGAAGGGTATCCCGCCGGGTGGGCGCATGAAGGGTATCCCGCCGGGTGGGCGCATGAAGGATATCCCGCCGGGTGGGCACATGAGCCGCTCCTCCTCGCTCGCTTTTCTCCAAGTATCCCGGGGGGAGCGCCAGCGGGGGGCAGCGCCCCCCTCCGCCCGTGCCACAGGCTCCGCGCCATGAGCCTTGGCGTCACCTTCCGCCACCGCCTGTCGCCCGGCTTCGCACTCGACATCGCCTTCGAAGCACCCCCCGGCGTCACCGCGCTTTTCGGCCGCTCGGGTGCCGGGAAGAGCTCCGTCCTCCGCGCCGTCGCCGGGCTGATGACACCGGACGAGGGGCGCATCGCGGTGGACGGCGCCGCGGTCTTTGACAGCGATGCGGGGGCGAACCTGCCCCCGCATCGCCGCCGCTTCGGGCTGGTCTTCCAGGAGCCGCGGCTCTTCCCGCATCTCTCCGTCCAGCAGAACCTGCGCTACGGGCGCCGCGCGCTCCGCCTGCCGGCGAACCCGGCCCGCGAGGCGGAGGTGGTGGAGATGCTGGGCATCGGCGCGCTCCTCCCCCGCCGCCCCTCTGGCCTCTCGGGCGGAGAGGCCGCGCGGGTCGCCATCGGCCGGGCGCTCCTGGCCGAGCCGCGCGTCCTGATGCTCGACGAGCCCTTCGCCTCCCTCGACGCCGCCCGCCGCGAAGAGATTCTGCCGTATCTGGAGCGTCTGCGAGATCATGCCCGCCTGCCGATCCTCTTCGTCAGCCACGCCTTGCCCGAGGTCGCCCGCCTCGCCTCCCGCCTCGTGCTGATCGGCGACGGACAGGTTCTGCGCGCCGGCCCGGCGGCGGAGCTGCTGGCCGACCCCGAGGCTGCGGAGCTTCTCGGCCCGCGCGAGGCCGGCGCGGTGCTGGAGGGTCGGGTCGGGGCCTCTGCGCCCGACGGGCTGACGGAAGTGCATCTGAGCGGCGGCACCCTGCATCTGGCCGGCGTCACGGCCGGGCAGGGCGCCCGCATCCCGGTGCGCATCGCGGCCTCGGATGTGATCTTGGCGCTGGAGGAGCCCCGCGGCCTCTCGGCGCTCAACCTGCTGCGCTGTCGGGTCGCAGAGCTGCATCGCGGCAAGGGCCCGGGCGTCATGGTGCGGCTGAGCTGCGGCGAGGACGCGCTGCTCGCCCGCGTCACGGCCCGCTCGGCGGAGGCGATGGCGCTGGAGGAGGGGCAGGAGCTGACAGCGATCGTGAAGTCCGTTGCAATTGGGCCGGCGGATCTGGGGGGCGGGTAAGGGGTGCGGGAGAGGGGCGTTCGGTTGCCTCCTCTCTCATCGGCACGTTCGCTGAGAAACGCTACCGCGAGAGACCACGTCTCACGCCGGTCGGTGGGGTGGCGCTCCGACTTCGCAGCCGGAGTGCTTTATGCCAGCCAAGCCCATCCCCGCGGTGCGCTGAGTACCAAGCTCAGCCAGAGCGCCAGCCCGCCGGGACGGGCCGGCGCTCGCGCGGCGGCCTCCGGCCTTGATTCCGCGCGGGGGACGCAGCGGCGGCGTTAGTGCGGGGCAGGGGGTACGCCGCACAGAAGCCCTCTTTAGGAAATCCGCGGGACGACCGTTGGTGGGGCAACCCGCCAGCAGAAAGGGAGGGTGGGTTGAAAACCCACCCCACGAGGGTCACGCCTCTCCGTATCCGCCCGGCGTCGGGGTCGTCATTATCACCGCCTCGCCCGGCGCCAGCCGCGTCTGCGCGCAGTTCGCCAGCTCCTCCACGGTCCCATCCGAACGCCGCACCTCCGTCTTGCCGGTCTCGCCCGGGCCGCCCCCGCCGATGCCCTCCGGCGGGCGGTGGCGATGCGAGGTGAGCACCGCGAGGTCCATCTCCTCGAGGAACCGCAGCACCCGCCGCGTGCCGTCTCCGCCGGGGAACGCCCCGCCCCCGCCAGAGCCCTCGCGCAGCGAGAACTCCTCCAGCAGCACCGGGTAGCGCGCCTCCAGCACCTCCGGGTCCGTCAGCCGCGAGTTCGTCATGTGGGTATGCACCCCGGCGGTTCCGGCAAAGCCCGTGCCGTCGTTCAGCCGCCCGGCGGGCGAGCCGGAGCAGATGGTCTCGTAATACTGGTAGGTCTCGTTGCCGAAGGTCGTGTTGTTCATCGTGCCTTGGGCATTCGCCAGCGCCCCCAGCGCCTGGAAGAGCGCGTTGGTGACGTGCTGCGAGGTCTCGACATTGCCCGCCACCACCGCGCGAGGATAGGCGGGGCGGAGCATCGAGCCTTCGGGGATGACGATGTCGATGGGCCGCAGGCACCCGGCGTTCATCGGGATCGGCGCCTCGACCATCACGCGGAAGGCGTAAAGCACCGCCGCCCGGGCGACCGGCTCCGGCGCGTTGAAGTTGTTCTCCCGCGCGTCTGACGTGCCGGTGAAATCCACTGTCGCCCGCCGCGCCTCGCGGTCTACCGTGATCTTCACGCGGATGACCTGGCCGCTGTCGGTCTCGTACTCGGCCTCGCAGTCGTCCAGCCTGGCGATCAGCCGGGCGACCTCTTCGGCGGCATTGTCCTGCACATGGCCCATGTAGGCCTGCACGACCTCCAGCCCGAACTCCTCGGTGATCCGCCGCAGCTCCGCCGCGCCGCGCTCATTGGCGGCGAGCTGGGCCTTGAGGTCGGCGATGTTCTGCGCCGGGTTGCGGCAGGGATAGGGGTGGTCGGTCAGGAGGGTTTGCAGCGCCTCCTCGCGGAACTCCCCGGCGGCGACCATCTGGAAGTTGTCGATCAGCACGCCTTCCTCGTCCACGTTCGTGGCGAGCGGCGTCATCGAGCCGGGGGCCGTGCCGCCCACGTCGGCATGGTGGCCCCGGCTTGCGACCCAGAAGAGCAGCTCGTCGCCGGCATCGTCGAAGACCGGCGAGACGACGGTGATGTCGGGCAGGTGGGTGCCGCCGTTATAGGGCGCGTTAAGGGCCCAGGCGTCGCCGGGGCGCACCACCTCGTTCTGGCGGATGATCGCCTCGACCGAGCGGTCCATGCTCCCGAGGTGCACCGGCATGTGCGGGGCGTTGGCGACCAGCGCGCCGGTCTTGTCGAAGACGGCGCAGGAGAAATCGAGCCGTTCCTTGATGTTGACCGACTGCGCGGTCATCTGCAGCGCCAGCCCCATCTGCTCGGCGATGTTCATGAAGAGGTTATTGAAGACCTCCAGCAGGATCGGGTCGGCTTCTGCCGCGCCATGCACCTCTTCGCGCGCCGCGGCCTGCACCCGGCGCATGAGGATCTCGTCGCCCTTGGTCAGCTCGGCCTGCCAGCCGGGCTCGACGAGGATCGTCTGGTTGGGCTCGATGATCAGCGCCGGGCCGTTCAGTCGGGCGCCGGTGGAGAGCTCATCGCGGGTCCACACGCCCGCCTCGTGCCAGCCGCCGGCATAGAGGCGCGCCCTGCTGGGGGCCTCGGGCTCATGCGCCTCGAAGAGCTCCTCGCGGGCGGGGGCGGCGTCGTCGGGCACTTCCCAGCCCTCGACCTCCACCGCTTCCACGATCAGGGGGCGGGCGGGGGTGATGAAGCCGAACTGGGCCTTGTGGGCGGCCTCGAAGGCCTCCTTGGCGGCGGCGATCTCGCCCGCCCAGGTCACCGGCAGCGCCGTGTCGGTGCCCTCGTAGCGCAGGTGCAGGCGGGTGGCGCGGCCCTGCGGCGCGTCGGTCTGGGCGGTGATCTCGCCCTCAACGGCCTCGGCCAGCTCGGTCTCCAGCGCCGTCAGCGCATCTAGCTCGCCCTCGGCCAGCGGCTTCAACAGCCCCTGCTGGCGCGTGGCGGAGATGCCGGAGAGGCCGATGCCGTAGGCCGAGAGGAGGCCCGAGAGCGGGTGCACCAGCACCGCCTTCATCCCCAGCGCATCGGCGACGGCGCAGGCGTGTTGCCCGCCGGCGCCGCCGAAGGAGTTGAGCAGGTAGCGCGTCACGTCGTAGCCGCGCTGGACGGAGATCTTCTTGATCGCGTTCGCCATGTTGGCGACGGCGATGCGCAGGAAGCCCTCGGCCACCTCCTCGGGGGCCTTGCCCTCGGCTTTCGCGATTTCGGCGAAGGCGGCCTCGACCGTCTCGGCATCGAGCGGCTGGTCCTGATCGGGGCCGAAGATGGCGGGGAAGAACTCGGGGCGGAGCCGCCCGAGCATCAGGTTGGCATCTGTCACCGTCAGCGGGCCGCCGCGCCGGTAGCAGGCGGGGCCGGGGTCGGCGCCCGCTGAGTCCGGCCCGACGCGGAAGCGCCCGGGCTCGGCATGCAGGATCGAGCCGCCGCCCGCCGCGACGGTATGGATGCGCATCATGGGCGCGCGGATGCGCACGCCGGCGACCTCGGTGTCGAAGGCGCGCTCGTACTCGCCGGCGGAATGGGCGACGTCGGTCGACGTGCCGCCCATGTCGAAGCCGATGACCTTGTCGAAGCCCGCCGCCTTGGCGGAGAGCACCATGCCCACGACGCCGCCCGCGGGTCCGGAGAGGATGGCATCCTTGCCGCGAAAGCGGTCGGCGGCGGTGAGGCCGCCGGAGGACATCATGAATTCGAGCCGCGGGCCGTCGTCCCCTTGCGTCCCGAGGGCTTTCGCCACGCGGGCGACGTAGGCGGAGAGGATCGGGGAGAGGTAGGCATCCGCCACCGTGGTGTCGCCCCGGCCGACGAACTTGATGAGCGGCGAGACCTCGTGGCTGACGGAAACCTGCGTGAAGCCCATGTCCTTCGCCATCTCGGCCAGCGCGATCTCATGCGCCGGGTTCTGCCAGCCGTGCATCAGCGCAATGGCGATCGAGGTGATGCCTTCGGCGCGCGCCTCTTCCATGGCCGCGCGGGCGCTGTCCGGGGACAGCTCTTCCAGCACCGAGCCATCGGCGGTGAGCCGCTCGTCGACCTCGGCCACGCGCTCGTAGAGCATCTCGGGCAGGTGGATCTCCTTGGCGAAGATCTCGGGCCGGGCCTGGTAGCCGAGACGCAGGGCATCGCGGAAGCCTCTCGTCACCATCAGGAGCACGCGGGCGCCCTTGCGCTCCAGAAGCGCGTTGGTGGCGACGGTGGTGCCCATGCGGATGCGGCCCACGGCGCCGGGGGGCAGGGGGGCCTTGCCCTCCAGCCCGAGCAGGCGGCGAATGCCCTCCACCGCGGCGTCGTCATAGGCTTCGGGATTGTCCGAGAGCAGCTTCGTCGGGTGGAGCTGCCCATCCGGTGCGCGCCCGATCACATCGGTGAATGTGCCGCCCCGATCGACCCAGAAATCCCACATCTGCCGCTCTCCTTCGAGGTTTAGGCATGGGTGCGGGAGGCGGAAAGGAAGGTCAAGTGTGAGGCAGGATCATATCCGGGCCGGCCATAACGAAAGGGCCGCTCGCGCACCGCGGGCAGCCCCTCGGACCATGCAGGATAATCAAGCGCGCCAGTGGCGCCCTCGCCCTGCCGAACGGCCCGGATCATATCCGGGCCGGCCACAACAGGAGGGCCGCTCGCGCACCGGCGGCAGCCCCTCGCCGCGCAGCCCCGGCCGCCTTCGCGATGGCGCCGCGAGGAGGGGGGCTGTCTGCCCCCCGCTGGCTGCGCCAGCCCCCCGAGGATTTTGTTGGAGCAAAGACAGGGGCGGGGCAGGCCGCGCTCGGCTGGGATCGGGGTGGTGCGGCTTGGTGGACGCGGTGACGGGGCGCCTGGGGTAAGATTGGGCAGGTGGGGCGGGCGCGCGGGAAATTGAGGGGGCGCGCCGGGGCGGGACCGAACGGCTTGTGGTATTCGCGGCGGCAGGCCGGTAGAAGTGGGGCGAGCTGACAGGGGGCACGCATTGCGCGGCACGGAACCAGACACCAGAGAGCTGATCGCCTGCCCCAATTGCGACGCGCTCTATCATGTGGTGTCGCCGGGGCGCGGTGAGCGGGCGCGCTGCGGGCGCTGCCATGAGGTGCTGATCACGCCGCGGTTCGGGGCAGAGACGCGCATTATCGCGCTGGCGCTGGCGGTGCTGATCCTCACCATCGGGGCTGTGAACTTTCCCTTCCTCAGCATCCGGGCGGCGGGCGTGAGCCATTCGGCCTCGATCCTCTCGACGGCGGCGGCCTTCACGGGGGGGCCGTATTTCCTGCTCTCGCTGGCGACGCTGTTCGTGATCGTGCTGGTGCCGGTGATCCGGGTGATCCTGCTGCTCTATGTCTTCACGCCGATGGCCCTGGGCCGCCCAGCGGGGGCGGGGGCGCGCGGGGCCTTCGCCTGGTCGGAGCGGTTGCGGCCCTGGTCGATGGCCGAGATCTTCGCGATCGGCTGCGCCGTGGCGCTGGTGAAGGTGGCGGATCTCGCGCAGATCAGCTTCGGGCCGGCCTTCTGGATGTTCGGGCTGCTGACGCTGCTGCTCGTCGCGCAGGATTCGCTGATCTGCCGCTGGACGATCTGGCAGGCGCTCGACGAGGCCGCGCCGAACCGCAAACCGCCCAAAGCGGCCTCCACGGCGGGGGGACATGAGGCATGAGCGGCGGGGTGGTGACGGCGCGCGAGGCGGGGCTGGTGAGCTGCCAGCGCTGCGGTCGCGTCTGGCCCATCGAAGAGACCATCTGCGCGCGCTGCGAGGCGCCGCTGCAATCGCGCGATACCCGCAGCATCAGCCGCGTCTGGGCCTATTGGCTGGCCGGGCTCATCGCCTACGTGCCCGCCAATATCTACCCGATGCTGGTCACCGACACGCTGCTGGAAGAGACGAAGAACACCATCGTGGGCGGCGCGCTGGAGCTGGCCGACCATGGCGCGGTCGGCATCACCATCATCATTCTCGTCGCCTCTGTCCTGATCCCGGTGGCGAAGTTCATCGCCATCGCATTCCTGGCCGTCTCGGTGCAGCGCGGGGCCGGCGAGGGGGCGCATGCGCGGCACCGGATGTACGAGATCGTGGAATATGTCGGGCGCTGGTCGATGATCGACGTCTTCGTCGTTGCCATCCTGACGGCGCTGGTCCAGTTGCAGGGCCTTGCCTCCATCCACCCCGGCCCCGCCGCCGCCGCCTTCGCTGCCTCGGTTGTCTTTACCATGCTGTCGGCGCAGAGCTTCGACAGCCGGATGATCTGGGACAACCTCGGCCAGGGCCCCGGAGCCCGGAGAGCCGGCCGCGACCATCTTGAAGAGAGAGCGTCATGAGTGACGACGACCGCATCGACGACGTGCCCGTGGTGCGTGCCCGCCGCTCGTTCTTCGAGCGGGTCTCGCTTGTCTGGCTGATCCCGGTCGCCGCGCTTGTCGTGGCGCTGGGCATCGCCTGGCAGACCTTTGCTGAGCGCGGGCCTGCCATCGAGATCTTCTTCCGTAACGCCGCCGGCATTCAGGCCGGCGAGACGCAACTGCGCTATCGCGACGTGGTGGTGGGCACGGTGGAGGAGGTGGCCTTCGCCAGCGGGCTGGAGCAGGTGCGCGTCACCGTGCGGCTCAACAAGGAGGTCGCAGATTACGTCGACGAGGATTCCCAGTTCTGGGTGGTGCGCCCCGAGGTGACCACGCAGGGCGTGACGGGGCTGGAGACGGTGCTCTCCGGCGTCTACCTCGCCGGGCAATGGGATAATGTGCAGGGCAACGCTGCCCGCACCTTCACCGGCAACGAGCAGCCGCCGCTCAACGAGGGCGACGAAGATGGCGTGACCATCTTCCTGCGCACCAGCGGCACCTCGCTCACCGGCAACGCGCCCCTGCTCTACAAGGGGGTCGAGGTGGGCCGCATCGGCCCCGCCCGCGTCTCTGACGATGGCATGACGGTTGAGGCGCAGGCCTTCGTGCAGGCGCCCTACGACAACCTCGTCACCGAATCGACGCGTTTCTGGGACAGTTCGGGCTTCTCCTTCACCCTCGGCTCCGCCGGCGCGGCGCTGAACTTCGACAGCATCGCCTCGCTGATCGCAGGGGGGGTGAGCTTCGACACCTTCGTCTCGGGCGGCACGCTCGCCGAGCAGGGCGATACCTTCGATGTCTACACCGATCGAAGCAGCGCCCGCGCCAGCGTCTTCAACCGGCGCGATGGGGTGGAGCTCACCCTTGCGGCGGTCTTCGAGCAGGACGTGACCGGCCTCGCGCCCGGCGCGCCGGTTGAGCTGGAAGGGCTGCGCATCGGTGAGGTGACCGGCCTCAACGGCATCGCCGACGGCGACAATTTCGGCGAGGCGGCGGTGCGGCTGCAGGTGGTCTTCTCGATTCAGCCGGCGCGGCTGGGCTTTGACGGCGAGGGCAGCGAATCCCAGGCGCTGGAGTTCTTCGCCCAGCAGGTGGGGCAGGGGCTGCGCGCCCGGCTCGCCACCGCCAACCTGCTGACCGGCGGGCTCAAGCTGGAACTGGTGAAGCCCGACGGCCTGGAGCCGGGGCTGCTGGTGGAGCGGCCGGGCGAATACCCGGTGCTGCCGACGGCGCCGGGCGATCTGATCGACGTGGGCGCCACGGCCGAGGGCACGCTGGCCCGCATCGACGCGCTGCCGATCGAAGAGCTGCTGGAGGCCGCGGTCAGCTTCCTCGATTCCGCCTCGTCGCTCGTGGGCAGCGAGGATATCAAGCAGGTCCCGACAGAGCTGGCCGGGCTGCTCGGCAACCTGCGCGGCGTCACCGGCTCGAGCGAGGTGCAGGCGCTGCCGGGGCAGATCGCGGCTGTGATGACCGATTTGCAGGCCTCGCTTGAGGATGTCTCCGGCCTGCTCGCCGAGCTGGAAGAGCAGCAGGCGGCGGCGCGGGTGCTGGCGGCGGTGGATTCCGTCTCCTCCGCCGCGGCAGGGCTGGAGAGCTCGGCCGAGGGTGTGCCGGAGCTGATCGAGCAGATCACCGGGCTGGCCGAAGATGCACGCGCGCTGGGCCTTGCCGAGCTGGGGCAGCGCGCGAACGAGCTGGTTGCCTCGGCGCAGGCGCTCGTCGGGGGAGAGGCCGTGCAGGCCATCCCGGCCGATGTGAGCGCGGCGCTGGGCGAGGTGACAGATGCCGCGGCCTCCGCCGGGCAGCTCATCGACACGCTGAACGACAACCAGACGGCGGAGCGGCTGGCAGCCGCCGCCGATTCCGCTGCTGCGGCGCTCGAAGCGGCGCGCCCGGGGCTGGAAGGCATCCCGCCGCTGGTGGACGAGCTGACGGCCGTGGCGCAGGAGGCCCGCGCGATGGGTCTGCCGGCGCTCGGCCAACGGGCGGGCGAGCTGGTCGCCTCGGCGCAGACGCTGATCGGCGGCGAGACCGCGCAGGCGCTGCCCGGCGAGATCAGCGCGGCGCTGAGCGGTGTCTCTGACGCTGTCAGCGAGGTCGAGCAGCTCATCGCGGGTCTCAACGAGAACGAGACGGCGGCGCGCATCTCCGAGGCGGCCGATGCCGCCGCGCAGGCGCTGACCTCCGCCCAGCCGGGGCTGGAGGGGATCTCGCCGCTCGTCGACGAGCTGACGGCGCTGGCGCAGGACGCGCGCAATATGGCGCTGCCGGCGCTCAGCGCTCAGGCGAGCCAGCTCGTCACCTCGGCGCAAAGCCTGATCGGCGGCGAGACCACGCAGGCCATCCCCGGCCAGGTGAGCGCCGCGCTGGAAGAGCTGACGGCAGCCACGACGAACGCCAACGAGATCATCGGCACGCTCACCGAGGCGGATGTCGCGGCGCAGCTCAGCAATGCCATCGACACCGCCGCCTCGGCCCTCTCCAGCATTGAGACCAGCTCTGCTGAGCTACCGCAACTGGTGGACGATGCCCGAGCCCTGGTGGCGCGCGCCAACAGCCTGCCGCTGGAGACCTTCGGCGCCGAGGCGGAGCGTTTCGCCTCTGCCGCCGCCGATCTGGTTGCCTCCGAGCAGGCGCAGGCCCTTCCGGGGCAACTGAACAGCGCTCTCGGCGAGCTCTCCGCCGCGCTGGAGGAGCTGCGCGACGGGGGCGCCATCGAGAACACCAACGCCGCGCTCGACAGCGCCCGCGCGGCGGCGGATGCCATTGCGGCAGCCTCGAACGATCTGCCGGCGCTGATCGCCCGGGCCGATGCGCTGACGAACACGGCCAGCACGGTGCTGCAGGGCTACGATTCCGAAAGCCCGGCCCTGCGCGAGGCCCGCTCGGCCCTGCGCGAAATCAGCCGGGCGGCGCAGGCGGTTTCTCAGCTGGCGCGCGCCATCGAACGCCAACCCAATTCCCTCATACTTGGACGTTAGACATGCGACATGCTGCCCTGCCGCTTCTCCTCGCCCTCGGCCTGTCGGGCTGCTCGGTGCTCTCGGGCCCCGACCAGCTTTACGCCGTGCCGCAGGTCACCCCGTCGGAGCGGATCCCGATCGCCTTCTCGTCGGTGGAGGTGCGCGACGTCTCGCTGCCATCGTATGCCAATTACGACGAGATCTATGTTGAGAGCGCCGACGGCACGCTGATGGCCGAGAAAGGCCTGCTCTGGGCCGACGACCCGGCCCGCGCCGCCTCGCTGGAGCTGACGCGCGCGCTTTCGGCGCTGACCGGGGTGATCGTGGCGGGGGAGCCCTGGCCGTTCGACCCCTATCCGGCCGCGCGCGTGGAAGTTCGGGTGGAAGAGATGATCGCGGCGCGGAGCGGGGAGTTCCGCCTTTCGGGTCAGTATTTCATCGCGGCGCTGGATGGCTCGGCCCGGGATTCGGCGCACCTCTTCGCGATCACCACCCCGCTGGCGGTGGATGCCGGCGCGGCAGAGATCGCGGCGGCGCGCGGGTACGCCATGGCCGAGCTCGCCCGGCAGATCGCGCGCGGCGGGCTGAGCTGAGACTGGGCTAGCTTTTCCAAATTCCCATAGCCCGGGGCGTCGAGTGACATCTCAACGGACGGGCCCGCGCTGATCAAGCGCGGGCCGCGCCCGACCCGCCCCCCCCCGGGCGGGCGCATGGCGATGTCGCTCGGAGCCGAGAGCTCGTTCGGAGCTTCGGGGATAAAGCGCGCAGCACGAGCGGCGCGTCCGCCCACCCACGAACCGGGCGCGACCCTTGCACCCGATGGCCGCCATCGCGCCAAGACCGCCGCCCCTGCATCCCAGCGCCCCGCCCCCTCTTTTCATCCCCTCCCGTCCGTGCTTGGGTCTCGCCCGGATCAGGAAAGAAGGGGCCGCCGATGCCGGACGTATCGCTCAGCGTGAACGGGACAGCCGTGACCAGGGAGGTGGAGGGCCGCACTCTGCTGGTGGACCTTCTGCGCAATGGCCTCGGTCTCACCGGCACCCATGTCGGTTGCGATACCAGCCAGTGCGGTGCCTGTATGGTGCTCGTCGATGGCGCCCCGGTGAAATCCTGCTCGATCCTCGCGCTCGAGGCCGAGGGCTGCGAGATCTCCACCATCGAAGGCGCCGCGGCCGAAGACGGTACCCTGTCGCCCGTGCAGCAGGCGTTCCAGGACTTCCACGGCCTGCAATGCGGCTTCTGCACCCCCGGCATGGTGATGTCGACGACGGCGCTGCTGGCGCAGAACCCCAAGCCCAGCGAGCCCGAGATCCGGCAATGGTTGGAGGGCAACTTCTGCCGCTGCACCGGCTACCACAACATCGTGCGGGCCGTGCAGGCGGCCTCGGGGCAGGAGCCTACGGGCACCAAAGCGGTCGAGGCCTGAGATGTACGATTTCGAACTTGCCCGCCCCACAACCCTCGCCGAAGCGCTGACCCTGCTGGCCGAAGAGGGCGCCGAGCCGCTCTCTGGCGGGCAGACGCTGATCCCCTCGCTGAAGGCGCGCCTGGCGATGCCCGAGACGCTCGTCTCGCTGATGCATATCGACGAGCTGAAGGGCATCTCCTCCGAAGGCGGCGCGCTCGTCATCGGCGGCGGCACGACGCATGCGCAGATCGTGGCGGGCAGCGAGAGCTTCCCCGGCCTGCGCTCGCTGGCCTCCCGCATCGGTGACCCGGCAGTGCGCACGCGCGGCACCATCGGCGGCTCCATCGCCAACAACGACCCCTCGGCCTGCTACCCGGCGGCGGCGCTCGCCACCGGCGCCACCATCCGCACCTCGCAACGCGAGATCGCAGCGGATGACTTCTTCACCGGTCTCTTCGAGACGGCGCTGGAAGAGGGCGAGATCGTCACAGGCATCTCGCTGCCGATCCCCGAGGCCTCGGCCTATGAGAAATTCGTGCAACCCGCCTCGCATTTCGCTCTCGTCGGTGTCTTCGTGGCGAAATACGCGGATCGCGTTGGCGTGGCCGTGACGGGCGCCTCTGAAGATGGCGTGTTCCGCTGGACGGAGGCCGAAGAGGCGCTCACCGCCAGCTTCACGCCCGAGGCGGTGGCCGAGCTGGCGCTGCCCGAGCACAACCTGATCGCCGATGTGCACGGCGGGCGCGACTATCGTGCCCGGATGGCCGGCGTCATGCTGCGCCGGGCAGTCGCGGGCGCCGCCTGAGCGCCCCCAACCCTCACGAAAATTGCCAAAGGGCCGCCGAAACCGGCGGCCCTTCGCCGTTGTGAAGACCGTCTTGGAACGCTCTGCAGCTCCCGCCCGTTTCCTGCCCAGAACAGCCCCGAGGGAGGGGCCGAATGCGGAGCGGGGCTCCGCCGCAGAAGACAGGACAATCCCCTATGCGACATGTTTTTCTCAAGACCAGCACCGCTCTTGCTCTCGCGCTGACCGGTGCGCCGGTGCAGCTCGCCGCACAGGATGCGGGCGCGGCGCCCGATTGCGGCATCGACGAGCCGGTACTTCCCTGCATCGGGCCGAACGGCACCCTGATCGAGACGCAGGATGACTTCCGTGCCGGGCTGGAGGAACTCGGCGTCACCGGTGACGCGGCGGATGAGATCATCTCGCGCATCGGCACGCCTGAGGTCTCCTCTGGCGAAGACATGCCGGGCGAGCCGGCCGACGGGATGGCGGGTGAAGGCGCCGATGCCGTAGCCGAGTCGGTCGACAATGCCGTGACGGATGAGCCGGTTGCCGATGCCGCGACCGACGAAACCGCCGCCGAAGTGGCCGATGAGCTCGGCCTCGACGAGGGCAATAGCGAAGACGCGATGGGCATGCAGCCCGATGTGACCGCCGGTGCCGCCGTCGAGGATGAGAGCGCCGCCGAAGATGCCGCCTCTGACACCGCCGACGCGATGGCGGAGGGCGGCGGCAATGCCATCGAGCAGGCCGCCGAAGAAACCGACATGTCCGACACCACCCCCGAGAGCGAAGCGGAGATGCCTGAAGAGGTCACCGCCGGCGCTGCTGTGGCGGACGATGAGGCCGCCATTGAGGCTGCCGACAATACCGAGCAGGAAGCCGCCAGCGACAGCGACATGAGCGCCGAAGAGGTGGCAGACGAGCTGGAGCTGGACCAATCCGACGCCGGTGAAGCCGTCGACAGCGAGGCCACGGCCGAAGAAGGCATGGCCCCGACCGCTGACGACAGCGAGATGGCGGACGAAAGCGCCGACGCGCCTGAGAGCGAAGCCGAGATGGCCGACGAGGTCACCGCCGGTGCCGCCGTCGCCGATGACGAAGCTGCCGATGCCGCCGCCGACAACACCGCGGCGGGCGAAGACGATGCGGCTGCCGAGGAGGCCAATCAGGCTCAGGAAGAGGCCGATGAAGCGGCTGCCGCCGAAGCTGCCGGCGCCAGCGCCGCGGCCTCTGTCGCTGCCGACGAGTCCATCGAAGGCGAAGTGACCACCGAGACGGTCGAGGAAGACGACGTTCGCCGTGCGGACGAAGACTTCGACACCGCGCCGATGGCCGAAACCATGGCGCCCGCCACCGGTGACGATGCGGCCCCTGCTGACGAGTCTGCCGATGCCGAGGTGGATGCCTCTGCCGAGGACGAAGATGAAGGCCTCACCAACTTCCAGAAGGCCCTGATCCTTGGCCTGGGCGCTGTGGCTGTCGGCTCTGTCCTCAACAACGGTGACGAGGTCGTCTCGAACTCCGGCGACCGCGTGGTCGTCAATTCGAACGGCGAACTGCGCGTGCTGAAGAACGACGATGCGCTGCTGCGCACACCGGGCTCTGAGGTGCAGACCGAAACGTTCAACGACGGCTCGACCCGCACCACCGTCACCCGCGCCGATGGCAGCCAGGTCGTGACGATCCGCGCCGCCGATGGCACCGCGCTTCGCCGGACGCTGATCAGCGCCGATGGCACCCGCACCATGCTGTTCGACGACACCGCCGAGATTGACCCGGTGACGGTCTCTGCCCTGCCGGCGCCGCAGCTGATGGAAAGCACCTCGGCCAGCTCGGATGAGGCTGCCCTGCGCGCCGCTCTGACGGCCCGCATCGCCTCGGACGTCGGGCGCACCTTCTCGCTGCGCCAGGTGCGCGAGATCCGCGCCGTGCGGGCGCTTGCCCCGCAGGTGGAGATCGACGCGATCACCTTCGAGACGGGTTCTGCCGCCATCCAGCCGAGCCAGGCCGACGAGATCACCGACCTCGGCCTCGCCATCAGCTCGATCCTGGAGGAAGACCCGGGTCAGGTGTTCCTGATCGAGGGCCATACCGACGCGGTGGGCGATGCCGCCTACAACCTCGCGCTCAGTGACCGCCGGGCCGAGACGGTGGCGCTGGCGCTGAGCCAGTACTTCGATGTGCCGCCGGAAAACCTGGTGACGCAGGGCTACGGCGAATCCGACCTGAAGGTCGAAACCTCCGATGCCGAGCGGCAGAACCGCCGGGCTGCGGTGCGCAACATCACCGGCCTGCTGCGCGGCCAGATCTAAGGCAAGCGGCTACGATCCCGGAAAAACCAAAAGGCCGCCCCAAGGGGCGGCCTTCTTCATGCGCTCTGGCGTTTTCGCGCGCCAACGCAGACCCTTATTTGGTCGGCCCGATCATCATGACCATCTGGCGGCCTTCCATCTTCGGCATGTTCTCGACCTTGCCGATTTCCTTGGTGTCCTCTGCCACGCGCTGCAGCAGATCGCGGCCAAGCTCCTGGTGTGCCATCTCGCGGCCCCGGAAGCGCAGGGTGACCTTCACCTTGTCGCCGTTCTCGAGAAACTTGAACACGTTGCGCATCTTGACGTCGTAGTCGTTGCTGTCGGTGTTCGGGCGGAATTTGACTTCCTTGATCTCGATGATCTTCTGCTTCTTCTTGGCCTCGGCCTCTTTCTTCTGGGTCTCGTACTTGAACTTGCCGTAGTCCATGATCTTGCACACGGGCGGCGTCGCGTTAGGCGAGATTTCTACCAGATCGAGGCCCGCCTCTTCGGCCATCGCCATGGCGCGAGCGGGCGTCACGACGCCAACGTTCTCGCCTTCGGCGCCGATGAGCCGGATTTCCGTGGCGCGAATACGATCGTTCACACGGGGGCCGGTGTCGCGGACAGGGGGTGCGTTGTGGGGTCTGCGGGCTATGGCGGCGTCCTTTCTGCCGTTATCTCTCTAGATGGCGTAAAGTAAGCGCGCCCGAGGGCGCAATCAACCGCAAACGGCGGCTGCGGGGGCCCGGCCAGGGGGCATCTGGCGACTCATTGCCCTGCGCTATGCAAACTTTTCGGCCTCTGCCATCTTTGCCTCATAGGGGCCGCGCCGGCCGGGAATCATGAGAGAGGATGGAATCATGAGATCGATCGCGATCATCGTTGTGATCATTGTACTGGCCGGGGCCGGCTATTGGTACGTGAGCGACCGCAACGCCCAGCAGGCCGCCGAAGAAGCGCAGCTCGCCGCCGAAGAGGCTGCCGCGGCTGCCGAGGCCGAGGCGGAGGCCGCTGCCGCCGCCGCCGATGCCGCCGCAGAGCAGGCCGCCGCCGTGGCTGCAGAGGGCGATGGCCTCATCGAAGAAGCCGCCGACGCCGTGGACGACGCCGCCGAAGCCGTCGCTGAGGTGGTGGACGATGCGGTCGACACCGCCACCGATCTTGCCGAGGACGTGGCCGACGAGGCTGCCGACCTGCTAGAGAACGCCCCTGAAGCTGCGGCAGACGCCGCAGCCGCGGTGGCCGACACCGCCGAAGAGATGGCGAGCGAGGCCGAGCGCCTGGCCGCCGAAGCCGCCGCGCTGGCCGATCAGGCTGCCGCTGCCGCCGAGGATGGCAACCGCGAGCTGGCCGCCGAAACCTCGCAGGCCGCCGAAGACACCGCCGATCAGGCCGCCCAGGCTGCGGACGAGGCGGAGCAGACCGCTGCCACCGCCGCCGAGATGGCGGGCGAGGCGCAGGACGCCGCCGACCAGATGGAAGCGGCCTCGGAGGAATCCACCGCCGACGCCCCCGAAGCTCCGGCCCTGCCGGGTGAAGAGAGCGCCAGCACCGCCAATGCCGACGCGCCTGAGGGCATGGAGGCCGAGGGTGATGCTGCCGCTGGACAGGCGGAGGCTGACGCGGCTGCGGATGAGCCGACGACGGAAGAGACCGGCGCCGATGCCGCCACGGCGGATGAGGCCGTCGAGCCCGAGCCGGCAGAAGAAGAGCCGGCGGCTGAAGAAGGTGCGGCAGCGGACGCTGGCGACGAGGAGGCCAATTCTGCGATGGCCGCCCCCGAAGACGACGCCGCGGCTGCCGGTGAAGACGGGTCGGAAGAGATGTCCTCCGCCGAGACTGCACAGAGCGACGCCTCGGGCGAAGACGCGACCGTCGACGTGACGCCCGTCGAGGGCACCGCGGAGGACGGCGCAGCAGAAGAGGGCGCAATGGCCGACGACACGGCGCCGGCCGCTGAGGGCACGGAACCGGAGACGGACGAGAGCACCGCTGACGCTGCTATGGCTGAAGAGGGAAGCGCCGAGACGGCCACGCCCATGTCTGAAGAGCCCGCCACCGAAGGGACGCCCGCCTCGGAGGATGAAGCCTCTGCCGAGGCCGAAGGCGCCAGCAGCGATCTCTCCGAAGCTCCCGACGAAAACGACGCGACGGACCGTCTGGCGACCGAGGCGGGCCCCGCCGATCCCGACCCGCAGGTGGTGCTGAGCGTGGATGGTTTCGACCTCGACGGCGCCACTCAGCTGATCGACGAGTCGGACCTGCCGACGGTCGAGAAGGCCGAGCTTGTCGCCTCTCTGCAGGAAGCGAGCGATGCCGAGGAGCCGGAGGCGCTGGAAAGCGCCATCGCCGAGGTGCGCGAGGCGCTGGAAGTGCCGGAGCCGGACGAGGACAGCGCCTCCTCCGCGCCGGCCACCGGCGCCGAGGCCGATGCCCCTGCCGAGGGTGCGGACAGCAACGCTGACGGCGAGTTGACGACCGTCGACTAACCCAAGGGCCTGCGCGGGAACGCCCCGCGCAGGCGCCTATTCCACGGTGACGGACTTCGCCAGGTTGCGCGGCTGGTCCACATCGGTGCCCTTGGCCGAGGCGGTGTGATAGGCCAGCAGCTGCGCCGGCAGGGCGTAGAGGATCGGCGCCCAGAGGGGCGGCACATCCGGCATCACCAGCACGCGCCAGCACCCCTCGCTCGCCGTTTCTGCCCCGGCCCTGTCAGTGATCAGCAGCACCTTGCCGCCGCGGGCCATTACCTCCTGCATGTTCGAGACCGACTTGTCGAAGAGCTCGTCATGCGGCGCCATCACGATGACGGGCACCTCTTTGTCGACCAGCGCGATCGGGCCGTGCTTGAGCTCTCCCGAAGCATAGGCTTCGGCGTGGATGTAGCTGATTTCCTTCAGCTTCAGCGCGCCCTCCATCGCCAGAGGGTACATCCGGCCCCGGCCGAGGAAGAGGATGTCGCGCGCTTCCGACAGCTCCACCGCCACGCGCTGCGTGGCCGGCGCCATGGCCATGGCGTGGTTGAAGAGCCCGGCGATCTGCCGCAGCTCGGCCAGCCGCTCGGCCATCTCTGCCTCGGTCAGCCGACCCTTGGCGCGGGCGGCCTGCAGCGCGATCAGCGCCAGCACGACGAGCTGGCAGGAGAAGGCCTTGGTGGAGGCGACGCCGATCTCGCGCCCCGCGAGGATGGGCAGGGCGATGTCGCTCTCGCGCGCGATGGTGCTTTCGGCCACGTTGACGATGGAGACGATCTTGGCCGCCTTGCCGCTGGCATAGCGCAGCGCGGCCAGGGTATCGGCGGTCTCGCCAGACTGGCTGACGAAGATCGCCATGGTGCCCTCGGGCACCGGGGGCTCGCGGTAGCGATACTCAGACGCCACATCGACCTCGACCGGGATGCCGGCGAGCTGCTCTATCCAGTAGCGCGCCACGTGGCAGGCGAACGAGGCCGTGCCGCAGGCGACCATCGTCACCCGCTCGATACCGGCAAAGTCCAGCGCCTGCCCGCCAAAGGTCAGCTCGCCGGCCGGCGCGTGATGGTCGAGCGCGGCGGCCAGCACCTGCGGCTGCTCGGCGATCTCCTTCATCATGAAGTGCTTGTGGCCGGCCTTGGTCACCTCGCCCATCTCGGCATGGATGCGCTTTTCCGCGCGGTCGGCGCGGCGACCGGCGGCATCGAAGATCTCGGCGCCGGCCCGGCGGATGACGGCCCAGTCGCCCTCTTCGAGATAGGTGATCCGCTCCGTCAGCGGGGCGAGGGCGATGGCGTCGGAGCCCACGAACATCTCGCCGTCGCCATGCCCGATGGCGAGGGGGGAGCCCTTGCGGGCGGCGATCATCAGGTCGCTCTCGCCGTCGAAGAGGAAGAGCAGCGCATAGGCCCCGGTGAGGCGCGAGAGTGTCTCGCGCACGGCGTCCTCGGAGGAGAGGCCCTCGTCCAGCAGGCTCTCGGTGACCATGGCGACGGTTTCGGTATCCGTCTCGGTCTGCGGGGTCAGGCCGGTCTTCGCCAGCTCTTCGCGCAGCTCGCGGAAGTTCTCGATGATGCCGTTGTGCACGACGGCGACACGCCCCGCGCGGTGCGGGTGGGCGTTGCCCTCGGTCGCGGCGCCATGCGTGGCCCAGCGGGTGTGGCCGATGCCAGAATGGCCCGCGAGCGGGTCATGCACCAGCAGGTCGGAGAGGTTAATGAGCTTGCCCACCGCGCGGCGCCGCTCCAGCGCGCCGCCCGAGACGGTGGCGATGCCGGCGCTGTCATAGCCGCGATATTCCAGCCGCTTGAGGCTTTCGATGAGCAGGGGGGCAACCTCGTGATTGCCAAGAACGCCGACGATGCCGCACATGGCCTATCCCTTCGCCTTGAGCGCGCGCAGGCGCTCCATCATCTTCGCGCCAAGCCCCGGCTTGGCCACCTGCCGCGCCCGCCCGAGGGCGAGGTCACCCGGCGCCACATCCATCGTGATGACCGAGCCGGAGCCGGTGACGGCGCCGTCGCCCACGGTCACGGGCGCAACCAGCATTGTGTTTGAGCCGATGAAGGCGCCCTCGCCGATCACGGTGCGGTGCTTGAAGACGCCATCGTAATTGCAGGTGATCGTGCCGGCGCCGATGTTGGTCTTCGCGCCGATGTCGGCATCGCCGATGTAGCTGAGATGGTTCACCTTGGCGCCCTCGGCGACCAGAGCGTTTTTCACCTCGACGAAATTGCCGATATGCACATCTTCCGACAGCTCGGCGCCGGGGCGCAGGCGCGCATAGGGGCCGACGGTGGCGCTGCGGCTGACATGGGCGCCCTCCAGATGGCTGAAGGCGCGGATACGGGCGCCGCTTTCCACCGTGACGCCGGGGCCGAAGACCACGTTCTGCTCGATGAGCGCGTCGCGGCCGATCCAGGTGTCGAGGGCGAAATGCACGGTGTCGGGGGCGACGAGGGTGACGCCATTCTCCAGCGCCGCGGCACGGGCGCGGGCCTGAAAGGCGGCCTCGGCGGCGGCAAGCTCGGCGCGGGTGTTGATGCCCAGGGTCTCGGCCTCGTCGCAGCGCACGACGCGGGTGGTGAGCCCACGGGCGGCGGCGAGGGCGGGCAGGTCGGTGAGGTAGTATTCGCCGGCGGCATTGTCGTTGCCGACCTCGGCGAGCAGCTCCAGCATCAGCTGAACATCGCCGCGCAACACACCGGAATTCATCAAGGTTCCGGCGCGGGTCGCCTCGTCGGCATCCTTCCATTCGACGATGCGCTGCAGCACGTCGCCCTCGGTCACCAGTCGGCCGTAGCGCATCTGCGGCGCGGCCTCGAAGCCGAGCACGGCGAAATCGGCGGGGGCGGCGGCCATGGCGGCGAGGGTGTCTTCGCCGATGAAGGGCGTATCGCCGTAAAGCACGAAGGCCTGCCCCTCGGCGCCCTCCAGCGCGCCCGCCGCCTGCAGAACGGCGTGGCCGGTGCCCAGCTGCTCCTCCTGCCGCACGCAGACCGCAGCGGGGGAATGCTCGGCGACGGCGGCCTCGACGGCCTCGGCGCCGTGGCCGGTGACAACGATGATGCGGGAAGGTTCCAGCGCCTCGGCGGCGCGGAGGGCATGGGCGATCAGGGGAAAGCCCGCGATCTCGTGCAGCACTTTCGGCATGTCAGAGGCCATTCGGCTGCCCTGACCGGCCGCCAGAATGATGACGTGGTTGCTCATCTGCCCGTTGCCCTTTTGCTCGTGCGCTCTGCCGGCGCTGCCGTTCTTCGGCTGCCTTTTCGCAGCCTTTTATCGCGCCGCCACCCTCGCACAAGACGGCCGGGCTTCACATCCCCTTACCAATCGTTACACCTCCCCCATGCGCTCCGTCATCTTCGATCTGGACGGCACCCTTGCCGACACCTCTGCCGATTTGATCGCGGCCGCGAACCATTGCTTCCGGGGCCTCGGCCTGGGCGACCTGCTCGACCCCGGCCGCGACGCCTACACGGCGCTCAGGGGGGCCAAGGCCATGCTGCGCCTCGGGTTTTCCCGGGTCGAGGGCTATGGCGATGAGGCGGTGGAGCGGGAATATCCGCTGTTGCTCGATGCCTATGGCGAGAACATCTGCGTGGGCAGCCGCCTCTATCCCGGCGCTGTCGAGGCGGCGGCGGAGCTGCGAGGGCGGGGCTATACGCTGGCGATCTGCACCAACAAGCCCGAGGGGCTGGCCGTGAAGCTGATGCAGGCGCTGGGGGAGTTCGAAACCTTCGGCCCGATCATCGGCGCCGACACGCTGCCCAGCCGCAAGCCCGACCCGGCGCCGTTCTTCGAGGCGATTGCGCGGGCGGGCGGCGCGCGCGGCCGGGCCTGCCTGGTCGGCGACAGCGTGACCGACAGGGAGACAGCCCGGGCCGCCGGCGCCCCCTCGCTGCTGGTCGCCTTCGGCCCGGCGGCGGACGAGATGCCGGGGCTGGAACCCGCAGCGCTGGTGCCCTCCTACGCCGATCTGCCCAATATCGTGGACAGTCTGGAGCTGTGAGCGCGCTTGACGGCAGCCTCGCCCGGCGCAAGGGTTTCGCCCATGGTTGAGAGGTTTACCGGCAGCTTCACGCAGCAAGAGCCCATCCCCGACGCGGCCATCGAGGCGGCGCTGGCGGTGCTGCGCCATGGCCGGCTTCACCGATACAACACCAGCCCCGGCGAAGCCGGCGAGGTGGCGCTGCTTGAGGAGGAGTTCGCCGCCTTCACCGGCGCGCCCTATTGCCTGGCGCTGGCCTCCGGCGGGGTCGCGATCACCACCGCCCTGCGGGCCGTGGGCGTGCGGTCGGGCGACGCCGTGCTCACCAATGCCTTCACGCTGGCACCGGTGCCGGGGGCCATCGCGGCCCTCGGGGCGCGGCCGGTCTTCGTGGAGGTGACGGAGGATCTGGTCATCGACCTTGGCGATCTCGCCGCCAAGGCCGGGCAGGCGCGGGTGCTGCTGCTCAGCCATATGCGCGGCCATATCGCCGATATGGAGGCGCTGATGGCGCTGGCCGATGCCGCCGGGCTGATCGTGATCGAGGATTGCGCCCATACGATGGGCGGCGGCTGGGCGGGCGTGCCCTCGGGCCGGCACGGGGTGATGGCCTGCTATTCGACGCAGACCTACAAGCATATGAATTCCGGCGAGGGCGGGCTGCTCACCTCCTCCGATGACGAGGCGATGGCGCGCGCGATCCTGCTCTCTGGCTCCTACATGCTCTACGAGCGCCATAGGGCGCGGCCGCCGATGGCGGCGTTCGAGGGGCTGCGGGACGAAGTGCCTAACATCTCCGGCCGCATGGATAATCTGCGCGCCGCCATCCTGCGCCCGCAGCTCGCGGCGCTGCCCGCTCAGGTAGAGCGCTGGAACGAGCGCTACCGCGCCATGGAGGCTGAGCTTGCCGGCACGCCGGGGCTGCGCCTGATCCCGCGCCCGGAGGAGGAGGCCTATGTCGGCTCGTCCTTCCAGTTCCAGCTGCCCGGCTGGGCGGCGGATGAGGCGGCGGCGCTGGTTTCGCGCTGCGCGGCCCGGGGCGTGGAGCTGAAGTGGTTCGGCGCGGCGGAGGCGGTTGGCTTCACCTCGCGCTATGTGCACTGGGGTTATGCCACCCCGCAGGAGCTGCCGCAGACCGATGCGGCGCTGGCCGGGCTGATCGACCTGCGCTTGCCGCTGACCTTCTCGCTGGAGGACATCGCGCTCATCGGCCGCATCATCCGGGCCGAAGTGGGCGCGCTCTATCAGGAGGGCGCCGCATGAGGCGCGCCGAGGTCGAGGCGGAGGTGCGGCTCTCGCTGGCCAGGCTCGGCCAGCCTTGCCCCGATTTCACCTTCCCCGAGACGTCGCCCGGCGATGGAGCGGCGCATGTCGAGGGCGAGGGGCCGCTGTTCGACTGGGTGATCGCCGAGCCGGGCAACGAGATGGAGCGGCGCGAGGTTGATGGTGAGGAGCTTCTCTACCTCTGGCTCAGCGCGGTGACGTGGGAGATGGCAACGAAGGCCGAGGCGCTGGCCCGCCGCGGCGCCTATTCGCGGGCGGTCTGGATGGAGGCGCATGTGCGGCTGATGGCCATGCTGCGCGCCGAATGGGGCATCCGCGCCGCGGGGCATTACGCCGATATCATCAAGACGGCGCCGCTGACGGAGCAGGAGCGCCGCGCCGCCGGCCGGCTGGGGCTGCAGAGCTTCGGTCTGGCCGAGGAGCAGTCGCCTATTGCTGGGCTGATCATCGGGGGCCGGCGGGTGATGTGAGGCGGGGATCTTGTCCCCGATTTGAGGAAGCTACGGCGGGGCAGAACCCCGCCGCACTCTTACTCGGCCGCGATGGCGGCGCCGCGGCCGCGGATGCGGTCTTCGATCTCGTCGCGGAAGTTGCGGATGAGGCCCTGGATCGGCCAGGCAGCGGCGTCGCCGAGGGCGCAGATCGTGTGGCCTTCGACCTGCTTGGTCACCTCGAAGAGCATGTCGATCTCTTCGACCGATGCCTCACCCTTCACCAGCCGCTCCATGACGCGCATCATCCAGCCCGTGCCCTCGCGGCAGGGCGTGCACTGGCCGCAGCTCTCGTGCTTGTAGAACTTCGCCAGCCGCCAGATCGCTTTGATCATGTCGACCGACTGATCCATCACGATCACCGCCGCCGTGCCGAGGCCCGACTTCTGCTCGCGCAGCCAGTCGAAATCCATGATGGCGTCTTCCATCACCTCGGCGCGCAGCACCGGCACCGACGAGCCGCCCGGGATGACCGCCTTGAGGTTGCCCCAGCCGCCACGGATGCCGCCGCAATGCTTGTCGATCAGCTCCTTGAAGGAGATCGACATCTCCTCTTCCACCACGCAGGGGTTGTTCACATGGCCCGAGATCGCGAACACCTTGGTGCCCGCGTTGTTCTGGCGCCCGAAGGAGGAGAACCAGCTGGCGCCGCGCCGCAGGATCGTCGGCACGACCGCGATGCTCTCGACGTTGTTCACCGTCGTCGGGCAGCCGTAGAGGCCGGCGCCGGCGGGGAAGGGGGGCTTCATGCGGGGCATGCCCTTCTTGCCTTCGAGGCTTTCCAGCAGGGCGGTCTCTTCACCGCAGATATAGGCGCCGGCGCCGTGGTGCAGGTAGAGATCGAAATCCCAGCCAGAGCCGGCGGCGTTGCGGCCGAGAAGGCCGTTCTCGTAGCATTCGTCGATCGCGGCCTGCAGGGCCTCACGCTCGCGGATATATTCGCCGCGGATGTAGATGTAGCAGGCATGGGCGTTCATCGCGAAGCTGGCGATGAGGCAGCCCTCGATCAGCGTATGCGGATCGTGCCGCATGATCTCGCGGTCCTTGCAGGTGCCGGGCTCCGACTCGTCGGCGTTGACCACGAGGTAGGAGGGGCGGCCGTCGCTTTCCTTCGGCATGAAGCTCCACTTCAGGCCCGTCGGGAAGCCGGCGCCGCCACGGCCGCGCAGGCCGGAGGACTTCATCTCTTCGATGATCCAGTCGCGGCCCTTCTGGATAAGGCCGGCGGTGCCATCCCACTGGCCGCGCTTCTGCGCGCCCGCAAGGCTCCGATCGTGCATCCCGTAGAGGTTGGTGAAGATACGGTCTTCGTCCTTCAGCATCGCTGCCTCACTCGTCGCGGCCGAGCCGCCAGGCCCGCCAGGTCATCCAGAGCCCCATGCCGAAGCCGGCCAGGGCGAAGAGATCGAGAAGCGCCTTCAGCCTGTTCGGCCAGGCCAGCTGCGCCCCTGCGAAGGTCACCACAATCCAATAGAGCCCCGTTCCGGCCATCACAAGGCCCGCAGTCCGCGCCGCTTTCGCGCGGGCGAGCTGCGCCTCGCTCGGGCGCGGCTGCGGGGGTGGGCGCTTAGCGGCCATGGCGGGGCTCACTGGGCTTGTCGTCTTCCGCCAACGCTGCCTCGACCTCGCCCATGGGGGCGCCGGTTTCCAGCGGGCGGCCGGTGTTCGAGCCGCGCACAGGCGGGTCGCCAACAGCGCGGCAGAACAGCATGAGGAAGGTCACGGCCATCAGCGCGCCGGCGCCAAGGCCGAGCAGGGCCGCCGTTCCCCAGGTTGCGGGGCCAAAGCCGAGCAGGATGAAGAAAACCAGCCCGCCGGCGGCACCACCCGCAAGGCAGGCGACGCGGCAGCGCCCCTTGCCCGGGCGGACAGTCACGATGCGAGCACCCGGCCGCGGGTCATTCCGGCGATTGGTCTTTCATCAGCATCTGCGCCTGGCTCACCCAATCGTCGCGCTCGATGCGGCCGCGGAAGGAGAGGCGGTTGTCGACCCAGGCGATCTCTTCGGCACCCCAGGAGGCGATCTGGGAATAATGCCAGACGCCGAGGTCGTGGAGCATGCCTTCAAGCTTCGGGCCGACGCCAGAGATCTTCTTCAGATCGTCGGCGCCGCCTTCGCGGGGGCCCTCCAGCCGCTCGGGCTCGACTTCGGGCGTGGGGCCGACCTTGCCCTCTTCGCCCAGCGTGGCCGCTTCGGCCTCGTCAGAGGCGGGCACTTCCTCGGCCAGCGGCTGGTTGACCACATCGGTCGGCTGGCCGGGGGAATCGTCGTCGCGCTCCGGCTGGGTGCCGGGGGCTTGCGTTTCGGTCGCCTCGCCGGGCGAGTCGGGCTCGGCGCCCTCTTCATCGGCAGGGTGAACCCAGGGCGCGACCAGCGGCACTTCGGTGCCGTCGATGCGCTTGAGCGTGTCGCCGATGTCCTGCGCCAGAGTGGCGGAGGCATTGGCGGGAATGCGGTTCTCGCCCTGCTCATGCAGCGAGGTCAGGCCCGAGGCCGGCTCGCTGGCATAGCGGCCGTTCTGCGGGCCGGGCGTGGGGACCTCGCCGGCCGCCATGCGGTCGAGCAGCTCACCGAGCGACTCAGTGGTGAGGTCTTCGTAATAATCCTTGCCGATCTGGGCCATGGGCGCGTTGGCGCAGGCGCCGAGGCATTCCACCTCTTCCCAGGAGAACTTGCCGTCATCCGAAAGCTGGTGCGGCGCGGCGGCGATCTTTTCCTTGCAGACGGCCATCAGGTCTTCGGCGCCGCAGATCATGCAGGACAACGTGCCGCAGATCTGCACATGGGCAACCGAGCCGACCGGCTGCAGCTGGAACATGAAGTAGAAGGTCGCGACCTCGAGTGCCCGGATGTAGGGCATCTGTAGCATCTCGGCGACGCCCTCGATGGCGGCCCGGGTGAGCCAGCCTTCCTGCTCCTGCGCGCGCCACAGCAGCGGAATGATCGCCGAGGCCTGCCGGCCTTCGGGATACTTCTTTATCTGCGCCTCGGCCCATTTCTGGTTCGCCTCGGTGAAGGTAAAGCTGTCGGGTTGGTCGGGGTGAAGGCGTCTCAACATCGGGTAGAGCTCCGCTCGGCGGGCCGCGGGTGGCCGGTGGGGCTGGACATGCCAGCCCCGCCCGGCGGTGTCAAATGCAGTTGGTCGACATAACGCGGATGGCGCCTTCGCCGGAAAGCTCGGCGCGGCCGGCATCCACCAGCGTTTCCGTCACGGCACGCAGCTGGTCGGTGGTGAGGTTGGCCTGCAGCAGCACCGAATCGACGTTGCCGGCGGTCAGCACGCAGCCGTTCGCCTCGATTGCGGCGACGAGCCGGTCTTCGGCATTGGCCGGAACGACCGGCGTCTCGGGCGCCTGGGCGGCCGGGGTGCTGGTGGTGGTGCCGCCGAAGAGGCCGCCGTTGAATTCGATGAGGGGCGATTGATCGGGGCCGCCCGTGATCCTGTCGGGGTTGACCGAACAGGCCGCGAGGCCCGCGATCGCCATAAGTGCAAATGCCGCTTTCATGCCTGTCTCCGCTGTTGCTCTTTGGGCCAGTTTTCCGCGCCCCGTGCCCGGGTTGCAAGGGCCGATGGCCGAGAAGGGGGAGAGCCGCCTATTGGCAGCTGCGAAGGCCGGTGACGGCGCTGTCGTCGTCATAGATGAACACGTCTTCGTCCAGGCGCGTGTTCCCCACGCCGACGACCAGGTAGCCGTATTCCTCGGCCAGCGACGGAATATCCTGCGCCGGCATGCCGGCCTCGATGAGGGCCGTGGTGCCGGCCCAATCCTCGAAAGCCAGCATTTCTGGACCGTCACGGACGGGCACGCGGCAATCGTAGAGCGGCAGGAGCGCGAGCAGCTGCGCGCCATAGGCATCGCGCGGCAGCTCGTAGAAGAGCACACGCGCCAGTGCCGCGCCTTCTGGCGTGAGGTCGGGATAGAGCTCAGCATCGCTTTGCGAGGCGATGAAGTCGGCCTCTGTCGCGCCGGGGCCGATGACCGTGGGGATGACGACATAGGGGTCTTCGACGGCAGCCTGCTCCGGTGCGCTCGGCTCTGCGAGCGGGGCGGGTTCATCCTGCGCGGGTGCGGGCAACGGCTCCGCCGGCTCCTCACAGGCGGCGAAGGCAAGAAGACAGCTGAGGGTCAGAAGCACGCGCATGGGGCAACCGGTTTTCATGAAAAAGGGCCGACCGCTGGGGAGCGGCCGGCCCTTGAACTATCGGCGGCAGATTTGCTGCCGTGCAAGCCTTTTCCGTTAGCGGTCGACCTCGCCGAACACGATGTCGAGCGAGCCGAGGATGGCCGAGACATCGGCGAGCTGGTGGCCGGTGCAGATGTAATCCATCGCCTGCAGGTGCAAAAAGCCCGGCGCGCGCAGTTTGGCGCGGTAGGGTTTGTTGGTGCCGTCGGCCACGAGGTACACGCCGAACTCGCCCTTCGGCGCCTCGACGCTGGCGTAAACCTCGCCAGCGGGCACGTGGAAGCCCTCGGTATAGAGCTTGAAGTGGTGGATGAGGGCCTCCATCGAGGTCTTCATCTCGGCCCGCTTCGGCGGCGCCAGCTTGCCGCGCGCCATAACTTCGCCGGGCTCGTTGCGGAGCTTTTCCAGCGCCTGGCGCATGATCTTCACGCTCTCGCGCATCTCGGCCATGCGGCAGAGGTAGCGGTCATAGCAATCGCCGTTGGAGCCGACGGGGATCTGGAAGTCGAACTCGTCGTAGCACTCATAGGGCTGCGAGCGCCGCAGGTCCCACGCAAGGCCGGAGCCGCGCACCATGATGCCCGAGAAGCCGTAATTCTGGATGTCTTCTTCCGTCACCACGCCGATATCGACGTTTCGCTGCTTGAAGATGCGGTTGCCGGTGACGAGGTCGTCGAGATCGTCGAGGAACGACGGGAAAGTCTCGCACCAGGAGTCAATATCTTCGATGAGCTGGGGCGTCAGATCCTGGTGCACCCCGCCCGGGCGGAAATAGGCGGCGTGCAGCCGCGCGCCCGAGGCCCGCTCGTAGAACACCATCAGCTTCTCGCGCTCTTCGAAGCCCCAGAGCGGCGGTGTCAGCGCGCCGACGTCGAGCGCCTGCGTGGTGACGTTGAGCAGGTGGTTCAGGATGCGGCCGATCTCGCAGTAAAGCACGCGGATCAGCGAGGCCCGGCGCGGGATCTCGGTTTCCGTCAGCTTTTCGATGGCGAGGCACCAGGCATGTTCCTGGTTCATCGTGCCGACGTAATCGAGCCGGTCGAAATAGGGGAGGTTCTGCAGGTAGGTGCGGCTTTCCATCAGCTTCTCGGTGCCGCGGTGCAGCAGGCCGATATGCGGGTCGCACCGCTCGACGATCTCGCCGTCAAGCTCCAGCACCAGCCGCAGCACGCCGTGCGCCGCCGGGTGCTGGGGGCCGAAGTTGATGTTGAAATTGCGGATCTGCTGCTCGTCCGTGCGGACGTCGTCGAACCCCTTGGCGCCGTCCATCATTTCGCCTCCGATTTTTCATCGCCGGGCAGCACGTATTTCGCGCCCTCCCACGGGGAGAGGAAGTCGAACTGCCGGTATTCCTGCACCAGCTTGACGGGCTCGTAGACGACGCGCTTCTGCGCCTCGTCATAGCGCACTTCGACATAGCCGGTGGTGGGAAAATCCTTGCGGAGCGGATGCCCGCGGAAGCCGTAATCGGTGAGGATGCGGCGCATGTCGGGATGGCCGGTGAAGATGATGCCGAACATGTCGAACACTTCACGCTCGAACCATTCGGCCGAGGGGTGCACCTCGGTGATCGAGGCGAGCATCTCGTCCTCGCGCACGGCGCATTTCACCCGGATGCGGTGGTTCTGGTACATCGACAGGAAGTGGTAGACGACCTCGAAACGCGCCTCGCGCCCCGGGTAATCGACCGCCGTGATGTCGACAAGGCTGGTGAACCGGCAGGTCTGGTCGACCTTCAGGAACTCCACGAACTCCGCCATCTCGGAGGAGGGCACGGTCACGGTGAGTTCACCATGCGCGATGGTCTGAGACAGCACCGCATCGGGGCGCTTCATCTCGATATGGGCGGCGAGGTCTTCCATCGCTTACCTCTTGATCGTGCCGGTACGGCGGATTTTGCGGGACAGCTGCAGGATGCCGTAAAGCAGCGCCTCGGCCGTGGGCGGGCAGCCGGGCACGTAAACGTCGACCGGGATGACCCGGTCGCAGCCGCGCACGACGGAATAGCTGTAGTGGTAATAGCCGCCGCCATTGGCACAGGAGCCCATGGAGATCACGTAGCGCGGCTCGGGCATCTGGTCGTAGACCTTGCGCAGCGCCGGGGCCATCTTGTTGGTCAGCGTGCCGGCCACGATCATCAGGTCGGACTGGCGCGGAGAGGCGCGCGGCGCCGTGCCGAAACGCTCGATATCGTAGCGCGGCATCGAGGTTTGCATCATCTCGATGGCGCAGCAGGCCAGGCCAAAGGTCATCCAGTGCAGCGAGCCGGTACGGGCCCAGTTGATGACATCGGCAGTAGATGTGACGAGGAAGCCGCGATCCTGCAGCTCGCGATTGATCGCCGCCGCCGCGGCCTCGTTATCGCCGCCGGCATCGTAGGCAGCGAGGCTGGAGGGACCAGTCTTGACGCGGGGCGTCTGGTAGCCCTCGGACTGTACCTCGGTGACGAGCTCGTCGCGGGTCTCGGCCATGGGAACCTCGTGGGGTGTCGGTTTTTTGTGACCTACCCTTGGCGGGGGGCAGCGTCAACGGCGGCTCGGCGGGTTGTGATGGTGCCGCTTGTGGCCGGCGGCTGAGCGGGGGGCTGTCTGCCCCCCCCGCCCCCCGAGGATATTTCGAGAAAAGCGAGGGGAAGGGGGCGCCGAGGCGGGCGGGCTGGATATGAAAACGCCGGCCACGGGGGCCGGCGCTGGATCGTCAGGGGCGCGAGGGGATCACTCCCACTCTAGCGCGCCCTTTTTCCATTCGTAGGCGAAGCCGGCGGTCAGCACGGCGAGGAAAACCATCATCGACCAGAAGGCCGCATCGCTGATCAGCGCGAAGGACGAGGCCCAGGGGAAGAGGAAGGCCACTTCGAGATCGAAGATGATGAAGAGGATCGAGACCAGGTAGAAGCGCACATCGAACTTCATGCGGGCATCGTCGAAGGCGTTGAAGCCGCATTCGTAGGCCGAGACCTTTTCGGGGTCGGGGTTGCGCACGGCCAGCACGACAGCGGCGAGGATCAGCGCGCCGCCCACGACGAAGGCCAGGCCGAGGAAGATAATGATCGGAAGGTATTCGCGAAGCAGGAATTCCATCGGGCTGTCTCCATGGCTGGCCTGTTGCGGCAGGAATAGGCGCGCGCGCGGGGCGGGTCAACCGAGGGCGGATGCCCTGCGCGGCCCGCCCGGGGCAGGGGTCAGGGCAGGTAGTTGGCCGGGTCGGTGCTGTCGAGGCCGAGGCGGACCTCGAAATGCAGGTTGGGCGGATCGCCTGGCGCCACGGCGCCGATCTGCTGGCCGCGGCTGACGCTCTGCCCCTGCGACACCGTGAGGCTGTCGATGCGGGTGTACACGCTGAGCAGCTCGTCGGAATGGCGGATGATGACGATGTTCACCCCGGCGGTGTCGGTGGTGATGGCCGCCACCGTGCCGCTGCCGGCGGCGCGCACCGGCGTGCCCGCGGCGGCGCCGATGTCGATGCCGTCGTTGCGGCCCGGCGCATAGGCACGGATGATCGCGCCGTCGACGGGCATCGCAAGCCGGCTGTCGCTGGCGGGGGCGGCCTGCTCGGCGCCGAGATCGGGCGCTTCCTCGGGCGGCTCTTCCTGCTGCACGGCGGCGGCCGGCGCGGGCGTCTCTGCCGGAAGGGGCGCGCTGGCAGAAGGCGGCACCGGCGTGGGCGAGCCCTGGCCCGGTTCAGTGGTGGCGCTGGCGCTTTCCACCGGGGCGGCGACGGGCGTGGCGGCGGAGGGCACGTTGGCGGCGCTGCCCTGCGGGATGAGCAGGACCTGGCCCTGCCGCACGGTGAGATCGTCATCGAGCCCGTTCCAGGCGGCGATGGCGCCGGGCGGCACATTGTAGAGGCGGGAGATGGTGTAGATCGTCTCGCCGGCTTCGACGCGGTGCTGCAGCGGCTCGTCGCCCGATTGCTGCAGCACGAGGCCACCCTGAGGCGCAGCGGCGGGGGCGGCGGGCTGGGCGGCGCCGGACGGCGCCAGGGTTGTGGTGGCGACGGCCGGGCTGCCGGAGGGCGCGACGGCGCCGGGCGCAGTCGGCGCGCCGGTGGCGGCCGTAGGCTCGGCCACGCGGCCGGGCAGGGCGATGATCTCGTCGCGGCGCAGAACGGTGTCGGGCGCCACGCCATTGTAGGACGCGAGCTGGACCGCATCGAGGCCGAGGCGCGCGGCGATGCTGCGCACCGTTTCGCCGCGCTGGGCGACGACGACCTGGAAGCTGGGGTAGGAGATCACGCCGCGGCTGTCGGGCGCCGGCCTGTCGGGCATCTCCATCAGCGCCGCCGATGTATCGAAGCCCGAGGAGGTGAGGTTGCGCATGTCGAAATCGAGCCGGCCGTCCTCGCAGCCAGCCAATAGCGCCACGAGCGCCACGCCCGTGCCCAGCTTCAGCGTTGTCCGTTGCAGACCTGCCCCCATCGCTCTCGAAGCTCCCCTCGTCTTGTCGTCTCTTGCCGTTGGTCCGGCGCCTATAGCAGGCCGGTCATTCCTGTCCCAGCCCTTCGACCAGCGGCACGAAGCGCACGGGCCGAAGCTCTTCGTAATCGAAGCCCGCCTCGCTGCGGCGCACGCGGATCAGGCTTTGCAGCTGGTCCGACTGGCCCACGGGCAGCACCATGATGCCGCCGACGCGCAGCTGCTGCAGCAGCGGGCCCGGCGGGTCTTCCGCCGCCGCCGTCAGCAGGATGCGGTCGAACGGGGCCTGATCGGGCAGGCCATGACTGCCGTCGCCGATCAGGGCGGTGATGTTGTTCAGCGCCAGATCCTCGAAGACGCCGCGCGCCTCGATCACCAGCCGGCGGTACCGGTCGACGGTGTATACCCGGCGGGCCAGCAGCGACAGGATCGCCGCCTGGTAGCCAGAGCCGGTGCCGACCTCAAGGATCTTGTCACGCGGGTTGATCTCCAGCGCCTGCGTCATCAGCCCGACGATCGAGGGCTGCGAGATGGTCTGCCCGCAGGCGATGGGCAGTGGCATGTCGTCATAGGCGCGGCCCGCGAAGAGGCCGCGCACGAAATGGGCGCGGTCGACCTTCTCCATCGCCTCCAGCACGGCTTTGTCGGTCACGCCGCGCGAGCGCAGGGCAAAGAGGAACTGCATCTTGGCGACGGCGCTGCCGTCGGGCTCGGCACCCTGCTCTTCGGGATGGCCGGGCTCGGGGCTCATCGCAGCACCTCGGCCAGTTTGGCGAGGCTCTCATGTGCCGTCAGGTCGGCGCGCATCGGCGTGACCGAGATGTAGCCGTCGAGATTGGCGGTCACATCGCTGCCGCGCCCGGTGTGCACGGCCTGCTTGGCACCGGTGATCCAGAGGAAGCGCCGGCCCGAGGGCGAGACATGCGGCTCGACCGAGAAGCCGGTATCGGGGCGGAAGCCCTGGCGCACGGAGGCGCGGCCCTTCACCTCGGCCGCAGGTACGGGCGGGAAGTTGATGTTGTAGAAGAGGCCGTAATCGCCATCGTCCCAGGGGGCCTGGTCGATCAGCCGCTTCACGAGGCCGGCGCCGAAGTTGCGCGCCGCCTCGAAGGGATCGTCCAGCCCCGCATTGCCCGGCCCGTAGAACTGGCTGAGCGCGATGGAGCGCACGCCCTGCAGGGCGCCCTCCATGGCACCGCCGAGCGTGCCGGAATAAAGCGCGTTCTCACCGGAATTATTGCCCCGGTTGACGCCGGAGAGGATAAGATCGGGCTTGTCCGGCATGATGTCGTGCAGCGCCGCCAGCACGCAATCTGCCGGGGAGCCCTCGGCCGCCCAGCGGCGGGGGCCAAGCTCGGCCACCATCATCGGATGGGTGTAGGAGATGCAGTGGCCGACGCCCGATTGCTCGAAGGCCGGCGCCACCACCCAAACCTCGCCGCCGGTGCCGGCGATGGACTCGGCGATATGCTCCAGCACCGCCAGGCCCGGCGCGTTGATCCCGTCGTCATTGGTTACAAGTATGCGCATTTTGGCCCCTTTGCCCCCGTCTAGGCGAGGGGGCAGGGCGCGGCAAGATCAGCCCAGGATTTCAGGCAGCAGGCGTGCCGCTTCGCTGGCAGGCGTGGCCAGAGGCGCACGGTCTTCGCCCGGATAGAAGCGGGCGCGCGTCGCCGTGGCCATCGGGCGCGGCTGCAGAACCAGAACTCGCGGGCCGATCCGCGCCGTCTCACCCTGCCACGAGCGGGCCAGGGCGATCTGCGCGGCCTTGGTGGCGCCGTAATGGCCGAAGAAGCGCTCGCCGCCTTGCGGGTCGTCGAAGAACGCCGCCCTGCCGCTCTCGCCCAGCAGCGGGGCGACATAGGTGATGAGCCGGCGCGTGGCCGAAATGTTGGTGGCGACGGATTTGTCGAAATCCTTCTCCGCCAGATGCGGGGCCGGCGCGAGCGGGCCGGCATGGATAGCGGTATGCACCCACAGCGAGATGCCGCCCCAGCGATCGAAGATCGAGCGGCAGAGCTGCTGCATGGCGGCGTCGACATTGATGTCCATCGGCGCGAGCACCGCCTCGCCGCCCTTCTCGCGGATGGCGTCGTCGAGCTCTTCCAGCGCGCCGGTGGTGCGGCCGACGGCGACGATGGGATGCGTGGGCGCGAGGGCGAGGGCGAGGGCATGGCCAAGGCCGCGCGAGGCGCCGGTAATCAGTGCGGGTTTCATGGCGGCGGGATGCGACGGGCCGGGGCGAAGGTCAAGAGGATCGGGCAGGGCGGGGCGACCCGAAGCGGGCGCCTCCCCCTCGTGCTGGCGGCGCTCCGCCTGCGGCAAGAGGCCATGGGCCAGAGGCCGCTGGCCGGGCTTGACGGCCCCGCCCGAGCTGTCAGAAGGGAGCGCATGAGCACCGGCCTGTTGACCATCCGCCTCGATGCCATTGCCGATAATTGGCGGGCCCTTGCCGCAAAGAGTGCAGGCGAGACCGGCGCTGTCGTGAAAGCCGACGGCTATGGCCTCGGCGCCAAGCAGGTGGCGCGCGAACTCGCCCGCGCCGGCGCCCGCAGCTTTTTCATCGCCGTCGCCGAAGAGGCTGCGCCCTTGCGCGCCATGCTGGGCGACGACGTGACCATCTATGTCTTCTCAGGCCATATGGCCGGCGACACCGAGATGATCCGCGACCTCAACCTCGTGCCGCTTCTCAATTCCATCGACCAGCTCACCATGCATGTCGAGGCGCTGCCGGGGCATCCCTTCGGCATCCAGCTCGACACCGGCATGAACCGGCTGGGCATGGAATGGGAGGAATGGTCGGCCGTCGCCGAGATCGCGCTCTCTGCCGGCCCGAGCCTGCTCATGTCGCACCTCGCCTGCGCCGACGAGCCGGATCACCCGATGAACCCCTACCAGCTCGATCTCTTCCGCCAGATGACCGACGGCACCAATGTGCCGCGCTCGCTGGCGGCGACGGGCGGTATCCTGCTGGGCAAGGAGTATCACTTCGATCTCACCCGCCCCGGCATCGGCCTTTACGGCGGCATGCCCTTCGCCGATGCGGCGCCGGCGGCGCGGCTCGATCTGCCGGTGGTGCAATGCCGCACCCTCAGCGAGGGCGAGGTCGTGGGCTACGGCAACACCTGGCAGGCCGAGCGCGAGACGCGGCTGGCCACCATCAATTGCGGCTATGCCGACGGGATGCTGCGCAGCGCCGGAGCCGGCGATCTGATGCTATGGTACGATGGCATGATCTGCCCCGCCGTCGGCCGCATCTCGATGGATCTGATCACCGTGGATGTCACCGATCTGGGCCGCGACCCGGAGTATCTGTCGCTGATCTGCCCCGAGAACTCGATCGACACCATTGCCGAGGCCGCTGGCACCATCGGCTACGAGGTGCTTACCTCGCTCGGCGGGCGCTATCAGCGCCGCTACACCCGGTCGTGAGGCGGGCATGACCCGCGCCCTCGCCGGGCTCGGCGCCGCCACGCTGGCCCTGCTGGCCACCCTCGGGCAGCTCACGCTCTTCACTGGCGAGGCCCTTCTTCGCCTGGTGCGCCCGCCCTTCTACGCCCGCGCCTTCGTCACCGCCCTCTTGCAGATCGGCTGGCTATCGCTGCCCGTGGTCGGCATCACCGCCTTCTTCACCGGCGGGGCGCTCGCCTTGCAGATCTATTCCGGTGGCGCCCGCTTCTCGGCGGAGGAATTCGTGCCGCAGATCGTCGCCGTGGGCATGGTGCGCGAGCTGGGGCCGGTGCTGGTGGGGCTGATGATCGCGGCCCGCGTCACCTCGTCCATCGCCGCCGAGATCGCCACGATGAAGGTCACAGAGCAGATCGACGCGCTGGTCACGCTCTCCACCTCGCCGATGGCCTGGCTGGTGACGCCGCGACTGCTGGCAGCGACGCTGACGGTGCCGCTGCTGGTCGGGGTGGGCGACATCATCGGCATTCTTGGCGGGCAGGTGATCGCGGTGGAGCGGCTGGGCTTCAACGCCAGCACCTATATCGCCAACACCTGGAACTTCCTTGAGACGCTCGACATCGTCTCCTCGCTCACCAAGGGCGCGGCCTTCGGCTTTCTCGCCGCTCTGATGGGCTGCTGGTACGGCATGACCTCCGCTCGCGGCGCCCAGGGCGTGGGCCGGGCGACCAAGGGCGCCGTCGTGGCCGCCGCCGTGGCGATCCTCGCCGCCAATTTCGCGCTGACGGGGGTGTTCTTCTCGGCATGATCGCGCTGGAGAATGTGCATAAGAGCTTCGGCGCCAATCAGGTGCTGCGCGGCATCTCGCTGGAGGTGCCGAAGGGCCAGTCGCTGGTGGTGATCGGCGGCTCGGGCACCGGCAAATCGGTGCTGCTGAAATGCGTCCTCGGGCTGGAGAGCTCCGACGCCGGCCGCATCCTCTACGACGGCAAGCCGATGGACAGGGCGGCGCGCACGGCCTTCCTCTCCCGCTTCGGCATGCTGTTCCAGGGTGGCGCGCTCTTCGACTCGCTGCCCGTGTGGGAGAACATCTGCTTCCGCCTCACGCGTGGCCCGGGCCATCTCACCCGGTCTGCCGCCCGCGACCGTGCTGTCGAGAAGCTCGCCCGCGTCGGCCTCGGGCCAGAGGTGGCCGACCGCTACCCCGCCGAACTGTCGGGCGGCATGCAGAAGCGCGTGGCTCTTGCCCGCGCCATCGCCGCCGACCCCGAGGTGATCTTCTTTGACGAGCCCACCACCGGGCTCGACCCGATCATGGCCGGCGTCATCAACGATCTCATCCGCGGCATCGTCACCGACATGGGCGCCACCGCCATCACCATCACGCATGACATGGCCTCTGTCCGCGTCATCGCCGACGAGGTGGCGATGCTGCATGCCGGCCTGATCCGCTGGAAGGGCCCGGTGGGGCAGATGGACGGGGCGGGTGACCCCTACCTGGGGCAGTTCATCAGCGGCGCCGCCGAGGGGCCGATCGAGACGCTGCGCTAGCCCCAGGCCCAGGGCCTGCCTATATCGGCCCTAAACCGGCCCGGCTCAGGGAGAGTTCATGCCCATCCTCAAGGCCGCCAATCTCGCGCTTCTATTGCTGTTTCCACTGTCGTGGTTCGCGCCGCTGATGCGGGCCGGGGTGCTGCCGCTGTTCGGCCTGTCGGAGATCTCCGTCATCTCGGGCCTGCAATCGCTGTGGAAAAGCGATGTGGCGCTGGCGCTGCTGGTGACCTTCTTCGCCATCTTCGCGCCGATGTTGAAGGTGATCGGCCTGGCGCTCATCCAGTTCGATCTGCTCTCGGCCACCGTGCATCGCCCTTTGATGTGGCTGGGGCGGCTGGCGATGGGGGATGTCTTTCTCATCGCGCTCTACATCGCCATCGCCAAGGGCATCGGCATCGGCCGGGTCGAGCCAGCCTGGGGGCTGTGGCTGTTCACCGGCTGCATCTTAAGCTCGCTGGCGCTCTCTGCCCTGACCGCCCGGGCGCACAAGTAACCGGCACGGGGCCGCCCGATGTGGCGGGCCTGCGCCGCATAGCCGCGGCATCATGATCGTTTCGTGACACCGCCGGCGCGAGGGGCTATGCGGTGACCCAAGCTGCATCACAGATTCGGAGCTTGGTTTGTCCCAGCCAGCGCCCCCGCGTTCCCTCCCGGCTCATCCGTTCGACGATGATGACAAGCTCAAGGAGGAATGCGGCGTTTTCGGCATCGTCGGCGTTGCCGATGCCGCCAGTTTCGTCGCCCTCGGGCTGCACGCCCTGCAGCATCGCGGCCAGGAAGCCTGCGGCATGGTCACCCATGACGTCGAGACGGGGTTCAACTCCGCCCGCCGCATGGGGATCGTTCGCGACAACTTCACCTCGTCGGAGGTGATGGCGACCATGCCGGGCGATATCGGCATCGGGCATGTGCGCTATTCCACCGCCGGCTCGAAAGGGCAGACCGCGATCCGCGACGTGCAGCCGTTCTTCGGCGAGTTCTCGATGGGCGGCGCCGCGCTGGCCCATAACGGCAACATCACCAATGCCGCCGCGCTGCGCCGCGAGCTGATCGAGCGCGGCTCAATCTTTCAAAGCTCGTCCGACAGCGAGTGCATCATCCACCTCATGGCCCGCTCGATGGGCCGCACCATCCCCGACCGGATGGAAGAGGCCCTGCGCAAAACCGAAGGCGCTTTCTCCATCGTCGCCATGACCCGCACCAAGATGATCGGCTGCCGCGACCCGCGCGGCGTGCGACCGCTGGTGCTGGGACGGCTGGGCGACGGCTGGATCCTCGCCAGCGAGACCTGTGCACTCGACATCCTCGGCGCCGAGTTCATCCGCGACATCGCCCCGGGCGAGATGGTGGTGATCTCTGCCGAGGCGGGCGTCGAGAGCTACTTCCCCTTCCGCCAGAAGGCCTCGCGCTTCTGCATCTTCGAGAATGTCTATTTCTCGCGCCCCGATTCCATCCTCGGCGGTCGCTCCGTCTACGAGACTCGCGAGGCCATCGGCCGCGAGCTGGCCCGCGAGGCGCCGGTCGAGGCCGATCTGGTCTGCCCTGTGCCCGACTCGGGCACGCCGGCGGCCATCGGCTATGCGGCGGAGAGCGGCATTCCCTACGGCATGGGCATCATCCGCAACCAGTACATGGGGCGCACGTTCATCGAGCCCTCCGAGCAGATCCGCAACATGGGCGTGCGCCTCAAGCTCAACGTCAACCGGGCGCTCATCCGCGGCAAGCGGGTGATCCTGGTGGACGACTCGGTGGTGCGCGGCACCACGACGCGCAAGATCAAGGAGATGATCCTCGATGCCGGCGCGGCGGAGGTGCACTTCCGCATCGCCAGCCCGCCCACGGCCTGGCCCTGCTTCTACGGCGTCGACACGCCTCAGCGCGAGAAGCTGCTGGCGGCGACCATGAGCGAGGAGGAGATGCGCGAGCATCTCAACGTCGATTCGATCAAGTTCATCTCGCTCGACGGGCTCTACCGCGCCGTGGGCGAGGCGGGCGGGCGCGACCCCAAGCAGCCGCAATATTGCGACGCCTGCTTCTCGGGCGAGTACCCCATCGAGCCGGCCGACATGATCGAACAGGGTTTCCAGTTGAAGACCGCCGCCGAATAAGTCCGCGGGCTTCTGGGCTATATCGGGCGCTGCCGAAAGGTGGCGCCCGTTTGCGTTTCGGGGGCTGAATCAGGGGCCGGTCTGCACCAACCTCTGCCTTCGCAAACCACAAAATCGTGCATCGGCGCCGGCTGGCGCATCGTACCCCCGGCCTCTGGCAAGGCGGCGCGCATGGGCCCGCGCCCCTCTTTCGCGCGACCTCGGGACGCGGCAAGACACAACCCTTCCCCAGAGCCCGTTCCGGCCCCGACCGCCCCGCCCGGCGGCGGGGCCGGGGCGGGCACGAGCACCGGACTATCAGACATGACCGACCAGACCCCGCCCGAGGTGGCCGCCGCCGCCACTGTTTCCGCCGAGTTGCCCGAAACCGGCATCCTGCTCATCGGCACGTTCGTTGCCGCCGATGGCGGTGCTGCGCTGCTGCGCCTCTCCGACGGCAGCATCTCTCGCGTCCAGCCGGGGGATGAGACGGGTGCCGGCGAGGTTGTGGCCATCGGCGACGGCCAGGTGACCTTCAGCCGCAATGGTGAAAGCGTGACGCTGGGCATGGTGGGCTGAGACTGCCCGCAGGGCAGGCGAAGGGCGGCCCCAGACGGAGCCGCCCGTTTGCTTTGGATGAGCCGGGGGCAGGGCGGCCTCAGGCCGCCTCTGCCGTCTCCGCCCGCACGAAATGCGTATCCGACACCTGCAGCATCGGTGCCGAGTGGTGCTCGTAATCTGCCGGGCGCATGGCGCTGGGGATCTCGTCGTTCATCAGCTGCCGCCCCTCGGGCCGGCGCGTGGGGTCTGCGACGGGGACCATCGAGAGCAGCTTGCGGGTATAGGCGTGCTGGGGGTTGTTGAAGACCGACTGGCGGTCGCCGATCTCGACGATCTCGCCGAGATACATCACCGCCACCCGGTGCGCGATGCGCTCCACCACAGCCATGTCGTGGCTGATGAAGATCATCGCGATCTTCAGCCGCTCCTGCAGGTCCATCAGCAGGTTGATCACCTGCGCCTGGATCGTCACGTCGAGCGAGGCGACCGCCTCGTCGGCGATGATGAGCTTGGGGTCGAGTGCCAAGGCCCGCGCGATGCAGATGCGCTGCCGCTGCCCGCCCGAGAAGGCGTGGGGGAAGCGGTCGAGCGCAGAGGCGTCGAGCTCCACCAGCTTCAGCAGCTCCTCGGCCTTGGCGCGCATCTCGCGGCTCGGAAGCGTGCCGTGCACATGCAGCGGGTCGCAGATGGCGCGGGCGATGGTCATGCGCGGGTTGAGCGAGGCGAAGGGGTCTTGAAACACCATCGTCACGTTGCGGCGAAAGTCCTGCAGCTTGCGATTGGGCGCTCCCAGCATCTCCTGCCCCTCGAAGCGGATCGAGCCGGAGACGGGCTTGTCGAGCTGCAGGATCGAGCGGGCTACGGTGCTTTTGCCGCAGCCGCTTTCGCCCACGATGGCCAGCGTCTCGCCTGCATTCACCGAGAAGGAGACGCCCTCGACGGCATGCACACGCCCCTCGACCCGGCCGAAGAGGCCGGCCTTGATGTCGAACCGGGTGACGAGGTTGTCGACTTGAAGGAGCGGCTGGGTCATGTCGCCTCGATCGTTGCGGCTTCGGGGAATTTCTGAGGGACCGGGCTGTCGCTGAGCGAGCCGAGCGCCGGCACGGCGGCAATGAGCGCGCGCGTGTAGGTCTCGCGCGGGTTGGCGAAGACATCGTAGACGCTGCCGGTCTCGATGATCTTGCCCTTCAGCATCACGCAGATGCGGTCGGCGATCTCGGCGACCACGCCCATGTCATGCGTGATGAAGAGCACGGCCATGCCGATTTCTTTCTGCAAGGCGCGAACCAGATCGAGGATCTGCGCCTGGATGGTCACGTCGAGCGCCGTGGTGGGCTCATCGAGGATCATCAGCGAGGGGCGGCAGGCGAGCGCGATGGCGATCATCACGCGCTGACGCATGCCCCCGGAGAGCTGGTGCGGGAACTGGCGCATCCGCCGCTCGGCATCGGGCACGCGCACCAGCTTGAGCACGTCGAGCGCGATCTGCCTCGCCTGTTCGGCGCTCTTCTTCTGATGGCGGATGACGGCCTCGGCGATCTGGTCGCCGATGCGGAAGACGGGGTTGAGCGACGAGATCGGGTCCTGAAAGACGATGGAAACCTCGGAGCCGCGGATATTGTCCATCTTGCGCTCTGGCAGCTCCAGCAGGTTGAGCACCTTGCCGTCCTTCTGGCGCATCCGCACGGCGCCGCCGGCGATGGTGGCGCCGTCATGCTCGGTCAGCCGCATTAGCGTCATCGCCGTCACCGACTTGCCCGAGCCGGATTCGCCCACCAGCGCCAGTGTCTCGCCCTTGCGGATCGAGAAGGAGACGCCCTTGACCGCCGAGAAACTGGTCTTGCGGGTCAGGCGAAAATCCACGGCCAGATTGTCGACCTCGATCACCAGGTCGGGATTGGCGGCGAAGGAATCCGGGGCGGGGGAGGGGGCGTCTGATGGAGCCATCGGGGCCTCGAAGCTTGCGTGAGTCATGCAAGCCTTGCATCAGGGCGGCTGCATGGCAAGCGTCAGCCGCCGAGGTGCCGCCAGATCGCCTCGATCCCCGGATGACTCTGCCCAAGACGTCGGCAGAGCAGCACTTCCATATCCGTCGCCAGATCAGGCCCGCCGATTTCGGCCAGCCGGCCCTCGTCGATTGCATTCTTCGCACAGGAAAGAGGCAGCCAGGCGATACCCATGCCGGCAATCGCCATCCGCTTGATCCCCTCGGCGAGCGACGATTGGTAGACTGTCTGCAGGCGGATCGGGTGCTTCTGGCGGGCCTGGATCATCGAGATCAGGCGGCCGAGATAGCCGTCCTTCCACGAATAGGCGAGGAAGGGCATCGGCTCGGTATTCTCGGGGTCTATCCGGTAGATGGGCGTGCCATCTGGGTGGCAGCCGGAGACGGGAACAAGCCGGTCATGGCCCACCACGAGCGTGCGATGCGGCCCGCCGCGGGCGGCCTGAGGGCCGCTGGGGCAGTTCCAGACGAGGGCGAAATCGCAGGTGCCGATCGAGAGCGCCTCGATACAGTCGCGGTGGTCGCCGCCCATCATATGCGACTGCACGATTCCGAACTCACGGCTGAGCTCGCTCAGCCATTCGGGGAAGAAGAACATCTCGATCGTGTGGGGTGCCGCGAAATTAATCACCACATTCGTCGGTGTGGCGTTCTGCTGGCACTCCACGCGGATGCGATAGATCTCGTTCACCAGCTCCTGACAGCGCGACGTAAAGGCAATCCCCGTGGGCGTCAGCTGCACGGGAGAGGTGCGCCTGTCGACCAGTTCGGCGCCCAACCACGCCTCTAAAGCCTTGATTCTTCGGCTGAAGGCCGGCTGCGAGATGTTGCGCGAGGCGGCCGCAGCCGAAAAGTGCCGCGTGGCGACGAGTTCTGCGAAATCTTCCAGCCAGACCAGCTCCACCACGCGCCTCCATGCGTTTTTTGCATGATGGATCGCTAGCAGGCATTGGACAGCCCGTCCATCGCCTTCCTAGGCTTGAAGGTGGTTGGGCGGTGTCCTGCTCGCCGCCTCACAGTTTCACAGGGGAAACCTCAATGAAGATATTGCGTCCGATTCCACTCGCCGTGGCGGCGGCGATCGCCGGCGGTGCCGCCCAGGCCCAGGTGACCAATCCCGACACGCTCGTCTTTCTCTGGACCGATGACGTTCAATCCTTCGACCCGGCCTATATCGGCAACACCCCGTCGAGCTACGGCCCCTACAACATCTACAGCCGCCTGATCGATTATGACGGCGACCAGATTTCCGAATTCGTGCCCGCCCTCTCCTCCGAGGTGCCCAGCCTCGAGAACGGCCTGATCGTCGAGGAAGAGGATGGCGGTGTTTCCTATTCCTTCCCCATCAAGGCCGATGCCTTCGCCCACAAGGTGGGCATCATGGGCGATGACGGCACGGTCACCTGGGAATATTACGACGACCTCACCGACGAAGAGCGCGCCAATATCGAGCCCGGCTATGGCGTGATCACCGCCGAAGACGTGAAATACTCGCTCATGCGCGCCATGCTTATGGACGAAAGCTGGATGGCCAAGGCCATCACCGAGATGATGACCTCGGGCGCCTATACCGACGTCGCCGCCATCGCCAACGATCTCGCCGGCGCCGAAGTGCCCGAGCTCGACGAGGCGCAGCTGCAGCAGGTGTATGACGAGCTCGACCGGCTGATTAGCGTCGATGGCGACACGGTCACCATCCATCTCGACGAGAGCTTCCCCGCCACGCTCGGCATCATGGCGCTGCCCTTCGGCACCTCGATCATCGACAAGGAGTGGACGGTCGACATGGGCGGCTGGGACGGCGGCTCGACGAGCTGGGCCGATTACTACCGCCCCGAAGCTTCCGAAACCCCGCTCTTCGCCGACGAGAACGGCACCGGCCCCTTCATGCTGGAAGAATGGGACCGCTCCGAGCGCCGCATAGTGATGAAGCGCTTCGAGAATTACATGCACGGGCCGGCACCCTTGGAGCGCGTGGTCATGCGCACCGTGCCGGAATGGACGACGCAGCGCCTGCAGCTTCTCTCGGGCGATGCCGATGTCGTCTCCGCCCCCGTCGAATTCCTCGACGAGCTGTCGCAGACCGAGGGCGTGAAGGTCGTTGACGGCCTGCAGCGCGTCTTCGGCCGTGCCCTGTTCTTCGCCTGGCCGCTGCAAGACGTCGACAACCCGGCCATCGGCTCGGGCCAGCTCGACGGCGAAGGCATCCCGCCCGACTTCTTCGGCGATATCGATGTGCGCAAGGGCTTCAACTACGCGCAGAACTACGACCTGCTGCTGGAGCAGGTGAACCTCGGCAAGACGGTTCAGTCGCACGGGCCGACGGTGCGCGGCATCATGGGCTACCGCGAGGATTCGCCGGTCTACACCTACGACCCGGCGCTGGCGGAAGAGCACTTCCGCGCCGCCTTCGATGGCCAACTGTGGGAGAACGGCTTCAAGCTGACCGCCTACATGCAGGAGGGCAACACGCTCGCCAACGCCGCGCTCTCGGTGCTTCAGCAGAACCTGGCGCGCATCAATCCCAAGTTCCGGCTTGAGCTGCAGGCGCTGCCTGCCGCTTCGATCATGGACAAGGTCTTTGCCGACGAGCCCACCTCGCCGCTGACCTACATGGGCTGGGGCCCCGACTATTCCGACCCGGGCGGCCCGCTTGGCGCGGCCAGCTATTACCTGGCGGAATCTGGCCTTGTCGCCGGCTTCTCGGGCACCGGCTATCAGGAGCTGATGCACGAGCACTTCCAGCCGCTGCTGGATGAAGCCTGGGGCCTTGTCGACCCGGCTGAACGTGAGCCGATCTACGCCGAACTGCAGGAAATGAGCTACGAATACGCCACCAGCCAGTTCCTGTGGGAGGATTACACCTACATCGTCACCCGCGACTGGGTGGATGGGTATGTGAACAACATGATCCTCTACGGCGCCTGGAACTTCTACACGATCACCAAGGGCGAATAAGGCTCCGGCGCATGGCGGCGGTCTTGCCGGCCGCCATGCGCCCCAAACAGGCAAACCCTCATGCTCACCTACATTCTGCGCCGGCTGCTTTTGCTGCCCGTCGTGCTCTTCACGCTCAGCCTGATGATCTTCTCGCTGCAGATGCTGCTGACGCCCACACAGCGCCTCGCGGCCTATGTCTCCGGCCCCGAAGCCATCAAGGGCGGGCAAGAGCAGATCGCCGATCTGATCGAGAAATACGGCCTAGATGACCCCTTCTTCATTCAATACGGTCGCTGGATCGGCGGGGTGCTGCAGGGCAATCTCGGCTGGTCAGAGACGGCGCGCCAGCCCGTCGCCACGGCGCTGATCTCACTCTTTCCCGCCACGCTGGAACTCGTGCTGCTGGCCTTCACGCTGAGCTTTCTGCTCGCGGTGGCGCTGGGCACACGGGCGGGCGTGAGCCTGAACAAGCTGCCGGACCATGTGATCCGCGTGATCACCATCCTCGGCTGGTCCTTTCCCACCTATGTCTTCGGCCTAGTGCTGCTGCTGATCTTCTACGGCGCGCTGGGCTGGTTCCCCCCCGGGCGACTCAGCCAATGGGCGCTGACCGAGATCAGCACGACAGATTTCGTGCGCTACACCGGGCTCAACACGATCGACGCGCTGCTGAACGGCAACCTCACGATCTTCTGGGATGCGCTGCGCCACCTGATCGCGCCGGTGCTCACGCTCACCTTCGTCTCCATCGCCTCGATGACGCGCGTCATGCGTACCTCGATGCTGGAGACCTTGCGCCAGGATTATGTGCGCACCGCCCGCGCCAAGGGCCTGCCGCGCCATATCGTCGAGCGCAAACACGCCCGCCGCAACGCGCTGCTGCCCGTGGTGACAATGGCGGGGATGGAACTGGCGGCCATGATGGGCGGCGTCGTCATCACCGAGACGATCTTCGATTATCACGGCCTCGGCCAGTTCGCCGCCAGCGCCGCCGCGGCGCTCGACTTTCCCGCCGTGCTCGGCTTCGGCCTCTATTTCGCGGTCGTGCTGGTGCTGATGAACCTCATCGTCGACCTGATCTACCCGGTGCTCGACCCGCGCGTGAGGCTGCAATGAAGATCCTGCGTTATCTCTTCCTCAACCCGCTCTCGGCCTTCGGTTTGCTTCTGTTGCTGTTCTTCGTGGTCGTGGCCATCCTCGCGCCCTATCTCGCGGTGCCGGAATCCTACCAGATCAGCCCCTACGACACGCCGCGCGCCGGCTTCTGGGCCACCCCGCAGCCGATCTCTTCCGAGGCGTGGTTCGGCACCACCCAAGGCCAGTACGACATCTTCTACGCCGTGGTCTGGGGCACCCGCACCGCCTTCAAGATCGGGCTTGGCGTCGTCTCCATCTCCGTCGTCGTTGGCGTCACCATAGGGGCCATCGCCGCCTATTACGGCGGGCTGGTCGACGAGGTGCTGATGCGCATCGCCGATGTCTTCATGGCCATTCCCTTCCTCATCGCGGCGATGGTGCTGACAACGCTGCTCGGCAAGGGCATCGGGCAGATGATCATCGCGCTCACCGTCTTCGGATGGATGGGATACGCGCGGGTCGTGCGATCAGAGATCCTGCTGATCAAGCAGATGGATTACGTGAACGCCGCGCGAAGCTACGGCGCCGGCGACCTGCGCCTGATGCTGCTGCACATCCTGCCCAACGCGCTCTTCCCCGTGCTGGTGCTCGCCACCATGGCCACCGGCTCGATGGTGCTGGCGGCCTCGGCCCTCAGCTTCCTAGGGGTGGGGACAGAGGCGGGCTATGCCGACTGGGGCCAGTTCATCGCCTATTCGCGCAACTGGATCGTCGGCCAGGCCGGCAACCCCTTCCAATACTGGTACACGCTCTTCTTCCCGGGCGCGGCCATCTTCCTCTTCGTTCTGGCGTGGAATCTCGTGGGCGACGCCCTGCGCGACATCCTCGACCCGCATCACATCACCTGAAGGAACATCATCGTGTCGTCACTTTCTGCGGCCGCCGAGGCGGCTATCGACGCCCTTGTCCGCCACGAGGTCGAAGACAAGACCCTTCCCTCCCTCTCCTGGGCGCTCAGCGGGCCCGAGGGGTTGCTTGGGCAGGGGCATGTCGTGAACTCCGGCGAAGCCGCAAAGCTCGACGAGCATTCGCTCTTCCGCATCGGATCCGTCACCAAGACCTTCACCGCCGTGGCCGTGATGCAGCAGGTCGAGAAGGGGGTGATCGACCTCGATGCGCCTGTCTCGACATACCTGCCGGGTTTCGCGCCGCGTAACCCTTGGGCCGACAATCCGCAGGGGCCGTTCGGCACCGACGTGACCATGCGCAAGCTGATGAGCCACACCGCCGGCATCACCCGCGAGCCGAAGTCGGGGCATTACCTCGATGACAAGCGACCACCGCTCGCCCAGACGGTGGCGGAGCTGGCCGAGACCGAGCTGAAGGTCGACCCCTCCATCGGCGAGATGCAATATTCCAACGCCGGCATCGCCGTCGTTGGCGCGGTGCTGGAGGCGGTGACGGGCACCGATTACTCGTCCTACGTCACCGAGAATATCTTCCGCCCCCTCGGCATGAGCGAGAGCCATTCCGGCATCGCCCCCGGCGTGCGCGACGTGCTGGCCCCCGCCAAGATGTGGACGATCGACGGCGATGAACCGGCGCCCGTCTTCGACCTCGGCGGCTCGCCCGCCGGCAACATCTTTTCCTCCACCGTCGACATGGCGCGCTACACGACCATGCTCCTGCGCGGCGGTTTCACGCCGGAGGGCGAGACGATCATCACCCCCGCCTCGCTGCGCCAGATGTGGCAGATCGTGGGCCGTCGGCCAGAGGGCTATGCTGGCGGCCAGAAGGGCTACGGGCTCGGCTTCGGCGTGGGCACGATGGACGGCTGGTCCTCCGTCGGGCATGGCGGCGCCGTCTATGGCTATGCCACGCAGATGACGCTGCTGCCGGAGGCGGGGCTTTCGGTGCTCGTGTTCAACACGCTCGACTTCGCCAACCAGATCTCCACCCGCATCGCCAACGACCTGCTGCGCGTCGTGCTGGCCGAGCGCAAGCAGGGCAAGGCGCCGCCGGCCCCCGCCAAGCCGCCGGCCATCGCGCCGGCCGACCTTGAGGCGCTGCCGGGCCTCTACAGCTCCCCCTCCGGCGAGATGACGGAGGTGGTGCGCCGCGAAGACCGGCTCTACCTGATGGGCGAGGGCGTGCCGCTGCAGATCCGCCCCGTCTCTGGCGCGGGTTGGGTGATGGACGGGCGCATCTATGGCGCCCAGGCCGACTACGCCCATCTCGATCTCTCCTTCCCCGCCGCCGGCACGCTTCGCTGGAAGGGCGAGGATTGGGCGAAGGTCGATGCGCCCAAGACCGAGGAGGTGCCCGAAACCGTCGCGCCACATCTCGGCACCTACGGGCCGGATTTCAACCTCACCTATCTCACCTGGGCCAATGGCGGCCTGAAGTGCCTGATTGAGTATTTCTGCACCCATGATTGCGAGCCGGCGGGGCAGGGGCTCTTCCGTATGCACGGCCTGCTCTACGAGGCCGAAGTGCTGGAGCTGGGCGCGACCGACGAGCAGGGCCGCAAGGGCATCCGCGTCGGACCGATGTTCCTGGAGCGGCGGGAGGATCTTTCGTGAAGATCACCCGCATCGAGCTGTTCCGCGCCGCTCTGCCGCTCAAACGCCCCTTCCGCATCGCGCTGGGCACCATAACCACGGCGGATACCGTGTTCATCCGCCTGCATGGTGAGGATGGGCTATACGGCATGGGCGAGGCCAACCCCTCGCTGCCCATCTGCGGCGAGACGGTGGGCACCGTTGCCGCCGCCGCCGCGGTCTATGCCAAGCTGCTGATCGGGCAGGAGGCGGAGAATATCGACGCTCTCACCGCCGCGATGCGCGCAGCCCTGCCGAACAACGCCACCGCTCGGTCGGGCTTCGACATGGCGCTCTACGACCTGCTCGGCAAGCGGGCTGGCCTGCCGCTTTACGCCCTGCTCGGCGGGCCGAAGCGCGGCCTCGTCACCGACAACACCATCGGCATCGACAGCCCGCAGGTCATGGCCCAGCTCGCTGCCGAGATGCGCGATGCCGGCTTCGACGCCATCAAGGTCAAGCTCGGCACGAATTTTGAGGAGGACGTCGCCCGCATCCGCGCCATCCGCCAGGCGGTGGGGCCGCAGATCAACCTGCGCATCGACGCCAACCAGGGGTGGGACCGCGTCACCGCCCTGCGCGTGCTCGCCGAGCTGGCGGAGGATCGCATCCAGTATTGCGAACAGCCGGTGAAGGCGTGGGACATCGACGCTCTGGCAGAGGTGAGCCAGTCCTCCGCCATCCCTGTGATGGCCGACGAGAGTCTTTTTGATGACCACGACGCCGCGCGCCTGCTGCGCGCCGGCGCGTGCCGTTACTTCAACATCAAGCTCTCCAAATCCGCCGGCATCCACACCGCCATCAGGATCAATGCCATCGCCGAGAGCGCCGGCATCCCCTGCATGGTCGGCTGCATGACGGAGACGCGCCTTGGCCTCACCGCCGCCGCGCATCTCGTCTCCGCCCGGCCCAATATCTGCTTCGCCGATCTCGACGGCGCCACCATGCTGCGTGACGACCCTGTCACCGGCGGCATGACCTATGGCGATGGCGGCGCCATCACGCTGCCGGAGGGCCCCGGCATCGGTGCCGATCTGGGCGAGGACTACCTCGCCAGCCTCGACTACACCGAGTACGCCTGATGGCCGCCGCGCCCTTTCAGATGCAATCGCCCCTCGGCGCCCGGATGAAGATTGACGGGCGCGAGGTGGATTACTTTTGCGGCACCTCCTACCACGCCCTCCACGGCCACCCCGATGTGATCGAGGCGGCCACCAGCGCCACACGGGCCTACGGCATGGGGCCGGGCACCCGCGCCGACTTCCCGCCCTATCTCGACCTCGCTCAGGAGCTGGCCGAGTACTTTGGCGTCGAGGCGGTCACCTACGCCGCCTCTGGCTATGTCTCGCCGCTCATCGCGCTTCAGGGCCTGCGCGACCAGTTCGACCGCATCTTCGTGGATGCCAAGTCGCACTACGGCATCGGCGATGCGCTCTCGACGCTGCCGCATCCGGCGCACCGCTTCGCGCACCGCTCGCCCGAAAGCCTGGCCACCGAGCTTGCCATCAACCTGCGGCCCGGCGAGGTGGCGATTGTCGTGACCGACGGCGTGTTTCCCTCCACGGGCGCCATCGCGCCCCTGGCCGCCTATGGCGAGGTCATGGCGGATTACGACGGCGCGCTGCTGTGCGTGGATGACGCGCATGGCGTCGGCGCCATCGGGGCCGGGGGCCGCGGCGCGCTGGAGCATGAGGGGATGGAGGGCCCGGGCCGCTATCTCGCCGGTACCACCAGCAAGGCGATGGGCGGGGCAGGCGGCTTCGTGCCCGGCAGCCGTGAGCTGCAGCACCTGCTGGGCGAGAAGGTGCGCTTTCTCGCCGGCGCTTCTCCGCCGCCGCCTGGCTCCGCCGCTGCCGGCCTCGCGGGCCTGCGGCTGCTGCGGAATGACCCTGCCTTCATGACGCGCCTGCGCGCCAATGTGCAGCAGCTGCGCAGCGGCCTGCGGGGCCTCGGGCTCGACATCGCCGACAGCCCCGTGCCCATCGTCAATGTCGCGGCGCCTCGCGACCTCACCGAGCTTTCTGCGGCGCTCGCCGAGCAGGACATCCTCGTCAAGCGCGTCGCGCCCTCCGGCTATTCAGACGCGCCCGATCACGAGACGCTTCGCCTTGCCGTTTTCTCCTCACACAGCCCCGACCAGATCGACCGGCTCGTCGCCGCGATCGGGGCCAACCTTTAGGACGTCACCATGAAGGTCTTCATCAGCGCCGATATCGAGGGCACCGCCGGCATTACCGACTGGGCGGAGGCCATGAAGGACGACAAGGGCTATGCCGAGTTCCGCCAGTACATGACCAACGAGGTCGTCGCCGCCTGCGAGGGCGCCCGCGCCGCCGGGGCGACGGAGGTTGTCATCAAGGATGCGCATCAGACGGCGCGCAACGTGATCATCGGCGATCTGCCCGATTACGTGCGCATCGCGCGCGGCTGGTCGGGACACCCGCACAAGATGATGTGGGGTATCGATGAGAGCTTCGATGCCGCCATCTACACAGGCTACCACAACAAGAACGGCAGCCAGACCAACCCTTTGGCGCATACGTTCACCGGCTCGCTGCGCCTTTCGATCAACGGCGAGCTGGCCTCGGAATTCACCGTGAACAGCCTGACGGCGGCCTCGCTGGGCGTGCCCTCGGCCTTTCTCTCCGGCGATGCGGGCATCTGCGACGAGGCAGCGGCTTTCGTGCCCGGCATCACCACGCTGGCCGTGAGCGAAGGCTTCGGGCCGGCCAATATCTCGATGCCGCCGCGCCTGGCTGTGCAGGAGATCCGCGCGGGGGTCGAGGCGGCGCTGGCCGGTGATCTGGCCGCGCGGCTGCCCGCCATGCCGGAGCATTTCACGCTCGATTTCGCCTATCCCAACCCGGTCAGCGCCTATCGCGCCGCGTGGTACCCCGGCGCCGTGCAGACGGGGCCCTGCGTGACGCGCTTCGAGACCGATGACTGGTTCGAGGCGCTGCGCGCTCTCAATTTCATCTCGTACTGAAGGCCCCGCCATGAATGCTCCCGAGCCGCCCGGCGCGATCCGCAAGCCCTACCTGCTGCTGGTTGGCGACCAGAGAGACCCGGTCTTCGCCAAGACAGCCTTCGGCCTGCGCGATTGGTGCGGAAGCGATTGCGTGGGGCAGATGCGCTTCTCCGACGCTGCGGTCGATCTGGGCCTGCAGGATGTGACTGTGGCGGATGCAGCGGCGAGCGGTGCCAAGACGGTGGTGATCGGCGTGGCCGTGCCTGGCGGGGCGCTGCCCCCGGCCTGGGTGGAGACGCTGCTGGGCCTGCTGGAGGCCGGGCTCGACATCGCCTCGGGCCTGCACGAGGCGCTGGAGGATCACCCGGCCATCGCCGAGCGCGCCCGGGCGCTGGGCCGGCGGCTGCACAATGTGCGGCATTCCCGCGGGCCTCTCAGCGTTGGAACAGGCCGCAAGCGCAGCGGGCGGCGGCTGCTGACGGTGGGCACCGATTGCGCCGTGGGCAAGAAGTACACCGCCCTGGCCGTCGCGCGCACCCTGCAGGAGGCGGGCCTGCCCGCCACCTTCCGCGCCACGGGGCAGACGGGCATCCTCATTGCCGGCGGCGGCATCGCGGTGGATGCGGTGAAGGCCGATTTCGTCTCCGGCGCGGCAGAGGCATTGTCACCCGACGCGCCCGAGGATCATTGGGACGTGATCGAGGGGCAGGGCTCGCTCTTCCACCCCTCCTTCGCTGCGGTCACGCTGGGGCTGGTGCATGGCTCGCAGCCCGATCTGATGGTGCTCTGCCATCAGGCCGGGCGGACAGAAGTGGCCGGCCTCACCGATTACCCGCTGCCGGATTGGGAGCAGGCTCTGCGCAGCTATACCGAGGCGGCGCGGCTGACCAACCACAAGGCGCGGGTCGCCGCGATCTCGCTCAACTGCAGCCGCCTGCCGGCTGGCGCGCGGGCGAGTGCTCTCGCGGCGGCCAGCGCAGCGACCGGCTTGCCGGCCTTCGACCCGATGGCCGGGTCGATCGCCGAGGAGCTGCTGCCCCAGATCGAGCGGGCCTGAGGCGAGAGGCGCCAGGGCGGCGTCAGGCCACCTGGCGCCAGCCGGCGGAGGCCTCGCGCCCGGCTGCGGCGAAGAGCCTGTCGTGCACATCGCGCTCGGCCCGCGTGTCATAGCCCGCGCGGATCTGCTGGAGCTGGGCGCTCAGGGCGGCATCCGGCGGGGTTATGGCGGGAAGACCATCGAGCTGGGGCAAATCGGCCTGCGCCTCGCTCTTGAGGCCGCCGAGCAGGTCGCTCAGCTCCGCCAGCGGGTCGTCGCCACTTGCCCCGGCCGTCGCCGCCAGCGCCTCCATCGACGCTAGCAGGGCGGCGATGTCGGCCTGCATGGCGCCGATGCTGACTTCATCCTCGGCCCCTTCGCCCTCTGCCGCGCCGAAGCCCTGCGCTTCGCTCTGCTGGCGCAGGGCGAGCTGCACGATGGCTTGGGTGGCCCGGCCGATCTCTGCCGTGCTCTCGCGCAGCTGACGAGAGACCTCTGTCATCGCCTGCCCGTGCTGACCGGCGCGGCCCGATACGAGGATGGCATTGATGCTGAGCAGGTTCATCTGCTCCTCTAGCGCGCTGATCTTGCGTGCGGAGTCCGCCCCGCGCTCGTAAGCGGCAGCGAGCTCGCCCATTCTCGGGGCAATCTCCTTGTGCCTGGCGTCCAGCGCCGCGAGCCCGGCGGACATGGCGGCGCAAAGCGCTGGCAGCTGCCCCAGCGGCCCGCCACTGTCCGGCATCGAGATATCGCGCATCGCCTCCTGCGCGCTGCGCCACGGGCCGGCGGCACGCGACAGGGCGGGCAGGGCGCTGGCGAGGCTTTCGTCCAGCGCCTTAACGGCTGCATGGATCTGGGCGGCGGCCAGATGCTCCAGCACTGGGCCGGAAGATCCGCCGGCCGAGCCGCTACGGGCCGCGATCTGCCGGGCGCGGGATAGCCGCGCCTGCACCATGGCGGCCGCCTTCAGCGGTGCCGACAGTTCGCCCAGCGCCTGGCTCACCTGCAGCAGCCCTGTGCGGGCGGTGCTGCCGGATTGCTGCAGCGGGGTTGTGTTGGCGAGGCCCGCCACCACGCCGGGCAGCCGGCTGCGGGTTTGCTGCAGATCGGCTGCCGTCTCGCTCATGTCTCGCAGGCCGGTGACCAGCTGGCCGAGCTGCCGGTTGGCGTGGGTCAGCTGCTCCTGAATGCCCTTCACGCTGCTGTCGGCGCCGGTGAGGCAGGCGCGCACATCCTCGGCGAACTGGCCGAGGGTATCGTCGGCGCCGGGCACCGTGTGGCTGACGACCTTGGCGTTGGTCGCAATGAAGGCCGTAAGCTTCATGTCGCGCAGCAGATCTTCCAGCAGGCGGCCGAGCTTCTCCGCCGGGCCGTGAAGGGCCGAGGCTGTCTGTGAATGCTGGCGAAACTGCGCCTGCACCCGGTCGACATGGGCGCCCGCCCCGGCGGCAGAGCGGGCGAGCCGCTCGCGCCCGGTCGGGGCGGCAAATTCCGACGCGCGGGTCAGGGCCTCGCTCGCCGCGGCGATCTCATCCTGCAGGGCGCCGATACGCGCCGAGGCTGTCTCCAGCACCGTCTCGATCCGCCGGCTCAGGGCAGCTGCGCGGCTGTCGAGCCCGCGGAAGACTTGGGTGTCGCTCACGAATGTCTCCCGATGGCTCCCATCCCCCGTGGTAGCCCCGGCAGTCTTAAGGCCCGGTTACCCGGCTCAGCTTGCCTTTGCCATGCGGTGACGTCCGATAGGCAGCATCAGCGGCGTGCCCGAGACCGGGTCGCGGATGATCTGGCTGTCGAGGCCGAAGACGGAGCGCACCATCGTCTCGGTCAGCACATGCTCGGGCGCGCCGGTGGCGTAGACCCGGCCCTGCGCCAGGGCGATCAGATAGTCGGCATAGCGGGCGGCGAGGTTGAGATCGTGCAGCACCATAACGATCGTCGTGCCGCGCGCCCGGTTGAGATCGACCAGCAGGTCGAGCACCTCGATCTGGTGGCTGACATCGAGAAAGGTCGTCGGCTCGTCGAGCAGCAGCACGCCGGTTTCCTGCGCCAGAGCCATCGCCACCCACACACGCTGACGCTGGCCGCCGGAGAGCTCGTCGACGGCGCGGTCGGCCAGATCGAGCGTCTTGGTCGCCTCCATCGCCGCTGCCACCGCCTCGTCATCGGCGCGGCTCCAGCGGGTGAAGACGCCGTGATGCGGATGGCGGCCCCGGCCAATCAGATCGGCGACGGTGATGCCTTCCGGCGCGATGGGCGATTGTGGCAGCAGGCCGAGCTGGCGGGCCAGCTCCTTCGCTGGCAGCTTGTGTACCGATTGCCCGTCGAGCAACACCTGCCCCGCGCGCGGGCTCAGAAGGCGCGACATGGCGCGCAGCAGGGTGGACTTGCCGCAGGCATTGGCGCCGACGATGGCGGTGACGCGCCCGGGCGGCAGCGACAGGTCGATGCCATCGAGAATGGCACGCTCGGCATAGCCGGCGGAGAGGTCATGCGTGCTGAGATGCTGGCCCGTATTCATGAGGTGCCTCCGGCCCGGTTCGAGCGGGCGATGAGATAGATGAGATAGGGCGCCCCGAGCGCGCCGGTCACCACGCCCACGGGGTAGCGGCTTTGCAGCGCGAACTGGCCGGCGTAATCGGCCAGCAGCACCAGCACGGCGCCGGTCAGCGCGGCAGGCAGCAGCATCGAGCGGCCGGGGCCGGTGAGGCGCGCGGCGATGGGGCCCGAAAGGAAGGCAACGAAGGCGATAGGCCCCGAGGCGGCGGTGGCGAAGGCGACCAGGCCAACGGCGGCGACAAGCACGGTGATCCGCGCCGCCCCTACGCGCACGCCGAGCGCGGCGGCGGCATCGTCGCCAAGGCGCATCGCCTCTAGGTCGCGGGCGCGGGTGAGGAGGATACCACCGAACACCGCCAGCGCGGCGGCGGCGGGCAGGATCTCGCCCCGGGTGGCGCCGTTGACCGATCCGGCGAGCCAGCGCATCGCCTCGGCCTGGTTCCAGGCGGTAGCCTTGAGCAGAGCGTAGGAGATGACGCTCTCCAGCATCGCGGCCATGCCGATGCCGATGAGGATCAGCCGGGCGCCCGAGACGCCGCCCTTGAACGACAGCCCGTAGATCAGCAGCGCCACGCCGAGCCCCGCGATGATGGCGAGCAGCGAGACGGCGCCGCCGGTGAGGCCAAAGAAGACGATGCCCACAACAGCGGCGGCGCTGGCGCCGAAGGAAATGCCGATGATGTCGGGGCTGGCCAGCGGGTTGCGCAGCATCGTCTGGAAGGCGGCCCCGCCTATGCCGAAGCTCAGGCCCGCGATGACGGAGAGCGTCGCGCGAGGCAGGCGGAGGGTGCCGACGGTGAACGAGGCGACGGGCACGTCCTGGCCGAGCAGCACCCGCAGCACGTCGCCCGGCGGCGTGAAGCTTTGCCCCAGCATCAGCGTCAGCGCGAAGAGGATGACGAGCAGCGCGAGAAGCGTGCCGATGGCGATGCGGCGCCGGGCGTTGCGGCGGCGGCGGCCGAGCGCCAGCGTATCGGCGGCGCTGCCGGTGAGGGGGGCGGGGCCGGTCCTGAGGGTCGCGAGGCTCATAGCTCGCGCACCTTCTGGCGGCGGACGATCCAGATGAAGATGGGCGCGCCGATGAAGGCGGTGATGATGCTCACGTCGAGCTCGCTCGGCCGGGCGACGATGCGGCCGAGCACATCGGCGGCGATCAGCAGCCCGGCGCCGGTGAGGGCGGAGAACGGCAGCAGCCAGCGGTGATCAACGCCGACGAGCAGGCGGCAAAGATGCGGCACGGCGAGACCGACGAAGCCGATGGGGCCGCAGATCGCCGTCGTGGCCCCGCAAAGCAGCACCGCGCCAATGGCGGCGCTGGCGCGGGCGAGGGCGACGCGCTCGCCAAGGCCGGCGGCCAGCTCGTCGCCCAGCGCCAGCGAGTTCAGCCGGCGGGCAGAGAGCAGGCAGATGACCAGGCCGACGGCGAGGAAGGGCAGGGCCTGCCAGATCGCCTCATAGCTCGCGCCGCCGACGCCGCCGACCTGCCAGGCGCGCACGCCGCCGGAGATATCGTTGCGCGGCAGTACGATGCCGGTGATGAACGAGGAGAAGGCGACAGAGGTCGCGACGCCCGACAGCGCCAGCTTCAGCGGTGTCGCCCCGCCGGGGCCGACCGAGGCGATGGCATAGACGAAGGCCACCGTCACCGCTGCGCCGCCGATGGCCACCCAGATATAGGCGGTCAGGCTCGCCAGCCCGAACCAGGCCAGGCCCAGCACCACCGCCAGCGCCGCGCCCATGTTGACGCCCAGCAGCCCCGGGTCGGCCAGCGGGTTGCGCGTGATGCCCTGCATCACCGCGCCGGACAGCCCCAGCGCGCCGCCCGCCAGCGCCGCCAGAAGGGTGCGCGGGATCCGCTTTGCGACGGCGGCCTCGGCGATTGTGTCCGTCCGGCCCTGCAGCCCCGCCCAGATGTCGGCAAGGGCGACGTGGCGCGTGCCGATGGCCACCGAGAGGGCGCAAAGCGCAAGAAGGGCCATGACCACCACCAGCAGCCACAGCCCTCTTACGGCCGGGGGGCGCCGATAGGCCGGCGCCCCTATGGTCATCTCGGACAAGGCGGCCCTATTCGGCACCGTCCAGCGCCCCGGCGAGCAGGGCGACGTAATCGTCCAGCACCCAGGAGATCGCCAGCGGCGTCGGGTTGGCGGCGGTGCCGAGCGGGTCATTGCCCAGCGTGACGATGGCGCCGTTGGCGACGGCGGGCATCTTAGAGGTCAGCGGGTCGGCGTTCAGCGCATCGATCAGCTCCTGCCCGCCATAGGTCACCACCAGATCGACATCGTCGAAGGCGTCGATCTGCTCGGCCGAGATTGAACCGGAATAGGAGCCGCCCTCGGAGGCGTCGATGACGCTCTGCGGCATGGCGAGGCCGAGATCCTCGAAGAACTTCACCCGCGTGTCGTTGTCGGAATAGAAGTTGATCACCGAGAGGTCGGTGGTGTCGAGATGGGTGATGAACATCACCTCCTTGCCGGCCAGCACCGGGTAGGCGGCGACGGCCTCGTCGATCTCGCCTTCGATCTCGGCGATCAGCTCCTGGCCTTCCTCGGCCATGCCCATGCCGGCGGCATTGATGCGGATCGTGTCGCGCCAGTCGGTCGCCCAGGGCGCCTCAGGGTAGGCGATTGTCGGAGCGATCTGGCTGAGCGTGTCGTAGTCTTCCTGGGAGAGGCCGGAATAGCCGGCGAGGATCACGTCGGGGTTCGTCGCGGCCACCGCCTCGAAGTCAATCCCGTCGCCCTCGTTGAACAGCACCGGCACCTCGGCGCCCAGCTCCTCCAGCGCTTCGGAAACCCAGGGCAGCAGGCCGTCGCCATCGTCATCGCCGAAGTTGGCGGCCGCGAAGCCCACGGGCACGACGCCGAGCGCCAGCGGCACCTCGTGGTTGGCCCATTGCACTGTCGCGATGCGCTCGGGCTTTTCGGTCAGCACGGTCGTGCCGAGGGCATGTTCGATGGTCACGGGATAGTCGGAGGCCGCCTGCGCCAGCGCCGAGCCGGCGGGCAGGGCGGCGACCAGCGCCGGGGCGGTGAGCCGCAGGAAGGTGAGCATCACATTCTCCTAGTGAAACAGTCGGGATGTTCTGACCAGTCCTCCGCGGCGTTGTCAACGCCCCCAAGGCTGCCTTTTCTGGGGCGTCCTGCGGTCAAATGTCCCGCCTTATAGGCAGCGCGCGAAGGGGAGGGGCTTATTTGGGCCCGGACGAGGGCAGGGTGGAACCACGCGCCATTCAGGCTAGTTTACCTTCCAAAGCGGCTTGGGTCTCTCAAGCCGCACAACAGGGACGGGACGGAGCGAAACTGCAATGCAGGCCAAGCCTAGCCGCACCACGACCAACGAGAATCTCCAGAATCTTGCCGCCAAAAGGCTCGCTATCGAGGCAATCTCGCCCGAAATCGACGCCGGGCGCTTTGCCGCGAAATCCGTGGCCGGATGGCCCATGACCGTCGAAGCCGACGTGCTCGCCGACGGGCACGAGGTGCTCGGCGCCGCCGTTGTGGCGGGCGGGGCAGAACACCCCATGACCAAGGGCGTCAACGACCGCTGGTCGGCCGAGGTGACCTTTAATAAGGTCGGCCCGGTGCGCTTTCACATAATCGCGTGGCGCGATCTTTGGGGCACCTGGGCCCGCGACACCCGCAAGAAGGTCGTCGCCGGCCAGGATGTTTCCGTCGAGGTGCAGGAGGCCGCGCAGCTGATCGAACGGGTGAACGGTGCGGCGCCGGAGATGACGTCGCTCGCCCGCGCCGCCAAGGCCGGAGATACCTCGGTGCTGCTCTCGGACGAGACCGACGCGCTGATGGCGAAGCACGGGCCCCGCGCCAATGTGACCGAGAGCCCCGAGCTGCCCGTTTGGGTCGACCGCGAAGGCGCCGCCTTCTCGGCCTGGTACGAGCTCTTCCCGCGCTCCGCCGGCCCCGAGGGCCAGCACGGCACGCTGCGCGACGTGATCGGGCGGCTGCCGTATGTGAAGGATCTGGGCTTCGATGTGCTCTATTTCCCGCCGATCCACCCGATCGGCACGAGCAACCGCAAGGGCAAGAACAACTCGCTGAAGGCCGAGCCGGGCGACGTGGGCTCGCCCTATGCGATCGGCTCGCCCGAGGGCGGGATGGATGCGCTGCACCCCGAGCTGGGCGACTTTGATGACTTCGCCGCTCTGGTTGCCGCCGCCAAGGCCGAGGGCATCGAGCTGGCGATGGACATCGCGCTCAACGCCTCTCCCGACCATCCGTGGATCGAGGAGCATCCCGACTGGTTCGAGCGGCGCCCGGATGGCACGATCAAATACGCCGAGAACCCGCCGAAGAAATACGAAGATATCGTCAATTTCCGCTATTACCTCGACGACGGCCAGCCCAACGCGCCGTTCTGGGAGGCGATCCGCGATCTCTTTCTGTTCTGGGCGGAAAAGGGCGTGCCGAACTTCCGCGTCGACAACCCGCACACCAAGCCCTTCCCGTTCTGGGAATGGATCATCGCCGAGGTGCGGGCCCAATATCCGGGGACGGTGTTCCTATCGGAGGCCTTCACGCGCCCGAAGGTGATGAAGCGCCTCGCCAAGGTGGGCTACAACCAGAGCTACACCTATTACACCTGGCGCAACACCAAGGCCGAATTGCAGGAATATCTGACCGAGCTGACGACCGAGGAAAGCCGCCATTTCATGCGGCCGAATTTCTTCGTCAACACGCCCGACATCAACCCGATCTTCCTGCAATATTCCGGCCGCCCCGGCTTTCGCAGCCGCCTCATCATGGCCGCGAGCCTGTCGGGCTCCTACGGCATGTATTCCGGCTTCGAGCTTTGCGAGGCGGCGCCGCTGCCCGGCAAGGAGGAATATCTCGACAGCGAGAAATACGAGATCCGCCATCGCGACTGGGATGCCGAGGGGAACATCAAGGACGATATCCGCCTCATCAACCAGATCCGCCGCGACAATCCGGCGATGAAGGATTACCTCAACCTGAAGTTCTTCACCGCCCATGACGACCGGGTTCTCTATTACGGCCGCTTCGACGAGGCGAGCCGCAATTATCTGCTCTTCCACGTTCTGATCGACCCGCAGGCCGGGGCTCAGTTCGATTTTGAAGTGCCGCTTTGGGAATTCGGCCTGCCCGATAACGGCTCAATCGAGGTAGAAGACGCCATTCACGGCAATCGCTTCACCTGGCACGGCAAGGACCACATGCTCACCCTAGACCCGCAGAACCGCCCCTATGCCATCTGGAAACTGATCCCGCCGGGAGGTGCCGTATGAGCCTTGATGAGCAAAACGCCCCGCAGGACGGGATCGTCGCCGCAGACTGGTACAAGGACGCGATCATCTACCAGCTGCACGTGAAGGCGTACCAAGACAGCAACAATGACGGCATGGGCGACTTCGCCGGCCTCATGTCGCGTCTCGATCATGTGCAGGAGCTGGGGGCGACCGCCGTCTGGCTTCTGCCCTTCTACCCCTCGCCGCTCCGCGATGACGGCTACGACATCGCCGAGTTCAAGGAGGTGAACCCCTCCTACGGCACGATGGAGGATTTCGAGGGCTTCGTGGCGGAGGCGCACCGGCGTGGCCTGAAGGTCATCACCGAGCTCGTCATCAACCACACCTCCGACCAGCACGAATGGTTCCAGCGCGCCCGGCACGCCCCCAAGGGCAGCCCGGAGCGGGACTTCTACGTCTGGTCCGACGATCCGACCAAGTGGATGGACAAGACGCGGGTGATCTTCAACGACACCCACGACAGCAACTGGACATGGGACCCGGTCGCCGAGCAATTCTACTGGCACCGCTTCTTCGATCACCAGCCGGACCTCAACTTCGACAATCCGAAGGTGATGGAGGCGGTGCTCGACGTCATGCACTTCTGGCTCGACAAGGGCGTCGACGGGCTGCGGCTCGACGCGATCCCCTATCTCGTCGAGCGGGACGGCACGAACAACGAGAACCTGCCCGAGACGCATGACATTCTCAAAGCCATCCGCGCCGATCTAGACAAGCATTACGACGACAAGATGCTCTTGGCCGAGGCCAACCAGTGGCCCGAGGATACGCGGCCCTATTTCGGCGAGGGCGATGAATGCCACATGGGCTTCCACTTCCCGCTGATGCCGCGGATGTACATGTCCGTCGCGCAGGAAGACCGGCACCCGATCACGGATATCATCCGCCAGACGCCGGACATCCCCGACAATTGCCAATGGGCGATCTTCCTACGCAACCACGACGAGCTGACGCTCGAGATGGTGACCGACAAGGAGCGGGATTACCTCTGGGAGACCTATGCCGCCGACAAGCGCGCGCGGATCAACATGGGCATCCGCCGCCGCCTCGCGCCGCTTCTGCAGAACGACCGCCGCAAGATCGAGCTGTTGAACTCGATGCTGATGTCGATGCCGGGGACACCCATCCTCTATTACGGCGACGAGATCGGCATGGGCGACAACATCTATCTCGGTGACCGCGACGGCGTGCGCACGCCGATGCAATGGTCGCCCGACCGCAACGCCGGCTTCTCGCGCGCCGATCCGCAGCGCCTCTACCTGCCAACGATCCAGGATGCGATCTACGGCTTCGAGGCGCGCAATGTCGAAAGCCAGGCGCAAGACCCGTCGTCATATCTCAACTGGATGCGCCGCATGGTCGCCGTCCGGCAGAACCACGATGTGTTTGGCCGCGGCGAGATGCGGCTGCTCTACCCGAAGAACCGCAAGGTGCTGGCCTATATCCGCGAGTATGAGGACAAGGCGGTGCTTTGCGTCGCCAACCTGTCGCGTCAGGCGCAGGCGGTCGAGATCGACCTTGGCGCCTATGCCGGCCGCGTGCCGATCGAGCTGACGGGCCATTCGGCCTTCCCGCCCATCGGCGCACTGCCCTATCTGGTGACGCTGCCGGCCTATGGCTTTTACTGGTTCGAGCTGGCCGACGAGGCAGAGGCGCCGAGCTGGCGCACGGCCCCGCAGGAGATCCTGCCGGAATTCCTGACGCTGACAACCTCGCGCGATGGCCGGGTGAGCAGTGCGCTGACGGGCCGCGAGGGGCGGATGCTGCAGAGCGACGTTCTGCCGAGCTACCTGCCGATCCAGCGCTGGTTTGCCGCCAAGGACAAGACGATCAAATCCACCAAGATCGCGCCGCTGGCCGATCTGGAGGATGGGCGCGCCGCGCTGGCGCTGCTCGATGTCGATCTCGACGACGAGACGCAGCAATATCTGCTGCCGCTCGCCGCGCTCTGGGGGGAGGATAACGTCTCCTTCGGCTCGCCGACGCTGGGCTACACCCTGTCGAAGCTGCGCCGCGGCCCCTCCGTGGGCGGGCTGATCGACGGCACGGCCGATGTGCCGGCCATGACCGGCCTCTTCGAGGCGCTGCGCAAAGGCGGCGAGTTGCCGGCCGAGGGCGGCTCTGTGCTGCTCGACCGCGTCGATGCGATGGACAGCATCGAGGATGCCGGTGAGGCGCGGCTGCTCAATGTCGAGCAATCGAACGCCACGATGGCCTTCTCCGACAAGGCGATCCTCAAGCTTTACCGGCGCCTGCGCCCCGGCGTGCAGCCCGATATCGAGGTGTCGCGCTTCCTCACCGGTCCGGGCGGCTTCGACGGCACGCCCGCCTTCCTTGGCGAGCTGGCCTTCCAGCCGAAAGACGGTGAGCGGGTCAGCCTTGGCGCCGCCTTCGCCTTCGTGCGCAACCAGGGCGACGCCTGGGCGGCGGTGACCGATGGCCTTGAACGGCTGGTGGCCGAAAGCTCCATCGACGATGGCTCGCCCGATCCGTATCTGCCGGGGCTCGACCTGGCCCCGCTCATCGGCACCCGCACCGCGCAGATGCACGTGGCGCTGTCGAAGGGCACCGAGCCGGACTTCGCGCCCGAGCCGATGACGCCCGAACGCCTGGCCGCCTTCAGCGACGAGGTGATCGCCGAGCTGGACGATGTGCTCGCCAGCCTCGCGGCCACCACGGATCTCGCCGATGAGACGGCAGAACTGGCCGCCCGCGTGCAGGCCGGCGGCGCGGCGCTGAAAAAACGCGTCGCCTCGCTAAAAGAGATGACGCCGTCGGGGGCGCTGACGCGCATCCACGGCGATTATCACCTCGGGCAGGTGCTCGTGGCGCAGAACGACGTAATGATCATCGACTTCGAGGGCGAACCCCGCCGCAGCGTGGCGGAGCGCCGCGCCAAGGCCTCGCCGCTGCGCGATCTGGCCGGCATGGTGCATTCGCTGGATTACGCCGCCTTCTCGGCCCGCAAATGGACGCGCCAGGCCGCCGGCGATGAGGACGAGGCCGCCGCCAAGATCGAAGACTGGCACGCCCGCGCCTCGGCCGAGCTGCACGAGGCCTATGCCGCGGCGATCACCGAAAGCAGCGCGCATCCCGACAATCCCGCCTTCGCGGCGGCGATGCTCGATGCGCTCTACATTCAGAAGGCCGCCTATCAGGTTGGCTACGAACTCGCGATGCGGCCCACGTGGCTCGACATCGGACTGGCCGCTCTTGCCACAAGGCTGGAGCAGGAAGGTAACTCATGACCGATACGACCAACGCGACGAACGAGACAAGCTGGCCGGAACATGCCCCGCATCAGAACGATGTAGAGGCGATCCTGCGGGGCCAGCACGGCGACCCCTTCCGCATTCTGGGCATGCACCAGGCAGAGAAGGGCCCTGTCACCGTCTCTGTCTTCTCGCCCGACGCGGCGGCGGTGACGGTGCTCGACAGCAAGGGCAAGCCCGTGGCCGAGCTGGAGAAGCTGCGGACGGACGGCTTCTTTCACGGCGAGATGCCGAAGAAGCGCCGCGAGTTCGACTATCGCCTCAAGTTCCGCAACGCGCAGGGGCATGAGTGGGAGCTGCTCGACCCCTATTCCTTCGGCCCCGTGCTGGGCGAGATGGACGAGTATCTGCTCGGTGAGGGCCGCCACGAGGAGCTATACCGCCGCCTCGGCGCGCATCCCACCACGCATGGCGGCGTCGAGGGCACGACCTTCGCCGTCTGGGCGCCGAATGCGCGCCGCGTCTCCGTTGTCGGCCATTTCAACGCCTGGGACGGCCGCCGCCATCCGATGCGCCGCCGCGGCGCCACCGGCGTCTGGGAGCTGTTTATCCCGGGGCTGGGGCAGGGGGAGATCTATAAATACGAGATCCTCGGCGCCTATGGCCACACCCAGCCGCTGAAGGCCGACCCTGTGGGCTTCGCCGCCGAGCTGCCGCCGATGACGGCCTCGGTCGTGCACGGCCTGCCGCGCCATGAATGGACGGATGACGGCTGGATCGCCGCCCGCCCGGCCAACCAGAGCCGCGAGCCGATCAGTATCTACGAGGTGCACCTAGGCTCGTGGCGGCGCACGCTCGAGAACGAGATGCTCAGCTACGACGCGCTGTCCGAGGAGCTGATCACCTATGTGGGCGAGATGGGCTTTACCCATGTCGAGTTCCTGCCCGTCTCCGAGCACCCGTTCTCCGGCTCGTGGGGGTATCAGCCCGTCGGCATGTTCGCCCCCACCTCGCGCTTCGGCAACCCCGAAGATTTCGCGCGGATGGTCGACAAGCTGCACAATGCCGGCGTCGGCGTCATCGTAGACTGGGTGCCCGCGCACTTCCCGACCGATGCCCACGGCCTCGGCAATTTCGATGGCACCGCGCTCTACGAGCATGCCGACCCGCGGCAGGGCTTCCACAAGGACTGGAACACGCTGATCTACAATTTCGGCCGGCAGGAGGTGGCGAACTTCCTGCGCTCGTCGGCGACCTACTGGCTGAAGGAACTTCACGTTGACGCCCTGCGCGTCGATGCCGTCGCCTCGATGCTCTACCTCGATTACTCGCGCAACGACGGCGAATGGGTGCCCAACCGCTACGGCGGGCGCGAAAACCTCGATGCCATCGACTTCCTGAAGGGCGTCAACGAGGTGGCGCGCAGCTATGCGCCGGGTTCGATGACCATCGCCGAAGAGAGCACCGCCTGGCCGGGCGTCTCGCGCCCCGTGAATGACGGCGGGCTCGGGTTCGACTTCAAGTGGAACATGGGCTGGATGCACGACACGCTGGAGTACATGCAGCAAGACCCGATCCATCGGAAGTATCACCACCACAAGATGACCTTCGGGCTGGTCTATGCCTTCTCCGAGAACTTCGTGCTGCCGCTGAGCCATGACGAGGTCGTCCACGGCAAGGGTTCGATGCTGGGCAAGATGCCGGGCGACCGCTGGCAGAAGTTCGCGAACCTTCGCGCCTATTACGGCTTCATGTGGGGCCACCCGGGCAAGAAGCTGCTCTTCATGGGCGGCGAGTTCGGGCAGGAGCGTGAATGGAACCACGACCAGAGCCTCGACTGGCACCTGCTGGAAGACGGCCACCACGACGGCCTGCGCAAGCTGGTGCGTGACCTCAACCACCTCTACCGCGACGAGCCGGCGCTGCATCAGCGCGACTGCGTGCCGGAAGGCTTCCGCTGGATCGAGGGCGGGGATTCCGAGAACAACGTGTTCTCTTTCGTCCGCTACGGCGAAGACGGCACCAAGCCTGTGGTCGTCATCTGCAACATGGCGCCGGTCACCCGCGAGGGCTATCGGCTGGGCATGCCGCAGGCGGGCCGCTGGGTGGAGCGTCTCAATTCGGACGCACCAACATATGGTGGTTCGGGCGCAGGGAACGGTGGGGCCGTCACCGCCGTTACAGAAGAGCTGCACGGGCTGCCGGCTTCGGCGTCGCTGACCCTGCCACCGCTTGGCACGCTGTTCCTCTCTCCGGAGTAAACCTGCATGAATTCTCCTTCCGTGGTCACGGGGCGGCCTGTTCTGGCCGGCTCCGACGTGCCGCTTGGCGCCACATGGGACGGGACGGGCACCAACTTTGCCCTGTTCTCGGCCCATGCCGAAAAGGTCGAGCTTTGCCTGTTCGACAGCCGTGGGCGGCGCGAGATCGAACGGATCGAGCTGCCGGAATACACCCACCAGGTCTGGCACGGCTATCTGCCCGACGTGCGGCCCGGCCAGCTTTACGGCTACCGGGTGCACGGGCCCTACGCGCCCGAGGCGGGGCATCGCTTCAACCCCAACAAGCTGCTGATGGACCCGTATGCCCTGCAGCATTACGGCAATATCCGCTGGCACCCGGCGCTTTTCGGCTACCGGATGAGCGGCCATCAGGCGGATCTGTCCTTCGACCGCAGGGATTCTGCCTTCGTCATGCCGAAATGCGTGGTCGTCGATAACGCCCATACCTGGGGCAACGACTACCGCCCCGATGTGCCCTGGGCGCAGACGGTGATCTACGAGGCGCATGTCGGCGGCCTCACCATGGGGCGGCAGGACATCGACCCGCAGCTCCGCGGTACCTTCGAAGGGCTGGCCGATCCGCGGGTGATCGACCACCTCGTCAATCTCGGCGTCACCGCCATCGAGCTGCTGCCGATCCAGGCGTTTTATGACGAGGGACATCTCGTCGACAAAGGGCTGGTGAACTGGTGGGGTTATTCGACGCTCGGCTTCTTCGCGCCGGCGCCGCGCTACCTGACGGACAATGGCTCGCTGCACGAGTTCAAGCTGATGGTTCGCCGCCTGCATGAGGCGGAAATCGAGGTCATCATGGATGTGGTCTATAACCACACCGCCGAGGGCAACCAGATGGGCCCGACGCTGAGCTTCCGTGGCATCGACAACGCCAGCTACTACACGCTCGCCGACGACCCGCGCTATTACTTCGACACCACCGGCACCGGCAACTCGCTGAACCTGCGCAACTCCCGCGTGCTGCAGATGGTGATGGACAGCCTGCGCTACTGGGTTGAGGAATGCCATGTCGACGGCTTCCGCTTCGACCTCGCCACCACGCTCGGCCGCGACCGCGACAATTACTCCGAACATGCGATCTTCCTGGAGGCGGTGCGGCAAGACCCCATCCTCGCCGGGGTGAAGCTGATCGCCGAGCCGTGGGACACCGGCCCCAACGGCTATCAGGTGGGCAACTTCCCCCCCGGCTGGGCGGAGTGGAATGACAAGTATCGCGACACGACCCGCGCCTATTGGAAGGGCGATGCCGGCAAGCTGCCGGACATGGCGAGCAGCCTTCTCGGCTCTGCCGATACGTTCCAGAAGGCCGGCCGGCGGCCCTGGACCAGCGTCAACTTCGTCACCGCCCATGACGGTTTCACGCTGATGGACCTCGTCTCGTACAACGAGAAGCACAACGAGGAGAACGGTGAGGAGGGCCGCGACGGCAATTCCAACAACGTCTCGTGGAACTGCGGCGTCGAGGGGCCGACGGACGACCCCGAGATCAACGCCCTTCGCGACAAGCAGCGCCGCAACCTGATGGCGACGATGCTTTTCAGCCAGGGCACGCCGATGATCCTGATGGGCGACGAGCGCGGCCGCACGCAGCACGGCAACAACAACACCTATTGCCAGCCGGGCGAGATGAACTGGCTCGACTGGTCGCCGAGCGAGAACAACCTCGCCTTCGAGGAATTCACCCGCTCGCTGCTGGAGATCCGGGCCTCGCGCGGGCTGTTCCTGGCGGAGCGATACCTCCATGCCGGCAAGGATGCCCGCCAGGGGCGCTTCGCCAAATGGATGCGCCCCGACGGCGAAGAGATGAACGACGGCGATTGGGGAAATGGCGAGGCGCGGGCTGTGGGGCTGCTGCTGCACGAGGGCGGCAGTTTCCTCTTCATGGCGCTCAACGCCTCCGACACCGACATCGCCTATACCCTGCCGGGAGACTCCGACCGGCAGTGGCGCCGGCTTGTGGATACCGAAACCGGTCTCGCCGACGCCTATGCAGAGCTGGAGATGGTAGGAGAGACGCTGCATCTCAACGCCCGCTCCTTCGTGCTGCTGGAGACCGAAACCCGTGGCTGACGCCAGCGACTATAGCTGGGGCGCCATCCCCGCAGGCCCCGGCCAGTGGCGCTTCCGCCTCTGGGCGCCGGGCTGCGAGCGCCTGGCCCTGCGCCTGTACGACACGGATCATCCGATGCCGGCAGAGGGGGAGGGGTGGTTCACCCTCACCGCCGACGCGGTGGAGGGCGATGCCTACGCTTATGTGCTGCCGGATGGCACCACCGTGCCGGACCCTGCCGCCCGCCGGCAGAAGGGTGACGTCCACGGTCCCTCGCTGCTGACAGCGCCGCGTACGCCCGCTCCCTGGGCGGGCCGGGCTTGGGAAGAGGCGGTGATATACGAGCTGCATCTCGGCACCTTCACCGAGGCCGGCACCTACCGCGCTGCCATCGGCGAGCTCGACCGTCTCGCCGCCCTCGGCATCACCGCCATCGAGCTGCTGCCTCTGGCGCAATTCGGCGGAGATCGCGGCTGGGGCTATGACGGCGTGCTGCCCTATTGCCCGCACAACACCTACGGCTCGCCCGATGATCTCGCCGCGCTGATCGATGCTGCGCATGAGCGCGGGCTGATGGTGCTTCTCGATGTCGTCTACAACCACTTCGGGCCTGACGGGAATTACCTGCACGCCTATGCCGCTGACTTCTTCGACGCATCCCGCCACACGCCCTGGGGCGCCGGCATCGATTACACGCAGGCGCCCGTGCGCCGCTTCTTCATCGAGAACGCGCTCTACTGGGTGCGCGAGTTCGGCTTCGACGGGCTGCGCCTCGATGCCATCGACCAGATCGTTGATCCCAGCTCGCCCGAGCTGCTGATCGAGCTGGCCGAAGAGCTGCGCGCCAGCACCGGCACTCGCCAGATCCACCTGACGACGGAAGACAACCGCAACGTCACCCATCTGCACGAGCGGGCGGCGGACGGGCGCATCACGCATCACAGCGGCGAATGGAACGACGATTTCCACAACGCGGCACATGTGCTCGCCAGCGGTGAAAGCGAGGGCTACTACGGCGACTTCGCCGATGACCCGCTGCGCCATCTGGGCCGCGCGCTGGCCGAGGGCTTCGCCTTTCAGGGCGAGGGCGGGCGCGGCAAACCCTCCGCCCATCTGCCGCCGACGGCTTTCGTCGATTTCCTGCAGAACCACGACCAGACAGGCAACCGCGCGCTGGGCGAACGGCTCATCAGCCTGACGGATGAAGACACGCTGGCCGCGCTCACAGCGATCCTGCTGCTCTCGCCGCATATCCCGCTGGTCTTCATGGGCGAGGAATACGGCGAGACGCGGCCCTTCACCTTCTTCGCCCATTTCGGCGGCGAGCTGGACGAGATGGTGCGCAAGGGCCGGGCAGAGGAATTCGCGGCCTTCCAGTCCTTCTCTGGCGAGACGGTCCCCGACCCGATTGACGAGGCGACCTTCCTCGCCTGCAAGCTCGATCCCGCCCGCCGAGAGTCGGCGGAGGGCCGGGGCTATGCCGAGCGGTTCAAGACGCTGCTCGACCTGCGCGCCCGCCATATCGTGCCGCGCCTGGCCGGGGCGGCAGGCCATTCCGGCAAGCTTATCGCGGCAGAGGGCGGCGTGCTGGCCGTCGATTGGCACCTGGACGGCGCGCTGCTGCAGCTTCGCGCGAACTTTTCCGACAGCGCCCAACAGCTGCCGCCGGCAACCGGCGACGAAATCCACCGCACCGGCGAGCCGGGCGCGCCGCGCTCTGCCGCCCATTATCTGGCGATTGCACAATGAGACTGCCCACAGCGACCTACCGCCTGCAATTCCGTCAGGGAATGGATTTTGACCGCGCCGCCAGCCTCGTGCCCTACATGGCCGAGCTTGGTATCTCGGATCTCTACGCCTCGCCCCTGTTCACGGCGACGCCCGGCTCGACCCACGGCTATGACGTCACCGACCCCGGGGAGATCGACCCCGATCTTGGCGGCATCGAGGGCCTGCGCCGCCTATCTGCTGCGCTAAAGGAGAAGGGCCTCGGGCTGGTGCTGGACATCGTGCCCAACCACATGGCCTTTTCCGTCGACACGCCCTGGCTGCGCGACGTGCTGCGCCACGGCGCGAGCAGCCGCTACGCCGGCCATTTCGATCTCGACCCCGCCGCCGGCCGCATCCGCCTGCCGTGGTTGCCGGCGCCGTTCGAAGACGTGCTGGGCTCGCTCTCGGTGCAGGACAGCCCCGACGGCCCGGTGCTCGACACCGGCGGCCTGCAGGTGCCGCTGGCCGAGACCGCCTCGCTGGAGGCCGCCCGCAGTGGCGATGCCGATGCCCTCCGCGCCCTGCACGACGAGCAGCCCTGGCAGCTCGTGCACTGGCGCACCGAGAACGACATCCTCAGCCATCGCCGCTTCTTCGCCGTCACCGGCCTTGTCGGCGTGCGGGTGGAGGAGGACGAGGTGTTCGAGGATGTGCACCGCCTGCTCTTCCAGCTGGTGGAGGAGGGCATCGTCACCGGCATCCGCATCGACCATATCGACGGGCTCAACGACCCCGCCGCCTATCTCGACAAGCTGCGCGCCCGCGTGCCCGACACGCCGATCTGGGTGGAGAAGATCCTCTCCGGCCCCGAGCGCCTGCCTGAAAGCTGGCCGGTTGAGGGGACGACGGGCTACGTCGTCGCCCGCGCCCTGTCGCGCCTGCTGACCAACCGCGAGGGGCTGGATCGGATCGAGGAGGATTACCGCGAGGCGACGGGGCGTACCGATTCCGTCGACGAGGTGATCTACCGCGCCCGCAAGCAGGTGATGACGCAGGATCTGGGCGCCGAGCTCTGGACGTTGCAGCATATGTTCGCCGAAGTCGCGGCGAACGATCCCCGCGGCCGCGAGTTTGGCCCCGAAACGCTGCGCAACGCCCTGCTGGAGTTCATCGCCGCCTTCCCGCGCTACCGCAGCTACATGACCGAGGGGCGCATCTTCGAGGCCGACAAGGCACTGGTGATCAACACCGCCGAGCGCGCCGCCGAGCGGCTGCTCGACCCCGGCGCGCTGCCCTTCCTCGCCGATGTGCTTACGCGGGCGGTGCCCGAGACGGCGCGGCTGCGGCTGCGGCTGCAGCAGGTGACCGGCGCCGCCGTCGCCAAGAGCGCCGAAGACACCGCCTTCTTCCGCGAGGTGCGCCTGCTCTCGGCCAACGAGGTGGGGGGCGAGCCCGATGACGACCCCCTCGGCATCGAGGGCTTTCACCGCGCGATGGAGCGGCGCGCCGATCACATGCCGCATGGCCTGTCGCTGACCTCCAGCCACGACACCAAGCGTAGCGAGGATGCCCGCACGCGCATCGCCGCCATCACCTTCGAGCCGGAATGCTACGAGGGCTGGTTCCGCATCTGCCAGGGCTTCGCGCCGAAGCGGCTGAACGCGAACCTCGTCTGGTATGTCAGCCAGACCTTCCTCGCCATGGAGCCGGGCGATGGCGACATGGCGCAGCGGCTGGCCGACCACGTGGTGAAGGCCCTCCGCGAGGCCAAGAGCGAAAGCTTCTGGACAGCGCCTGACCTCGAGCTCGAAGAGGCCGCGCAGAGCTTCGTGCGCCGCCTCGCCGCCCATTTCCCGCATCACGCGCGGGAGGTGGATGCCATCATCACCTCGGCCGACAGGCTGTCGCTGGTGCAGACGGCGCTGAAGCTCACCGTGCCGGGCATCCCTGACATCTACCAGGGCTGCGAGATCGCCAGCCACGCGCTGACCGACCCCGACAACCGCCGCGCGGTGGATTTCGAGCTGCGGCAGAAGGCGCTGAGCGACCCCTCGGTGCTGCCCCGCAAGCTCGACCGCGACAAGCTCAGCCTGACGCGGGCGCTGCTCTGCCTGCGGCGGGAGCACCCGGATGTCTTCCTCTCCGGCGGATACAAGCGCCACCCGGCGCCCCCTGGCATCTGCGCCTATCAGCGCGAGCACGGCGGCAAGCGGCTGACAGTGGCGCTCGCCATCGATGCCGGGCCGCAGGAGCTGGAAGAGGTGGTGCAGGAGACCCGCTGCTTCTGGCCCCCCGAGCCGCAGCGCCACGCGCCGGTGCGGATCGCGTTCGAATGAGGCGAGCGGGCGGCCACAGGGGCCGCCCGCTGCTGTTTCAGTCGGCGCCGGGCAGGGGCAGAGCGCCCGTGTTGTCTGACTGCACGGGACAGCCGTTCTGATAGACGCCGGCGCTGCGCGTGCGCTCGCAGAAGGCCTGCGCCGCGGCGACCTGCTCGGCGATGGCTGCCTGCGCCTCGTCCCAGCTCGTCACGCTGCCATGCACGGGCATGTTGGTGGCCGGGTCGAGCCCGTAGGCCTCGACGTTCGCCATCGCTGCGCTGGCCCAGAAATGGTACTGCCACGAGAGGTCGCCGAAGTCGCCCTCCATCAGGATGCGCTCCTCTGGCAGCCAGCCGAAGACGCCGTCGGCCATGTGGTAGTGACCGATCGTGTGGTAGACATCGAGCCGGCGCGTCTCGTCCTCCAGCACCAGATGCTCGTCGACCGGCATGAACTCCAGCGGTCGCATCTCGCGGGCCTGCGCGTCGGGAAAGTTGGGGGCAGGGCGTGAGACCATCTCTTCGAAGATCTCGCGGTTGCCTCGCTCCGCCACCACGATCAGCCCGCGCGAGACGGCGGCGCGCAGCCCGCCCGTATGGTCGAAATGGTGGTGGCTGACGATGACATGCGTCACCTCCTTGCCCTCCACCAGCTCGTTGGCGGCGTCGATGCGGGCCAACGTGTCGGCCTCGCTGCCATAGGCCTCGAACATGACGAGGTGGTCGGCGAACTCGATCACTGCGCCGCCCGCGCCGCCGAAGGGCCCGTTGACGCGCAGGTCCCAAACGCCCGGTGCGACCTCGGTCACGTCCGCCTGCGGGGCTTCGGGCGCGGCAGAGGCGGTGGCGGGCGGCTCGGGGAAGGCGGGCATCTCGGCCTCGGGCACGTCCAGCCGGTAGCTGTCGACCTGGAACATCAGCTCCACCTGATCGCGCCAGTCCATCTCGGCCATGATGCCGGTGGGCAGCTGCACGCCATCGACTGGCAGGTAGCCGGTGAAGTAGACGGTGTGGGCCACCTCACCCAGCGTCGCGCTCGGGCCGGTGTAGCGCAGCCACGCCGGCAGATCGTCCGCCGGGTTCACCGCCATCCAGAGCGGCATGCCGCCCTCGGGCGTGAACTGCACGATGGAGAGGCCGTCCTCCACACTCACGGGGCCAAGCTCGGTGCCCTCGTCCAGCGCGGCGAGCACGGCGGGGAGCGGGTGGTCGAGCATCGCGTTGCCGGTCTGCAGCTCGTTGGTGCGCGCCCAGTTGAGGCCGAACTCGCCCGCGAACGGGAACTGGTAGGCCCGCCTCTCCTGGTTCAGCGCGCGGCCGCCGGCCAGATCCCAGCTGCGCTGTGCGTCGGAGACGCTCTGCCATTTCGGCGGCACGTGCTCTTCGCCGGTCAGAAAGCCGCCGCCGTTCTGGTAGACGCGCTGGCCGAAGCCCGTCATCACCATATTGTCCAGCGATTGCAGGCGCTCGGCACCGCCCATGGCCGCGGCCACCTCGGCGATGAGCGCCTCTGCGGCGCTTTGATCCTGCGCGAAAGCCTGGCCGCCCATGAGCGCCAGGGCCGAGACAGCCAGCGCCGCCCCGTGCCTTGCATGTGAAAGCATGGATTTCTCCTCCCATAATCCCGGCGGCCATATGTCCTCCTCGACAGCCGCCTGAGGGGAGCGTGGCACCGGGGGCCCGCAAATCAAACCCTCAATTGTTAGGCGCGCGCGGGGAACGGGCAGCCGGGCGGGGCCGTTTTGCTGGCGACATCCAGACGAGGAGAGCCCCGATGACCGATTATCCGACGCCGCCCTTCCCCGAACAGAAGCAGGACATGCCCGGCACCACCGAGAAGATGCAGCCGCGCCCAGACCACGGCGAAGAGAGCTACACCGGCTCGGGCCGGCTCGAAGGCAAGGCCGCGCTCATCACCGGCGGCGACAGCGGCATCGGGCGGGCTGTGGCGCTGGCCTATGCCCGCGAGGGGGCGGACGTTTTGATCTCCTACCTCAATGAGGACGACGAGGCCGCCGAGACGCGCCGGCTGGTCGAAGAGGCCGGGCGCCGCTGCTACATCGTGCCCGGCAACATCGCCGAGGCCGACCATTGCCGCGCCCTCGTGCGCGAGACGATGGAGGCCTTCGGGCGGCTGGACATCCTGGTGAACAACGCCGCGCACCAGGCGCATGTCTCGGAGTTCGAGGATCTGTCGGACGAGGAGTGGGAGAATACATTCGCCATCAACATCCACGCGATGTTCTATCTCGCCAAGGCGGCGGCGCCGGTGATGGGCAAAGGCGGCAGCATCATCAACACCGCCTCGATCAATTCCGACAAGCCCAACCCGGGGCTGCTGGCCTATGCGACCACCAAGGGCGCGATCCAGAACTTCACCAACGGTCTCGCCCAGATGCTGGCCGAGCGCGGCATCCGGGTGAATTGCGTCGCCCCCGGCCCCGTCTGGACGCCGCTGATCCCCGCGACCCTGCCGGCGGACAGCGTGGCGCATTTCGGCGAGCAGAGCCCCATGAAGCGCCCGGCCCAGCCGGCGGAGCTGGCGAGCGCCTATGTGATGCTGGCCGATGACCGCGCCAGCTACACCATCGGCGCCACCATCGCGGTGACGGGCGGCATTCCCATGATGTGAGGAACCGCCCCGCCCAGGCCGCCGTTGCCTTCACTCAAGCTCAGGGGAGACAGGCATGGCACGGCATGAAGCGGATGTGGCGATCATCGGGGCGGGCACGGCGGGGCTGGCCGCCTTCCGCGCCGCCCGCTCAGCCGGTGCCTGGGCCCTGCTGATCGACCCGGAGTTTCGCGGCACCACCTGCGCGTATGCCGGCTGCATGCCCTCGAAGCTGCTTATCGCGGCGGGGGATGCGGCGGCTGCGGTGCGGGGGGCGTCGACCTTCGGCGTGAACGCCGTGCCGCAGGTGGATGGCAAAGCGGTGATGGCGAGGGTTCAGGCGCTGCGCGACGAGTTCGCGGGTGGCGTGCGCGACAACATCGCGGAGCTGCCCGACGAGGCGAAGATCCGCGCTCGCGCGCATTTCACAGGGCCTAACGAGTTGGCGCTGGACAACGGCAACAGGGTGCAGGCCCGCGCGATAGTCATCGCGACGGGGGCCTCGCCCGCCGTGCCCTCCGCCTTCGATGCCGTGAAGGAGAGGGTGCTCACCAGTGAGACCATCTTCGACATGCCCGATCTGCCCGCCTCGCTCGGCGTCATCGGCGCCGGCCCGCTGGGGCTTGAGCTGGCGCAGGCGCTAAGCCGGCTGGGGGTGGCGGTGACGCTCTTCGACGCGGCGGACAAGCTCGCCGCCATGCCGCCTGAGGCCACCGACGTGCTGAAGGCCGCTATGGGCTTTCCCATACATCTGGGCACCACGCCCAAGGCCGAACCCTGCGACGCCGGTGTGCGGCTGAGCTGGGAGGGCGGCGAAGTTGAGGTCAGCCAGCTGCTCGTCGCTGCGGGCCGGCCCCCGAACCTCGAGAGGCTGCAGCTCGACACCACGGGGCTGGAGCTGGACGACCACGGCACTCCCCTCTTCGACCCGGCCACCATGCAATGCGGCGAGGCCGCGATCTTTCTCGCCGGCGATGCCTCCGTCAGCCGCCCGGTGCTGCACGAGGCCTCCGACGAGGGCACCATCGCCGGGCACAATGCGGCTGTCTTTCCAAACATCGAACGCTCTGAGCGCAAGGTTCAGATGGCCGTCACCTATACGCGGCCCGAGGCGGCGCAGGTTGGCGTTATCCCGGAGGAGGACGAGGCCGGCATCGTCACCGGGCGCGCCGACTACAGCACGCAGGGCAGGGCCCGCGCGATGGGTCAGGCTGCGGGGCTGGTGCATATCCATGCCGAGGCGAAGAGCGGGCGGCTCACTGGCGCCACGATCTGCGCGCCGGGGGGCGAGCACCTCGCCCATCTGCTCGCCTGGGCGATTGCCGACGGCAAGACAGCGTCGGAGCTGCTGGAGAAGCCGTTTTATCACCCGACGCTGGAGGAGGGGCTGCAGGCGGCACTGCGCGAGATCTGCAAAGCCAGCGGTACGCCTCAGCCCTGGTACGGGGGCGATGGCGACCTGCCGGGGGCGTGAGGCTGGCCTCAGCTCTCGTTGTTGCCGGCCAGTATTTCCTTGAGCTTGGCGCGCAGCTGAGCCTCGTTCACCGGCTTGCGCAGGTTCGGGGCGGCCTCGATGCTGGATGAGGCTGCGTAGCGGGCGCTGTTGTAGCCGGTGACGAAGAGGTAGGGAGTGCCGCGCTCTTGCAGCTTCTCGGCGATGGGCATCGAGGTGGCGCCATTGCCGAGGTTCACATCGAGAATGGCAACATCCGGCGCGAAGCTCTCTATGGCGCCGATGGCGTCGCTGGGGTTGGCATGCGGGCCGTCTGCCACGTAGCCCCATTCCTCCAACGTCATGACAAGATCCATGCCGATGAGGATCTCGTCTTCCACCACCAAAATACGTGAGGCGGCAGGAAGATCGCTCCCGGCCGCCGCTGCACCATCATTATCGCTGTCGATCGCCGGAATTTTTAGCGCCCTCTTCGTTCAGGATGACGCATCTCAGGCCATCGATTTCGTATTGAACGCGGATCTCGGCTTTGAGTTCCCGTTTCAATAGCGTTCCGATGAGGAAAGAGCCGAAGCCCTGATGGTCGGGCTCTGCCACGCTGGGCCCGTTGGTTTCGCGCCATTCGATGCGGCGGTACTGGCCATCTTCGGCCTCGACGGCCAGCTCGACGCTGCCCTCGGGCGTGGAGAAGGCGCCGTATTTGGCGGCGTTGGTGGCCAGCTCATGCAAGGCCAGCCCCAGCGACAGCGCGATCTTCGGCTGCAGGTGCAGGTCGTCGCCCGTATAGTGGAAGCGGCTGCCGTCTTCGCCCACGTAAGGCGCCACCTCGGCCGTGGCGAGCTCGCTGAGGGTCTGGCCGCCCCAGTCGCCGGCGGTGAGCGAATCGTGGGTTCGCGAGATCGCACCCAGCCGCGCCAGCAGGCTGCTCGCCATCTGGTCTTTCGTTGTCGACATGCGCGCGGTGAAGCGGGCGATGCTCTGCACCGTCGCGAGGATGTTCTTCACCCGGTGCTCAAGCTCGGCCAGCAGCACATCCTTGCGCTCGATGGCCCGCTCGCGCTCGGTGATGTCGATGGCAGAGGCCACGATCTCGATCACCTCGCCGGTCTCGTCGGTGACGGGCACGAGCTGGAAATCGATGATGATCTTGCCGCCGCCCTCGATCCGGACTGTCGCATCCTGGCGTACATTCTCGCCGGTGGCGGCCAGGGCGATGGCACGCTTCACCTGCGCCTGGGCCTCTGCGCTGTAGGCCCACCAGAAGGTGTTCCAGAACTTCTGGCCGACGACCTCGGCGCGGGTCACACCGCCCCGCTCGAGCGCAGCGGCGTTCACCTCCAAGAGGGTGCCATCGGCCGAGAGGAGGGCGACATAGGCGTTGAGGCTGTCCTGCAGGCGCTGCAGCCGGGCGCGGTGCGCCTCGTCACGCTCCTGCGAGAGCACCTGGTCGGTGATGTCGAGCGAAAAGGAAACGACGCCCATCACCTTTCCATCCGGGCCGATCCAAGGCTCCAGCACGTTGTTGAAGATCACGCGCTGACCATTCTTGGCCCGGACGGTCGTGACGGAATCGTGCTGATCCAGCGAGCTGGGCTCGCCGGTCTCGTAGACATGCTTCATCCGCTTCAGCAGAGAGCCGCCTGCCAGCTCAGGCAGAGCTTCGGCGAGCGGCAGGTCGAGGATCTGGCGCCCGCCCAGCTCTTTGTCGCTGCGGGCGTTGGAATAGGTCGTCACGAAGTTGGGGCCCTCGTGCATCGAGATGGCGATGGGCGCCTGGTCGAAGATCCGGCGCATCCGCGCTTCGTTCTCGAAGACCTGTCTTTCCAGCGACCTTTGCTGGGTGACATCGCGCACGACGCAGCCCACGGCGAAGACCTTTCCGTCGGCCATTACCGGGTAGAAATCGTCGATCCACTCGCGCATGTCGCCGGGGTTCGATTTGGTCTCGCCCCGCACCGTCACGCCAAGCACCGGCTTGCCGGTTTGCAGCACCTGGCGCTGGATATCGGCGATGCCCGCGTGCACCTCGGGGATCAGATCCTCCTGCTTGCGGCCGATATGCTCGTTGGGCGAGAAGCCGTTGATTTCGGCCAGCATCGGGTTGATCCGCAGCCAGCGCAGGTCGCGGTCTAGCAGGCAGAGGCCGACGGGCGTGGTGTCGTACAGCCGCTCAAGCTCGGCATACTGCTCGCGCAGCACGCGGGCATTCTCTTCGAGCTGGCGTTCGTGCTTCTTGCGCGAGGTGATGTCGACGAAGGTGATGACGACGCCGTCGAGCCGGTTGTCGACCGTGCGATAGGGGCGCACGCGGCTCTGGAAGGTCTCACCCGTCGCCGGCACCCGCAGCTCGCGCTCGGTGGGCTGCAGGCTGCGCTGCACCTGGGCGGCATCCTCGCGCAATTGCGGGTAATCCACCTTGGTCGCCAGATCGTGGATCGAGCGGCCGATGTCGCGCTCCTGCACGCCGAACAGGCGCGACAGCTCGGGCGTGAACAGGCGCACGCAATCGTTCTGATCGATGAAAAGCGTCGCGATATCGGTGCTTTCCAGCAGGTTCTTCAAGTCGCTGTTGGCGCGGGCGAGCTGGCGGTTGTTCTCGCTGAGCTCTGCATTGATCGTCTCCAGCTCTTCGTTGATCGATTGCAGCTCTTCGCGGCTGGTCTCCAGCTCTTCGTTGGAGCTTTGCAGCTCCTCGTTCATCGACAGCAGCTCTTCGTTGGTAGCCCGCAGCTCCTGCTCGGCGCTCTCGTATTCGTGCTGGACGGTGGAGAGTCGCTTACGCGTCAGCAGCAGCTCGCGCTCGTAATTCTCGACCTGCGCGCCGCGCATGCCGTTCGTCTCGATCTGTGAGAGGTCGCGCTGGCGCACCTCGTGGATCGTCAGAAGGATCAGGTCCTCCTTATCGCCAAAGGGCTGCACCGACAGATCGAAGAGCCTAGTGTGTCCGCCCACTTCGGCGACGATGTTCTGCACTTCGCTGCCTTCGCCGCTCTCGCGCGTTTGCGAGACGATGGAATGCACCGGCAGGCGCAGCTCGGGCGCGAGGTAATCGTCGATCATGCTGCTGACGGCGCCGCGGGCGGGGCGCACGAAGCGCGTCATCGCTTCGGATTGGTAGACGACCTCGTTCTGCCGGTTGATCGCCGCGAAGGGCGGCGCGGCAGTGGCGAGAAAGGCCTGCTCGGCCTGCAGCTCGATGCTGTTGTTGGACCGGGGCAGGCCGCCGGATTCGACGAAGACACGGGCCACCTCACTCTCGGTGCTGATCTTGGCGGGCCGCGCCGAGAGGGCCGAGAAGCTGGGGGTGTGGCTGTCATCGCGCGAGAAGAGCCGGGCGGTGCGGTCGATCGTGTTGAAGTAGCGCTCGTTGCGGCCAAGCGTTTCCGAAGGCCCAAGCCAGAGGAAGCCGCCAGGATTAAGCGCATAGTGAAAGCGCGGCAGCAGCGATTCCTGGCTGTCGGCGTTGAGGTAGATCATCACGTTCCGGCACGAGACCAGATCGAGCTTCGAGAAGGGCGGGTCTTGTATCAGGTTGTGCGGGGCGAACACGCACATCTCGCGCAGGCCCTGGCGGACGACCCAATGAGATTCTTCTCGCGCGAAAAACTTCTCGCGCCGTTCTTCGGAGAGAACCTCGACGGCGGAATCGGCATAGCGGCCGGCGCGGGCGTGGCGCAGGGCATCGAGGTCGATATCGGTGCCGAAGATCTTCCAGGGCCGCGTGTCGCCCTGCTCCTCCATCAGCTCGTTGATGAGGATGGCCAGCGAATAGGCCTCTTCCCCCGTCGAGCAGCCGGGCACCCAGATGCGGAAGCTGGAACTGTCGGTCTTCAGCAGGGCGAGCAGGGCCTCGCGCCGCACGACCAGGTAGCTTTCGGGGTCGCGGAAGAACTGCGTCACCCCGATCAGAAAGTCCTGCGTCAGGTGATTTCGCTCGTCCTGCCGGTCTTTCAGCGTGGCGATATAGCCATCGACGGTGCTTTGCCGCAGCAGCGTCATCCGGCGCGCCACGCGGCGGATCAATGTGCCGGGCTTGTAGCCCGAGAAGGAATGGCCCGATTCCGAATTGAGGCATTCAAGGATGTCGGACAGGCGCGCCTCAATCTCCTCCAGCATCACTTCGCGGCCCGTGCCGCGCTCGATCTGGCGGCGATGGTCGACGATCTCCAGCACCTTCTGTGGCATGTCGTCCGGTCGCAGCACGAAATCCACCAGCCCGGTCGCTGCTGCGCTGTCGGGCATGCCGGGGAAGCGGGCGGACTTGCTTTCCTGCACGATGGCGACGCCGCCGGCCGACTTGATCGCCCGCACGCCCATCGTACCGTCAGAGCCGGTTCCCGAGAGCACGATGCCAAAGGCATGACGGCCCGCCGTTTCGGCGAGCGAGGTGAAGAACTTGTCGATCGGGGTGCGCACACCCTCTTCGACGGAATTGTCGGTGAGGTTGAAGTGGCCATCCTCGATCTGCAGGAAGGCGCCCGGCGGAATGACATATATGTGGTCGGGCTCGATGGCGCCGCCATCCTCGATCCGGCTGACCGGCACGGGCGTATGGGCGCCAAGCAGCTTGTCCATCATCGAGGGCTGGTCGCGCGCGAGGTGCTGAACGACCACATAGGCGATGCCGGAATCGTTCGGCACGGCATGCACGAAATTCTGCAGCGCTTCCAACCCACCGGCGGAGGCGCCGATCCCAACTATCGGCGGCAGTTTCGGCATAAAGTTGCGGCGCTCCTCCTTCGCGTAAACCCAACCGAGTCACAGCGGCCTTCCAAGGTTCGCGCCTTATAGACGCTGGTGCAGAAATTTCGCGATAAAAGTTTCAATTTCGCAGGGGGCCTTTTGCTATTCGACTCGCCATTCCTCGGGGCGGTATTCTCATTCCTCGCTGTCTCCGCCCGCCCAGCGCTCCATCGCTTCCACCACCTCGGCCGAGATGCTCTTCGCCGTCACCTTTGACAGGGGGCAGGGCTGCGAGAGCCGCGCCTTCATGTCGCTCGGGTGGAAGGTGTTCGGCGCATCGAGTTTGTCCAGCTCTTCCCACGTCACCGGCACGGCGACCGGCGCGCCGGGCCGGGCGCGCAGCGAATAGGGGGCAATGGCGGTCGAGCCACGCTCGTTGCGCAGCCAGTCGATGAAGATGCGGCCCTTGCGCTTGGCCTTCGACATGGTGGCGACGTAGCGATCGGGGTGCCGCTCGGCGAGGATAGTGGCGAAAGCCCGGCTGAAGGCTTTCACCGTTTCCCATGTGGCGGTGCGGCGAAGCGGGATGATGACATGCACGCCCTTGCCGCCGGAGACCATGGGCACGCTCGGCAGGCCGATCTCCTTCAGCCCCTCCCGCAGCTCGAAGCTGGCCGCCTTAACCGCCTCGAAGCCGAGTCCCTCGTCGGGGTCGAGGTCGAAGACCAGCCGGTCGGGCTTTTCGAGGTTGTCGCGCTTTGCGCCCCAGATGTGGAACTCAACGGTGCCCATCTGGGCGGCGCCGATCAGGCCGGCGGCGGTGGAGACATAGATGTAGTCCTCAGTGCTGCCGTCCTTCTCCTTGATCGGCAGATCCTTCACGCCGCTGGGGAAGCCCTTGCCCGCATGCTTCTGGAAGAACTGCTGGCCGCCCAGCCCGTCGGGCAGGCGCAGCAGGCTGACGGGGCGGTCGCCGGCATAGCCCAGCATCCTGTCCGCCACCTTCTCGTAATGGCGGGCGATGTCGCCCTTGGTCACTCCGGCGTCGGGGAAGACCTGCCGCCCGGCGGAGGAGATGCGCACGCCGCCAACTTTCTCTTCGCTGTCGTCGCTCATCGTGGCCTCCCGGCTGGCGCTGACCTGGGCGGCCGGCTTGTCCTCGCGCAGGCCATGGAACACGCCGTGCCGCACGCGGCCCTCTTCGGTGAATTCGGTATAGGCGATCTCGGCGACGAGCTTGGGCGTGATCCACTTGGCGCCCCTGGTCTCGGGCGGCAGCTCGCCTTCGATGGGCGGCGTCTTGCCGGAGAGGGGGCGCATGGCGGCCATCAGCGCCTCCTGCGTCTCGCCGTCGAACCCGGTGCCGACGCGGCCGCGATAGACGAGCTCGCCGTTCTCGTAGGAGCCGAGGAGCAGCGACGCGAACGCCCGCCCGCGCTTGTCCGACGGGGCCCAGCCAACGATGACCAGCTCGGCGCGCTGGATGCACTTAGCCTTGATCCAGCCCTTGGTGCGGGTGCCGCGATAGGGCGCATCGATGCGCTTTGAAACGATGCCCTCGCCGCCCGCCTCGCACATCGCGGCCAGCGCCGCCGCACCGTCGCCTTCCAGCACGGGGCTGAGGCGGATGGGCCCGCGCGGGGGCAGGGGGCTGAGCAGGCCTTCCAGCGCGGCGCGCCGTTTCGAGAGGGGGGCGTCGGTCAGGTCGTCGCCATCGAGATGAAGCAGGTCGAAGGCGTAAAACATGAGCTTCCCGCCCTCTTTCAGCGCCTTCTGCAGGGCGCCGAAATCACCGCCGCCGCCGCCCGCGATGACCTCGCCGTCGATCAGCGCGGCGCCGCAGGGAATGGCGGCCGCCGGCTCGCAGAGATCGCCGAAACGCTCCGTCCAGTCCTTGCCGTTGCGGGTGTAGAGCTTCACGCCGCCCTTCCCGATGGCCATGAGGCAGCGGTAGCCGTCGAACTTGGCCTCGTGCTGCCAGTCCTCACCCTCCGGCGGGGCATCCTCCAGCGTCGCCAGCTGAACCTTTCGGAACCGGGGCAGGGGTTTGGAATGCTCCTCCTCCTTCGCGGCCACGGGTTTGCCCGCCGCGATGGCACGCATCGTTCGGCCGGTGGTAACTGAGGTCTTGTGCTTGTTGAGCAGCGCGTCCGCCGTGCGGCTGACATGCTCGTCCTTCTCTTTGATGAGCAGCCAGTTCTCGCGCTTGCCGTCGCCCGCGCGGTTGCCGCGCATCTTTACCAGCGCCCAGCCGCCCTGCATCCGCGCGCCGTGCAGGCAGAAGTGCAGCTTGCCCTCCTTCAGGCCCTTCTCCGGGTCATGAAGAGGCTCCCACCAGCCATTGTCCCAAAGCATGACGGTGCCAGCGCCGTATTCGCCCTCGGGGATCGTGCCCTCGAAGCTGCCATAGGCAACCGGGTGATCCTCGGTGCGCACCGCGAGCCGCTTCTCGCTGGGGTCGCCGGACGGGCCGCGCGTGACGGCCCAGGACCAGAGCACACCGCCCCACTCCAGCCGGAAATCGTAGTGCAGCCGGGTAGCATCGTGCTTCTGAACGACGAAGGCGGGCTGGTCGGCGCCCGCCTCTACCAGCTCGGCTTTAGGCTCTGGCGTCACCGAGAAGTTGCGCTTCTTGGCGTAGGTCTCAAGCGTTCCCATGGCGCCCGCTCACCCTCAGGAGGCTTTCTTGCGGGTGCCAGAGGATTTGGCCCGCGAGCCGGGGGATTTGCTGCCGCCCTTGCTGCCGCCGCTGTCCTTCAGGCTCTTCTTCAGGGCATCCATCAGGTCGACGACGTTGCTCTCTTCTGGCTTGTCCTCGCCGCCCTTGGCGCGCGGAGTCTTCTTGTTCTTCACCTTCCGGTCGATCAGCTCGCGAAGGGCCTTGGCGTAGTGATCTTCGAAATGGTCGGCATGAAAGGGCGCGCTCTTGCGCTCGATCAGCTGGGTGGCGACTTCGAGCAGCTCGTCATCGCTGGCATCGTCTTCGATGCCAGAGAACAGCGGGTCCGCCTTGCGGATCTCGCTCTCGTAATGAAGCGTCTCCAGCAGCAGCCCGTCGCCGCAGGGGCGCAGGGCGCAGAGGTATTCCTTGCCGCGCATGGTGAGCTGGCCGAGGCCGGTCTTTTTTGATTTCCTCAAGGCATCGCGGACGACGCGGTAGGCATCCTCCGCCAGCTCCTCGGTCGGGACGACGTAATAGGGCTTGTCGAACCAGATGGGGGCGATCTCGCCCTGATCGACGAATTGCACAAGCTCCAGCGTCTTCTTCGTCTCCAGCTTGATGGCGTCGATTTCGGCCGGGTCGAGCAGCACGTAATCGCCGCTCTCGGTCTCGTAGCCCTTCATGATGTCGGAGCTTTCGACCGGCCCGACGCCCTGAACGACCTTCTCGTAGCGAACCGGCTTGCCCGAAGGTTTGTGGATCTGCCGGAAGGAGATGCTGGCGCCACTGTCGCGCGCCGAATGCAGCTCGACGGGAATCGCTACGAGCGACAGTCGGAGCTGGCCTTTCCATATCGCGCGTGAGGCCATGACGTCCCTTCCTGCTGGGCGGCGGGGCGGCGGGGCCGCCGGCCGCGTTTCGGCGGAATATTGCGAAGGCAACGCCGGGCCGGGCCGAAAGTTTCTCGCCACGGGAACGACGGGGCGCCCGCAGAGTTGTTCACGAAAGGCTAAAGGATTCTCTCGTGTACGTTACCCCGTCGCGCCAAGTGCCTGGCTTGTTTCTCCTCGGTTGGGCGATCACCGCCTTTGGAATCCTGCTTCTGATCGGGGGAGTGTGGCTGATCGCCCTTGGCGGCAGCTATTACCACGCCCCCGCCGGCCTCGCGCTGATCTGGGCAGGCACGCTCGTGAGAACGGGCCGCATCGGCGCCGTCTGGGCCGTCACGGCCATCTGGCTGGTGAGCTTCTTCTGGGCCTGGTGGGAGATCGGGCCGGATCTGACCGCGCAGATGAACCGGCTGGTCGCGCCCAGCACGATCCTCCTTTGCGTTCTGCTCATCAGCCCGGCGCTCGGCCGGCACCCGGGGGCACCGGCCTGAGGGCAGGGCGTTCAGTCGCCCTTGGCCCGGCTGCCCTTGATCGACGACCAGAGAGCGGCCCCGATCAGCGCCACGCCAATGAAGCCGGTAATGACCTCGGGGATCTGCACGAAAGCCTGGGCATACATGATCACCGACAGCACGAAGATCGCGTAGAACGCGCCATGCTCGAGAAAGCGGTACTGGTTGAGCGTGCCGTGCTCGACCAGCATGACGGTCATCGAGCGCACATACATCGCACCAATGCCAAGGCCGATGGCGATGATGAAGATGTTGTGGCTGAGTGCGAAGGCCCCGATCACCCCGTCGAACGAGAACGAGGCATCGAGCACCTCAAGGTAGAGGAACGCTCCCAGCCCGCCGGCCGCGGCCGTCTTCGGGCCCTTCCTGAGGCCACCATCCATGATGGCCCCGCCTGCATCGACGATGAGGAAGGTCAGCAGCCCGTAAGTTGCCGCGATGATGAACTGCCGCCCCTCTTCGGCCGGCAGCAGGATCGAGGCGATGACCGCAAGCAGCAGCACGACCGCCGCCTCCAGCCCGCGGATGTTGGCCGCCCCGGCGAGGCGGCGCTCGATCCGCCGGATCCAGTGCACCTCTTTCTCGCTGTCGAAGAAGTAGTTGAGCGAGACCATCATCAGGAAGGTGCCGCCGAAGGCCGCGATGGGCAGATGCGCCTCGTGCATGAGGTGCGAATATTCATCGGGCCGCGTCGCGGCGAGGCGCAGCGCCTCCCACGGGCCCACCTTCGCCGCGACGACGATGATGAGCAGCGGAAAGATGATGCGCATCCCGAAGACTGCGATGATGATGCCCCAGGTCAGAAAGCGGCGGCGCCACTTCTCGTCCATCGTCTTGAGCTTGCGGGCATTGACGATTGCATTGTCGAAGGAGAGCGAAATCTCCAGCACGGCCAGCACGGCGGTGATGAAGAAGAATGACAGGGCGGCAGAGAGGGTGCCGCCGTAGATCCAACCGACGACAAGCCCAAGGATGAGGCCTATGCCGGTGATGATGAAGGCCCATTTGAAATAGGCGAGATGCGATTTCTCGGGCGTGCCGCTGGCGGGCATGGTCTTCCCCTTTTCGGACAGGGGCCCGCCTTGGGCGGCCTCTGGCCTGCGGCAGTTTTCAGGGTCTGCGCCGACATCACAAGCGTGCCGCGAGGCGCTTGCCAGAGGGGCCCGGTCGCCGGGGCGGCGCCCGCCGCCCCTGATGATGGCGCCTCATCGCAAATGCACCGCGCATGTGCAATGGAGCCGCTCACCGGCGCATCACATGGAGCGCGCAGGTGTGGCTTCAAGCCCCGCCCTGGCCGGGCAAACCTTTGTTAAGCCGGGCACTGCCGCCAGGGGGCCGCGAATTGACCGGCCAAATGTGCTGCCCTATCAGTTCCGCACCTTAGCCCCGCCAGAAGCCGCAGGAGAGCGCATGCCCAAGCTGGACCCTGACCGGCTGTTCCCGGTGGACGAGCGCAGCCGCCGCATCGCCCGCGCCCTCTACGAGCGCATCTCCGGCCTGCCGATCCTGTCGCCACATGGCCATACCGATCCGGCCTGGTTCGCCGAGAACCAACCTTTCCCCGACCCGGCGACGCTCTTCGTGAAGCCCGACCACTACGTCTTCCGCATGCTCTTCAGCCAGGGCGTGCGGCTGGAAGATCTGGGCGTGCCACGCGCCGATGGCGGCGCGGTGGAAACCGACGGGCGCAAGATCTGGCGATGCTTCTCTCAGCATTACCACCTGCTGCGCGGCACCCCCTCGCGGCTCTGGCTGGATTACTCGTTCGAGAATGTCTTCGGGCTGGAGGAGCCCTTCGGCCCGGACACCGCCGATGCCTTCTACGACCACATCGACGCGGCGCTGAAGACCGAAGGCTTCCGCCCCCGCGCCCTCTTCGAGCGCTTCAATATCGAGGCCATCGCCACCACCGAAGGCCCGCTCGATGATCTGCGCCACCACCGTGCCATCCGCGAAAGCGGCTGGGGCGGGCGGGTGCTGACAGCCTATCGCCCCGATGCGGTGGTCGACCCCGACGTGCCGGGCTTCGCCGACAACCTTGCCCGCTTCGGTGAGATCACCGGCGAGGATGTGGGCACCTGGGCCGGCTATCTCGCCGCGCATCGCAACCGCCGCGCCTATTTCATCGAGGTCGGCGGCGCGACGGCCAGCGACCATGGCCATCCCACGGCGCATACCGAGAACCTTGGCGAGGCCGAGTCCGCCGCGCTTTACGAGACCGTCCGTACAGGACGGGCGAGTGCCGCCGAGAAAGAAGCGTTCCGCGGCCAGATGCTCACCGAAATGGCGCGCATGAGCCTCGACGATGGTCTGGTACTGCAGATCCACGCCGGCTCCCGCCGCAGCCACTCGCCACAGATCCTGCAGACCTTCGGCACCGACAAGGGCTTCGACATCCCTGGCCGGATCGACTTCGTCGGCGACCTCAAGCCGTTGCTGAACGCCCACGGGCTCGACCCGCGCCTGACCATCATCGTCTTCATGCTGGACGAGAGCACCCAGTCGCGCGAGCTGGCGCCGCTGGCTGGCGTTTATCCCGCGCTCAAGCTCGGGCCGCCCTGGTGGTTCTACGACAGCCCCGAGGGAATGATGCGCTTCCGCCAGAACACGACCGAGACGGCGGGTTTCTACAACACAGTCGGCTTCAACGACGACACGCGCGCCTATCTCTCCATCCCCGCCCGGCACGATGTCGCCCGGCGGGTCGATTGCGCCTATCTCGCCGGTCTCGTTGCCACTGGCCGGCTGGGCGAGGACGAGGCGCATGAGCTTGCCTACGAGCTGACCTACGGCCTCGCCAAGGCCGCTTACCGGCTCTGAGCGCCCAAAGGGGGCGTGACAGCAGCGCGGCAGCCATGCAGGGATAGCGCTAACGAACAGGGAGGGGACAGCCATGAGCATTCGTTGGGGCATTATCGGGCCGGGCAGCATCGCCGGCAATTTCGCAACCGGTCTGGCCGGCGCCGAGGGCGCCGAGCTGCTCGCCATCGCCAGCCGCTCGGCCGAGCGCCGCGCCAGCTTCGGCGACCGCTTCGGCGTGGCCGAGGCCAAGCGCTACGACAGCTACGAGGCCCTGCTGGCCGATGACGAGGTCGATGCGATCTACGTGGCCACGCCGCATCCCTGGCATGTCAGCCAGGGGCTGATGGTGATCCGCGCTGGGAAGCACCTTCTTTGCGAAAAGCCCGCTGGTATGAACGCGGCCGAGGTGCAGGTACTGGTCGAGGCGGCGCGCGAAGAGGGCGTGTTCTTCGCCGAGGCCTATATGTGGCTCTGCCATCCGCAGATCGCCCGGCTGATCGAGGTGGTCGGCGAGCTTGGCCCGATCAAGCACATCCGCGCCACCTTCGGCTTTTCCGCCGGCTTCAACCCCGACTCGCGCCTTTACGCGCTGGAAATGGGCGGCGGCGGTATCCTCGATGTGGGCGGCTATGTCCTCTCCGCCGCGCGGATGGTCGCGGGGATAGAGGAGGGGCGCTTCGCCAACCCGGTCACCCTGCGCGGCACCGGCCTGCTCGGCCAGACGGGGGTGGACGAGGTCGCCTACGGCCTGCTTGGCTTCGCGAACGGCATCACCGCCGAGGTCGCCTGCGCCGTGGCGCGCAACATGGAAAACCAGCTTACCGTGACTTGCGAGCGCGGCAGCGTCACGCTGACCGACCCCTGGGTGCCCGGCCGCGAGGTCGCCCCCTCTGACACCACGATCATCATCGAAGAGGGCGGGGCGCGGCGCGAAGAAGCTATCGCAGCGCCGAAGCAGCTTTACGGCTATGAGGCCGAGGCCGTGAGCCGCGCCATCGCCTCCGGCCAGACCAGCCTCGCCTTTCCGCGCATGACGCCTGAGGGCTCCATCGGCAACAACAGCGCCATGGACCGCTGGCGCGCCGAGCTGGGCTACGCGACCATGGCCGAGCGCCCGGGCGCCGATCGTCGCCTCGCCGGCGCCTTGCCCGCCGGCCTGCCGCAGATTCCCCAGGCCGAGATGCCGGGCCACGGGCCGGTCAGCCGATTCATCCTCGGCTGCGACAATCGCGAGACACTGGCCGAGGGGGCCATCGTCTGGGATGCCTTCATGGAGGCCGGCGGCACCGCCTTCGACACCGCGCATATCTACGGGCAGGGCCTGCACGAGCGCGTGCTTGGCCAATGGATCGCCGACCGCGGCGTCGCCAAAGATGTGACCGTTGTGGTTAAGGGCGCCCACACGCCCTGGTGCGTGCCCGATGCCATCGGCGTGCAGCTGGGCATGTCGCTCGGCCGCCTCGGGCTCGACAAGGCGCCGATTTACATCATGCACCGCGACAACCCCGATGTGCCCGTCGGCGAATTCGTCGAGGCCGTGGCGCGCGAGCGCGACGCCGGACGCATCGGCATCTGGGGCGGCTCGAACTGGAACACAGAGCGCTTCGCAGAGGCGGTGGAGTATGCCGAAGCGAACGGGCTGGAGCCGCCGCGCATCCTGAACAACAACCTCAGCCTCGCGGTGATGGAGCGTCCCATCTGGGCCGGCTGCCTCACCTCCAACACGCCGGAAACTCTGGCCTTCCTGCGCGAGCGCAATCTCACGCATCTGGCCTGGTCCTCCCAGGCGCGCGGCTACTTCCTGCCCGCCGAGCTGCGCGATCGGCTGCCGGAAGAGACGCGCCCCGAGGCCTGCTACGGCAGCCCCGCCAATGAGGAGCGGCGCCGCCGCGCCGAAGAGCTGGCGGGGGCGCGCGGCGTCTCTGCCCACAACCTCGCGGCGGCCTGGGTGCTGGCACAGAACTTCCCCAGCTTCGCCGTTATCGGCCCGCGCTCGCCGCATGAGATCGCCACCAGCCTGCCGGCGCTGCGGGTGCAGCTCAGCCCCGAAGAGGTGGCCTGGCTCAATCTCGAGGACAGCTAGGGCAGGGGTAGTGGCCTGGGGGCACCGCCCCGCAACAACATGTGATTCATGAAAATCCCATGGAACACGAATCGCCGGCGACACGTTGGCGACATGTGTAGTGAAATGAAGCACGTAGCTGAAGGAGACAAAGATGTCAGACGACTCTCGCCCCTCCTCCGGCTCTTCCCGCTGGTCGGGCCCCATCGGCGCCATGGTTGTCGGCGCCCTCGTGGCCATATTGGCGGTTGGTTCGGTCTGGTACGCTCGCCAGAACGTGTTCGGCCACGAAAGCGGCGGCGTCTTGCAGATGCCGAGCTTTGAAGAGACCCCGGAGGGGTCCACGGTGATGGAGGCGCGCGAAAGCAGCGTCGTCAACGTGGACATGCGCGCAAAACAGACCCGCTGAGGCGGGCAGCCTGCCGATGTGGCGGGTAGCGCAGACTCCGACAGGTAGGATTTCAAGTCGAACGGGGCCGCGATTTTCGCGGCCCTTTTCGTTTGTATGGCTGCGCGAAAAGCTGGCCCCCGAAAACGACAAAAGGGCGCCGAAGCGCCCCTGCCGTCTGGTTCGAAATGGAGCGGGCGAAGAGATTCGAACTCTCGACCCTTACCTTGGCAAGGTAATGCTCTACCCCTGAGCTACGCCCGCCTCCGTTTCGTGGAGCGTGAGATAATGCCAGTCCCCGCGGGCCGCAAGCAGAAATTTCGCCTATTGTGCCCTTGCCGTTGCGTTCACGTTTGGCCGGGGCAGGTATCGCTGTTTTGGCTGGGCTTTCAGCCCGCAGTAGTCGTTTCAATTCGGGCCAGGCGCGCCCGATTTGGCGGGGGCCCGGGCCAAATGCTGCAGCCTGCGAGCTATTCCATCTCGACCAGCAGGTCCTTCGCGTCGATCTGCGAGCCGGCGGAGACATGGATGGCCTTCACCGTGCCGGCCTTGTCGGCATGGATGCCGGTTTCCATCTTCATCGCCTCGATGGTCAGCAGCAGGTCGCCCTTCTTCACCGTCTGTCCCGGCTGGGCGGCGATGGTGGCCACAACGCCTGGCATCGGCGCGCCGATATGGTTCGGGTTGGCCGGGTCGGCCTTCGGCACCGCCGTCTTGCCGCCCTGAGCCTTGCGGTTGGGCGTGCGCACGGCGCGGGGCTGGCCGTTGAGCTCGAAGAACACGCGCACCGAGGCATCGTCCTGCAGCTCGCCCACGGCGGCGAGGCGGATCTCCAGCGTCTTGCCGGGGTCGATCTCGACACCAATCTCGTCGCCCTGTTCCATGCCGTAGAAGAACACCTTCGTCGGCAGGGCGCGCACCGGGCCGTAGAGCTGATGGCGGGCGACGTATTCGGTGAAGACCTTGGGATACATGAGATATGCGGCGAGATCGCGGTCTTCGATCTCCTCCAGCTCCAGCCCGGTCGCCTCGGCCAGTTCGCCGCGCTTCGCGTCCAGGTCGGCGGGGGGCATCAGGGCGCCGGGGCGATCCGTCAGCGGCTCTTCGCCCTTGAGGATCTTCGCCTGCAGCGCCTCGGGCCAGCCGCCCGGGGGCTGGCCGAGATTGCCCTTCATCATGTCGATGACGCTGTCGGGGAAGGCCACGTCGACATCGGGGTCTTCCACCTGGGCGCGGGTCAGGCCTTGAGAAACCATCATAAGGGCCATGTCGCCGACGACCTTCGAGGAGGGTGTGACCTTCACGATATCGCCGAACATCATGTTTACATCGGCATAGGTTTTCGCGACCTCGTGCCAGCGATCTTCCAGCCCCAGGCTGCGGGCCTGGGCCTTGAGGTTGGTGAACTGGCCGCCGGGCATCTCGTGCAGATACACCTCCGAGGCCGGGGCCTGCATGCCGCTCTCGAAGGCGGCGTATTGGCCGCGCACGGATTCCCAGTAATTGCTGATCTCACGGATCGCCTTGATGTCGAGCCCGGTGTCGCGCTCGGTATGGCGCAACGCCTCGACGATGGAGCCGAGGGTGGGCTGGCTGGTGTTGCCCGAGAGCGAGTCGATGGCGGCATCCACCACATCCACGCCCGCGGCGGCAGCGGCCAGCACGGTGGAGATGGCGGCGCCCGAAGTGTCATGCGTGTGGAAGTGGACGGGGATGCTCACCTCGTCCTTCAGGGCCTTGATAAGCTGGCTGGCGGCGGTGGGCTTGAGGAGCCCCGCCATGTCTTTCAGGCCGAGGATCTGGGCACCGGCGGCCTCCAGCTCCTTCGCCATGCCGACGTAGTACTTCAGGTCGTATTTCGCGCGGTCGGGGTCGAGGATGTCGCCGGTGTAGCAGATCGCCGCCTCGCAGATTTTGCCGGTCTCCACCACGGCATCCATGGCGACGCGCATGTTCTCGACCCAGTTCAGCGAGTCGAAGACTCGGAAGACATCGACACCTTCCTCGGCGGCCTGCTTCACGAAGAACTGCACCACGTTGTCGGGGTAGTTCGTGTAGCCGACGCCGTTGGAGGCGCGCAGCAGCATCTGCGTCAGGATGTTCGGCATTGCGGCGCGGATGTCGGCCAGCCGTTTCCAGGGGCTTTCCTGCAGGAAGCGATAGGCGACGTCGAAGGTCGCGCCGCCCCAGCATTCCACGCTGAAGAGGCCCGGCATGTTCTGCGCATAGGCGGGCGCGGCGCCCACCATGTCGATCGAGCGCATGCGGGTCGCCAGCAGCGACTGGTGCCCGTCGCGCATCGCCGTGTCGGTGATCAGCAGCGGCTTCGAGCTGAGCAGCCACTCCTGCACCGCCTTCACGCCGCCGTCGCGCAGCAGATCCGCCGAGCCCTTGGGCACGTCGGAGGAGAAGGCGATCGGTGGCTTTGGCGGCTTGGCGTCGGCATGGGGCAGAACGCGGCCTTCCGTCTCCGGGTGACCGTTGACGGTAATGTCGGCGATATAGGTGAGGATCTTCGTCGCCCTGTCCTGCCGCTGGCGGAAGTCGAAGAGCTCGGGCGTCGTGTCGATGAACTTGGTGGTGTACTGGTTCGACAGGAAGGTCGGGTGCTTGAGCAGGTTGATGACGAAGTCGATATTCGTGCTCACCCCGCGGATGCGGAACTCGCGCAGCGCCCTGTCCATCCGAGCGATGGCCATTTCGGGCGTCGGCGCGCGGGCGGTGACCTTGGTCAGCAGCGAATCGTAATAGCGGGTGATGACGGCGCCGGAATAGGCGGTGCCGCCGTCCAGGCGGATGCCGGGGCCGGTCGCCGAGCGGTAGGTGCCGATGCGCCCGTAATCGGGGATGAAATTGTTCGTCGGGTCTTCGGTCGTCACCCGGCATTGCAGCGCGTGGCCCTGCAGCTCGACATCGTATTGGCTGGCCTTGCCCGTCGCCTCCATCAGGCTCTTGCCCTCGGCGATGAGGATCTGGGCGCGCACGATGTCGATGCCGGTCACCTCTTCGGTGACGGTGTGCTCGACCTGCACGCGGGGGTTCACCTCGATGAAGTAGAACTCGCCCGAATCCATATCCATCAGGAACTCGACGGTGCCGGCGCATTCGTAATTGACGTGCTGGCAGATCTGCTTGCCGAGGTTGCAGATGCGCTCGCGCTGCGCCTCTGACAGATACGGGGCAGGGGCCCGCTCGACGACCTTCTGGTTGCGGCGCTGGACCGAGCAGTCCCGCTCCCACAGGTGGTAGATCTGTCCGTGTTTGTCGCCGAGGATCTGCACCTCGACGTGCCGGGCGCGCTGGATCATCTTCTCAAGATAACCTTCGCCGTTGCCGAAAGCGGCCTCGGCCTCGCGCCGGCCCTCCAGAACCTTCGATTCCAGCTCGTCCTCGTTCATGATCGGGCGCATGCCGCGCCCGCCCCCGCCCCAGCTGGCCTTCAGCATCAGCGGATAGCCCACCTCGGCGGCCTCTTTGCGGATCTCCTCCATGTCCTCGCCCAGCACCTCGGTGGCGGGGATCACGGGCACGCCGGCCTCGATGGCGACGCGGCGGGCGCTGGCCTTGTCGCCCAGCTCGCGCATCGTCTTGGCCCTGGGGCCGATGAAGGTGATGCCGGCCGCGTCGCAGGCATCTACGAAATCGGGGTTCTCGGAGAGGAGGCCGTAGCCTGGGTGGATCGCATCGGCGCCGCTCTTCTTGGCGACGCGGATGATCTCTTCGATGGAGAGGTAGGCCGCCACCGGCCCCAGCCCCTCGCCAATGCGGTAGGCCTCGTCGGATTTGAAGCGGTGCAGGCCGAGCTTGTCTTCCTCGGCATAGACGGCAACCGTCTTTTTGCCCATCTCGTTCGCCGCCCGCATGATGCGGATGGCGATCTCGCCCCGGTTCGCGATGAGAATTTTCTTGAAATCGGCCATCACGCATCCCCCCGGGGTGAACTTCTTTGCAGCCATGCTAGCGATGCTGCGATGCGGCGCAATCCCCTTCCGGGGGCGGGCTGATAGCGCAAACATGAAAGGAGCGCCCGGCGGGGCGCTCCTTTTGGCCGTGAGACAATGGCCCCCTCCGCCCGGGAGAAGAGGCGGAAGGGGCGCCCGCGTTACTCCGCAGCCTGGGGGACGTGCGCCGTCGTCCGCAGGGTGTTGTTGGAGAGGCGGGAGGCGATGATCAGGCCGATGAGCGCAAGGCCCGCGGCGATCAGGTAGTTCGGGTGCAGGGCCGTGACGATCAGATCAGCCACCTGCTCGCGCATCGCGGGCGGCAGCGCGGCCATCGTCGAGGGCCCGAGCTCGCCATTGGCGATGTTGGGCGGCAGGTTGGTGGCGCCCTCGGCCATCATCGCGGCGGTCAGACGCGCCGAGAAGATCGCGCCGAACAGCGCGGCGCCGATGGCCCCGCCGATCTGGCGGAACATGATGCCCGCGGCCGTGGCCGTGCCCATCACCTCGCGCGGCACCGCGTTCTGCACCGCGGTGGTCACGACGGGGAAGATGTTGCCCATGCCGAGGCCGACGAAGAGCACGAAGACCGCCGTCAAAGTATAGGGCGTGTCGGCCGTGATGGTGGAGAGCAGCAGCATGCCGATGAGCAGCGACGAGCAGCCGAGGATCGGCAGGATGTAGTAGCGCTGCGTGCGCTTCATGTACTGGCCCGCAAAGGTCGAGGCCGCCATGATGCCCAGCGTCATCGGCAGAAGCTGCAGGCCCGAGATGGTGGGAGAGACGCCCTTCGAGATCTGCAGGTAGATCGGCAGGAAAGTGAGCGTGCCGAACATCGCGGCGCCTGCGACGAAGCCGATCGCCGAGGTGACGACGAAGGTGTTCAGCCCGAAGAGCTGCAGCGGAATGATCGGCTCCTTGGCGCGCGACTCGGCCCAGATGAAGGCCAGGAGGCCGAGGATCGTGATGGCGCCCAGCGTGTAGGTCTGAACCGAATTCCACGCGAATTCCTGCCCGCCGAGCGAGGTCAGCAGCACCAGGCCGGTCAGCGTGACGGAGATGGCACCAGCGCCTTCCCAGTCGATCCGGTGGCGGGTGCGGTTGCCGGTGGGCTTGAAGGCGGCGGCGAACGCCACCAGCGCAAGGCCCCCGATGGGCAGGTTGATGAAGAAGATCCAGTGCCAGGAGACGATCTCGACCAGCGTACCGCCGATGAGCGGCCCGATGACGGAGGAGACCGAGAAGACAACGGCGAAGACGCCCTGGATCTTGCCGCGTTCCGTCGGCGCAATGACGTCACCGATGATCGACAGCGCCAGCACCATAAGGCCGCCGCCGCCAAGGCCCTGCAGGGCGCGGGCGAGGATCAGCCACAGCATCGAATTGGCGACGCCGCAAAGGACAGAGCCGGTGAGGAAGATGATGACGGCGACGAACACGATGTTCCGCCGCCCGTAAAGGTCGCCGAGCTTGCCATAGATCGGCGCGACGATGGTGGAGGTGAGGAAGTAGGCCGTCACCACCCAGCTGAGATGCTCAACGCCGCCGAGATCGGCGACGATGGTGGGCAGGGCGGTGGAGACAATAGTCTGGTCGAGCGCGGCCAGCAGCATCATCACCGCGATCGAGGCGATGACGAGGCGCGTCGAGCCCTGCGGGGCGGGCGGCGCTGCTCGGGAAGAAGCTGAATCTGACATGTGAAAGGGAATCTTCGATTGAGGAGGAGTTGAAGGGCTGGATATGCGCTGAGCAAATATGTGTCAACGGAACATTATTGCCAGAGGCAACAAATTGACAGAAGCGAGAAGAATGTGCATCTGTCGCCTGCAAGACAGGAGTCCGCAGAGTTGAGTCCGACAAAACTCACATCATACCAGGATGGCGTGCCCGAGCTGATCGCCGCCCATGGCATCGGCGAAGAGACTGCCGAGGCGCTGTTGTCGCTCGATGTGGCCATGTTCCATTCCGCCCGGCGCGCCGCGAAGGGCGAGTGGGTGGCCGCGATCCTCTCTCGCATGGATGCTGATCTGGAGATGGTCCAATTCCAGGCGCTCACCTCCGTCGCGCGCCGCTGCACCTCGACAGAGGGGGGCCGGGTCACCTGGGCCACGGTCGGCGATCTGGCGGAAGACATGCAGATCACCCCGTCCCGCGCCTCGCGCCTGGCGGCAGAGCTGGTGACGCGCGGCTATCTGCGGCGCGGGGCAGCGCAGGATGACGGGCGCAAATCGTATCTGGAGCTCACCCCCAAGGCGAGCCGGTTCCTCGAGCGGTTCCGCAGCCACAAGTGGGATTTCATCCTCTCCATCTACGACAGCTGGGAGGAGGAGGATATCCGCACCTTCGCCCGCCTCTACGGCCGCTACACCTTCGCTGTGCAGGAAAAGTTGACCGAAGAGTACCGCGCTCCGGCTACCAGCTAGGGCGTTGATGGCGCGCGCCGTCGCGGCGCACGGAGCTGTTAACCTGTAGAACATTCAAGGAACGAAGGGTTTTCAGCCGGGCCGCTTGGATGTAGTCTTGGCGCCATGAGCAGCGACGAGGCGCCAATGCCCGCATCCTCCGCCACACCCGCCCCCCTCAGCCAGCAGGCCATGGCCGCCCGCGGGGCGCAGTATCTCGACGATCTCAACCCCGCGCAGCGCGAGGCGGTGGAGGCGCTCGACGGCCCCGTCCTGATGCTCGCCGGCGCCGGCACCGGCAAGACCAAGGCGTTGACGACCCGCATCGGCCACCTGCTGCTCACCGGCAAATGCCGCACCAACGAGATCCTCGGCGTGACCTTCACCAACAAGGCCGCGCGCGAGATGAAGAACCGCATCGGCCGCCTGATGGGCGAGGCGGTGGAGGGGATGCCGTGGCTCGGCACCTTCCACTCGGTGAACGCCAAGCTCCTGCGCCGCCATGCGGAGCTGGTGGGGCTCAAGTCCAGCTTCACCATCCTCGACACCGACGACCAGCTGCGCCTCCTCAAGCAGCTCCTCGTCGCCAACAACATCGACGACAAGCGCTGGCCCGCCCGGATGCTCGCCGGCATCATCGACAACTGGAAGAACCGCGCCTGGACGCCCGAGAAGGTGCCCGCCGGCGAGGCCTCCGCCTTCGACCGCCGGGGCGTCGAGCTCTACGCCCAGTACCAGGCGCGCCTCCGCGACCTCAACGCCGTCGATTTCGGCGACCTCCTCCTGCACATGCTCACGATCTTTCAGGAGCATGCGGACGTGCTGGCCCAGTACCAGCGCTGGTTCCGCTACATCCTCGTCGACGAGTACCAGGACACCAACGTCGCCCAGTACCTCTGGCTGCGCCTGCTCGCGCAGAGCCACAAGAACATCTGCTGCGTCGGCGACGACGACCAGTCGATCTACGGCTGGCGCGGCGCCGAGGTGGGCAACATCCTGCGGTTCGAGAAGGATTTTCCCGGCGCCAAGGTCATCCGGCTGGAGCAGAACTACCGCTCCACCCCCCACATCCTCGCCGCCGCCTCCGGCCTCATCACCGCCAACAAGGGCCGCCTCGGCAAGACGCTCTGGACGGATGCGGAGGAGGGCGAGAAGGTCCGCCTCATCGGCCATTGGGACGGCGAGGAAGAGGCCCGCTGGATCGGCGAGGAGATCGAGGCGATGCAGGGCGGCACCCGTGGCCTCCCCCCGATGTCGCTCGATCACATGGCGATTCTCGTGCGCGCCTCGCACCAGATGCGCGCCTTCGAGGATCGCTTTCTGACCATCGGCCTCAACTACCGCGTCATCGGCGGCCCCCGCTTCTACGAGCGGATGGAGATCCGCGATGCAATGGCCTATTTCCGCCTCGCCGTCAGCCAGGATGATGACCTCGCCTTCGAGCGCATCGTCAACACGCCCAAGCGCGGCCTCGGCGACAAGGCGGTGCAGACGATCCAGCGCGCCGCCCGCGAGCACGGGCTTTCGCTGGTGGAAGGCGCGCGGCTCTGTGTCGATGAGGGCCGCCTCTCCGGCAAGGGCGCCAAGGAGCTGGGGCGTCTCGTGCAGGGCCTCGACCGCTGGCACGCGCAGGTCGTTGGCGAGGCCGATACCCATGTCGAGCTGGCCGAGATGATCCTCGACGAGAGCGGCTACACGGGCATGTGGCAGAACGACAAGACGCCCGAAGCGCCCGGCCGGCTGGAGAACCTGAAAGAGCTGGTCAAAGCGCTGGAGGAATTCGACAACCTGCAGGGTTTCCTCGAACACGTCGCGCTCATCATGGACAATGAATCGGGCGAGGAGGACGAGAAGGTCTCGATCATGACCCTTCACGCCGCCAAGGGCCTCGAATTCCCCGCCGTCTTCCTGCCGGGCTGGGAAGACGGGCTCTTCCCCAGCCAGCGCAGCATGGACGAATCGGGCCTGAAGGGCCTGGAGGAGGAGCGCCGGCTCGCCTACGTGGGCATCACCCGGGCCGAGCAGCTGTGCACCATCTCCTTCGCGGGCAACCGCCGGGTCTACGGGCAATGGCAAAGCGCCTTGCCCTCCCGCTTCATCGACGAGCTGCCAGCCGAGCATATCGAGGTGCTGACGCCGCCGGGCCTCTACGGTGGCGGCTTTGGCGCCGCGGCGCCCGCAGCCGGCCCCTCGGCAGTGCAGGAGAGGGCGCAGCGCGCCGATGTCTATAACTCGCCGGGCTGGAAGCGGATGGCGGCGCGCAGCTCGCGGCCCGTGTCGCAGCCGGCCGAGTCGCGGCACATGACGATCGACCTTGAAGCCTCGTCGAGCTTCACCGCGGGCGAGCGCGTCTTCCACAAGAAGTTCGGCTATGGCGAGATCACCGGCATCGAGGGCGACAAGCTGGAGATCGCCTTTGACAAGGCCGGGGTGAAGAACGTGGTGTCGCGCTTTGTGGTCAGCGCCGACCTGGCGGACGACATACCGTTCTAGGCAGGGTCCCGCAGGGCGGGGTTCACCCCGCCAAACCCGGCCCAAGCTCATGCCAGACCACCGGCACCAGCGTCGCCACCAGCAGCACTGCCATCACAACGTTGAACGCCCGCAGCCTCCGCCGGTCCGTCAGCACCTGCGCCGCGCCGACCCCCAGCGCCGTCCAAGTCGTCGTGCTGATGACCGAGACGCAAAGGAACGCCCCGGCCACGATGGCAACGTCGCCCAGGCGGTGCCCGGCGGCATAGGCCGTGGTCGCCGACATCGCCATGGCCCAGGCTTTCGGGTTCACCCATTGAAACCCCGCGGCCTGCAGGAAGGTCAGCGGCTTGCCCTTCGCTCGCGGCCCTCCGGCGGGCGGCTCGGCGGTGGCCACCTTCCAGGCCAGCCAGAGCAAATAGGCCAGCGAGGCCCAGGTCAGCACGGTCTGCACCAGGGGCCAGCGCTCGAAGATCAGCGACAGGCCGAGCCCAACGCCAAGGATCATAACCGAGAAGCCAATCCCGACGCCGGCCATATGCGGCAGCGTCCGGCGGAAGCCGAAATTCGCGCCAGAGGCCATGAGCATCACGTTGTTCGGCCCCGGTGTGGTGGTGCCGGCGAGCGCGAAGCCGAAAAGGGCGAGGAGGAGCTGGGGTGTCATGGCGCAACACTGCGCTCGCCAGGGCGAGATGAAATTGCGAAGATGCGGTGAAGCGAAGATTCCTTGCAAGGAAACCATGCCATGGACGGTATAGACCGCAGGATCGTGCGCGAACTCACAGCTGATGGCCGCCTCACCAATCAGGCGCTGGCGGGCCGAGTCGGGCTGTCGCCCTCCGCCTGCCTGCGCCGGGTGCAGGAGCTGGAGCGCAGCGGCGTGATCCTCGGCTATCGGGCCCGGGTCGATCCGGAGGCGGCGGGGCGGGGGTTCGTCGTCTATGTCTCGATCAGCCTCAGCGAGCATACCAAGGCGGCCCAGCACGAGTTCGAGCGGCGGCTCGCCCCGGCGCCCGAGGTGCGGGAGTGCCACAATGTGGCGGGGGCCTTCGAATATCTGCTGAGGGTCGAGACGGCGGATCTGGCCGCCTACAAGCGCTTCCATACCGATGTGCTGGGCACGGTGCCGGCTGTGCGGCAGATCACGAGCTACATCGTCATGGGCACGCCAAAGGACGAGCGGGGCTAGATGACAGATTTATGTCAGCCGCCGAACTAATTAACGCTGCGTCAGATATAAAAATGGCGGCGGTGCCGGGAGGAGGATGGCACCGCCGCCTGAAAACGTGCCCTCGGGAGGAGGATGAGAGCCCGTTTAAATGAGCGCCCACCGGGAGGAGGTGGCAAGCGCCCCCGGACATGCGCGGCAGGGAGGAGGAGAGCCGCGACGCCCGGATCTAGGTGGCGACAGCGCGGGAGGAGGATGCGCTGTCGCCAGATTCGATGCCCGGGAGGAGGTGGACATCAAACCGAACTTTGTGGCGGCAACACCCGGGAGGAGGTGGATGTTGCCGCCTAAGGCCATGCGCCCAGGGAGGAGAAGGGGCGCCGGTCTATTCCGTGGCGGCGGCACCCGGGAGGAGGTGGATGCCGCCGCACTTGGTGAGGTCTCGCCCAGGGAGGAGGAGGGGCGGGGCCGTCGTGGGCCCGGGCAGGGAGGAGGAAGCCCGGAACCCGAAAACTCTTACTCGCCGTAGGCCGCAGCGCGGGCGACGGACTTGATCATCGACCGGTGCAGGCCCAGATCGGCCAGATCACGGTCGTTGAGCGTGTTCAGCTCTTTCACGGTGTTGCGGTACACCCGGTTCTGCATCGCGCGCTCGCCGTTGAAGGCGAAACCGGCGAAGAAGCGCTGTCCGATGGAGAAACCGGAAAGGCGGGAGGATGTTGCAAGGGCCATGTCTAAACTCGTCTGCTCGTGTTACTCGGTCTTCGGTTCGCGGTACGTTGGGCTCTGACTGGCCCGCTTGGCACCGCCATCCGGTGGCGTCGTCTGAACTGAGATTTGGGGCATTTGCTGCACCTGCACAATGGACGGTTCTGCATTGCTGCCATGCGGCGAGCGCATATTTCTTTTGTGGCCGCATTAATTAGCCTGGCAGCGGGTCATTGCCCACGCAATGGGCAGAAACTGAAGGCTGAGGCCGCCATCTGGGGCTGAACGCCGAAATCTGGGCGGATGCGGTGCCCGATCTTTCCCGCATCGAGACGACAAGGAGGCCTCATGGCCGATCGAAAAGACGAGATTCGCGCGGCGCTGGCCCGCATCGAGCTGCCCGATGGCGGCACATTGGTGAGTCGCGACATGCTGCGCGCCCTCTCAATCGAGGGCGGTCGGGTGCGCTTCGTCATCGAGGCGCGCAGCCCGCAGGAGGCCCGCGCGATGGAAGGGCTGCGTCGCGCCGCCGAGGCCGCGGTCGGCGCGCTTCCCTGGGTCGAACAGGCGAGCGTGGCGCTGACGGCGCATTCCGGTGGCTCCGCTCCCGCGGGCGCCCCGCCGCAGGGCCAGGCGGCCGGGCAGGGCGCCCCGCCGCAGATCAAGATCGGCGGCCACCCGACGCCGCAGCAGGGCGGGCCTCAGCCCGTCGCTGGTATCAAGCGAATCCTGGCCGTCGGCTCCGGCAAAGGCGGTGTGGGCAAAAGCACTGTCTCCGCAAACCTCGCCGTGGCTCTTGCGAAGGAGGGCAAGAAGGTCGGGCTGCTCGATGCGGATATCTACGGGCCCAGCCAGCCGCGCATGATGGGGGTGACCGAGCGCGCCCGCTCGAATGACGGCAAGATCATCGAGCCGGCGCATGCCCATGGCGTCACAATGATGTCCATCGGGCTAATGGTGGAGCCGGAGAAGGCGGTCATCTGGCGCGGCCCCATGCTGATGGGCGCCATGCAGCAGCTTCTCGGGCAGGTGGCCTGGGGTGAGCTCGACGTGCTGCTCATCGACCTGCCACCCGGCACCGGCGATGTGCAGCTCTCTCTCGCGCAGCGCACGGCCCTGTCTGGCGCCATCGTGGTGTGCACCCCGCAGGACGTGGCGCTGATCGACGCGGTGAAGGCCATCGACATGTTCCGCACGCTGAAGGTGCCGGTGCTCGGCCTCATAGAGAACATGTCTCTCTATATATGTCCCAACTGCGGGCATGAGGCGCACATCTTCGGCCATGGCGGCGCCGCCAAAGAGGCGGAGCGTCTGGGCCTGCCTGTGCTCGGCGCGCTGCCCATCGATCTCGACACCCGGCTCGGCGGTGACTCCGGCGTGCCCATCGCCACGGGTGAGGGCGTGATGGCCGAAGCATATGCAAAGCTCGCCCGCGGCCTGATCTCGGGCGGCATGGCCTGAAACTGAGCCCGGCCCCGTAGCGGGCCGGGACTCCCCTTCTGGGATTCGCCGGGCGCCGCCGGAATCGGCGCTGGGATTCGCCGGGATCGGGCTGGGATTACCCGCCACCGGGCTGGAATCCGGCCCCACCGGCCCGGATTCCGCCCCCTCAGGCGCAGCTCTAAGAAAATTCCGTGTTCACGAGCGTCGTGAGCGGAAAGCCCATCATATCTCGATATTTGTCGGCGAGCGCACAACATGTAGTGCTGCTCATCTTCCGTTCACCATTTTGTGCGTCAACACTTTCTTCGCGAAAGCCTGTCAGACTGACGAATTTCTGTGGCAAAACCGTCAATTCCCGGTAGCACCCATCCAAGACCGTTGCGTGGGGGTTAAGACCATGCCAAAACGATGTCACCGGAAGGGCAGCAACAATTCGGGGCAACAAAGAACCCCAACCAGCACCAGAGAGCAGGTTTCATACAGGCGGCTCCCTTTCGAACATCGTGATCCGGCGCGCGGGCGAGCAGACATCCCCCCAGGTGGCGCGCGCAGTCGGACCTCCCCGCAAAGGGGACAGGGCGGCGGATCGGTCAGTGGCAGCAGACCGATCCGCCGTTTCTACGTCCTGGGCATCGGAAAACCCGGGGGAATGAAAGGGTCAGGCGCCCGTGAGCAGCTTCACCGGCGAGATCGAGCAGCGGATCGACGGGAAGGGGCGGGTCTCCATCCCCGCAGCCTTCCGTGCCGTCCTCGACAAGAATGACCCGGAATGGAGCGCTGGCCAGCCCACGCGCCTTTACCTGCAATATTCAGACGATCTTGATGGCTACCTGCGCGCCTGGGATGTGAAGAACATCGAGCGGCGCCGCCGGCAGTATCAGATGTGGCCCGCCGGCGCCCGCAAGAAGCTGGCGATGCGCTATTACTTCCGCCAGACCAGCCTCGTGCTGCTCGACAAAGATGGCCGCATGGTCCTCCCCCAAAAGCTGCGCGAGCGGCTTGGGGTGACGGGCGATGACGAGCTGTCGCTGCTCGGCTACGGCGATTACTTCGAGATCTGGCGCGCCGAAGAGGCCGACGCCGGTGACGATCACGACGAGCTGCTCGCCGAGCTCGGTCCCGATTTCGACCCGCAGGAACTGGCCGATCTGCCGCCAGATCCCTTTCCGGAATAGCCCGTGATCATGGCTGCCGCCCCGCATATCCCGGTCCTTCTTGAGCCCATCCTGCAGCTCGCCGCCCCGGTGCGGGGGCGGTGGCTGGATGGTACCTTCGGCGCCGGCGGCTACGCCCGCGGGCTGATCGAGGCGGGGGCGGGTGAGGTGATCGGTGTCGATCGCGACCCCTCGGTCTTCCAGATGGCCGAGGACTGGCGCGGCGACTATCCCGGCAAGCTCACCCTGAAAGAGGGGCGCTTCAGCCAGCTCGACGAGCTCGCGGACGGCCCGCTCGACGGCGTGGTGCTGGATCTTGGCATCTCTTCCATGCAGATCGACCAGCCGGAGCGCGGCTTCTCCTTCCAGAAGGACGGTCCGCTCGACATGCGCATGTCTGGCGAGGGGCCGAGCGCCGCCGATCTCGTCAACGAGACGCCCGAAGCGGAGCTGGCCAACATCCTCTATCTGTTCGGCGAAGAGCGCGCCTCGCGCCGTATTGCCCGCGCCATCGTCGCCGCCCGCCCGCTGCGCACGACCATGGAGCTGTCGACCACGATCTGCAGCGTCATGCCGCGCCAGAAACCGGGGCAGAGCCACCCCGCCACCCGCAGCTTTCAGGCGCTGCGCATCGCGGTGAACGAGGAATATGACGAGCTCTACCAAGGGCTTGCGGCGGCCGAGCGGGCGCTGGTGCCAGGCGGGATGCTCGCCGTGGTGACGTTCCATTCCGTCGAGGACCGCATGGTGAAGCGCTTCATCGCGGCCCGCAGCAGCACCGGCGGCGGCTCGCGCCATGCTCCGGTGGTCGAGGGGCCGGAGCCGAGTTTCGAGCCGGTCACCAAGAAGGCGGTGGATGCCAGCGAGGCAGAGCTGGCGGCCAATCCGCGCGCGCGCTCGGCCAAGCTGCGCATGGCCCGCCGCACCGGTGCGCCCGCTACCGCAATGCCAGCCCCGCGAGAGCTGGGCATGCCAGTGAGACAAGACCAATGAGGGGGACCAGGCCGTGAAAGGGTTGCTTTACGTTCTGATGGGCCTGTCGGTGATGGGGCTCGCCTTCTGGGCTTACCAGGAGAATTACGAGACGCAGGATTCGATCCGCCGCGTCGCGCAGCTGCGCGGCGAAATCGGCGAGCAGCGCTCGCGCCTGTCGATCCTCAATGCCGAATGGGCCTGGCTCAACCGGCCCGACCGGCTGCGCGAACTGGCCGATCTCAATTTCGACCGGCTGGAGCTGCTGCCGATCCTGCCCGAGGCCTTCGGCCATCTCGCCGATGTGCCCGAGCCGCTGCCGGAACTCGCCGGTATCGAGGATGTCGTCGAGCTGTCGTCCGCCGGCTTCGAAGGCCCGATCAACCCCGAGGAGGACCCGCTGTGATCCGCCGACCGCTGCGCCCGCTCGCCCGTGTTCTGCAGGCCCGTGACAAGGGCGAATCGACCGAGGCCATCGAGCGCGAGAACCTGCGCGTCCGCCACGAAGAGATGCGCGACAAGCTGCGCAGCCGTGCCGATATGCGCCTGAAATTCATGGCTTTCTGCTTCTTCGCGGCCTTCTCGATGATCGGCGGGCAGATGGCAGTGCTCGCGTCTTCCGACGCTGAAGAGCCGACGGTGCAGGCCTCTGAAGGCTCGGCGCCGATCCTTTCTGACCGGGCCGATATCGTCGACCGCAATGGCCGCATCCTTGCGACCAACATGGAGACCTATTCGCTCTACGCGCAGCCTCAGCAGATGATCGACCCCGATTATGCGGCGGCCGAGCTTGCGCGCATCTTCCCCGAGCTCGATGGCGAGCGGCTGCTGGCCGATTTCACCGGCTCGCGCCGTTTCCTGTGGATTCGCCGGCAGATCAGCCCCGAGCAGATGCAGGCGGTGCATGACATCGGCGACCCCGGCCTGCTCTTCGGCCCTCGCCAGATGCGCCTTTATCCCAACGGGACACTGGCCTCGCATATCCTGGGCGGCGCCTCTTACGGGCGCGAAGGTGTCTCTTCCGCTGAGGTGATCGGCGTCGCCGGGGTAGAGCGCTACTTCGACTCGCGCCTGCGCGACCCCTACCAATCCGAGCCGCTGGAGCTGTCGCTCGACCTGACGGTGCAGGCGGTGATGGAAGAGGTTCTCGGTTCGGGCATGACGCTGATGAACGCCAAAGGCGCCTCGGGCATCATCATGGATGTGCATACCGGCGAAGTCATTGCGATGGCATCGCTGCCGGATTTCGACCCCAACAACCGCCCGGCGCTGCCCACCTCGGGCTCGCCCTCAGACAGCCCGCTGTTCAACCGCTCGCTGCAGGGCGTCTACGAGCTGGGCTCGGTCTTCAAGGCCTTCACGGCAGCGGCGGCGCTGGATGCCGGGCTGGTGAACCCCAACACCATCATCAACACCGAAGGCCCGCTCACCTGGGGCCGCTTCCGCATCGGCGATTCGCACCGCATGGACCCGTCGATGCCGGTCAGCGAGGTGATTGCCGAAAGCTCCAACGTCGGCACCGCGCGCATCGCGCAGATGCTGGGCATCGAGCGGCAGCAGGAGTTCCTGCGCAGCCTCGGTTTGCTGGAGCCGACGGCGGTGGAAATGGCCGAGGCACCCTCGGGCCGCCCGCAATTTCCCGACAATTGGTCGGAGCTGTCGATGATGACCATCTCCTACGGCCACGGCATCGCCGTCTCGCCGCTGCACCTGGCGGCGGGCTATGCCAGCCTCGTCAACGGTGGCACCCGCATCGTGCCCACGCTGCTGCGCCAGAACGGCCCGCAGCAGGGCGAGCATGTCGTCAGCCGCCAGACGTCTGACCAGATGCGCGCCATTCTGCGCGGCGTGGTCGATCACGGCACCGCCAGCCTGGCCGAGGTTGAAGGCTACAACGTTGGCGGCAAGACGGGCACGGCGGAAAAGCCCAGCCCGACGGGCGGCGGCTATGACAACGACAAGGTCATCTCCACCTTCTCGGGCTTCTTCCCGGCGAACGACCCCGCCTATGTCATCGTCATCACGCTCGACGAGCCGGTTGAAACCTCGGGCCCCGTCCCGCGCCGCACCGCTGGCTGGACAGCTGTGCCCGTCGCGGCAGAGGTGGTGCGCCGCACCGCGCCGCTTCTGGGCCTGCGCCCAGCCGTTGAACGCTGGGCGCCGGAGTATATACATCAAGCCTCACAGTAAGAGCGGGGCGAGATGAACGCACGAAACTCCACGCCGCCGAAAAGCATCCCGCTGTCGAGCCTCGGCCTGACAGCGCGCGGCGGGCGCGAGGTGCAGGTGACCGGCCTGGCCATCGACAGCCGCGAGGTGCGCGAGGGCATGCTCTTCGCCGCCCTGCCGGGCAGCCGGGTGCATGGCGGCGAGTTCATTCAATATGCGCTGCGCCAGGGCGCCGGCGCGGTGCTGACCGATGCCGAAGGCGCCCGACTTGCCGGCGATGTGCTCGCCGGCTCTGGCGCCGCGCTCGTCCTCTGCGAAGACCCGCGCGCTGCGCTCGCCCGGGCTGCCGCGCTCTGGTTCGGCCCCCAGCCCACCGTCATGGTCGCCGTCACCGGCACCAACGGCAAGACCAGCGTCGCCAGCTTCTGCCGGCAGATCTGGCAGGAGCTGGGGCATAACGCGGTGAACGTCGGCACCACAGGGGTGGAGGGCGACTTCACCTATCCGCTCCGCCACACCACGCCAGACAGTCTGACCCTGCACATGGCCCTGGCACAGGCGGCACAGGCCGGCATCACCCATGCCGCGATGGAGGCCTCCTCTCACGGGCTCGACCAGCGCCGGCTCGACGGAGTGAGCCTCGCTGCCGCAGGCTTCACCAATCTCAGCCAGGATCACCTCGACTACCACGAGGACATGCGCGCCTATTTCGAGGCCAAGCTCGGCCTGTTCGAGCGTGTGCTCGATGAGGAGGGCATCGTCGTGGCCAATCTCGACGATCCCTTCGGCGCCGATGTCGCCGCGCGCGCCATCGCCCGCGACCAGGAGGTCATCGGTGTCGGGCGCTCCGTCGAGGCCCGCTTCCGCCTCGGCGCGCAGCGCTTCGATGCGACGGGGCAGGAGCTGCGCTTCGAATGGCAAGGCGCCCCGCATATGCTGCGGCTCAACCTGATCGGCGGCTTCCAGGCGGCCAATGTCGCCGTGGCCGCCAGTCTCGTCATCGCCTCGGGGGAGGACCCCGAGGAGGTCTTTGCGGCCCTTCCCAAGCTGCGCACCGTGCGCGGCCGGATGGAGCTGGCCGCAACGCGCGACAACGGCGCCACGGCTTACGTCGACTACGCCCACACGCCTGACGCTGTGCAGACGGCGCTCCAGGCGCTCCGCCCGCATGTGATGGGCCGCATCGTCGCCATCGTCGGCGCCGGCGGAGACCGCGACCGTGGCAAACGCCCGCTGATGGGCCGCGCCGCCGCCGAGCATGCCGACCAGGTCATCGTGACTGACGACAACCCCCGCAGCGAAGACCCGGCCGCCATCCGCGCCGCCGTGCTGGAGGGCGCCCGCGCCGTCGGCGACGGGCATAGCGTCACCGAGGTGGCCGACCGTGCCGAAGCCATCCTGCGCGGCGTGGATGCGCTCGGGCCGGGCGATGCCCTGCTGATCTGCGGCAAGGGCCATGAGACCGGCCAGATCATCGGCGACACCACACACCCGTTCGACGATGCCGAGCAGGCCTCGATCGCCGTCGCCGCGCTGGAGGGCCGCGCGTGAGCCTGTGGACAGCCGCCGAGGCGGCCGCCGCCACGGGCGGCGAGGCGCGGGGCGACTGGGCGGTCAACGGCGTTTCTATCGACAGCCGCAGCCTGCAGCCGGGTGACCTCTTCGTCGCCCTGAAGGACGTGCGCGACGGCCACGATTTCGTCGCCCAGGCCCTGGAGAAGGGGGCGGGTGCAGCCCTCGTCTCCCGCATCCCCGACGGTGTGCCCCCGAACGCGCCGCTTCTCATCGTAGATGACGTCCTCACCGGCCTCACCGCGCTCGGCCGGGCCGGTCGCGCCCGGACCAATGCGCGCGTCGGCGCCATCACCGGCTCCGTCGGCAAGACCTCCACCAAGGAGATGCTGCGCGCCGCTCTGGCCGGGCAGGGCCGCGTGCATGTGGCCGAGGCCAGCTACAACAACCAATGGGGCGTGCCGCTGACGCTGGCCCGCATGCCGCGCGACACCGAGTTCGCCGTCATCGAGATCGGCATGAACCATCCCGGCGAGATCGCGCCCCTGGCGCGGCTCGCCCGCCCGCATGTGGCGATGATCACCACCATCGCCGCCGCCCATCTGGAGGCCTTCGACGATATCGAGGGCATCGCCCGAGAGAAGGCCGACATTTTCCAGGGGCTTGAGCCGGGCGGCACCGCCATCGTCAATGCCGACCTGCCCACCAGCCCGCTGCTGATCGACGCCGCCCGCGCCCATGGCGGCTGGGTGGTGCGCTTCGGCCGCGGGCCGGAAGCCGAATGGCATCTCGGCGAGGTCACCGTGGCCCCGGGCGCCACCACGGCTGCCGCGCGCGCAGGCGAGCTGGATTTCGTGCTGAAGATCGCGAGCGAGGGCGCGCATTTCGCGCTCAACGCCATGGCCGCGCTTGCCGCCGCCAGCGCGCTCGGCGCCGATTTGTCGCGCTCGCTCGTCGGCCTCGGCGCCTGGCGCCCGCCGGCAGGGCGGGGCGCCCGCGAGGTGGTGGTGCTCGATCCCGCGCGCGAGAGCGAAACGCTCGACCTCATCGACGACAGCTACAACGCAAACCCCACCTCTCTGGCCGCCGGCCTCGCCCTCCTCGCCGCAGCCCGGCCGCGCGACGGGGCAGGGCGGGTCGAGAAGGGCCGCCGCGTTGCCATCCTCGGCGACATGCTCGAGATGGGCCCGCAGGAGATAGAGCTGCACGCCGCACTGGCGAACGACCCTTCGATGCCTGCGCTCGGGCTCATTCATTGTGTCGGCCCCCGCATGAAGGCCCTCTACGACGCGCTGCCCTATGAGCGGCGCGGGCGCTGGGCCGAGACGGCCGAAGAGCTCATCCCGCATGTCGCCCGGCTGGTCGATGCCGGCGATGTTGTGCTCGTCAAAGGCTCCAAGGGGATCCGCGTCTCCAAGATCGTTGACGCGATCCGTAATCTGGGGCATCGCGGCGCCTCTCGCGATCAGGAGGTGTGACCGCATGCTCTATTGGCTGACGCTGCTGTCCGATGGTGGTGATTTCTTTAACCTTTTCAGGTATATCACCTTCAGGGCCGGCGGGGCCTTTCTCACGGCGCTGGTCTTCGGCTTCCTCTTCGGCCGCCCGCTGATCGAGGTGCTGCGCCGCCGGCAGGGCAAAGGCCAGCCCATCCGCTCTGACGGGCCCGAAGGGCATCTGGCCAAGGCCGGCACGCCCACCATGGGCGGGCTGTTGATCGTCGGCGCCGTGCTCACCTCCACGCTGCTTTGGGCGCAGCTGACCAACCCCTACATCCTGATGGTGCTGTTCGTGACGCTCGCCTTCGCCATCATCGGCTTTGCCGACGATTACGCGAAGGTCGCCAAGCAGAACACCAATGGCGTGCCCGGCAAGGTGCGCCTCGGCCTCGGCATACTCGTCGGCGCCGTCGCCGCCTGGTGGGCGATGAGCTTTCACCCCGCCGAGCTGACGGGCGAGCTGGCCTTCCCGGTCTTCCGCGAGCTGCTGATCCACCTCGGCTGGTTCTTCGTGCCCTTCGGCGCCTTCATCATCGTCGGCTCCGCCAATGCGGTGAACCTGACCGACGGGCTCGACGGGCTCGCCATCATGCCGGTGATGATCGCCTCGGCCACCTTCGGCGTCATCGCCTATGCCGTGGGCCGCACCGACTTCACCGAATATCTCGGCGTCCACTACGTGCCCGACACCGGCGAGATCCTCATCTTCACCGCTGCCCTCATCGGCGGCGGCCTGGGGTTCCTCTGGTACAACGCCCCGCCCGCCGCCGTCTTCATGGGTGACACGGGGTCTCTCGCCCTCGGCGGCGCCCTCGGCGCCATCGCCGTGGCGACCAAGCACGAGATCGTCCTCGGCATCGTCGGCGGCCTCTTCGTGGTCGAGGCGCTCTCCGTCATCATCCAGGTCTTCTACTTCCGCCGGACCGGCAAGCGGGTTTTCCTGATGGCGCCGATCCACCACCATTACGAGAAGATGGGCTGGTCCGAGCCTCAGATCGTCATCCGCTTCTGGATCGTCGCCCTGATCCTCGCCATGATCGGCCTCGCCACACTCAAGGTGCGCTAGCAAGCTGGGCACCTCTTCCTGCCCCACTTCGACGTTCAAATATCCTCGGGGTTCCGGGGGCAGACAGCCCCCGGTCCCGCCCTCTCCATCCATCCCGGAGGTTCGCTCATGATCCCCGCCACCGGTTTCGAAGGCCAGCGCGTCGGCCTCCTCGGCCTCGGCCGCTCGGGCCTCGCCACCGCCCGCGCCCTCATCGCCGGCGGCGCCATCCCGGTGGGCTGGGATGACAGCGTTCCTGCGCGTGAGGCGGCCGCCTCCGTCGAGGGCATCGAGATCGCCGATCTGACCAAGCCGGCCAATGTCGAGCCGCTGGCGACGCTGGTCACGTCCCCCGGCATCCCGCATCTCTACCCGGCGCCGCATCCCGCGATCCGTGCTGCGTGGGAGGTCGGGGTGCCCGTCGACAACGACATCGGCCTGTTCTTCCGCGCCTTCGGCTCCTCGGCCTTCGAGGAGTTCGACCGTCCGCCCCGCGTGGTCGCCATCACCGGCTCCAACGGCAAGAGCACCACCTCGGCGCTGCTGCACCACATCCTCACCGAGGCAGGCCGCCCGGCGCAGCTGGCCGGCAATATCGGCCTCGGCGTCTTCGATCTCGCCCCGCCGGAGGATGGCGAGACCATCGTGCTGGAGCTCTCCAGCTACCAGACCGATCTCGCCCGCGCGCTGACGCCCGACATCGCCGTCTTCACCAACCTCTCGCCCGACCATCTGGATCGTCACGGTGGCCCCGGCGGCTATTTCGCCGCCAAGCGCCGGCTGTTTGCCGAGGGCGGGCCGGACCGGGCGGTGATCGGGGTGGACGAGGATGAGGGGCTCTACCTCGCCAACCAGCTCGCTGTCGGGGCGGGAGACGACCGGGTGATCCGCATCTCGGCGAACCGCAAGCTCACCGGGCCGGGCTGGCAGGTGTTCGCGCGCAAGGGCTTCCTCACCGAATGGCGTAAGAGCCGGCAAATCGCCTCGATTGACCTTCGGGCAATTCCCGGCCTGCCGGGCGCGCACAACCACCAGAACGCCTGCGCCGCCTTCGCCGCCGCCCGGGCGCTGGGGCTGGGGCCGCGCGAGATCGAGGCCGGCTTGCAAAGCTATCCCGGCCTGCCGCACCGCTCGCAGCGCATTGCCGAGCGTGAGGGCGTGACCTTCGTCAACGACAGCAAGGCGACCAATGCCGATGCCGCGGCCCATGCGCTCGCCGCCTTCCCGAAGATCCGCTGGATCTGCGGCGGGCTGGAGAAGGAGGGTGGCCTCGGCCGGCTGGAGCCGCATCTGGGCCATGTGGTGAAGGCCTATGTCATCGGGCGTGAGGCAGAGGCCTTCGCCCGCCAGCTGCCGGGCGTGGAGGCCGAGATCTGCCGCACGATGGATGTGGCGGTCGCCAGCGCGGCGGCAGAGGCCGAGCCGGGCGAGGTGGTGCTGCTGGCGCCGGCGGCGGCGAGCTTTGATCAATACGACAATTTCGAGAAACGCGGCGAGCATTTCGCAGAGCTCGTCGCGGCCCTGTAGGGCGGGGTTCTCGCCACCTTCACCCCGACACTGTCCTCCCCCCGGAAGGAGGGGAGGTAAGTGACGGGAACCGCTGCAACCGTGGGGGTTTAAATTCCCGAGGACCTGTTCATACAGGTGGGCGCCAGGTAACCGGACCAAGATCCGGCCAGAGCCAGCTCCCTCGGATTTGCTTAAGGCCACCGGAATTGACCCATGTCACGAGAAGAGCAGAAGCCCGCCAAGGCGACAGGTAGGCCGCTGCCCCGCCTCCTGCAAGGGGCAGCTCGGTCAGGCGGCCTCGCCTTCGGCAATCGCCCGCCCGCCCGAGGGATCCCCGGGGCGCCGCGCGCCGGGAGCCAGACGCACGCGGACGGCGCCCGGGCTCGGCCATCTTGACCAGTGTTCACGGATTGTTCATGCTTTGCCCATGTCCGACCTGCCGCTCCTTCAACCTGGCCAGCTGATCGCCCGCGGCGTCTGCCGCCATCTGGCCGATCATGACTTCGTCACCGTGGAGGAGCTGGTGCCCGAGCGGGGCCTGCGCGTCGATGTGATGGCGGTGGGGCCGAAGGGCGAGATCTGGGTGATCGAGTGCAAATCCAGCCGCGCCGATTACATGACCGATCACAAATGGCAGGGCTATCTGCCCTGGTGCGACCGATTTTTTTGGGCGGTGGGCGAGGAGTTTCCCGTCGATCTTTTGCCCGAGGAGACGGGCCTGATCATCGCCGACAGCTACGATGCCGAGATCCTGCGCATCGGGCCCGAGAGCAAACTGGCCGGCGCCCGGCGCAAGGCGCTGATGCTCACCTTCGCGCGCCACGCCGCGCGGCGGCTGCAAAGCTACCGCGACCCGGGCGTGGGCGCCTTTGTCTCGTAAGGACTACTTGCGCGTCTTGACGGAGCGCGCGCCACGGGCTGCCGCGCGGATCTCTTCGGCGATCTCTTCAGCCTCGTCGGGGGTGAAATCCATGGGGATCTCGGTGCCGCCCGCCTCGACAAAAAGGCGGACCATGCCGCGATCCGTCGGGCCAATCTGCAGGTTTGCCTCGATGTCGCGCTCGGTGTCGATGCCCATAGGTCTCTCCGTTTCGGGGGATGGGCGGAGATAGCGCGGGGCAGGGCGCCAGTGCAAGCGGGATGGCGCGGCTCGCCCTGCGGCGGGCCTATTTCGGACGCGTCAGCTGGAACACCTCACGGATCACGCCGTAATCCTGGTAGCCCAGCCGGGTGAGCATGCCGAAGCGGGTGACGTCGAAGAACCCATCGAGCAGACAATCTTCGCGGATATGAATGCCGGTGACCTCGCCGAGGACGAGGTGATTGTCGCCGCCCTCCAGATCCACGACCTGGCTCAGCTTACACTCGAGCGCCGCCGGGGCGCCGGCGACGCGCGAGCAGGCGATCGTCTCGCATTCGGCCTTCTCGATGCCGGCGATGTCGAATTCCGAGACGGTGCGGTCATGGCTGCCCGAGGTCATGTTCATGACGTCGCGGGCGGCGTGCTCGACGATGTTGCAGCAGAAGACGCCGGTTTCGAGGATGTTGCTCAGGCTGTCCTTCGTGCCGGTCGAGGCGAACATCACCTGCGGTGGCGTGTAGGCGACGGCGTTGAAGAAGGAATAGGGCGCCAGGTTGTCGACACCCGTTGTCCCGCGCGAAGAGATCCAGCCGATGGGCCGGGGCGAGACGAGGGCGTTGAAGGGGTTGCGCGGCAGGCCATGGCCGTCTTCGGGGCGGTAAAACATACGGTCCTCGCGGGGTTTGCCGCCGGGCGTAGCCTCATGTAAGGGCGGGGTCCAGCCGAAAGGGGGGCGGGGTGGACGCGGCAAAAGATCCCTATCCGCAGGAGATGCCGGAGGATTGGTGGGAGGTCGAAGCGCTGATGGACAGCGTCTTTGCCCCCGGCCGCACGGCGCTGTCGTCCTACCGCCTGCGCGAGGATGTGGCGGCCGTGGCCGAGCTCTGCCGCATCCGCCGCGACAAGACCGGAGTGGTGGTTGGCGCCATCCGCTGCTGGCCGGTGCTGGTGGGCGGCGCCCCGGCGCTGCTGCTGGGGCCCGTCGCCGTCCACCCGACGCGGCAGGGTGAGGGGCTGGGCGCGGCGCTGATCCTTGAGGTGATCGAACGGGCGAGGGCCCTCGGCCATGCGCGCATGATGCTGGTGGGCGACTACCCCTATTATCGGCGCTTCGGCTTCGAAAAGCTGGAGGGCGTGGTGATGCCGCCGCCGACGAACCCCGAGCGGGTGCTGGGGCTCGACCTGGCCGAGGGCGGCTGGGATGGCCTTGCGGGCGAGGTAACGAAGGCGGAGTGACGGCTCGGGAGGTGTGGCGATGTCTGGGAGCGCCCCGCGTCGATCCGCAGCACCGCGCGCTTGCCAAACCCGCGGGCACGCCCCATTTCTAGCTGCATGAGCGACGAGCCCCGCATGCGCATCATCAATCCCGACAAGCCGCTGGACGACGCGGGCCGCGAGGCCATTGCTGCCCTCGCCAAGCGGCAGCTGGAGGCTGGCGGCCTGCTTATCCGTGCCGTGAACCTCGTCGGCGGCCAGGTCGAGGACGGGCTGAAGCTGCTGCCAAAGTCGGGCCGGGCGGCTATCGAGAGCGCCGCGCGACTGGGGTTGGAGCGGGCCTATCATCTGGCCCGGCGCGCCCGCAGCGCGCCTAAGGGCGACAGGCTGCATCGGGCGCTCGGCACTGCCTCTGGCGCGATTGGCGGCCTTGGCGGGTTGGGCACGGCGCTGGCGGAAGTGCCGGTCGCCACGACCATCATCTTCCGCGCCGTGCAGGGTGTGGCCGAGGAATACGGCGAGGATGCCGATTCCGAAGAGACGCGGCTGGAATGCCTGCGCGTCTTCGGCTCGGGCGGCCCCGGGGAGCCGGATGCCGGCATCGACACGGCCTTCCTCGGCGCCCGCATGACGCTGACGGGCGCGGCGCTGCACAAGATGATCGCCCGCGTGGCGCCGAAATTCGCGACGGTGCTCACGCAGAAGCTCGCCACGCAGGCGGTGCCACTGCTCGGCGCCTTCGCCGGGGCGGGCACGAACTTTGCCTTCGTGGGCTACTACACCGAAATGGCGCATGTGCATTTCGGCCTGCGCAAGCTGGCCCGCACCTATGACGACGATCAGGTGCTGGAGTGCTTCCATAAGGAGCTGGCGAAGCGCCGCATGCCGGTGAAGATGGCTGGCGGCTAGGCCCGCGGCGCCGCAATCACAACATTACCGCTGCCCCCAGCCCCGTGCGCGCCGCGTGCGCAGGGCGGGCCGCTTGGTTTCTAGCCGGCGGACAGACTCACGCCACATACCACCCGGCGCGGTTCAGCCATTGGCGGATCGGGCCGCGGATGGATTGGGCACCGCTCTCGCGCGCTTCGTCGATGATGCCGCGCACCTCGCTCAGATCGACCGAGCGCAGCAGGTGCTTCACCGGGCCGATGGAGGCGGGGCGCATCGAGAGCTGCTTGAAGCCGAGGGCGGCGAAGCAGAGCGCCTCCAGCGGGCGGCCCGCATCTTCACCGCAGAAGGAGAGCGGTGTGCCGGCGGCGCGGCATTTTTCGGCGATGAGTTCGAGGAAGCTGAGGAAGCTGACATCGAGCGTGTCGTAGCGGCGGCGCACGCGCTCGTTCTCACGGTCGGCGGCGAAGAAGAACTGCTTTAGATCGTTGCCGCCTATCGAGATGAAATCGACCTCTTCGAAGAAGCTCTGCGGCGCATAGGCGAGGCTCGGCGTCTCCAGCATGGCGCCGACCTCCACGCTTTCGGGCAACACATGGCCGAGGATGCGCTCGCGCTCCATCGCCTTGTCGAACTCGGCCTTGGCGGCGTGGAATTCGCTGGGATGCGCGACGAAGGGGAACATGATCGTTAGCGGCCGCCCATTTGCGCCGCGCACCAAGGCCTGCAGCTGCATGCGCAGCACGCCCGGCTTATCGAGCCCCACGCGGATCGCCCGCCAGCCCATGGCCGGGTTCGGCTCGTCATTGGGCTTCATGTAGCTCAGCACCTTGTCCGAGCCGATATCGAGGGTGCGGAAGGCCACGCGCTTGCCGCCGGCGGCATCCATCACCCGCCCATAAAGCGCCGACAGCTCGGCGCGCTTGGGCATCTGGTTGCGGATCAGGAACTGCAGCTCGGTGCGGAACAGCCCGACGCCGAGCGCGCCCGACGAGGGCAGCGAGGGCAGGTCGGCCATCAGGCCCGCGTTCATGTGCAGCCCGATCTCGGTGCCGCAGCGTGCCACGCAGGGCAGATCGCGGATCGAGGCGTAGCGCTCCATCGCGCGTTCGGCCATGGCGATCTTGTCGGCAAAGGCCTTTTTGACCTGCTCGTCGGGGCGCAGGTGCACGACGCCCTGATCGCCATCGACGAGGATCGCGTCGCCGTTCAACGCTTCGGTGGTGATGCCGCGCGCATGAATGATGAGCGGGATCGCCCAGGCACGGGCGACGATGGCGGCGTGAGAGCCGACGGAGCCCTCTTCCAGCACGATGCCCTTCAGGCGCTTGCCGTAATCAAGGAGCTCGCCGGGGCCGATGTTGCGGGCCACGAGCACCGGGTTGTCGGGGATGTCGGCGCCGGTATCGCGGCCCTGACCGGTGAGGATGCGCAGGAGGCGGTTCGACAGATCGTCGAGGTCATGCATCCGCTCGCGCAGATAGGCGTCGTTCGACGTGCCCATGCGGGCGCGGGCGACGCCCTGCTCCTTCTCCACCGCAGCCTCGGCGGAGAGGCCGGCGGCGACGTCAGCCTCCATCCGGCGCATCCAGCTCTTGGAATTGGCGAACATGCGGTAGGCTTCCAGCACCTGCACCTGCTCGGCATCCACCGATCGGGCGGTGCTGAGCATGTCGTCGACCATCGACCGTAGCTGATCCACCGCGTCACGGAGGCGCTTCAGCTCGTTCTCGGGATCGTCGGAGATCGGGTTGGTCACCACGACGCGGGGCTCGTGAAGGAACACGCGTCCCTCGGCGGCGCCCTCCTGGCCCTGCGTGCCGCGGAACAGCACCGGGTGCTGGTGGCGGGCCGAGAGGGCTGCGCCCTCGCCAACGAAGGCGCCCAGCTCAGCCATCTCGGCCAGCACCATGGCGACGACTTCCAGCGCGTAAACCTCATCGGGCGTGTATTCGCGCGCGGCCTTCGACTGCACGACGAGCACGCCGAGCCGGTCTCCCAGCCGTTGGACCGGCACGCCACAGAACGACGAATACCGCTCCTCCCCCGTCTCCGGCATGTAGCGAAAGCCGGGGGCGGCGGGGGCATCGGCGGTGTTGATGATCTGCCGCGATTTGGCGGTGCGCCCGACGAGGCCCTCGCCCAGGCGCATGCGCGTCTGGTGCACGGCCTCGGCCTCGAGCCCTTCGGTGGCGCAGAGCTCCAGCGTGTCCTGATCGCGGAAGAGGTAGATCGAGCAGACCTCTGTCTGCATCGACGAGGCGATGAGCTGCACGATCTTGTCGAGCCGGGCCTGGCCGGCGGCATCCTCTGCCAGCGCCTCGCGCAGGCGGCCGAGCATCTTGCGGCTTTCGGTTTCGGATCTGTTATCGCTGTCGACGGGGTCGGTCATTCTGCCTCGCTGCTCCCGGCTGGCATGTATAGGCGTTCTTTCCCGAAAAGGGGAGGGGCGGCTGCAACCGTCACGAGAGTTTCTCATTCGCCGGGCCTCGCGCACGGCGAGATGCGCGCCGAATACGCGCCCTACGAGAGGGTGGCCCAGGCGCGGGCGGTCTCGGCCAGCCAGTCGGCCGATGCCTCAACCTCGGCGACGCTTGCAAAGGCCACATGGGCGCGCTGGTCGGTCGCCCAGATCAGGCGCGGCTCGTCCAGAATGCGGGTGCCGGTGCGCGTGTCCACCGCTTTGGCGCCGCGGTGGAAGATCACCTGCGCGCCGCCCTTTGGCGGCAGGCGCAGGGTGATGAGATCGACGTCACCTTGCGCAAAGCTCGGCGCGTTCCACTTCACCCGCTCCTGGAAGCCGGGCAGGGCGCGGCGGAGGATGTCGACAAGGGCTGTCTCCATCTCCGCCTGCGTGCTCATCAGGCGGCCTTATCGAGGTTGAAGGCGTCGTGCAGGGCCTGCACCGCCAGCTCCATATACTTGCGGTCGATCAGCACGGAGATCTTGATCTCCGACGTGGTGATGACCTTGATGTTGATGCCCTCGTCGGCCAGCACCTTGAACATCTTGGCGGCAACGCCCGTGTGGCTGCGCATGCCGATGCCGACGGCGGAGACCTTGGCGACGCCGTTGTCACAGTCCAGATCGTGGAAGTTGATCGAGCCGACCTCGCGCGCCGCGTTCAGCGCCGTCTGCGCCCGCAGCACCTGGTCGGTGGGGCAGGAGAAGGTCATGTCCGTCCGGCCATCTTCCGAGATGTTCTGCACGATCATGTCGACGTTCACCCCCGCCTCGGCCAGCGGGCCGAAGATGGCGGCGGCGATGCCGGGGCGGTCGGCGACGGAGATGAGCGTCATCTTCGCTTCGTCGCGCGAATGGGCGATGCCCGAGATCACGTTGCTTTCCACGATATCCTCCTCGTCGCAGACGAGCGTGCCGGCCTCGTCGCTGGGTTCCTCGAAGCTGGAGAGCACCCGCAGCTTCACCTTGTAGCGCATCGCAAGCTCGACGGAGCGGGTCTGCAGCACCTTGGCGCCGAGGGACGCCAGCTCCAGCATCTCTTCAAAGGCGATGCGGTCGAGCTTGCGGGCCTTCTCGCAGATGCGCGGGTCGGTCGTATAGACGCCGTCGACATCGGTGTAGATGTCGCAGCGCTCGGCCCCGAAGGCGGCGGCGAAGGCGACGGCGGTGGTGTCACTGCCGCCCCGGCCGAGCGTGGTGATGCGGCCCTCCGGGCTGACGCCCTGGAAGCCCGCGACGACGGCCACCTTCATGCCCTCGGCGAATTTGCGGGAGAGGTTCTCGGTGGGGATCGCCTCGATGCGGGCGGAGCCATGGGCAGAGGTCGTCTGCACCGGCACCTGCCAGCCCTGCCACGAGCGGGCGGGCACGTCCATTTCCTGCAGGCGCAGCGCCATCAGGCCGGCGGTGACATTCTCGCCGCTCGACACCACGGCATCGTATTCGCGCGCATCATAGAGCGGGGCGGTCTCGTTGACCCAGCCGACCAGCTCGTTGGTCTTGCCCGACATGGCGGAGACAATGACGATCACGTCGTAGCCCTTCGCCACCTCCAGCGCCACGCGCTTGGCGGCCCGCTGGATGCGGTCGATCGAGGCGACTGAGGTGCCGCCGAATTTCATCACCAGAATGGGCATGAGCTGTCCCTGACACGTCCGCCGGCGCTCTTAATGAAGGGGGCGGCGGGGTGCAATGGCAGCGGTGTCGCGGGCTGTGAGAGTGGAGGGGGGCGCTGCCCCCCGCCTGACGGCTCCCCCCGGGATATTTTGAGAAAAGCGAGGGTAAAGGGGCGCCTAGTTGTTTTTGGCCTTGGGGCGGAAGGGCAGGGGCGCGACGGGGATGCCGTCTTCGATGAGGCTGCGCGCCTCGTCGAGCCGGGCCTCGCCGTAGATCGCGCGCTGCGGCACCTCGCCGTCATGCATGGCGCGCGCCTCTTTCGCGAAGGAGAGGCCAACGTAATCGCTCTCTGCCTCGACCTTGCGGCGGTAACTGGCGAGCACCTCTTCCATACGGCTGGCAGGGGCAGAGAGGCGGGGGGCAGCGGGCTCGTCCTTCTCGGCGCCGACGGCGGGGGCCATCAGGCGCTTGGTGACCTTGCCGTTGCCGCAGATGGCGCAGCTCAGATGCCCGGCAGCCGCGAGGCTGTCATAGGCGGCGGCGCTGGCGAACCAGCTTTCAAAGTCGTGCCCCTCGGCACAGGAGAGTGCATAGCGGATCATGAGCTTGGCCGGTTTCTGCCGTGAAACCGTTAACATAAGGCCATTACGGGCCGCAGCAATGGGGCATGGTGCCGCCTAATGCAGGACGTGGCTCACCGGAGCTGCGGCATGCGGGCGGCGGGCTTGTGCGCCCAGCGCCGCGATGGCGCGCCCGAGCCGACCGGCGTGATGGGCGAGGCCGGGAGCCATGTCGGCGCGCACCATCAGCATCGCCAGCATCAGCGCCTCGTCCTGCTCGCCGCAGGCGGCGAGGGCGACGAGCTGGGCGAAGCAGGCCTCGTCACCGCCAAGGCAGGAGCAGCCGGCGCCGTGGCGCATCAGCTTGCGGCGACCGTGGCCGAGGAGGAGCTGCATGGTGTCGCCAAGCGCCTCGAGCCCCGCATCGGTGAGCCCGATCTCGCCGCGGGCACCGTCGCACCACAGGCGCAGCGCGATGATGGCGGAGGATTCGACCTCGCCGAGTTCGGCCAGATGGCCGACGGGTGCGGCACCTCTTTGGGCTGTCTCAGATGGCATGGCGGCGCTCCTCGCTGGCGGCTTGGCTTATTCCTGAGTGAAGTTATCGGGTAAGTCAAGTGGCCAGCGAGGGCAGCTCCGGCGCCCGGTGGAAGGGCGCCCGCTGGATCGCTCAGGGCCGGGTCTGGCCCGAGCCGTGCACGAAGTACTTGAAGCTGGTGAGCTGCTCGGCACCGACGGGGCCGCGGGCATGCATCTTGCCCGTCGCGATGCCGATCTCTGCCCCCATGCCGAACTCGCCGCCATCGGCGAATTGGGTCGAGGCGTTGTGCATCACGATTGCCGAGTCGATGGCGCTCATGAAGGCGCGGGCGGCGGCGGCATCTTCGGCGATCACCGCATCCGTGTGGCCCGAGGAATGGGCCTGCACGAAGCGGATCGCCTCGGCCAGATCGTCGACCACTTTCAGCGACAGGCGGTTGCTGAGATATTCGGTGTCCCAGTCCTCCTCGGTCGCGGCAGTTAGTCCGGGCAGGATCGCCCGGGCGGCCTCGTCGCCGCAGAGCTCGCAATCCTCCAGCACGGCGGCGAGCTTGGGCAGCGCTTCGGCGGCGACGGCCTTGTCTAGCACCACGCATTCGGTGGCGCCGCAAACGCCGGTGCGGCGCATCTTGGCGTTGCGCACGACGTCCACCGCTTTGGCGAGATCGGCGCTGGTGTGGATGTAGGTGTGGTTGTTGCCCTCAAGGTGCAGCAGCGTCGGCACCTTGGCTTCGCGCTGGACGAGGCCGACCAGGCCGCGGCCGCCGCGCGGGATGACGAGATCGACCGTCTCGGTGCTGTTCAGCAGCAGCTTCACGGCTTCGCGGTCGGTGGTGTCGACGAGCTGCACGGCATCTTGCGGCAGGCCCGCGGCCTCAAGTCCTTCGGCCATGCAGGCGGTGATGACGCGGGTGGAATGCAGGCTTTCGGAGCCGCCGCGCAGGATGATGGCATTGCCCGATTTCAGGCAGAGCGCGCTGGCATCCGAGCCGACGTTGGGGCGCGATTCATAAATCATCGCGATCACGCCGATGGGCACGGCGACACGCTCGATCTTCAGCCCGTTCGGCCGGTCGAAGGTGGCGAGCACGCGGCCGAGCGGGTCGCTCTGGGCGGCGATGGCTTCCACCGCCTCGGCCATGCCGTCGACCCGCTCTTCGTTGAGCGTCAGCCGGTCGATGAAGGCGGCATCCTTGCCGCTGCCTTCCAGCCCGGCGAGATCCTGGGCGTTGGCCTCAAGGATTTCGGCGCGGCGGGCGCGCAGGGCCTTGGCGGCGGCGCGGAGCGCCTCGTTGCGCTGGTCGGTGCTCGCCATGGCAAGCTCGGTTGCGGCGGTGCGGGCGCGGGCGCCCAGCTCGGCCACATAGGCGGCGATATCGGTTTTGGTGTCGATGTCTTTCATGGGGTCCTCGTCTGTTTCAGGCGGGAAAATCGGGGCGCGGTTATCGAAGGGCGACCGCGCGGTCATAGGCGGCGCGCACGGTGTCGCTGAGCAGGCTGTCGAGCGTGCCGTCGCGCATCAGCTGCTCCAGCCCGGCCTGGGTGGTGCCGTTCTTGGAGGTGACCGAAAGGCGCAGGTCTTCAAGGCTCTGGCCCGACTGGCGCGCCGTCTCGACGGTGCCGGTGACGGTGTCGAGAACGAGCTGGCGGGCGGTCTCGGGCGAGAAGCCCATCGATTCCGCCGCGGCGACATAGGCGCGCAGGATTTCGAACACATAGCCCGGGCCGCTGCCGGAGATCGCGGTCAGCCGGTCGATCTCGTCTTCGCTGTCTAGCGGAACGCAGGTGCCCGTCTCCCCGATCAGCTCGGTCACAGCGCCGGCCTGGGCGGGGGTGCAGAGGTCGTTGGCATAGAGGCCAGACACACCCTGGCCGACCATGGCGGCAAGGTTGGGCATGACGCGGATGATGGCACGCTCGCCGACGATGCCGGCGATGGTGGCGACAGAGCAGCCGGCGGCGATGGAGATGAAGCAGCCACCGTCCTTCAGCGCGCCGGTGTAATCGGGCAGCACATCGGCGATCATCTGCGGCTTGATGGCGATGATGATGGCGTCGAACGAGCCGGGCTCCAGCGCGCCGGGCTCGGTGACATGGGTCACGCCGGCGGGCAGGTCACTCGCGGCCGGGTCGGCCACCGTGAAGTCATTGGCGGAATTGCCCGCCCATTGGCGCAGCATCGCGCCGCCCATCTTGCCACATCCGATCAGCAGAATCTTCATGTCGTCTCCTTGTTGCGGGGCGCCCGGCCCGGCGCTTCGGGCGCCAGGGGGCAGCCCCCTTGTCTCTTCGGGCTCGGTGCCCATGTGTCTCTGCGCAGTCACGCTGCAGTGCAGCGCCAAACTCCGCCGGCCCGCCCGGAATGGCGGGTGAGGTGGTTGCGGACCACGCGGTCAGCCATGTTATAGGGCGCATGTCTTATGTGGCCAATGTGCTACAGGTCTCAAGCCTGCAGCGCAAACCGCAACCGGAAATTGAGCAAGAACAAAACGTTAGAGGAGAGCTTCTGTGTCCGAGAAGAAGAGGATCGTCGTCAAGATCGGCTCCAGCCTGTTGGCCAACAGCGAGCGGCTGACCTTGAGATACGCCTTCATGAACGGCCTGATGAGCGATCTCGCCGAGCTTCAGGCGCAGGGGCATGACATCATCCTCACCTCCTCCGGCTCGGTCGCGCTGGGGCTCAACATGATCGGCAAACGGCCCGAAGACGCCGGCATTCTCGACAAGCAGGCCGCCGCCGCCTGCGGCCAGCCGCTGCTTATGAACGCCTACCGCCAGCTCGCCTCCGAGCACGGCATGAACGTGGCCCAGATGCTGGTGACGGTGGAAGATATGGAAGAGCGCCGGCGCTTCCTGAACATCAAGAACACCATGATGCGGCTCTTCGAGAACGACATCATGCCGATCATCAACGAGAACGACAGCATCGCGACCCGCGATCTGCGCGTGGGCGATAACGACCGGCTCTCGGCCAAGGTCGCGCAGATGGTCGAGGCCGATCACCTGATCATCCTGACCAGCGTCGAAGGGCTCTACGACCGCGACCCCTCCGAGCCCGGCGCCGTGTTCATCGAAGAGCTGAACGACGTCTCGGAGCATCTGGAGAGCACCACCTCGATCTCCGAGCTCGGCTCGGGCGGTATGCTGACGAAGATGCTCGCCGCCAACATGGCGCAGAATGCCGGCGTCGAGACGATCATCGCCGACGGCATCATCGAGCGGCCGATCTCTTCGGTGCTGAACCGCGAGCGTCGCCACACGCGCTGCCTCGTTACCGGGCGCACCGCCTCGCCGCTGCAGGTGTGGCTGTCGAACCGGCTGCAGGTGTCGGGCACGCTGGTGGTGACCGACGAGGCCATCGAGCGGGTGCGCCGAGAGAAGCGCGGCATCGCGCGGGGCGACATCATCTCGATGCAGGGCGAATTCGTGAAGGGCGACGTGCTGCACATCTACGATGACAGCGGCCGCGAATTCGCGCGCGGGCTGACGAACTTCTCTTCGGAAGAGACTATGCTGATGGCGCGCAACCTCGACATGAGCGTCGAGGACGTGATCGGCTACAAGACCAAGAGCGATGTGGTCGGGCACGAGAACCTGATGATCCTCGAAGACCGGCACCTGCCGCTCGACGCCCCGGATCAGGACGCCAAGACCGTCGTGACGAGCTAAAGCACTGGGCGCGGTCAGACCCGGCGCGCGCCGAGCGCCCGGATCTGGCCGAGCGCGCCAAAGGGACCGATGGTGCGGAAGATGTCACGCATCATGCCGGCATCGGCCCGCAGGCCCGACAGCAGCCCGTATTTCCGCGATTTGAGCGGGCTGGCCACATCGGGCCAGGCCACCACGGCGATCGAGAGTCCCGCCGACAGCCAGAGACGGTTGAGGAACACCTCCAGCCCGAAGGCCGGCAGGCGCTCGATGGCCGTCAGCTCCGGCTCCAGCAGGGCGAAGGGCATCACCCGCTCGCCCGAAATGTAATCCAGCCCGATCGCGCGCCACGGCGCAGGCGCATTGCCGCGCAGGCTGATCGATGCGCCCGCTTCGCCCGTCAGCACCGGGCTGGCCAGGCGCGACAGGTCATCGGGCGTCAGGCCGGTGAGATCGCTGTCGAGGAACATCACATATGTGCCCCGCGCCGCGCGCAGGCCGGCGGCGATGGCGCGCGCCTTGCCGCCGTTGCGGGGCTGGCGGAGGACGCGCAGATGCGGGGCGGCGAAGCTCTCGGCCAGCTCGGCGGTGCCGTCGGTCGAGCCGTCGTCGATCACGATGACCTCGCCGATTTCGGGGCAGGCCAGCGCGGCCTGCAGAACCGGGCCGATGCGGGCCGCCTCGTTATAGGCGGGCAGCAGGCAGGTGACGCCAGTCATCGGTTGCGCTTTCGATAGAAGAACCAGCTTCCCGCCGCGGCGACCAGCACCACGAGAAGCCCTAGCGAAATGCGCGCCATCCAGTCGTCGATCTGGCCATAGGCGGCGCCGAAACCGTAGCCGAGGGCCACGAAGAACAGGCTCTTCGGCACGGTGCCGAGGAAGTTGTACCAAAGGAACTGTGCCACGCTCATCCGCGCCGTGCCCGCCGCCACCAGCACGGGGAAGCCCATCGAATGGGTGAGCTTGCCGAGCAACAGCGTGCGCCCGCCTTTCTGAGCATAGTGCCCTGTCAGGCCGCGGATGCGCGCCGGGCGCAGGCCCATCTTGCGCCGCCAGCCTTGCGGCAGCTTCCCAAGGCCCCATCGGCCGATCGCATAGGCCACGAAATCGCCGATGAGATCGGCCAGGATCACCACAATGACCACCGGCCCAAGTTCCAGCCGGCCCGTGCTGGCCAGCCAGGCGGCGATGACCGTGACGATCGGCCCCTCGATCACCGCTATGGGCGCAAGAAGTGCCAGCCCGTATTTGCCGAGCAGCAACGCTATGGCGTCGAGCCCAAACATCAGCCTGCCTGCGGCGTCGATGCCGAATGGCCGCGCCAGACGAAGCCGCGCCGCACTAGGCTTGCGGCCCAAATGGCGGGGAAGAGAAAGTCGCGCGTGAGCATGGCGGCAAGGTCGCGCGGGCCGAGGGGCAGGCGGATGGCCCGGGCGAAGAGCGCCTCAGCCCCGTACCAGAGCGCGAGGTAGGCGAGGGGGAGCGCCGCCGGCATCGCGCCCATCAGCGCAAGCGCCAGCATGCTCAGCAGGCCGACGGCCGGCCCCTGCAGCAGCTCCAGCGCGAAGATGGCGGGAAAGCCCTGCCGGCGGATGATGCTCCACCTCAGCTGCCTGTCCCAGACGGCGCCGGCGGTGCGGTGGCCGACGGGCTGGGCCGAGAGGCGCCGGGGCAGGCGCACGCGCAGCCCCTGGCCGCGCACCAGCTTGGTCGAGCCGACATCCTCGGCCAGATCGCGCCCCAACGCGGCAAGGCCGCCGCCAGCCTCCAGCACGTCGCGCCGGTAGAACAGCGTCTTGCCTTGCGCGAAACCGGCGCCGAGCGCATCGCCCGCGAGCTGCCAGCGGGCCTGGCTGGTGTTGAGAAAGGCGCATTCGACGGCGCCCCAGAAGTTCTCCGCTTCCGTGCCCAGCGGCGGGCCAGAGACGAGCCCTGTTCCCGGCTTCCAGCTGTCGACGAGGCCCGAGAGGTAGTCGGGCGCCAGCATAAGATTGGCATCGGTGAAGACCAGCCAGTCGCTGGTCGCGGCGGCCAGACCCTTCTCCATATTGTTGAGCTTGGGATTGGCGCTGAGCCGGCTGCCCCCGATGAGCACGCGCGCCTTCTGGCCGGGATGGTCGTCGATCATCTGGCGCAGCGCGGGGATAGCTGGGTCGTCCTCGTCCTCCACGCAGAACAGGATCTCGTATTCCGGGTAGTCCTGGCGGAACGAGCTTTCCAGCGTCTCGCGGTCGTGCGGGTCGAGCCCCTTCACAGGGCGGATCAGCGATAGGAAAGGCCGTATCGGCGCCGGGCGGTCACGCCGCAGCAAGGGCCGGGCGGAGGCCAGCGCGGCGCTGGCCAGATGCGCGCCGAGCGGGGCGGCGGCGAGAGTGCCGAAGAGGAGCTCACCCAGCATGGCTAATGCTCCGCTGCCAGCGCGCCGGTGGGGGCCGGAGCCGAGGATGGGGCCACCTGCGGCTCGTCACGCACCCATTTCACCAGGCGCAGCGCGCCGTCATGGCTTTCGGTGAGCGCGGTGAAGCTGTCGATCCAGTCGCCGCAATTGGCGAAGATCGTGCCTTCGACATCCAGCAGCATCGGCTTGTGCGAATGGCCGCAGATCACGCCATCGGCCTTGCCGGCGCGGGCCATGGCCAGCAGGCGGTTCTCGTAGCGCCCGGCCATCACGAAGAAACCGCTGACGAAGGAGATGCTGCGCTGGATCGGCGTGCGCCGGTCAGGCTCTCGTGTGAAGAATTTCTGGCCGAGCCAATCGTCGAACCGGCGCAGGGCCGCGTCGGTGCGGCTCCCGATCCGGGTGAGCCCCTGCCAGCGCATCAGCCGCGAGTCGCATTGGTCGCCATGCAGCACCAGAAAGCGCCGGCCATCGGCGCTCTCATGATAGACCGCATCGCATATCTCCCACCCGGCCTTGCGCGCCCAGTGAGGGATCACTGTGGGCAGGCGGCGCAGCGGCGCATCGTGGTTGCCGACGAGATAGGTGATCCGCGTGCCCTCGGCCGCGCGGCGGCCCAGCTCGGCGATCAGCGCCTCGGCGGCCTCGCGGGCATGCACTGGGCCGCCGTGCCAGACATCGAGGATATCGCCGACGAGATAGATCTGCTCGGCGTCATGCTCGCAGAGGAACTCCAGAACCTCCTGCGGGCGAGAGGCGCGGGCGCCGAGATGCAGATCGGAGAGAAACAGCGTTCGGACACGCGCTCGCGGGACGGGGCGGGGTAGGCTGGAGGACACGGGCTCACTCATCTTGCTGCGTCGCTCAGGGGCGGTGCTGGACCACCACCAAATCGTGATTGAAGTGGCAGTGGCCCCGCCGCCTCGCTAGCCGCGCCATGACACGTTTCTGTGAACCTTCGCCCACGGGGCACAATTTATCGCGCCGAAACGTGGCGTTAAGCGCCCCGGCGCGGGCACCGGGGTGTCATTTCGGAGGGATGGAGGATGCTTGGAGGCGAGTACCGGAATCGAACCGGTCTAGACGGATTTGCAATCCGCTGCATAACCTACCTGCCCACTCGCCTGAGCGCCGCTCTGATAGCTCAGGGCCCCGGGGCATGCAAGGCGGGGGCGCAAGGTCGCAGAGGGCCAGGGCAGGGCGATCTGTCGTTGAAGGTGGCGGGGAGCTATGGCATCACCAACCGCAACGGACCCTTGCAAGCAGAGTGAGCCATGGCCGATTTCGCCCGCCGCCGCACGATGATGGTCGATACCCAGGTCCGGCCCTCGGATGTGACCAAATATCCCATCATCGCAGCTATGCTGCATGTGCCGCGCGAACGCTTCGTGCCGAAGGCGCTGCGCGAGGCGGCCTATGCCGGTGAGAACCTCGTGCTGGCGCCGGGTCGCGCGCTGCTGGCGCCGCGCACCTTTGCCAAGATGATCGACGCGCTGGAGCTTGAGGGCGACGATGTCGTGCTCGATGTCGGCTGCCTGCAGGGCTATTCCACGGCCGTTCTGGCGCGCATCGCCGAATTCGTCGTGGCCGTCGAGGCCGGCGAGATGGCCGACGATGCCGAGCAGGCGCTGAGCGCCGAAGAGATCGACAATGCCGCCGTCATGGCCGGCCCGCTGGCCGAAGGCGCCGCCAAGAGCGGCCCCTATGATGCCATGCTGATCGAGGGCGCCATCGAGACGATGCCGCAGGCGCTTGCCGATCAGGTGAAAGAGCTGGGCCGCGTCGCCGCGCTTTTCTCCGACGGAACCAATTGCACCGCGCGTTGCGGCACCAAGATCGACGGCGTCATCCATTGGCGCGACCTGTTCCACGCCGGCGCGCCGGTGCTGCCCGGCTTCGAAGCGGAGCGGGCATTCGCATTCTGAAGGGCCGGGCCATAGCGCCGGCCGACACGCTGAGGGGGTAGCGGGCAGATGGGCATGAAGACATGGATGGCGCGGGCCGCCACCGCGATCCTGCTGGTCGCGCCACTCGCCGGTACGGCGCAAGCGGAATCCCTGGCAGATGCGATGGCCTACGGCTACGAGCATTCGGGCCTTCTGGAACAGAACCGCGCCCTGCTGCGCGCCGCCGATGAAGATGTCGCGCAGGCCAATGCCGCGCTGATGCCGGTGGTGAACTGGTCGGCCAATGCTTCGACCACGTTCCAGTCGATCCCGGGGCAGGATCTCGTCAACGCCACGCTGCAGCTCTCCAGCCAGCTGACGCTTTACGATGGCGGCGCCGGCGCGCTGGCTGTCGAGGCGCAGAAGGAGAACGTGCTGGCCACCCGGGCCTCGCTGGTGAGTGTCGAGCAGCAAATCCTGATGCGCATCGTGCAGGCCTATTTCAACCTGCGCCGGGCGCAGGAATTCGTCACGCTGCGCCAGAACAACGTCAACCTCATCACCCGTGAGCTGCGTGCCTCGGAGGACCGGTTCGAAGTCGGCGAGATCACCCGCACCGATGTCTCGCTTGCCGAAGCGCGGCTGGCCGCGGCCCGCTCGCAATATGCGGCCGAGCAGGGCACGCTGGTGCGCGCCGTCTACGAATTCCAGGTGGCCGTGGGCCGTGAGCCGGGCAACCTGACCTGGGCGAGCCCGGCGCCGATTACCCGCAGCCTGGCCGAGGCAAAGGCCTGGGCGCTGCGCCATCACCCCAGCATCGTGCAGGCCCAGCACGCGGTTGCTGCCGCCGAGCTTGGCATCGAGCGGGCCGAGGCGGCGCTGCGGCCGAACCTCAACCTCTCGGCTGGTGTGGGCGTCAATCAGGACAATGTCGTCGGGCGCAGCATGTCGCTGTCGCTGAGCGGCCCGATCTACCAGGGTGGCCGGCTCTCCAGCCAGATCCGCCAGTTCATGTCGCGCCGCGATGCCTCGCGCGCCCAGCTTCTGGTGACGGCGCAGAACGTCGAGCAGAACGTCGGCAACGCCTGGGCGAACCTTGAAGTGGCCCGCGCCGGCCGCGATGCCTTCCAGCGCCAGGTCGATGCCTCGACGGTGGCCTTCAACGGGGTGCGCGAGGAGGCCGATCTCGGCTCGCGCACCACGCTCGACGTTCTGAACGCCGAGCAGGAGCTGCTGGATGCCCGCACCAACCTGATCTCTGCCCAGGTGGATGAGGCCATCGCCTCGTACAACGTCCTGGCTTCGATGGGCCTGCTGACCGCGCAGGAGCTGGGGCTGCACGTGCAGATCTACGACCCCACGGCCTATTACAACCTGGTGCAGGATTCGCCGACGCGGAGCTCCGAGCAGGGCCAGGCGCTCGACCGGGTGCTGCAGGCCATCGGCCAGAATTGAGCCCGAGGCAGGGCGGGGCCTTTCCCTAAATGGCGCCGCACTTAGCGGTTTGCTTGGTAAGGATTGCCGATTAGACTCGGCCCAAAAAGGGCAGAGCACATGTCGGACGCAGCAAAGAACGCAGACATCGAGGACGTTCTCGCCTCGATCCGTAGGCTGGTTTCAGAAGGCGAGCGCAGTCAGGCTTCTCAGGCACAGCAGGGGGCAGCGCGGCGCGCGCCCGGTCGCCTGATCTTGACGCCGGCGCAGCGCATCCAGCCCGCCCTCGACCCGGCTGACGTGCTGCCGGAAGAAAGCGCCGCCGAGGCGGTGGACGAGGACGGCGAGGCCGAAGACTGGCCGGTGCCGCCGGCGCCCGGGTTTGAGGCGCGCGATGCCCAGACGGCAGAGGGCGCAGCCGATGAGGAATGGTCGCTGGATCTGCCGGGCGATGAGGCGCCCGAGCCGCAGCCCGAGCCCCGCGCAGAAGCCCCCGCCATGACAGCCCGCCGCGCCGCCGATTGGGGCGCGCCCACACCTGCCGCCGAGGCAGGCGACGAGGATGACGGCCCCCGCATCGGGCCCGAGCTGGACGATGAAGACGAAGACGTGCCGAGCGGCACCCGTCTTCCACCGCCGGCTGGCCGCGAAGATCGCCGCGCCGAGATCGCTGCCCAGGTGGCCAGCCTCGAGGCCGCCATCGCCCGCCGCCGCACGCAGAGCAGCGGTGAGGAGAAGCAGGAGGTTGCGCTCGCCCCGGCGACGGAAGAGCGGCGCAGCCCGCTCCGCCTGATCCACGACAGTCCCCGCGCGGATGACGACACGCAGATGTGGCCGGGGGAGGAAGACGAGCCCTCCACCCCCGCGCAAAGCGAGCTGCCACCCGTCGTGCCGCCAAGTGATGGGCCAGACCCGGCCGCCGCCGCCTGGGCGCGCGCCCTTGCCGAGGTGCAATCGGAAGACGCGCCGACCGACGACATGCTCGCCTGCGCTGCTTTGGAAGAGACAGCCGATGCTGCGCAGGACAGCGTGGAAGCGGCGCTGGACCAGGCGCTGAGCGCCGGTGCCATCGACCCGGTCGTGCTGCGCCGCATGGTGACAGAGATCATCCGTGATGAGCTGCAGGGCGCGCTCGGTGAGCGGATCACCCGCAACGTGCGCAAGCTGGTGCGCCGCGAGATCTACCGCGCGCTCAGCTCGGACGAGATCATCCGCTAGGGCCTCGCCCCTGGCGCCAACGAAAAAGAGCGGGGCAGGGCCCCGCTCTTTTCATGTCTGGCTGTCGGCGCCGCCTCAGCGGTGCTCGATATCCACGTAATCGCGCTGCGTCTCGCCAAGGTAGAGCTGGCGGGGGCGGCCGATTTTCAGCTGCGGATCGGCGAGCTGCTCTTTCCACTGGCTGATCCAGCCGACCGTGCGGGCGAGCGCGAAGATCGGCGTGAACATCGAGGTGGGGAAGCCCATCGCCTCGAGGATGATGCCCGAGTAGAAATCGACGTTGGGGAAGAGCTTCTTCTCGGTGAAGTACGGATCGGCAAGGGCCTGCTTTTCCAGCTCCTTGGCGACCTGCAGCACCGGGTTGTCCTCGACACCCAGCAGCTCCAGCACCTCATCGGCGCTTTCCTTCATCACCGTCGCGCGCGGGTCGAAGTTCTTGTAGACCCGGTGGCCGAAGCCCATCAGGCGGAAGGGATCGTTCTTGTCCTTCGCTCGGGCGATGAACTCGGGGATGCGGTCGACCGTGCCGATTTCGCGCAGCATCTCCAGGCAGGCCTGGTTGGCGCCGCCGTGGGCGGGGCCCCAGAGACAGGCGATGCCGGCGGCGATGCAGGCGAACGGGTTGGCGCCCGAGGACGAGGCCAGCCGCACCGTGGAGGTGGAGGCGTTCTGCTCGTGATCGGCGTGGAGCGTGAAGATACGATCCATCGCGCGCGCCAGCACCGGCGAGACGTCGTAGCGCTCGGCGGGGACGGAGAAGCACATGTGCAGGAAGTTCGCCGCGTAATCGAGATCGTTGCGCGGGTACACGAAGGGCTGGCCGATGGAGTACTTGTAGGCCATCGCCGCGATCGTCGGCATCTTGGCGATCAGCCGGATCGAGGCGACCTCGCGCTGGTGCGGATCGGAGATGTCCGTCGAGTCGTGGTAGAAGGCGGCCATGGCGCCGACGACGCCGACCATGATGGCCATGGGGTGCGCATCACGGCGGAAGCCGCGGAAGAAATACTGCATCTGCTCGTGCAGCATCGTGTGGCTGGTCACCAGCTGCTCGAAATCTTCCAGCTGCTTGGCGCTCGGCAGCTCGCCGTAGAGCAGCAGGTAGCAGACTTCGAGGTAATGCGACTGACCGGCCAGTTGGTCGATGGGGTAGCCGCGGTGCAGCAGCACACCGGCCTCGCCGTCGATATAGGTGATGGTGCTGTCGCAGGCAGCGGTCGACGTGAAACCCGGATCGTAGGTAAAGACGCCGGCCTGCCCGTAGAGCTTGCGGATGTCGATCACGTCCGGCCCCGCAGTCGGCGAATGGATCGGCAGCTCGTAGCTGTCGTCGCCAATCTGCAGGGTCGCATTCTTGGTCGAATCAGGCATGGTTATCCCCTTATCTTAAAGCCGGCGCCCGAGCGGGGCTGGCCTCAAACCAACCTTCGTTCGCCCCCAAGATAGTGACGGGGAGCAAAGGTTTCCTTCACGTGGCCTGATCGGCAATGCGCGCGAGCGTCTCGTCGCGGCCGAGGACCAGCATCATGTCAAACACACTCGGGCTGATGGCGCGGCCGGCAAGGGTGGCGCGAAGGGGGGCGGCAAGCTTGCCCAGCCCCAGCCCGTGCGCGTCTGCCGCAGCCTTCACCACCTCTTCGAGATCGCTGCGGGACCAGCTAGCATCTCGCAGCTGCGGCGTCAATTCTGCCAGTATACCACGGGATACCGGATCGAGCGCCTTCTGGGCTTTCTCGTCGAGGTCAAGCGGGCGTGTGGCCAGAGAAAAGTGTGATTTCTCAATGATTTGGCTGAGAGTCTTCGCCCCCTGCCGCGCCGCGGGCACGGCCTGCTCCAGCGCGTTCCATTGTGCCGGGGTCAGCGCGGGTGCGCCGCTTGCCGCCAGGTAGCCTTCCAGCTCTTGCAGCACTGCAGCATCGCTGGCGAGGGCCAGATGCTGGCCGCACAGGTTCTCCAGCTTCTTGGTATCGAACCGCGCCGGCGCCTTGCCGATGCCGTCGAGGTTGAACCACTCGCGGGCCTGCTCGTCGGTGAAGAACTCGTCGTCCCCATGGCTCCAGCCGAGGCGGGTGAGGTAGTTGCGCATCCCCGCCGCCGGATAGCCCATGGCCTGGTACTCGGCGGCGCCCGTGGCGCCGTGCCGCTTGGAGAGCTTCTTGCCGTCGGGCCCGAAGATCAGCGGGATATGCGCCATCACCGGCACCGGCCAGCCCATGGCATCGTAGATCAGCTTCTGGCGGAAGGCATTGGTCAGGTGATCGTCGCCGCGAATGATATGGGTCACGCCCATGTCGAAATCGTCCACCACCACGGCCAGCATGTAGACAGGGCTGCCGTCAGAGCGCAGCAGCACCATATCGTCGAGCTCGCTGGCCTTCAGCGTGACGCGGCCCTGCACCTGATCGTCGATCACCGTCTCGCCCTCGCGCGGGGCCTTGATGCGCACGGCATAGGGGGCGTCGGGGTAGGTAGAGGGGTCAGCGTCGCGCCAGGGCGACTGGAACAGCGTCGAGCGGCCTTCGGCACGGGCTTTCTCGCGAAAGGCCTCGATCTCATCCTGGGTCGAGAAGCACTTGTAGGCCTTGCCGGCGGCCAGCAGATCTTCGGCAACCTCGGCATGGCGCGCGGCGCGGGAGGCCTGGCTGATCGGCGCGCCGTCCCAATCGATCCCCAGCCAGGTGAGGCCGTCGAGAATGGCTTGCGTGTTCTCGGGTGTCGAGCGGGCCTTGTCGGTATCCTCGATGCGCAGCAGGAACTTGCCGCCGCGGCCCCGGGCAAAGAGCCAGTTGAACAGCGCCGTGCGCGCGCCGCCGATATGCAGCGCGCCAGTCGGCGAAGGAGCGAAGCGGGTGACGACCTCCGGTTGGGTCATAGGGACTTAACCTTTCGTTCACCATGTCAGCAGAGGGTCAGCAGGAGGGGGATAGTGGCTCGGGGGTCAAAGGACAAGTGCGCCGCCGGTTCAACATCCCCGCCCCGCTTCTGCACCAGCGCGGCCATCTGCTCACCTGGGTGCCGGTCTGCCTGGCGCTCGGCATCGGGCTTTATCTGTCCGCCCCGGCGGAGCCTTCGGGCCTCGGCTGGGGGCTGATCGGCTTCGCCGGCCTGTCCGCTGCGCTGGCCGCGCGGGGCATGGGGCCGGGCTGGGCGCCGCTGGCTCTTGGACTGGCGCTTGTGGCGCTCGGCGCGGGCCTCGCCGGCGCCCGGGTGCGCGCAGTCGAGGCGCCGGTGCTGGGCTTCCGCTACTATGGCCCGGTGGAGGGGCGGGTGCGCGCCGTCGACATCTCCGCCAGCGAGGCGCCGCGCCTGCTGCTCGACCGGGTGGTGCTGGAGGATATGTCGCCCGCCCGCACCCCAGAGCGTGTGCGCATCTCGCTCTTCGGGCCGATGGCGTACCTCTCACCCAGCCCGGGCGACGTGGTGATCGCCACCGCGCATCTGTCGCCCCCCTCCGGCCCTGCCGAGCCGGGCGACTTCGACTTTCGCCGCCACGCCTGGTTCCAGCGGCTGGGCGCGCTCGGCTACACACGCGCCCCGGTTCTGCTGCTGGAGCCGGCCGAACCCGGCGCGGTGCCTCTGGGCCGTGCGCGGCGGGCGCTCTCGCTCTGGATGCGCGGCGAGATCGCGGGCGATGCGGGCGGCTTCGCGGCGGCCGTGACGACGGGCGACCGCTCGGGGCTGAGCCCCGACGGGGCCGAGGCGCTGCGGGGCGCCAGCCTCTACCACCTCGTCGCCATCTCGGGGATGCACATGGGCCTGCTCACCGGTTTCGTCTTCGCCGGCGTCCGCGGCGGGCTGGCGCTGATCCCGCCGCTGGCGCTGCGCGTCTCCACCAAGAAGCTGGCAGCGCTCGTCGCGCTGCCCGCCGCCGCGGCCTATTTGGCGCTCGCGGGGCGGGCTGTGCCGACAGAGCGCGCGTCCATCATGGCGGCCGTCGCGCTGACGGCGGTGCTGCTCGACAGGCGCGCCATCTCGATGCGCGCCGTGGCCGTGGCGGCGACGCTGGTGCTGGTGCTGCGGCCCGAAAGCCTTGTGAACGCGGGCTTTCAGATGTCCTTCGCCGCCGTGGTGGCGCTGGTGGCGATCTTTGGCGCCGTCTCGCCCTGGCCTTTGGCGCGGCGCGGGAGGCATTGGCGCTGGGCGATGCCGGCGATCCTGCTGGCGATGTCATCCCTGGTGGCGGGGTTGGCCACGGCCCCCATCGCCGCAGCGCATTTCAACCGCGTGGCGCTCTACGGGCTGGCGGCGAACCTGCTGGCCGTGCCCGCGATGGGCCTGCTGGTGATGCCCGGCGCGGTGATCACCGCGCTGCTGGCGCCGCTGGGGCTGGAGGCGCCGGGCCTGGCCATGATGGAGGCCGGCTCTCGCTGGATCCTCACGGTGGCGGAGCGCATCTCCTCCGCCGACGGCGCCGTCGGGGCCGTGGTTTCGCCACCACCCTTGGTACTGCCACTGGTGGCGTTGGGCGGGCTGATCCTGGCGCTTTGGCAGGGCAGGGGCCGCTGGGCAGGGCTGGCGCCCGCGGCGCTGGCTTTGGTGCTCTGGCAGGGCGCGGCGCGGCCGGAGCTGCTGGTCTCTGAGAGCGGCGGCTTGCTGGGACTGCTCACCCCCGAGGGCCGGGCGATGAGCCGGGAGCGGACCGACAGCTACGCCGCCGGCATATGGCTGGAGAACGACGGCTCGCTCGCCTCGCAGGAGGAGATGGCGGGAGGGGGGGCGCTGGCAGAGGTGGAGGGCCGGGTGGCACTTAGCCTAGCCGGCACGCCGATCCTTCAGGTCCGCGGCAGCCGGGCGCTGGCTTCGCTTGAGGGCTGCGGCGGGGCGGAGGTGCTGGTGCTGAACGTCGAGGACGAGGCGACCCGGCCCTGCGACGTCTACGACGTCACGCGCCTGCGCCGCACCGGCGCGCTCGCCTTCCGCTTGGACGACAGCGCGCTCGTCATCGAAACGGCCGCTGACCATGCAGGCTCGCGCCCATGGACAGCCCAGGGCCCGCGGCCAGAGGCGGCGCCGGCCTGTCGCTACGCCTCATTGCTACGTCAGTAAGAGCGGATAAGCCCTACGAGGCGGCCCTGCACACGCACCTGGTCACCGCGATAGATGCGCGTCTCATAGGCCGGGTTCGCCGCTTCCAGCGCCACCATGCCGCCCTTACGGCGCAGGCGCTTGAGCGTGGCTTCCTCCTCCTCGACCAGCGCGACAACGATGTCGCCGTCATCGGCCGATTGCGTCTCGTGAATGACCACGATGTCGCCATCGTTGATACCGGCGCCGACCATTGAGTCGCCTCGAACTTCCAGCGCGAAATGATCGCCCTGGCCGAGCATCGATTGCGGCACAGCCACCTGGTGCGAGACCTCGCTGATGGCCGAGATCGGCACACCGGCGGCGATGCGGCCCATCACCGGCAGTTCCATCGCGGCAATCGTCGCCGCGGCGGGCACCGATTTGGGCGTCGGGCGCGGGCTGGTGCGGCGGGGCAGGTCGACGACCTTCTTCTCGGCCCGCAGCTTCTCTTCAAGAGCGTCGGGGAGCTTCACGATTTCCAGCGCGCGGGCGCGGTGGGCAAGGCGGCGGATGAAGCCGCGCTCTTCCAAAGCGGTGATCAGGCGGTGAATTCCGGATTTGGAGCGCAGGTCGAGCGCTTCCTTCATCTCGTCAAACGAGGGCGGGACCCCGTCACGCTGGACCCGTTTGTGAATGAACTCCAGCAAGTCCAACTGCTTACGCGTCAGCATCCTGTGGCCCTTCGCCGTTTGGTTTGGCGAATGTTCTATATGTGTTCCTGTTTTGTGTCAACCGCTTCTACAGCGGTACGACCTCGATCTCGCGCCCGGCGGGGCGCGCCGGGTCGTTCGGCGGCTGCACGATCAGGCAATCTGCGTTGGACAGGATCGAGAGGAGCGAGGAATCCTGCTTGGGAAAGGCCGTCACGCCATCCGGCCCCGTCTGTGCGCGCAGGTAATGCTCACGCGGGCCATTGGCGGCGAGCGGGGCGGCGAGGCGGGCCGTGCGGCGCGGGGCCGGGGCGGCGGGCAGGCCGAGCATCGCTCTGATCACGGGCGCCATGAAGATACTGCCGCAGACGAGGGCCGAGACGGGATTTCCCGGCAATCCCAGCAGCATGGCATCGCCCATGCGCCCCGCCATAAGCGGCTTTCCGGGCCGCATGGCGACCTTCCAGAAGCTCCGCTCCAGCCCCGCGCCGACCGCGGCATCGGCCACCAGATCATGATCGCCGACAGAGGCGCCGCCGACCGTGATCACAAGGTCGGCGCCCTCGGCAAGGCGGAAGGCCAGGGCGAGAGACTCCAGATTGTCGCGCGCGATGGGCAGCAGGCGCGGGGCCGCGCCAAGCGCCTGAAGTTGCGCGTAAAGACCGTAGGTGTTCGAGGCGATGATCTGGTCGGGCCCGGGGTCTTCTCCCGGCGCCACCAGCTCGTCGCCCGTCGCGATGATCGCGACCTCCGGCCGGCGCGCGACGGGCAGTGTGGCGTGGTTCATCGCCGCGGCGAGGGCGATATCGGCGGGGGACAGGCGGCGCGGGGCGGAGAGCTCGTCGCCGGGGCCGAAATCCGCGCCGGCGGGGCGGATGTTGACGCTCTGGCCCGCCTCGGGGCTGAGTGTGATCACATCGCCCTCGCGGGTCACATCCTCCTGCAGGATCACTAAGTCGGCGCCCTCGGGCACCGGGGCACCGGTGAAGATGCGCAGAGCCTCGCCGGGCCCGATACGGCCGGTAAATCCATGCCCAGCCGCACTCTCACCTACAACATTCAACCTTGCACCGGCGGCGACATCCGCCTTGGCAACGGCATAGCCATCCATGGCGGAGGCGGAGAACGGCGGCTGGAGGCGGCGGGCGGCGATGGGGTGGGCAAGCACGCGGCCTGCGGCCTCGGTGAGCGGCACCTCTTCACTGCCCAAGGGGGTGACCAGCGCGAAGAGCTGCTCCAGCGCTTCAGCGACGCTAATCACGCCTCATACACCCCCGATTTGCCACCGGATTTGTAGGCAAGCCGGATCTCTCCGATCTCCATGCCTTTCTCGGCGGCCTTCAGCATATCGTAGAGCGTCAGCGCCGCGACCGAGACGGCTGTCAGCGCCTCCATCTCCACGCCCGTGCGCCCTGTTGTACGCACGACAGCCTTCAGCCGCAGGCCTGGCAGCGCGTCATCGGGCTCGATGGCGAGCGAGACGTGGGAGAGTGGGAGCGGGTGGCAGAGCGGGATGAGGTCAGACGTGCGCTTGGCGGCCATGATGCCGGCTAGGCGCGCGGTGCCGATCACATCGCCCTTCTTGGCCGTGCCGGAGCGTGCCAATTCAAGGGTTTGCGGGGTCATCTTGATGTGCCCAACGGCCCGGGCCTCACGCGTGGTGACGTCTTTCTCCGAGACATCGACCATATGCGCTTCGCCCTTCTGGTCGAAATGGCTCAGCATCTCAGAGGCCTCCCATCCGGGCCGGCACGGCCAGCAGCTCGCGGGTTGCTGCCTCGACATCCTCCTGCCGCATCAGGCTTTCGCCGACGAGGAAGGAGCGGGCGCCGTATTGAGCGAGATCGGCGATATGGTCAGGCGTGAAAATGCCGCTTTCCGCCACGATCATCCGCTCTGCCGGAACAAGGCGGGCGAGGGTGCGGGTCGTCTCAAGATCGGTCTCAAAGGTCTTGAGATTGCGATTATTTATGCCCATAAGCGGTGATGAGAGCTGGAGCGCGCGGTCAAGCTCGTCCTGGTCATGCACCTCGATCAGGGCGTCCATGCCCCAGCGGGTCGCGGCCTCTTCCAGCTCCTGCGCCTGATCGTCGCTGACGCTGGCCATGATGATGAGGATGCAATCGGCGCCGAGCGCGCGCGCTTCAGCGACCTGCCACGGATCGTAGAGGAAATCTTTACGCAAAACGGGCAGCGTCACGGCATCGCGGGCGGCGACGAGGAAGCTGTCGTCGCCCTGGAACGAGGGGCCGTCAGTCAGCACCGAAAGGCAGGCTGCGCCGCCGGCCTCATAGGCCTGGGCGAGGGCCGGCGGGTCGAAATCGGGCCGGATGACGCCGCGCGAGGGGCTGGCCTTCTTAACCTCGGCGATGAGGCCGTAGCCATCGCGGATGGCCGATTGCAGGGCAGAGGCAAAGCCGCGCACCGGTGAGGCGGCGGCGGCACGCTCTTCGATCTGCGTTTGCGAGGTTTCGGCCTTGCGAGCAGCGATCTCTTCGAGCTTGTAGGCCTTGATCTTGTCGAGAATATCCATGGGGTCTCTCTACTCTTCCGCTGGCGCAGAGGAAAGCGAAGAGCCGGCCCAGTCGATGGGTCTGTCGCCCTGCTGCGTCAGCCAGTCGTTGACCCGGCTGAAGGGGCGCGAGCCGAAGAAGCCGCGCCGGGCCGACAGCGGCGAGGGATGTGCGCTTTCGATGATGAGGTGATCGCCGGGCCGGATCTCGGCCTGCCCGAGCTTTTGTGCCGGGCGTCCCCAGAGCAGGAAGGCGGTGGGCCGCTCGGAGACGCGGGCAATGACCTCGCGCACCAGTGGCAGCCAGCCAATCCGCTCGTGACCGTTCGCGGCGCCGGCGGGCACGGTGAGGGCGGTGTTGAGCAGCATCACGCCCTGGGCGGCCCAGAAGCGCAGGTCACCGTTCGGCGGCGTTGCCTGAAGATCGGCCTCCATCTCCTTGAAGATATTGCCGAGAGAGCGAGGCAGGGGTCGCACATCCGGCGCGACCGAGAAGGCGTGGCCGTGGGCGTGGCCGGGCGTCGGGTACGGGTCTTGCCCCAGGATCAACGCGCGCACCTCTTCGGGGCGGAGCATGGCGAGAGCGGCGAAGATCTGCTCCGATGGTGGCAGCACCGGGCGGCTTTCGGCGGCGAGTGCGGCTTCCACCGCGGGCCAGCCCTCGCGCCAGAAGGCGAGGTCTTCCCAGCCCGGCAGAGCGGGCGTGCTCATGCGGCGGAGGTGATGCGGCCCAGCCCCAGAACCTTTTCGCGCGCGGCGCCGCTGTCGATGCTCTCGGCGGCCATCTCGGCGCCCTCGGCCAGCGAGGCCGCCTTATCGGCGACGACCAGCGCGGCGGCTGCGTTCAGCAGCACTGCATCGCGATAGGCGCCGGGGGCGCTGTCGAGCAGGGCGCGAAACGCCTCGGCATTCTGTTCGGGCGTGCCGCCGATGATGTCGCGAAAGTCGTGCTCCCGCAGGCCGGCATCCTCGGGGTGCACCTCCATCGAGGTGATGCGGCCGTTCTGCAGCGCGGCGACGGCCGTCGGCCCGCAGATCGAGATCTCATCAGTCCCGTCAGAGCCATGCACGAGCCAGGCCTTCTCGGTGCCGAGCTGCTGCAGCGTCTCGGCCATCGGGAAGATCAGGTCGATCGCGAAAGCGCCTGTCAGCTGGCGCTTCACGCCGGCGGGGTTGGTCAGGGGCCCGAGGATGTTGAAAATCGTCTTCGTCCCCAGCTCCGCTCGAACGGGGCCGACGTGCTTCATTGCCGGGTGATGCATCGGCGCCATCATGAAGGCGATGCCGATCTCGTCGAGTGCGCGCTGCACGACGGGCGCCTCGACCATCACGTTGATTCCCATGGCACTTTGCACATCCGCCGTGCCGCTCTTGGAAGAGAGGTTGCGGTTGCCGTGCTTGGCCACCGGCACCCCGGCGCCGGCCACGACAAAGGCCGTGGCGGTGGAGATGTTGAGCGTGTGCTTACCGTCGCCGCCGGTGCCGACGATATCCATCGCGCCCTCTGGCGCCGTGACCGAGATGCAGCGCTCACGCATGGCGGCGGCGGCGGCGGCATATTCCGCCACGCTCTCGCCCCGTGCCCGCATGGCCATGAGGAAGCCGCCGATCTGCGCCGGCGTCGCCGCGCCCTCAAAGAGGATCGCGAAGGCCTCCTCGGCCTGGGCATGGCTGAGCGGCCCTTCGGAGGCCGCGTAGATCAGGCGTTTCATCGCGTCGCTCATGCCGCCACCGCCGGCGCATCGACGCTGTCGAGGAAGTTCTTCAGCATCTGGTGCCCATGCTCGGAGCGGATGCTCTCGGGGTGGAATTGTACGCCGTGGATCGGCAGCTCGCGATGGGCGAGGCCCATGATCGTGCCGTCATCGAGCTCGGCGGTGACCTCCAGGCTCTCTGGCAGGCTTTCGCGCTCGACCACCAGCGAATGGTAGCGCGTGGCGAGGAAGGGCGAGGGCAGGCCGGCGAAGAGGCCGGTGCCCTTGTGGCTGACCCGGCCCATCTTGCCGTGCACGATTTCATGGCAGCGCACGACCTTGCCGCCGAAGGCCTGGCCGATGGTCTGGTGCCCGAGGCAAACGCCGAGGAGCGGCGTGCGTGTCTCTGCCGCGGCTTCCGTCAGCGCCAGGCAGATGCCGGCCTGCGAGGGGTCGCAGGGGCCGGGGGAGAGGACGATGGCAGAGGGGTTCAGCGCCATGGCCGCCTGCACATCCAGCGCATCGTTGCGCCGCACCGCCACCTCGGCCCCGAGCTCACCGAGGTAATGCACGAGATTGTAGGTGAAGCTGTCGTAATTATCGATGAGCAGCAGCATAAGCGGTCCGGCGATTGGGTCTGGCCCGGGTGGGGCCTGAGGGCGTAAAGTCGCGGCAACATGGCCCTTGCGCGGGCGCGGCGTCAAGCGGCACCCGGGCGAGAGAGGCCGAACGAGGGGCAGGAGGAATTTGGTGCTACGCGGGCTGCTTTGGGGGATTGTGTTCGGTTTGCTTGTCGGTGGCAGCGCCCTGGTGGTGGCCTCCGTCGCGGCCCCGCAGCCGCCGGGCAACGCGCCGCCGGCTGCACCCGACGTCTCCTCGCCCTTGGTGACATCGCCGGAGTTGGAGGCGGACGGTCCGGGAAGCGCGCCGCTGGGGCAGGGAGAGGCACCGGCGTCGGTGACGCCGGGCGCGCCCGAGGCGGCGGCGCCCGAGCAGGCGCCCGAAAGCGGCGAGACGCTTGAGGCGCCACAGACGGGCAGCGAACCGGGGGCGGGCTTCGCGCCGGAGGTCGAGGATGAGGCCACGGCGCCGGTCGAGGGCCAGGCCGCCCCGCCCGCGCGCTCCGGCGCCGCGGCGCTGCAGCCGGCGGCCCCGGCGGATGAGGCGGTGACCGCCGAGACGGTGGCGCCGGGCTCAGCGGCGCGGATGCCGGATGCCGACGTGGCGGATGCGGCGCCGGGTGCCCCTGTGGCGCCGACGTCGGAAGACCCGGGCGTGCTGCCGGGTGGCGAGGGTGCTGCGCCGGAGCTTGGCGGGCTGTCGCAGCCGGAGGCGCCGGGCGAAGAGGCGGAGCCGGCGGTTGCCGGAGCTTCGGCGCCGGTCGAGGATGCGGGCGATGCCCCTGCCGGGCTCGGGGCACCCGAGGTCGACAGCGCGCCCGATTTCGCGGCGCTTGATGCTTCCGGCCCGGAGCTGGGCGAGCCCATGCAGCCCGAGGCGCCGGGTAGCGAGGCTCCGCCAGAGGTCGCCAGCGCATCGGCGGAGGCGCTTGCGGCACCTCAGACGCCCGCCTCAGATGCTCCCGCCTCGCCGGAGATCCCGGCGGCCGAGATCGCGCCCGAGGCGCCGCTCGGCCTCGCCGATGCCGCGGCGCCGACGCTGGATGAGCCGGTTCAGCCGGTGGCGCCGGGTGGGGAGGCGGAGCCCCAGCTGGCGCGCCAGACGGCCCCCGTTGGTGAGGCGGGCGAGGCGCCGGCAGCGCCCGGCCTGCCCGAGGCGGAGGCCGGCGCGCTGGAGATCGCTGAGGCCGAAGAGCCCGTACTGCCCAACCCGCAGAGCCCGTTGCCCGCCTTGCCCGAGCAGGAGGCCGACCTCGCCGTCGCCACCAGCCCCGCCGCCCTGCCGGATGCTGTCATTGTCGAGGACGGTGCCGCGGCAGAGGAGGACGGCCCGCAGGTGATCGCCCGGGGCGGCACCAGCGGCCTACCGGGGGAGAGCAGCGGCCCGCCCGTTCGCCGCCTTGGCAGCGACGAGGCTGTGGCGGCGGAGGGCGAGGCCCCCGCGCCGGCGCCTGTTCCGGCGATCGAGGCCTATGGCGCCGAGTTCACGCCCGCCGGCCTGCCGCTTCTGTCGATCCTCATCTACGATGACGGCTCGCTGCCGCCCGAGACGCTGGACGAGACTGGCGTGCCGGCGACGATCCTTCTCGACCCCAGCCGCGAGGGCGCCGAAGCGGCGATGGAGGCCTGGCGCGCGGCGGGCTACGAGGTCGCCGCCATCGCGCGGCTGCCAGAGGGTGCGACGCCGCAGGATACCGAGGTCGCTCTGGAAGCCGTGTTTCGCACGCTGCCCGAGGCGGTTGCGCTGGTGGATGCCGGCGGCATTGCCACGCGCGAGCCGGTGGCCGAGCAGACCATGGCGCGGCTGGCCGACGAGGGGCGCGGCTTTGTGACGATGGACGAGGGTCTGGGCACCGGCCTGCGCCTGGCCGAGGCCGAGGGCGTGCCCGCCGGCGTGGTCTATCGCGATCTCGACGGCGAGGGGCAGGACGCCCGCGTCATCCGCCGCTTCCTCGATCAGGCGGCGTTTCAGGCGCGGCGCTATCCCGGCGTGGTGCTGCTGGCGCGGCTGCGACCCGCGACGATCAGCGCGCTGACGCTGTGGGAGACGGCCAACCGCGCCGGACAGGTACAGTTCGCGCCGCTGTCGGTTTTGCTGACGCAGTAGCGGGCGGGCCGCTCATTCCCCGCTCGATGCGCGCCGCAGGCGCAGGGCGAGCGCCGGCCCGGCTCACTTGCGGATAGTCTGAGGGGAGGCCGGCGGTGTGGCGGGCTGAAGCCCGCCCTACAGCCTGACCCGTAGGGCGCGAAAGCCGGCCTCTACCGCCCGGCCTTCACCTCCGCCAGCACCCAGACCCGGAGCGCGCTCGCCAGCCCGACTTCGCCGCGGCCCGCGTCGATCTCTGCCGCCAGCGCGTTGATGGGCTGCTGCCGGGCCGCGGCCAGGCGCTTGAACTCTCGCCAGAAGCTCTCTTCCAGCGACACGGAGGTGCGGTGGCCCTTCAGCGTCAGCGAACGCTTGACCGGGCGACCGCTCATGGCTCTCGCTTGTGGCCGTCGAGGCGGGCGGCCTCTTTCGCCGACCTCGCCTCGTCCGCCAAGCGTTCGGCCTTGGTGCGACCGAACTTCACAGCGTTTTCATCAGCCTGCCGGCGCTTGTCGGCCTTTGCCTTGGCCTTCCTCGCTTTCGACAGGCTGACGGGCTGGCTCATTTGGGGCCGATCATCTCTTCGGGGCGGACGACCTTTTCGAAGGTCTCTTCATCCACGAAGCCGAGCTTGACCGCCTCTTCCTTCAGCGTCGTGCCGTTCTTGTGCGCCGTCTTGGCGACGGTCGTGGCGTTGTCGTAGCCGATGGTCGGCGCCAGCGCCGTGACCAGCATCAGGCTCTCGCGCATCAGCTTCTCGATGCGGTCGGTGTTCGCCTTGATGCCCACGACGCAATTGTCGGTGAAGGCGCTCGCCGCGTCGCCCAGAAGCTGCATGGATTGCAGTACGTTATAGGCCATCATCGGCTTGTAGACGTTGAGCTCGAAATGCCCCTGGCTGCCGGCGAAGCCGACGGCGGCATCGTTGCCGAGCACATGGGCGCAGACCTGCGTGAGCGCCTCGCACTGGGTGGGATTCACCTTGCCGGGCATGATGGAGGAGCCGGGCTCGTTTTCCGGCAGCATCAGCTCGCCGAGGCCGCAGCGGGGGCCGGAGCCCAGAAGGCGGATGTCGTTGGCGATCTTGAATAGCGAGGTGGCGGCGACCTTCAGCTGGCCCGACATCTCCACCATGGCGTCATGGGCGGCCAGCGCCTCGAACTTGTTGGGCGCGGTCACGAAGGGCAGGCCGGTGATGTTCGCCATGTTGGCCGCAACCGTCTCGCCCCAGCCGACGGGGGAGTTCAGGCCCGTGCCCACCGCCGTGCCGCCCTGCGCGAGTTCGTAGATGCGGGGCAGGGCGGATTCGACCCGGGTGATCGCCATGCGCACCTGATGGGCATAGCCCGAGAATTCCTGCGCAAGCGTCAGGGGTGTGGCATCCATCGTGTGGGTGCGGCCGATCTTGATGATGCCGTCGAATTCCTCGACCTTGGCTTCCAGCGCATCCAGCAACTTGCGGAGGCCGGGGATGGTCACATCCCGCGCGGTCATCGCCACGGCGATATGCATGGCGGTGGGAAAGGTGTCGTTCGACGATTGCCCCATGTTGACGTGGTCATTTGGGTGCACGGGGCTCTTGGAGCCCATCTCGCCGCCCAGCATCTCGATGGCGCGGTTCGAGACGACCTCGTTGGCGTTCATGTTGCTCTGCGTGCCCGAGCCCGTCTGCCAGACGACCAGCGGGAAGTGATCGTCTAGCTTGCCTTCCACGATCTCGCCGGCAGCGGCGATCATGGCATCGGCAATCTCCGCCGGCAGCTTGCCGCGCGCCTTGTTGGCCTCGGCGCAGGCCTGCTTGATGACGCCGAGCGCCCGCACGATGGCGACGGGCTGCTTCTCCCACCCGATGGGGAAGTTCTGCAGGCTGCGCTGGGTCTGCGCGCCCCAATACCGGTCGGCGGCAACCTCGAGCGGGCCGAAGCTGTCGGTCTCTGTGCGGGTGGCGGTCATCTGTTTCTCCCTCGCGATCACGGCCCTCGCGAGCCTGGCGCCTCGTTTAGCGGCGGTGCCGGGTCAAGTAAATCGCGCAAGGTGCCGCGCTGGGCCGGGTGGGGAATCCCGGGCTTGGCCGGCGCGCGAGCCTGGGCCAGCATGGCGGCAGGATAGTGGAGGGGCGGCGATGAACATTCTGCAAACGCGCGACCGGATGATGGCGCCCGACAGCGCCTACATGGCGCAAAGCCCCGCGGAGACCTTGCAGAAGGAACGGGCGACGGCACTGATCATCGGCGGCATCGCCCTGTTCCTGGCCTTCGGCGTCTCGCTGATCGACCGGGCGAACTCGCTCTTCTGCCAGCGGCTGTCGATCAGCCATTATTTCTACGAGCCGCTGGCGGGCGGCTTCTTCGTGGCGGCGCTGGCCTTCACCGGCGCCTTCCTGATCCGCTACAGGGGTGAGACCAGGCTCGACGGGCGCCTTGCGTCGGTGGCGGGGGTGGCGGCCATTCTGGTGGGTCTCTTCCCCACCACGAATATTGGCTGCCTCGCCAGCGGCGAGATCGACTTTCGCCCGACGATGGTGCTGACGCTGGAGGCCGGTGAGCTGGTGCCCTCGACCTTCGAGGATGCGACCTACCTCGGTATCGGCGATGTCAGCGCGCTGCTGGCGAGCCGCCGCTCGGCGATCATCCATTCCGGCGCGGCCATCACGCTCTTCGCCATCCTGTTCTACTTCTCCGCCTGGTCGTTCACCCGGGTGCGGACCGTCGACAGGGAGGGTGGCGAGCCCGGCGGGAAGGTGGGCGCGGCCAAGCGCATCCGCAACACGATCTACTATGCCTGCAGCCTCGGCATCGTCGCCGGCTTCGTGCTGGTGGGCGCGCAGACCTGGATCGCCGCGCAGGGCTGGATGGCCCGTCCGATGTATGTCGGCGAGGCAACCGCGCTCGCGAGCTTCGGGGTGGCCTGGCTGGTCAAGAGCCGGCTTTTGCTCGGCTTTCTCGGCGCCTAGCCTTTGCGGAAGCTGTCGAGGCTGACGACATCGGCATCTTTGTGCGGCGTCTCCTCGGCCTCTTCCGCCTCGTCCGTCTCTTCGGCTTCGGCCACCTCTTCCTCGTCGTCATCCTGCGTCTCGAAGCGCAGGCCGAACTCGACCGAGGGGTCCACGAAGGTGCGGATGGCATCGAAGGGGATGTAGAGCGGCTCGGGCTTGTCGCCGAAGTTGAGCGTGACCCCGAAGCCGTCTTCGCCCACGTCCAGATCGTCGAACCAGTTCTGCAGAACGATGGTCATCTCGTCGGGATAGCGGCCAGACAGCCAGTCGGCGATGGCGACTCCCGGATGGCGCGTGTCGAACGTGATGAAGAAATGGTGCGAGCCCGGCAGGCCCTCTTTCGACACCCGCGTGAGCACTTCAAGGATCAGGCCACGCATGGCCTTGTGCATCAATTTGCCGTAGTCGATGGACTTGGACACGGGGGCAGGCCCTCTCTTTGCGTTTTCCCGAACATAGGGAATTCTCGTGGATTGGAAAGGGGCGCCCCCGTTAGAGCGCCCCCAATCCGAGCCCCGCAGTCGCCGCCCCGATCAGCACCAGCGGCAGAGGCGCGCCGAGCCGCAACGCGAGGCCGGAGGCCAGCGTGAGGGCCAGCGCGGCAGGCTGCCAGCTCTCCCAACGGGGCAGCAGGGGCGTGAGCGGGCCGAGGCTGGGCGCGTAGGTTTCTGCGAAGAGCACCTGCAGCGCGAACCACAGCGACAGGTTGGCGATGACGCCGACGACGGCGGCGGAGATGGCGGCCAGCGCGGCGCTGAGGCGGGGCGCGTGGGTGAGCGCCTCGATGCGCGGCGCGAAGGCGAAGATCCACAGGAAGCAGGGCAGGAAGGTGACCCAGAGCACCATGAGGCCGGCGGCGACGCCCTTGCCCTCCGCCTGACCGGCAAGGATGCCCACGAATTCGGTGACGAGGATCAGGGGGCCAGGCGTCGTTTCTGCCAGCCCCAGCGCATCCAGCATCTGTGCCGCCGTCAGCCAGCCCTGATTGCGCACCACCTCCTCGGTCATCCAGGCGAGCACGGCATAGGCGCCGCCGAAGGTGACGAGCGCAAGCTTGGAGAAGAACAGGCCGAGCGCCAGCAGCAGCTCCTCTCCCGCGGCCCAGGCGCCAAGCAGCGGTGCGGCCCAGAGGGCGAGGAACAGCGCGATCAGCGCCCACGGCGTGGCGGCGGGCGCGGGGCGCGCGGTGCCGGGGGTGGTGGTGAAGAAGCCCCAGGCGCCGGCCGCGAGGATCACCAGCGGAAAAGGCAGATGCGCGGCGTAGAGCGCGACGAAGGCGATGAGCGCGATGGCGCGGTGCGGCCAGGTTTTCAGCGCCCGGCCCGCGAGGCGCAGGATGGCGAGCACAACGATGGCGACGACAGCGGCCTGGATGCCGAGGAAGGCGGCGCGCACCGCCGGCAGGTCGCCATGCGCGGCATAGAGCGCGGCGAGCGCGGCGATGACCAATGCGCCGGGCGCGACAAACAGGGCTCCGGCGATTAGCCCGCCCGCGATGCCGCGCAGGCGCCAGCCGGCATAGGTGGCCAGCTGCATCGCCTCCGGCCCCGGCAGCAGCATGCAGAAGGAGAGGGCGCGCAGGAACTCCGCCTCGGTCAGCCAGGGCCGCCGCTCGACCAGCTCACGCTGCATCAGCGCGATTTGAGCCGCCGGGCCGCCGAAGGAGAGGCAGCCGATGCGCAGGAAGACGAGGGTGAGGGCGCCGAGGGTCATGGGAGTGCATCAGACAGGCGGAGCGCTGCGAGGCAAGAGCCGCCGCGCGCTGTCATCAAAGCTTCATGGGGACGCTAGCCGAAGACCCGCGACAATTCCCGCAGGATCTTGCGGCGGATCGCCTCGGGATAGTCGCGGTGGCCGCGCGCTGTGAGGACGAAGCCGTCGCGGGTGATGAGCTGGCGGGCGTAGAAGCCAGTGATGGCCACGCCTTGCCCCAGCGCCTCGATGGCGATGCCGTTGATCGTCACCCCCTGGCGCTCGGCCATGCGGCGGGCGGCGGCGACATCGCTTCCGGCATTTGGTGTGCCGTCGCCCGAGACATCAATGACATGGCGCCGGCAATCGGACACCTCCGCGAAAAGGGGCAGCGCGGCGAGGATCGCCTCGGCCGGGGCGGTGTCGGAGAGCTGGAAGGCGCGGGGCAGGGCGCGGGCTTCTGCCGACAGGGCCATGGCATCATCCATGCCGCCGATGCGCCGCCACGGAAGCGACAGCTGCTGCCTGTCTTCGCCCGACCATTGCATCACCGCGATGGCGACCCGCCCGTCGACCATGGCCTGCCGGATCTCAGGGTCGGCCAGCGCATCGGCCATCCCGTCGACCTGCAGGCGGTATTCGGCGACGTCGACCGAGTTGGAGACATCGATGGTGAGCAGAAGCGCGGTGTCGCAGGCCAGCGCCGGGCGGGCCAGAAGGCAGGCGAGCAAGGCGAGGCACCGCAGCATGCCGGTCATCAAAGCGGCCCGCAGGCCATCGCGCAAGACATATGCTCGGCGGTCGGGCGGGAGCGAGCGCCGCAAGTTGCACGAAGAACGCCGCACAAGTTACTCAAGAATAAGAGGAAAGTGCAGGCTTCTGTTGCCAGGTGCCTGCGAACCCCGCCTTACGCTGCTAGGCGCAAGGGCTTAGATTTCGATCTTCCGGACTGCTTACGCAGCCAGGGCGATCGGAGCACGATTGTTGTTGGCAATTGTACTTTACGGACCGATAACGGTGGTACCTAACCGGGACAAAGCCACACCTTTAGACGTTCGTCGATCCTGTTTCGGCCCCATTATCCCCCCAACAAAGGGCTTTTGGTGGAGCCGCCGGGTACCGCCCCCGGGTCCGATCCGCTTATTACGAGCGCGTTTATGTCCATAGTCCCGAAGGACAGCTCTCAATGTAGGGGCCGTGCCTGCGCTCGGCAAGGGGCAACTGCTTGCGGGCAGGATTGCGGCAGGGCTGGGGCAGCCGTGGCACCGAAATGTCGTGCTGGTGCCCCAAAACCGCCGGGCAGGGCCCCTATCCATAAGGATGGAAACTCATCGGGGCTGTAGAATCCGTGGTCCGTCGGACATTCAACCTTTGCATTCGAAAGCTGCGCGCGTTCCGCGACCGTGAGGATGGCAGCGTGACGGTCGAATACGTCATGTGGGTGCCCGTTATCTTCTTTGTCTTCGGCATCACGGTCGACGCCACCATGCTGATGCAGAAGCAATCGCAATTCTTCGTCGCCGCCCGCGATGCCTCTCGCCAGGTTGCCGTGGGCGCGCTGACCGATGCCGAGGCGCAAAGCCAGCTCGCGGCGCGATTCCCCGGTGTGGGCGGGCTCGATGCCCGGGTGACGACCTCGGGCGATTTCGTGACCACCTCGATCTCTGCGCCGTTCAGCGCCTTCACCCTCTTCGCCGACGCCATCAAGGACGGCACCGTCGTCGCCGAAGTCTCGATGCTGGTTGAGAATGACGGCTCGTAAGTGTGCAACCCCCGCGCTGCGCCGCCTGACGCGCGCAGCAGCCGGTTTCGCCCGCGGCGAGGCAGGCTCGGGCAGCATTCAGGGCATGTTCATGCTGCTGGCCTCGGCCATGGTGATGGGCCTCGCGCTGGATTATTCCAACGGCTGGCGCGAGCAGACGCATCTGCAGGTGGCCGCCGATGCCGCGGCGCTTGCCGCCGCCACCCAGCTCGACGATCTCGACACGGCCCGCAACACCGCTGTCAGCGTGGCGCGGATGAACCTTGGCGCGGATGGCATCGTCAATGCGACCGATGTCGAGTTCGGGACCTATGATGATGAGACGGGCGATTTCGTCGAATATCTCTCCGCCGGCCTGACGCCCGAAGAGGTGACGGCAGTGCGCGTCTGGCCGAAGCGCACCAATGATCGCGGCAACGAGCTGTCGACCTATCTGCTCCACCTCGTCGGCACCGACAGCTTCCAGATCGGCGCCAGTTCCATCGCGCTCTCCTCGGGCGGCGCCGGTGGCGAGCCCCCTCCGCCCGGCTGCTCGGCGGCGACGTTCCTGTCGACGGGTCATATCCAGACGGGCGGCGGGAACTCGCTTTACGGCGACACCTGCATCCACGGGCAGACGGGCGTGGCCACCGGCGGCAACGACTATTTCGAGGATACGGTGCGCTTCTCGGCGCCCAGCCTCAGCCAGATCTATCTGGCGCCCTACAGCCCCGAGGATCTGCCGGAAGAGACGCTTAAGGTCGAGCGCTCCGTCTCGCCCGTCATCCTGCCGACGCTGCCCGCGCGCTGGAACGAGATGTGGAACACGCTCTGGAATTCCGGCGCGAGCACCTATTCCGGCGACCTGTTGCCCGACTTTGTGGGCGAGGGCGCCCCGGCGCAGATCGTGCGCAAATCGGGCTGGTGGACGATCCAGCCCGGCGACGTGCAGCCCAACACCATCTATCTCATCAATGGCAGCGCCCAGTTCGCCGGCAATGTGCAGGCGCATAACGTGGCCTTTCTCGTCAATGGCCGGCTTGGCGTTGGCGGCGGCAACGACCTGCATTTCGAAAATTTCTTCGTTTTCGCCGATACGATCGGGCTCGCCGGCAACATCACCTGGGGGCCGAAATCGGCCTGGTGCGACAGCGACGAATTCTCCGTCTACCTCTTCGGCCGGTCGTCGCTGTCTATGGGCGGCTGGGGCAAATCGGTGAGCTCGCACAACGTTCTCGGCGTCAGCCCGGAGTTCAACCCGGGCGGTGCCATGACGGCCTCGGGCCTCTACTACGAATTTGCGAACAACAATGCCTCGCTCGGCGGCCGTATCAGCATCGGGCAGGAATGCAGCAGCCAGTACCTGAACAGCCATTACGGCCGCGCCGACATTCCGGGCGACCCGCCCCCCGGTGCGCGCGGCGGCCACTCGCGGCTGGTGCGCTGAGGGGCGGCGGCGCCCCCCCGGATTAATCCTGGCTCGGCTTGCTGGTCTCTGCCGGCTCCGGTGCATTCTCCGCCCAACGGAGCAGGCCGTCTAGCTGCGGGCAGAGCGACTGGCCCCAGTCCGTCAGGCGATATTCAACGCGGGGCGGCACCTCGGGATAGATGTGCCGGAGAACGACACCGTCCTCCTCCAGCTGGCGGAGCTGCTGGGTGAGCATCTTCTGCGATACTCCGGGCAGGGCGCGCTCAAGCTCCGAGAAGCGGCGAACCCGGCCCGAGAAGAGCTCGAACAGGATCATGAGCTTCCAGCGGCCTCCGATGATCTTCAGCACCCGCTCCACACCGGCAGAGGCGGAGGCTGCATCGTAGTCGGGGCGCTTACCTGCGGGTGCGTCGGCCACCATTTTGTCCGTTCTTGTGCGGGTGGCAGCCTAGGCCCAACTCTGACGCACAACAATCGAGGATGAGAGACATGCAACAGATGTCACCCCCCGTCGCCGCCTATCTGGGCGCCGCTGCCCGGCTGGATGCACCGGCCATGCTGGTGCCTTTCGCGGAGGATGCCCGTGTCTTCGACGAGGGCGAATGGGTCACCGGCCGCGACGCGATCGAAAGCTGGATCGCCCGCGCCACCATCGCCAACGAGGCGCGGCCCGAGGTGCTGGATGTCTGGCAGGAAGAGGGGGAGGAGCGGGTACGGGCCCGCGTCAGCGGGTCGTTCAAGGGCTCGCCGGTCACGCTGACCCACCGCTTTGTGGTGGCGGGCGGCAGAATCGCCTCGCTGCAGATCGGCTGAGGGGGGGCGCGCCCGGCGCGAGGGCCGGGCGCGCGGAGATCAGAAGCCGGCCTTGATAAGCTCGAAGGCTTCGGCATGCTTTTCGCGCAGATCGTTCGGGATCGGCAGCTGGGCGAGGATCGGCACGTCGACCGAGCCGATGCCGGCCAGCTCCAGCGCCTCCGGGTCCATCCCGTCGAGCGCGCTGCGGTTGGCCAGGCCGTAGCCCGAATCCAGCAGCGCCGGGGCGATGGCCGGGTCGAGCATGGCGTTCATGAAGTCGTAGGCCTTGTCTTCCGACCCGCCGCCATCGGTCATGTTCACATATCCGCAGAGCCAGACGGACGAGCCCTCTTCCGGCTCACGCTGGAAAGCGATGGGGCGGCCTTCCTCGACCATCGTCGGATAGGTCTCGTTCCACGCCCAGGAGATCAGGATCTCACCGGTCGACATCAGCTGCGCGAGCTCGGCCGGGTCGGACCAATAGGTGCGCACGTTCGGGTGCACCTGGCGCAGGAAGTCGGCAGCCGCCTCGAACTGCTCGTCGGTCACGTTCGTCCAGTCGCTGACGCCGGTGGCGAGGTAGCCAAGCGCGAAGGCGTCATCGACGTTGTCGGGCATGGTGACGCGGCCCTGGTACTTCGGGTCGGCAAAGACCTGCAGGGTCGAGACGTCTTCTTCCGGCACTTCCTCGGGGTTGTAGGCGATGGCGGTGGAGCCGAAGTTCTGCGGAATGAAATAGACCTCGTCGTTCTCGCCGGAGACGGCGGTGCCGGTGAGGTTGCGGTCGATATTCGCATACTCGGGGATACGGCTGATATCCCAGGGCTCGATGATGCCGCTTTCCTCCCATTTCATCACGGAGCCGGCGCAGATCTGCGTGACATCGGCCTGGAAGCCGGCGCGGACCTTCTGGAACGCCTCTTCCTCGTCAGAGAAGAACGACCAGGTCGGGCTCATGCCGTATTTCTCGATATAGGCCGGGTGGTAATCGGGATTTTCGAAGCCCGGATAGTCGAGCACGATGAGCTCGCTGTCCTGTGCCGCCAGGGCGGTGCCGAGTGCGGCAAGGGCTGTGGCTGCCAGCAGGGTCTTTTTCATGGTCTTGCTCCCAGGTGGGTGGGCGATTGAGGTGCGATGAGCCTATTTGCGCGGCATATGCCTGGCAATGGGCATGGCTCTTCGCGCCCGCAAAACAGGGGGCAGGCAAGAGGTTTGCCGGTTTGTGAGGCGGCGGGGCAGTTCGGCAGGGTGGGGCGTGGCAGGCGCGCAGCCTACGGGCGCAGGCGGGCGGCGAGTTCGGCCTCGTCTTCGGCGAAGAGCACCTGGCCGCCCTTGTTCGCCTCGTAGCGGAAGTTCTGGAAGGCGCGGCTCTGGTCGGCGCGCCAGTCGGTGGCGCCGAGGAAGGCGACGCGCTGCCGGTAATTGGCGAATTTCTGCAGCATCAGCCCCAGTTCGCGCGTGGCAAGATCGAGGCTGCCGGGGCTGAGCCGCTCCAGCGGGATGACCAGCAGGTCGGCGTCCATGCCGTAACTCTCGCCCAGAGCGTCGAGCGCCCCCTGCTCGCCGGCCAGCCGGGGGCCGGCCTCCGGCAGAACGACCGCGCGAAGGCCGCCGATCTGCCGGACCTCTGTCATGTCAGGAGCGCCTTCACTTCAGGATCGACGTGCCGGCGAATTTCGCCGTGGCGCCCAGCATTTCCTCGATGCGGATCAGCTGGTTGTACTTGGCGATCCGGTCCGACCGGCTGAGCGAGCCCGTCTTAATCTGCCCGCAATTGGTGGCGACGGCGAGGTCGGCGATGGTGCTGTCTTCCGTCTCGCCCGAGCGGTGCGACATGACGTTGGTCATGCCGGCGCGGTGGGCCATCTCGACGGCGGTCAGCGTCTCCGTCAGCGTGCCGATCTGGTTGACCTTCACAAGCATCGAGTTCGCGGCGCCCTTCTCGATGCCCATGGCGAGGCGCTCAGGGTTGGTCACGAACAGGTCGTCGCCGACCAGCTGGATTTTGCCGCCCAGACGCTCGGTGAGCATCTGCCAGCCCTCCCAATCATCCTCCGAGCAGCCATCCTCGATGGAGATGATCGGGTAGTCGTTCACCAGCTTCTCGAGGTAGTCGACGTTCTCGGCGGAGGAGAAGGCATTCCCCTCGCCCTTCATGTCGTAGACGCCGTCCTTGTAGTATTCCGTCGCCGCGCAATCGAGCGCGAGATAGACCTGCTCACCCGGCGTGTAGGTCGCCTTCTCGATGGCGCGCAGGATGAAATCCAGCGCCTCGCGGGTGGAGGAGAGGTTGGGCGCGAAGCCGCCCTCGTCGCCGATGCCCGTCTGGTAGCCGGCGGCGGAGAGCTCTTTCTTCAGCGTGTGGAAGATCTCCGAGCCCATGCGCACGGCGTCCTGCATCGTGTGCGCAGCGACCGGCATGATCATGAATTCCTGGATGTCGATCGGGTTGTCGGCATGCTCGCCGCCGTTGATGATGTTCATCATCGGCACCGGCAGCACCCGCGCACCCGTACCGCCGACATAGCGGAAGAGCGGCTGGCCGCAGAATTCCGCCGCCGCCTTGGCCGTGGCGAGCGAGACGCCGAGGATGGCATTGGCGCCGAGCCGGCCCTTGTTCGGCGTGCCGTCGAGCTCGATCATCGCCTCGTCGATATCCACCTGGTCGGTGGCATCCATGCCGAGGATCTCTTCGGCGATCTCACCGTTCACCGCGGCCACGGCCTCGCGCACGCCCTTGCCGAGATAACGCGCCTTGTCGCCGTCGCGCTTCTCCACCGCCTCGTAGGCGCCAGTCGAGGCCCCGGAGGGCACGGCGGCGCGGCCCATCGAGCCATCTTCGAGCGTCACGTCCACTTCGACGGTCGGGTTGCCGCGGCTGTCGAGGATCTCGCGGGCGTGGATGTCGATGATGGTGCTCATGGGGCGTCCCTCTCGGCCTGTTGTGTTGCAGTTCCTATAGACCGGGCGTTGCCCGCAGGGAAGCGGCGCGCCGCTGCCGGCGCTCGCGGAAGAACGTGTAAAGGCCGGAAACCACGATCAATGCCGAGCCAAGCAGCATCGGCAGGGTGATCTCCTCGCCCAGCACCACGCTGGCAAGCACCATGGCAAAGAGGATGCGGAAGTAGCGGAAGGGGGCGATGAAGCCGAGATCGCCCACCCGCGTGGCGGCCACGATGGTGAGGTAGCCGCAGATGCCGAAGACCAGCACCAGCGGCAGAAAGGCCAGCGCCTGCCCGGTGAGCGGCGCGAAGGGCGTGCCCGAGAGCCACATGAGCAGCGCGCCCGTGGGCACCAGCGAGAGAAAGGCCGTGGCCGACAGCTGCAGCCCGGTGATGGCACGCGGCACGCTGCGGGTGGCAAGGTCGCGCCCGGCCAGGCCAAAGATGGCGAGAATGGCGAAGAGGGCGGCGGGGTCGAAGCCGGCGCCCCAGGGCTCCACCACCACGACCACGCCGGCGAAGCCCACGCTCACCGCTGTCCACCTCCGCCAGCCCACCGCCTCGCCATAGACGAGTGCAGCGCCGAGCGTCACCGCCAGCGGCACGGCCTGCAGCATGGCCGAGACGAGGGCGAGCGGGGCGAGCGACAGGGCGAGGATGTAGCCGAAGGTGCCGATGGCCTCGCCGATTGTGCGCAGCGCGACGGTGCGGCTGGCGAGGGCGCGCCAGGGCCAGGGCTCGCGGCGGATCAGCGAGAGCACGGCGAGGATCGGTGCGCCGAGGCCGCCAATGAACATCAGCATCTCGCCGGGCGGCACGCTGGCGGCGAGGAACTTGATGAACAGATCCTCCACCGCGAACAGCGCCATCGAGAGCACCATGATCAGCGCACCGCGCAGGTTTGCGGCGGTGGCGATGCTGGCGTCGTCACCGACGGCGGGGCGGGTGGAGGAGGGGCGGATCAGGCTCATACTGCCCCGTTACAGCCGCCTCGCAGACAAGGCCAGCTTGGTGAGCGGCCTAAAGCAGCGGCCGCCGCCAGCTCAGGCCCGGCAGGCGCAGCCAGGAGCCGCCGAGCGGGCGGGCAACGGCGCCGCTGCCCAGCTTGAACCGCATCAGGCCGGGCTCGGCGGCATCGACGCTGCCCAGGTCCATCCGTTCCGCTCCGGTGGCGGCGAAGCGCTGCGCCGCCAGCATCAGCCCCAGCCGGTGCGCATTGGTGCGGCGCCCCGCCTCCGACGCCCAGCCCATCTGGTAGGTCACCACGCGGCCATGCGGCAGGAAAAGCATCAGCGCCGCCAGCTCTGCCCCGGCCCGCAGCTCCAGCACCTCGCCTCCCGGCCAGCCGCGCCAGAGCCGGGCGGGCAGGGCGCGGTAGCGCCGGGCGCGGCGCTGGGCGGCCTCATGCGCAAAGAGCTCATTGGCGGCGCGCCCCTCCGCCGGGTGCCAGCGCGGGATGAGGCCGGCGCGCTCCGCCTGGTGCAGGGCGTTCCGCCAGCTCTGCGCCATGCCGGCCCGCAGCTCGTCCGCGCCGGGGCGGATGTCCCATTCCGCCACCCAGCCGGGTGTCATGACCCGGGCGAAGCCGGCCTCTGCCATGCCCTCCGGCGCGTCGGGTTCCGCCAGGCGCAGCCCCGCGCGGGTCAGCTTGGCGAGCAGGCCGAGCCGCATGATCCCCGGCAGGCAGGGGCGAAAGACGGGGCCACGCGGCGCCAGCGTCAGCCCCCAGCGGCGCAGCAGCAGGCATTGGCAGAGGATGGCGCCATCCCGCTCCATCGTCAGATGCTCCGCCGCGATGCCGCTGCGGGCGAGCGCCGCCGCGAAGGCGGGGCTCTGCTGCAGCGGCAGGGCGAGTTCGGTGATGGCGTGATCGCGCGGCATGGCGCCATTAGGCGATGATTCACCTAACGGGGGCTTAATGGCGGACGACTCAATGAGAGGAGGTTGCCCGTGCCCCGCCCCAAGCCCCCGGATCTGCCCCAGGCGCCCCGGCTCACCCCTCTCGGCGCTGCGCTGGCCGCCCTGGCCGTCGCGCTGCCGGGAGGGGCGCTGCTGATGCTGCTGGACCTGCTCTTCTAGCTCAGAGGCTGGCGAGGAAGGTGTGGAAGGCCGTGTCGAAGGCCTCCGGCTTCTCCAGATAGGGCGAGTGGCCGCATTCCTCGAAGACATGCCGCTCCACACGCCCGCCGGCGCTCTCGTAGGCGGCGAGCGCCCGCTCCGTCTGGCCGATCATCGGCTGCGGCGGGTAGACCTCTTCCCCCGGCCAGCCCGGCACGGCGCCGGCGGCCCCCAGAGCGCCCAGATCGAAGCCCGACGCGTCGGAGACGACGGCATCCTCGCGGCCGCGAATCCAGCAGATCGGCGGCGTCGGCCCCTTGGTGAAGCCGAGCGGATCGGACATGCGATGCGGCGCGAGTGCGTTGATCGGCCCCAGCTTGCCCGGTGCGGCGCCCGGCCAGTTCTCCGACGTCTCGGCATCGCCCGGGTAGTCCTCCGGCCCACAATGCTGGGCGAGGGCGGCGGTTAGGATATCCTCCATCCGCTCCGGAACGAAAGGCGGGCGCCAGACGACGGCATTGAGCACGTTGCGCGGGTGCAGTGGCGTCTCGTCACCGCGGTCACCCTCGGCGAGCAGTTTGACGAAATCGGGGTTCACCCCCGCCGCGCCCGCGCCGGCGCCATCGGGGAAGCAGGGCGTGCCATCGGCGTGGCAGCCCCCAAAGCCCCAGGGCGAGGCGGGCGCGACTTGGGTGAGCGACAGCACCAGCCCGGGGTGATCGGCCAGCAGCTGCCACAGCACGCCGCCGCCCAGCGAATGGCCAACCATATGCGCAGCCTCGATCCCCATCTCGGCCATCAGCTCGGCCAGATCGTCGGAGAAATCGCGCAGGCCGCGGGTGGCATCCACCTTCACCGCCGGGTCGCTCTCGCCGTAAGAGCGCAGGTCGGGCGCGATGGCGCGGTAGCCCTCGGGCAGGCGCAGCATCGTCTCCTCCCACCAGGTGGCGGCAGAGAGGTTGCCGTGCACGAAGAGCACCGGCGTGCCGTCCGCGGGTCCGCTCGTCAGCACGCGGGTCTCCAGCCGCGGCGTGGCGATGCGCTGCGCGTCCGTGATGGTTGGAATGCTCATGGGTTTCCTCCAGCTACCCGGGGGCTCTTCCGCCCCGTTCGGCCTCAGAATGGCCGGGCCACGAGCCTGCCGCAAGCCTCCCGGGCGCGCCCTCTCGGCGCCCCCTGTCTCACTTCGACATTCAAATATCCTCGGGGGGCCTGGGGGGCAGACAGCCCCCCGGCCTCTCAACCCGCGCCGACGCCTCAGCCCAGCGTCACCAGCGCATGCCGCTTCTTGCCGGCCGAAAGCTTCACAGGTTCGGCCAGCTCGTCCGTGCCCAGCATGAGCCCGGCATCGGTGACCGGTGCATCGGCGAGCCGCGCGCCGCCATCGGCGATGAGGCGCTTGGCCTCCTTGCCGGTCGCGGCGAGGCCGGAGCGCACGAAGAGCTGCACGATCGAGATGCCGTCCGCCACCTCGGCGGCGCTCAGCACCAGCGTCGGCAGATCGTCGCCCTGTCCGCCCTTCTCGAAGACCTCGCGGGCCGTGGCTTCCGCCGCCCGCGCCGCCTCGGCGCCGTGCAGCAGGGTGGTGACCTCGTTGGCCAGCACGATCTTCGCCTCATTGATCTCGCTGCCGCCCAGCGCGCCCAGCCGGTCGCATTCCTCGATCGGCAATTCGGTGAAGAGCTTCAGGAACTTGCCGGTGTCGGCGTCGGTCGTGTTGCGCCAGAACTGCCAGTACTCGTAGGGGCTGAGCATGCCGCCGTTCAGCCAGACGGCGCCGCCCTGGCTCTTTCCCATCTTGCGCCCGTCAGAGGTGGTGAGCAGCGGTGTCGTCAGGCCGAAGATCTCGTGATCCGCCACGCGGCGGGTCAGGTCGATGCCGTTGACGATGTTGCCCCACTGGTCCGACCCGCCCATCTGCAGCAGGCAGCCGTAGCGGCGGTTGAGCTCGAGGAAGTCGTAGGCCTGCAGGATCATGTAGTTGAACTCGAGGAACGAGAGCGATTGCTCCCGGTCGAGCCGCGACTTCACGCTCTCGAAGGAGAGCATGCGGTTGACCGAGAAGTGCCGCCCGATGTCCCGCAGGAATTCCAGGTAATTCAGCCCGTCGAGCCATTCGGCGTTGTTGAGCATGAGCGCGCCCGTCGGGTTGTCGTCATAGCTCAGGAAGGCCGAGAAGACGGCCTTCTGGCCGTCCATGTTCCTCTGGATCGCGGCATCGTCCAAGAGCGGGCGCTCGTCGGAGCGGAAGGAAGGGTCGCCCACCTTCGTGGTGCCGCCGCCCAGAAGGGTGATCGGCTTGTGGCCGGTCTTCTGCAGCCAGCGCAGCACCATGATGTTCATCTGGTGGCCGACATGCAGCGAGGCCGCGGTGGCGTCATAGCCGATATAGGCGGGAACGGGGCCCTTGGTCAGCGCCTCGTCGAGGCCCTGATAATCGGTGCAATCCTGCAGGAAGCCGCGCTCCATGAGCACGGCCATGAAATCCGATTTGGGATGGTAGGTCATCTTTGCCCCCTCATTGGCCCCTTTGCGGGCCTCGCCTGAATGGCCGGGGCGTTCTATAGGCTCCGCAAGGTCGGAGGGAAAGCCATGAACACGCGGGCAGGCAAGGCGAAGTCAGGCAGTACGGCGGGCAGCGGCCCCTGGTGGGTGGCGGGCACGATGTCGGGCACCTCGCTCGACGGGGTGGATGCGGCATTGCTGCGCACCGACGGGGTGGAGATCCTCGAGTTCGGCGCTGGCGCCTATCGCCCCTATGGCCCGCAGGAGCGGGCGGTGCTGCGCGCGGCGCTGGGCCAGTGGCAGGGGGCAGAGGTCGAGGCGGCGGCGGAGCTGGTGACACGGGCCCATGCCGAGCTGCTGGCCAAGATCGACGGGGCGGAGCTCGTCGGCTTTCACGGCCAGACGCTGGCGCATGAACCGAAAGGGCGCGGCACGCTGCAGGCCGGCGATGGCGCGGCGCTGGCCGAGGCGCTGGGCCTGCCGGTGGCCTGGGATTTCCGCTCTGCCGACGTCCAGATGGGCGGCGAGGGCGCGCCGCTGGCGCCGTTCTACCATTTCGCGCTGGCCCGGCATCTGGGCGCGGAGGCGCCGCTGGCTTTTCTGAACCTCGGCGGGGTGGGCAATCTCACCTATGTCGATCCGGCCTTCGACCGGCCCGAAGAGCCCGGTGCGCTGCTCGCCTTCGATACCGGCCCCGCCAATGCGCCGCTCGACGACCTCATTGTCAGCCGCCGGGGCCAGGATTTCGACGACGGCGGGGCGCTGGCAGCCGAAGGGATTGTCGACAATGCCGTACTCAACACCTTCCTCGAACACCGCTATTTCTCACGCATGCCGCCGAAGTCTCTCGACCGGAACAGCTTTGCCTTCGACCTCAAGCATCTTGGCGATGCCGATGCCGTCGCCACGCTGACGGCCTGCTCGGCGGCGGCGGTGATGCAGGGCATTGGCCTGCTGCCCGCCACGCCCGAGCGCCTGCTGGTAACTGGCGGTGGCCGCAAGAACGCCACGCTGATGGCGATGATCGCGGCCTCCGTCGATTGCGACGTCATGCCGGTGGAGGAGGTGGGCCTCGACGGCGACCTGCTGGAGGCGCAGGCCTTCGCCTATCTCGCCGCCCGCGTGGCGCGGGGCCTGCCGACAAGCTGCCCGGGCACCACCGGCGTCGGGGCGGCGGTGGGCGGCGGCATCCTCTCACGCCCTCAGGCGTAGCGGGAGAGCAGCGCGTCGACCTCCTTGCCGGAGGCGCCCTGGCCGAGCCCGGTGAACCGCCCCTCGCCGAACATCTCCGCTCCGGCCCGCATGATCGTGCCATGAACCGCCCGCGCCAGAGCGGAGCCGAGAGAGACGCGCGCCGCGCCGATGGCGCCGAACTCCGCGAGGCTGCGATCAGTGTAGCGGATCATCAGCACGTTGACCGGGGCCGCGGCGGCGGCGATCAGGCGCGCCATCTCCTCCATTGAGGGCAGGACGGGGGCGTAGAGGCAATCGGCCCCGGCCGCCTCGAAGGCCTGCACCCGCGAGATGGCCTCATCGACGTCATAGGCCCCGTGCATCACGCCATCGGCGCGGGCGGTGAGCACGAAGTCGCGGGGCAGGGCGCGGGCGGCAGATGTGGCGGCGCGGATGCGCTCGGCGGCCAGATCGGCGGGGTATGGGGTGCCATCGGGGCTGACATCCTCGATGCAGATGCCGGCGAGACCGATTTCGGCGGCGAGGCGCACCGTCTCGGCGCAGACCTCCGGCGCGTCGCCATAGCCGTTCTCGAAATCGCCCTGCACGGGCAGGGGTGTCGCCGCCACCAGCGCCTCGGCATGGGCCAGCGCCTCGTCGCGCGAGGTCTGCGTGTCGGGCCGGCCGAGGGTAAAGGCAAGGGCGGCCGAGGAGGTGGCGAGTGCCTGGGCGCCGAGCCCGGCCATCAGCCGCGCCGAGCCGGCATCCCAGACATTGGCGAGGATGAAAGGGCGGCCGGGCCGGTGCAGGGCGCGGAAAGTGGCTCCGATATCGGGCATGGGCGTGTCTCCGGGGCAGGGCGCGCACCTATACGGCGGGCGCGGCGTGGTCTGCCCACACCTTGCGCCTGCGGGGGCGCCTCCGGTCAACCCGGAAGCTGACCCTTCTCGTCCAGCAGGCGGCGCGGGCCAGGCCCCTCTTGCGCGGCCTCATCGGCCGGGTTGTGCAGCGCACAGGTCTCAAGGCTCAGGCAGCCGCAGCCGATGCAGCCGTCGAGCTTGTCGCGCAGCCGCTCCAGTGCCGCGATGCGGGCGTCGATCTCCACGCGGAAATCGGTGGACAGGCGCGTCCAGTCGGCCTTCGTGACCTTCCTATCGTCCGGCAACTCTTCGAGCAGCGCGGCGATGCGGGCGAGGGGGAAGCCGAGGCGCTGGGCGACCATCACGAAGGACAGGCGGCGGATGTCGGCCCGGTCATAGCGCCGGTGTCCGCCGGCGTTGCGCAGCGGTCGGACGATGCCGTGCTCTTCGTAAAAGCGGATCGCCGAGACGGCGAGGCCCGTCCTCTCCGCCACATCTCCGATCGCCAAACCACTCATGGCAACTCCAATCTCTACTCGCGAACAACAAAACACCGCTTGATCTAAAGTGCACTTGAGAAAGTAAACCTGATTCGAACAGTGATGAGAGAGGGACTTTCCATGGCACGGCTCGAACATGTCAACGTCACGGTCGCCGATCCGGTGGCGACGGCAGAGATGCTCTGCAAGCTCTTCGGCTGGCAGATCCGCTGGCAGGGCACGGCGATCCACGGCGGCCATACCGTACATGTCGGCGGTGACGACACCTATCTGGCGCTCTACACCGGCCCCGGCGGCCGTGCGCAGCAAGAGGCGAGCGACAGCTATTCGCAGCGCGCCGGGCTGAACCATATCGGCGTGGTGGTCGACGATCTCGACGCCGCCGAGGCCGGCGTGACCGCCGCCGGCTACGAGCCGCATTCGCATGCCGATTACGAACCGGGGCGGCGTTTCTACTTCCGCGAAGAGAACGGCGTCGAGATCGAGGTGGTCAGCTACGACTGACCGCTCCCCCGGGAGAGTGACATGATACATCAGGAATTTGCCGCCCTCGCCGCCCCGCGCGGCGAGGGGCCGGGGGCGGCATGCCCGCTGCCGGGCCTGCGCGGCGGCATCGCGGCGCGGCTGCTGGCCGGGGTGCGGTTTGATCCGCCGCCTGCTGCGCCGGGGCCGAGCGTGCCGGTCTGGAGCTTCAGCCTGGGCCGCTTGACCCTCACGCTGCGTGAGGCCCCATAAGGGCTCCCATGCGCGATTGGGGTAGGGAATATACGGTGTCGGAGCTGGCGGGGCTGGCCGGGGTGAGCGCTGAAGGAGGCCGAGGCCGGGCTGGTCGCCGCCTTCGAGGCTGGGGAGACCGGCCCCGGCGCAGCAGAGGCCTTCGACCGCCACCGCGCCCTGATTGCGAGGAAGTGGGGCAGAGCCTGCCCGCCGGACGCCTACGCCGCCACACTCCGCCCCTGACGGGCCGGCTCGCCGGGCGCAGACTCCCCTTTCATCTGGCCAAAAATACCTTGGGGGTGTGGGGGCAGCGCCCCCGCCCGTCAGGCCAGCGCGCCCTCTGCCGTGATGCGCGTCGCGCCCCGCAGATAGGGGTGCAGCGCGGCGGGCAGGGTGACGGAGCCGTCCTCTTCCTGGCCGTTCTCCACCACCGCGATCAGCGTACGGCCGACGGCGAGGCCTGAGCCGTTGAGCGTGTGCACGAACTCCGGCTTGCCGCCGCCTTCGGGCCGGTAGCGGGCGTTCATGCGGCGGGCCTGGTAGTCGCCGGCGACGGAGACGGAGCTGATCTCGCGGTAGGTGTTCTGGCCCGGCAGCCAGACCTCGAGGTCATGCGTCTTGCGCATGCCGGCGCCGAGATCGCCGGTACAGAGCACGACCCGGCGGTAGGGCAGCTGCAGCTTCTCGAGGATCGCCTCGGCGCGCTCGGTCATGCGCTCATGCTCGTCGGCCGAGGTCTCGGGCGTGGTGATCGAGACCATCTCGACCTTCTCGAACTGGTGCTGGCGGAGCATCCCCGAGGTGTCGCGCCCGGCCGAGCCGGCTTCGGAGCGGAAGCATTGGGTATGGGCGACATAGCGCTGGGGCAGGGTGGCCTCGTCGAGCAGCTCGCCGTTGACGAGGTTGGTCAGCGTCACCTCGGCGGTGGGGATGAGCCACCATCCGTTGGTCGTCTGGTAGCTGTCCTCGCCGAACTTCGGCAGCTGCCCGGTGCCGATCATCATCTCCTCGCGCACCAGCACGGGGGTGATCGTCTCCTGCAGGCCATGCTCCTCGACATGCGTATCGAGCATGAACTGGGCGAGCGCCCGATGCAGGCGGGCGGCGGCGCCTTTCAGCACCACGAAGCGGCTGCCGGAGAGTTTGGCGCCGGCCTCGAAATCGAGCCCCGCAGCCACGCCGGCGACCTCGTAATGCTCCTTCGGGGTGAAGGAGAAGTTGCGGGGGGAACCCCAGCGCTTCAGCTCGACATTGTCATCCTCGTCGGCGCCGTCGGGGATGGCGTCGTCAGGCAGGTTGGGGATGCCGAGGAGCATCTCGCGGAGCTTGGCGTCCTCCGCCTTCGCCTCCTCGTTGAGGCGGGCGACCTCGGCCTTCTTCTCGGCGACGAGGGCGCGCAGGCGCTCGAACTCGGCGTCATCGCCCGAGGCCTTGGCCGCGCCGACCTGCTTGGAGGCGCGGTTCTGCTCGGCCTGCGCCTCTTCGGCGGCCTGGATCTTGGCGCGGCGTGCCTCATCGAGGCTCAGGATGTCGGAGGAGATCGCAGACATGCCCCGGCGGCCCAGGGCCGCATCGAAGGCCTGCGGGTTGTCGCGGATGGCGCGGATGTCGTGCATGTCCTCTCTCCTTGGCTTGAGGTGAGGCGGATATGCCGGAGATGGCGGCTGAGGGGAAGGGTTCAGTCAGGTTCGCGGGGGGCGTCTTCGGGGCGGTAGTTGGTGGGATCGTCCAGCCACTTTTGCCATTGTTCTTCAAAGTGCGCGGAATGGATGGTGAAGTCGGGCCAGTGATCCGGGCGCGGGGTTTCGACACCGTTCACGACTGGTCGTCTCACTGAGGCATCGCCGAACATTGAAGAGAGGTGATCGGCAACTTCTGCTACTTTCTCCTAATCCACATCCCTTGCCGCAGCACCTCGAAGAGTAGCTGCGGCAAGGGATGTACGGCTATCCAGATGCGCCTCCGTGAGGTCCGCCCCCTCCAGATGCGCCCCCGTTAGGTCCGCCCCCTCCAGATGAGCTCCCCAGAGGACTGCCCCCTCCAGATGCGCCCCCGTGAGGTCCGCCCCCTCCAGATGCGCCCCCGTGAGGTCCGCCCCCTCTAGATGCGCCCCCCTGATGTCCGCCGCCTCCAGATGCGCCTCCGCGAGGTCCGCCGCCTCCAGATGCGCCTCCTCGAGGTCCGCCGCCTCCAGATGCGCCTCCTCGAGGTCGGCCCCCTTCAGATGCGCCCCCCAGAGGACCGCCCCCTCCAGATGCGCCCGCCAGAGGAACGCACCCTCCAGATGCGCCCCGTTGAGGAACGCCCCCTCCAGATGAGCCCCACCTAGCTGCGCTCGTTCGAAAGCTGCTTCGGCGAAGTCGGCGCGGCGCCCGTTCAGCTGGCGGAGGTCGTGGGTGTGTGGAAGGGGGATGCTGCGCCAGTCTTCAACTTTGCGGCTGTATTCGTTGCGCGCCTGCCTCCACGCGTCAGGTTTGACGTCCTGCTCGCCGGGCCGATAGCTGAAGAATGAACCGACGGCCTCCTGGAATGTCGGGGCACGTCCCCTTTCGATCGCCCATTGGGCGGGGGCACGTCTTTTCAGGACGGTCAGGCCAGTCTGAATGTCGGACGTGGGAGGCTTCGACGGCAGCCATGCCTCAAGCCAGTTGCGAATTTCCGTCCGATACTCATCGCCGCCTTGCCCAGCCCACTCCGGCTTCTGCGGCAAGGGCGCCACGTCTTCGGCTTTGGCATTCTCCCGCAGATAGGCCGTCAGCGTTTCCATAATCTGGATGTGCATGTCGTCGTTGGCGCGCGAGAGGCGCTCCAGCGACAGGATGGCGCCGATGCGGACCTCGGTGTTGCGCTCGGTTTCGTCGCGGAAGGTCGGGCGGCCTTCGGTGTCGAGCACTGGCGCGCCCGCATCGTCTTTCGCAGCCACGCGCATCACCCGGACAGCGCCGAGATTTTCGATGGCCTTGTTGAAGAGTTCGGTCTTGTGGTTTTCCTCGTCGACTTTCGTGCGCCGCTCATCATTGCGCTGCCGCAACAGCGTGAAGGGGAAAGCCACGATGCCGCCGAGCGCGGCGATCAGGCCGGCGAGGGTGAGGAGCGACCAGCGGAAGGCGACGGCCTCCTCGTCCGTCTGCGGCAAGGGCGTCGAAGCGCTGTGGATCGCAAGCCAAAGGATGCCGACGAAGAGGACCAAGAAGAGGCAGAGCCAGACGAGAACGAAGGGGATGGCCAGCCAGTGCGGCACCCAAGCCGCGCCGAGCCGGGCGAGCTGACCAGTGAGCCAGGACTTTCTGTCAGAAGGCAGCATCCAGTAGACCACCAGCGACACCATCGTCACAAGCGCCACCAATCCCAAAACCGCCAGTTCCCGCTCCGTCAGCGGTATCGTCAGTGTGACGCCTCTGTCCCCCATCCCCCTAGCCCTCCATCCCGCTCTCCCCTATATCGCCAGCCGAACCCCCGGTGGACAAGCCATTCCGCCGATCCTAGGGTGCCGCACCCGTCCGAGGGGGCCCCAAAGGCCCCGCCCAAAAGAGAGGTCCCATGGAAGGCATTGCGTCCATCGTCCCGCTGATCGCGATCTTCGCGATCATGTATTTCTTCCTGATCCGTCCCCAGCAGAAGAAGGTCAAAGAGCACCAGGCGATGGTGCAGGCCCTGCGGCGCGGCGATCAGGTCGTCACGCAGGGCGGCATCGTCGGCAAGGTCTCCCGCGTGAAGGAAGGCGACGAGATCGAGGTCGAGATCGCCTCGGGCGTCACCGTCCGCGTCGTCAAGGCCACGATCGCGCAGGTCATCTCCAAGACCGAGCCGGCCAAGAGCTAAGACATGTTGCACATCCCTCTTTGGCGGCGTCTGGCGATCTGGGCCGTATGCCTCGCCGGGCTGCTTCTGGCGTTGCCCAACGCCTTCTATTCGCGGGTCGAGCGCTCGAATGACGCCGAAGCCGCCATCGAGCGGGGCCTGACCACGCCGGAGCTAGAGGCCGAGGCCGCGCTCTGGCCGTCGTGGCTGCCCGACGGGCTGGTGAACCTCGGGCTCGACCTGCGCGGCGGGGCACATCTGCTCGCCGAAGTGCAGGTCACCGACGTCTACGCCGCCCGGATGGAGGCCCTCTGGCCGGTGCTGCGCGACACGCTCGCCGCCGAGCGCGATACCGTGGGCTTCGTCACGCGCGAAGACGCGCCCCCCGGCGAGCTGCGCGTGCGCATCTCGGAAGCCTCGGGCGCCGAAGAGGCGCTGCGGCTGGCCCGCGGGCTGGCCACGCCGGTGACCACGCTCACCGGGGCCGGTGCCTCCGATCTCGATATCTCGATGAACGGCGCGCTGATGACGGTTCAGCTCTCGGCCGCCGAGAAAGAGGCGAGCGACGACCGCACCGTCCGCCAGGCGCTGGAGATCGTGCGCCGCCGGATCGACGAGGTCGGCACGCGCGAACCCACCATCATTCGCCAAGGGGAGGATCGCATCCTCGTGCAGGTGCCGGGTGTCGGCTCTGCCCAGGAGGTGAAGGACATCATCGGCACGACGGCGCAGCTGACCTTCCAGCCGGTGCTGAACCGCACCACCGATTCCGACGTCACCGCGCCCGCCGGGGCCGAGGTTCTGCCCGCGCTCGACGAGCCGGGCGTGTTCTACGTGCTTGAGACGGCGCCCGTCGTCACCGGCGAGGAGCTGACCGACGCGCAGCCGAGCTTCGACCAGAACGGCCGGCCGGCGGTGAGCTTCCGCTTCAATCCTTCGGGCGCCCGCGCCTTCGGTGAATATACCGCCGAGAATATCGGGGCGCTCTTTGCCATCGTGCTGGATGACGAGGTCGTCTCGGCCCCGCAGATCCAGTCGGCCATTCCGGGCGGCTCGGGCATCATCACCGGCCGCTTTACGGTGGAGGAATCCACCAATCTCGCCGTGCTGCTGCGTGCAGGTGCCCTGCCGGCCGAGCTGACCTTCCTCGAAGAGCGGACCATCGGGCCGGAGCTCGGGCAGGACAGCATCGACGCTGGCAAGCTCGCCGCCATCGTGGGCGGCATCGCCGTCATCGCGGTGATGTGGGTGACCTACGGGCTCTTCGGCTTCTTTGCCAATATCGCGCTTGTCATCAACATGATCCTGCTCTTCGGAGCGCTGTCGCTCCTGGGGGGCACGCTGACGCTGCCGGGCATCGCCGGCATCGTGCTGACGATGGGTATGGCGGTGGACGCCAACGTGCTGGTCTACGAGCGCATACGGGAAGAGTTGAAAACCGCGAAGGGCCCCGCCCGCGCGATCCAGCTCGGCTACGAGCGCGCGATGTCGGCCATTGTCGACGCCAACATCACCACGCTGATCACCGCCGTCATCCTCTTCACGCTCGGGCAGGGGCCCGTGCGGGGCTTCGCCATCACGCTCGGTCTCGGCATCATCACCTCGGTCTTCACCGCCCTCTTCGTGACGCGCATCCTCGTCGTCATGTGGTTCGAGCGGCGCCGGCCCAAGACGATCAGGATCTGACCCATGCCCTTCCGCATCGTCCCTGACGAAACCAATATCAACTTCTTCAAGGCCGCCCGGGTGACCTTCGGTGGCTCGGTGGTGCTGCTGATCGCCGCGGTGATCCTGTTCTTCACCATGGGGCTGAACTACGGGATCGACTTCACCGGCGGCACCTCGATCCGCACCCAGGCCGAACAGCCTGTGGATGTAGGCGAGTACCGCGCCGCGCTCGAGCCGCTGGGCCTGGGCGACGTCGCCATCTCGGAAGTGTTCGACCCGTCGTTCGCCGAGAACAAGCATGTCGCGCAGATCCGCATTCAGGCGCAGAACGGCGAAGCCTCTGTCAGCACCGACATGATGGGCAACGTGCAGGCCGCGCTGCAGGAGATGGACCCGACGCTGGAATTCACTGCGGTGGATTCGGTCGGTGGCAAGGTCTCCGGCGAGCTGATCTGGACAGCCGTGCTGTCGGTCGCCGGGGCCATGGCGGCCATCGTGATCTACATCTGGCTGCGCTTCGAATGGCAGTTCGCGCTCGGGGCCATCGTGGCGCTGCTGCACGACGTGGGGCTGACGATCGGGCTCTTCGCGCTGTTCCAGATCAAGTTCGATCTGGCGATCATCGCGGCGCTGCTGACCATCGTGGGCTACTCGATCAACGATACCGTCGTCGTGTTCGACCGGACGCGGGAGAACCTGCGCAAGTACAAGACCAAACCGCTGGTCGATGTTCTCAACCTCTCGGCCAACGAGACGCTGAGCCGCACGGTCATGACCTCCGGCACCACTCTGGTGGCGCTGATCGCGCTGCTGGTGCTGGGCGGCGACGTGATCCGTGGCTTCGTCTTCGCGATCACCTGGGGGATCATCGTCGGGACCTATTCCTCGATCTACATCGCCAAGAACATCGTGCTGATGCTCGGTGTGAAGCGGGAATGGGACAAGCCGGTGAAGCCTACCGGCGGGCAGTTCTCGAACGTCGACGCCTGAACGGGGTGGGGCGGACCCCGCCCCACCGCGACTTCTCCGCTCCGCACCCCGCGCGGAATCAAGGCCTTCAGGCCGCCGCGCGAGCGCCGGCCCGTTCCGGCGGGCTGGCGCTCTGGCTGCCGTCAGCGCTTAGCCCTCCGCAGGGAGGGGCATTGCTGGCATAAATCGCAATAGCTCAAACCGAGCGACGCCACCCCACGGGCCGGCGTGCGAGGACGCCGCGGGCGTCAGAGGTCTCCCCGCGCGACTCCGCCGCTCAGAATCGCAGCTGTGATCGGGCGCGTCTGGCGGGATGCCGCCCATCCTCATCGACTCGCGACATCGCGATATTGAATAACCGCGCGTCTGGTCCAATCTCGATGGTGAAGGAGCCCGCAGAGGCTCCCCGTCCATTGAGAAAGAGAGCAGCCCCATGTCCACCCGCCGCCGCAAGAGCCCGCGCATGGCCGTCCAGTTCACCTCGGCCGCGGGAATGATCCTCGGCATTTCGCTGCTGGCCGGTGCCAGCGCCGCCAAGCCCGGCCTCGGCGAAGTGCCGGAGATCACCGAAGGGCTGATCAACACCGCCATCGCCTACGAGATCTCGGAAGTTTGCGGTGATCTCAGCCCGCGCTGGCTGCATGGCGTGGCCGTGCTGAACGGGCTGCAGAATTACGCCCGCGAGCTCGGCTATACCAAGGACGAGATCGACGCCTTCATCGACGACCGCGCCGAAAAGGCCCGGCTGGAGGGAATCGCCCGCGAGCGCCTTGCCGCCCTCGGCGCCATTCGCGGCGATGAGGCGACCCATTGCACCGTCGGCCGGGCCGAAATCGAGAAAGGCTCGCCCATCGGCGCCTTGCTGCGCTAGCGTTTCGGCCCGCTTAAGGCGGGCCCCACAGCGCCTCACAAACAGGCCGCCCGCCGCAATCTGGCGGGCTGCCGTCGCGCCCAGGCCGCTTTGTGCCCTTAGGCGTCTTTTCTCCCCCGCCGAGCCGCGCTAGAAGGCCCGAAAACCGGCGCCGCCGGATCGGCGCCGCCCGCGGGCGAAAGGGGCCAGTGCCATGAGCGACCTCAAGACAGTCATCATCGACGGCCAGGAGATCGAAGTTCCCGGGGCGATGACCCTGATCCAAGCCTGTGAGCAGGCCGGTATCGAGATCCCCCGCTTCTGTTATCACGAGCGCCTGAGCATCGCCGGCAATTGCCGGATGTGCCTGGTCGAGATCGTCGGCGGCCCGCCCAAGCCCGCCGCCTCCTGCGCCATGCAGGTGAAAGACCTTCGCCCCGGCAAGAACGGCGAACCGCCGGTCGTGAAGACGAACTCTCCCATGGTCAAGAAGGCCCGCGAGGGGGTGATGGAGTTCCTGCTCATCAACCACCCGCTCGATTGCCCGATCTGTGACCAGGGCGGCGAGTGCGACCTGCAAGATCAGGCGATGGCCTATGGTGTCGACTTCTCGCGCTACCGGGAGCCTAAGCGGGCGACGGAGGATCTCGATCTCGGCCCGCTGGTCGAGACGCATATGACGCGCTGCATCTCCTGCACCCGCTGCGTGCGCTTCACGACCGAGGTCGCCGGCATCTACTCGATGGGCCAGACCGGTCGCGGCGAAGATGCCGAGATCACCAGCTATCTCGGCGAAACGCTGCATTCCAACATGCAGGGCAACATCATCGACCTCTGCCCCGTTGGCGCCCTGGTGTCCAAGCCCTATGCCTTCACGGCCCGCCCGTGGGAGCTGAGCAAGACCGAAACGATCGACGTGATGGACGCCCTCGGCTCGAACATCCGCGTCGATGCGAAGGGGCGCGAGGTCATGCGCATCCTGCCCCGCAACCATGACGGCGTGAACGAGGAGTGGATCTCCGACAAGACGCGCTTCGTCTGGGACGGTCTGCGCCGCCAGCGGCTCGACAAGCCCTACATCCGCGAGAACGGCAAGCTGCGCGCCGCGACCTGGGGCGAGGCGCTCCAGAAGACCGCCGAGGCGGTCAAGGGAGCGAAGAGCCTCGCCGGCCTCGTCGGTGATCTGGCCTCCACCGAGGCGGCCTATGCGCTGAAGCTGCTGATCGAAGGGCAGGGCGGTGTCGTGGAATCCCGCACCGACGGCGCCAAGCTGCCCGCCGGCAACCGGCTCGGCTATGTCGGCAACGCCCGGATCGAGGATATCGATACGGCGGACAATATTATCCTGATCGGCACCAACCCGCGTGAAGAAGCGCCGGTGCTGAACGCCCGCATCCGCCGCGCCTGGCTGCGCGGCACCAAGGTGGCCCGCATCGGCGAAGTCGCCGATCTCACCTATGACGTCGCCGACATCGGCGAAGGCCGTGAGGCACTGGCGAAGCTGGCGGAATACGACCATTCCGACAAGCAGGGCAGCGCCGGCGTCATGATCATCGGGCAGGGCGCGCTGACGGGCGATGACGGCGCTGCCGTTCTCGCTACCGCGCTGAAGACGGCCAAGGCCGCCGGCTCCCGCGTGATGATCCTGCACACGGCCGCGGGCCGCGTCGGCGCGCTCGATATCGGCGCCACGGCGCCCGGTGGTCTGGCCGAGGCGCTCTCGGCCGACGTCATCTACAACCTCGGCGCCGACGAGCTCGACATGCCCGAGGGGGCGTTCGTGATCTATCAGGGCAGCCATGGCGACCGGGGCGCGCATCGCGCCGATGTCATCCTGCCCGCCGCCGCCTATACCGAAGAGGCCGGCCTTTTCGTGAACACCGAAGGGCGCCCGCAGCTCTCCGCGCGCGCCGGCTTCCCGCCGGGCGAGGCGAAAGAGAACTGGGCCATCCTGCGTGCCCTTTCCGGCGAGCTCGGCGCCACACTGCCCTTCGACACGCTGGCCGCCCTGCGCACCAAGCTGGTCGAGGCCGTGCCGCATCTCGGCGAGATCGACGAGGTTGCCGAGAACACCGGCGATCTGCCGGAAGGTGGCGACATGGGCGAGGGGGCCTTCACCTCGACCGTCAGCGATTTCTACCTCACCAACCCGATTGCCCGCGCCTCTGCCCTGATGGGCGAGATGTCTGCCCGCGCCGCCGCGCGCGGGGCCGAGAAGATCGCCGCGGAGTGAGAGGGATCGTGTCGGTGATCTCCGCCGCGGCATCGCTTGCCGCCTGCGCCGCGCCCGAGCCATCGGGCGCCCCGCAGAATGCGGAATATCTGGGTGTCGCGACGCGCCTGCTCGACGGTGATCTCGTGGATTTCGAGGTCGCCATGCGGGGTGGCAACGGCGCCGGCGATGCCACGCGCTATGCCGAATGCGCGGCAGCACAATATGCCCTGATCCGGGGCTACGGCTTTGCGCGCCACGTGCGCACGCTGACCGAGGAAGAGGGTGGCATCTGGCGGGCGGATGCTGTTTACACCATTTCGGCGGCGCTGCCGGATGGCCTGCGCACGATTGACGCCGAGATCACGGTCGCCGAATGCGCCCAGGCCGGAATCCCGACGGTATGACGAGAGGGAGCCATGTCGTTTTTCACTGACACCAATTTCGGCATTCTGCTCCTGATCATCGGGCAGTGCCTTCTCATCCTGGTGCCGCTGCTCGTGGCGCTGGCCTTCCTGCTTTATGCCGACCGGAAGATCTGGGCGGCCGTGCAGATCCGCCGCGGCCCCAACGTCGTTGGCCCCTTCGGCCTGCTGCAGAGCTTTGCCGACTTCATCAAGTACATCGTCAAGGAAGTGGTGGTGCCCGCGGGCGCGGACCGCACCGTCTTCTTCCTTGCGCCGCTTCTCGCCTTCGCCCTGCCGGTGGTGGCCTATGCCGTCATCCCGTTCAACGACGGCTGGGTGATGGCCGATATCAACGTCGCCATTCTCTATGTCTTCGCCATTTCCTCCCTCGAGGTCTACGGCGTGATCATGGGGGGCTGGGCGTCGAACTCGAAATATCCCTTCCTCGGGTCCCTGCGCTCCGCCGCGCAGATGATCTCTTACGAGGTCTCGATCGGCCTCATCATCATCGGTGTGATCATCTCGACCGGCTCGATGAACCTCACCGCCATCGTGCATGCGCAGGAAACGGGCTGGGGCCTTCTCGGCTGGTACTGGCTGCCGCATTTCCCGATGCTGATCCTCTTCTTCATCTCCGGTCTCGCCGAGACGAACCGCCCGCCGTTCGACCTGCCCGAGGCGGAATCGGAACTCGTGGCCGGCTACCAGGTGGAATATTCCTCGACGCCGTTCCTGCTGTTCATGATCGGCGAATACGTCGCCATGGTGCTGATCTGCTCGCTGGTGTCGCTGCTGTTCCTCGGCGGCTGGCTGTCGCCCATCCCGGGCCTGCCTGACGGCTTCCTGTGGATGTTCGGCAAGATCCTGTTCTGCTTCTTCATCTTCGCCCTCGTGAAGGCCATCACGCCCCGCTACCGCTACGATCAGCTCATGCGCCTTGGCTGGAAAGTCTTCCTGCCGTTCTCTCTATTTTGGGTCGTGCTGATCGCTTTCCTCGCCAAGTTCGAGGTGGCGGGCGGCTTCTGGGCCCGCTGGGCCGTGGGGGTGTGATGCAGACGCTGCGCCTCGCCCTTGCGCTGTCTTTCCTGCCGCTCGCCGCGGCCGCGCAGGATTGCGATACCGTCTGGACGGCGCTCGGCGGCGTGCCGGGCCTGACCCTGCCGGAGCCGGTGGAAGGTGAGAGCCTGGAGCTGACGCGCTACCGCGCAGGCGCCGCGATCTTCGCCGATATCGAGGAAGAGCTCGAAGGCCAGGACGTGGCGGCCTACGAGGCCGCGGGCGGCACCAAGATGCTGGCCGCGCTGAAGCTGAACTTCGGCGACAAGCTGATGACCTGCTACGCGGATGCCGCGGCCACCGAGGCCGGGGACTTCGTCACTGAGACCGAGACAGCCATGCCGGCGGAGGAGCGCGCAGCGCTCGTCACGGCGTGGAGCCTGTCCGAATGATGCCGATCTAGAGGAACGAGCCATGACCCAGATCGACTATACCCGCGCCGCAAAGTACTTCTTGCTGAGCGATTTTCTGAAGGGCTTCCGGGTGGGGATGAAGTACTTCTTCAAGCCCAAGCCCACGGTGAACTACCCGCACGAGAAGGGCCCGCTGTCGCCCCGCTTCCGCGGTGAGCACGCCCTGCGCCGTTATCCCAACGGGGAAGAGCGCTGCATCGCCTGCAAGCTGTGCGAGGCGATCTGCCCCGCGCAGGCCATCACCATCGATGCCGAACCGCGTGAGGATGGCAGCCGCCGTACCACGCGCTACGACATCGACATGACGAAGTGCATCTATTGCGGCTTCTGTCAGGAGGCTTGCCCGGTCGACGCCATCGTCGAGGGGCCGAACTTCGAATTCTCCACCGAGACGCGTGAAGAGCTGTTCTACGACAAGGAAAAGCTGCTGGCGAACGGCGACCGCTGGGAAGCCGAGATCGCCCGCAACCTCGAAATCGACGCGCCCTACCGCTGAGGAGCTGACGCATGGGAGCCTGGGGCCCCGGACCGTTCGACAATGACGACGCGATGGACCTGCTGCTCGACTACGAGGAGCGGGGCGTAGAGCCGTTGCTCGAAGTTCTGGCGCTGCCCGACGATGCGCTCGGCGACGGCTTCATCGATGCACCGCTTGGCGGCCAGTTGATCGCGCTCGGCGAGATCGTGGCCGCAAGCCATGGCCACCCGCGTACCTCGGGCCCCTCGGATTTCGCCATGGGCGCCGATCCGCACCGGCTGCTCAAGCAGATGACTGCCCATGCAGAGGCTGTGCGGGCCGAGCCGAAGCTGCTCGCCGGCGCGCGTGGCGCGGTGACCGGCGTTCTGGCCAATCCCAAGGTCTCCGAGCTTGGGGCCGTTTGGCAGGAGGGCGGGCAGCTCGATGCCTTCGCCCAGACGATCAACGATATCGAGATCCGGCTGCGGAGGGTCGCGGAATGAGTGACGCCGCCACCCTGAGCCGCCCGCTGCCCCTGCCGGAAGGCTGGGCCGCGCTGGCCGATGCGCAGGACTGGCTCGATCAGGCCGCCGCCGGGGGCTACGCGGCCCTCAGTGCAGCCTTTCAATCCGCCATCCGCGAAGAGGCCGCCGGCAACTTCGGCGCGTCGGAGCTTGATGGCGCCACCGCCGCCCTGCTGATCCTCGCCGAGGCGCATGGGGTCACGACAGCCTGGCGCGCCCAGGTTCTCGCCGCGCTGACGCCCGATGAGCTGCAGGCCATCCGCCGCGACACCCCGCTGGCCGAGGGTGCCGCTGCGGCCCGGGCTATGGCGCGCGCGCTGAGGGCGGGGCAGGTGGCCGAAACCTGGAAGACGCCTGCGCATCAGGCCGCCCATCTGGCGCTGGCCGAAGAGCTCGCGAAGGTCTTTGCTGCCATTCCCTCCGCCCAATATGGGGAGAGCGCCCGATGAGCAGCCAGAACCCCTTCGAGGCCATGATGAAGGCCGGGCAGGATTGGGCGAAGACCATGAACCCGGCACTCGAAAGCTTCAGCCCCAAAGGCTTCGAGGCGCTCTGGCCGACCATGCCCAAAGAGGTTCTGGAAACCTTCTGGGGCAAGACGTTCAACCCAGAGGGGCTGGATTCGAAGACACGCCTTCTGATGACGCTGATGGGCCTGACGGTTCTGGGCGCGCAGGGCGAGTCGCAGATCCGCCTGACGGTGCGCCACGCCATCACGGCTGGCGCGAGCAAACAGGAAGTGGCCGAAACCATCCAGATGGCCGGCCTGTTCGGCGGCCTGCCCGCGATGAGCAAGGCGCTGGAACTGGCCAAAGAGGCCATGGACAAGGAGAGTGACCCATGAGTGTAGCCGCTCTTGCCTTCTATCTTTTCGCGATCTCCACGCTGGGCGGCGGTCTGATGACCGTTCTGGCCCGCAACCCGGTGCATTCGGTGCTCTGGCTGATCCTCGCCTTCCTCTCCGCCGCCGGGCTCTTCGTGCTCGCCGGGGCAGAGTTCGTGGCGATGCTGCTGATCATCGTCTACGTCGGCGCCGTGGCGGTGCTGTTCCTCTTCGTCGTCATGATGCTCGATATCGACTTCGCCGAGCTGAAGGCCGAAATGGCGCGCTACATGCCACTTGCCCTGCTGATCGGCATCGTCATCCTCATGCAGCTCGGCCTGGCCTTCGGGGTTTGGGAGTTCGGCGAAGGTGTCGAAGAGCGTCTGGTCGCCCCGATGGGCACGGGTGTGAACACGCAGCTGCTCGGCCTCGTGATCTACGACGATTACTTCCTGCTCTTCCAGCTCGCCGGCCTGATCCTGCTGACCGCGATGATCGGGGCCATCGTCCTGACGCTGCGCCACCGGCCCGACGTGAAGCGCCAGAACGTGATGGCGCAGATGTCGCGCGATCCGGAGAAGGCGATGAAGCTGAAGGACGTCAAGCCCGGTCAGGGCCTGTGATGCACAGGGCCGGAGCGGGGGGCGCGCCGGCCGGGACAAAGGCGGCGCCTGTGGCCCGGCGCCGCCATTCCCATGCGTCGAGGAGCGCGCAACGCACCATGCCTTTCGCCAGGATCACCGCCATCAGCCTGGCCGCCGCCATCGTGGCCAGCGCCGCCACGGCGCAGGAGGCCTGCAGCTACGATGCCTCGACCGGCATGATCCATGCAGGCGCCGACGCCGAGGGGGCCAGGATCAGCCCCGTCGCCGAAAGCGACACCCTGGCCTCGTTCTTCACCCGCGACGAAAGCGGCATGACTATCGTGGTGCACGATTGCAGCTCTGGCGCCTCGCTGACGATCGCCCCCGGCACGTCGGGGCGCTCTGGTCTGATCTGGGAGTTCGAGGCTCTGATGGAAGATGTCGGCTCGATGAGCCTGCAGGACATCGCAGAGGGCATCGGCGCCGATGTCGAGACGACGATCAGCGAGAGCGACATCGGCAATTGTGACTGCCTCGCGCTGGGGATGGCCGGATGAGCGGGCAGCGCGCCTCTTTCGGGCTGCGGGCCCTGTCTCTGGCCGCGGGCCTTGCCCTTGCCGCCGGGCCGGTGGCTGCGCAGACCGGGGCGACGCCCTGCTATTTCAACCCGGCCACCGGGCTGGTGAAGCGCCATGACGATGCGCCGCCACGCGGCCTGCCGATGCAGCCGGTGCCGGTGGGCTCTGCCTTCACCGCCGCGAGCTGGATCGACGGGGCAGGGCGCGGCTATGCGCTTTTGCATCTGTGCCGCGGTGCCGGCTACATGATCGCGGTCGCGCCGGTCGATACCGCCGAGGTGATGCTCGACGCCTTCGACTGGCTGCTGCGCAACCGGCAGGGCGGCTCGATGCGCGAGGTCGGCGAGATCCTCACCGAAAGCCACCGCGCCCGCGTGGTGCTGGGGGAAGACGAGATCGGTCGCTGCGACTGCGACCTGCTGGGAATTGGGTAAGGCGGCGCTGTCGCGGTTGACGACGGCGCCGGACATGTCAGAAGGGCGGCCATGAGCGAGGCCATGAACGAGCAACGTCAGATCAGGGGCTGGGGCGCGGCGCGCCTGGCGGGCGCTGCGCTCGTCGCCGGCCTTGCTGGCTGCGCCGTGGATGAGCTGGAGGCCGGCGATTGCGCCAGCACGGCAGGCTTCGCCTCCCGCGACATTCCCCGCGATCTGGGCAACGGCACCGTTCTCACCCGGCTCAGCCATTCCGGCGGGGCCGAGGGCGACTACTGGGGCGCCGAACGCTACGAGATCGCCGATTGCGCCAGCGGCACCTGGGTGCGGCTCACCTCGATGGCCTTCTCCTCGGGCGGCGTCGTCCTGACGGACCGCCGCGAAACGATCGAAGAGCTGATCGAGGGCGCATCGGCGCTGGCGGGCAGCGCGGCGGCGGTGTACCTCGCCGAGCGAGCGGTTTCGAACAACGTCGAATATCGCGCCGGCCAGTCGGATGATGAATTCTGTGCCTGCCGGGTCTTCTATCCGCAGGCAGCCGGCGACAAGACCGGCTTTGGCGAGACAATGAACGAGGGGACGACATGATCGGACTGGAACATTACCTCGCGGTCGCGGCGGCGCTGTTCGTCATCGGCATCTTCGGGCTGTTTCTCAACCGCAAGAACATCATCATCATCCTGATGTCGATCGAGCTGATCCTGCTTTCGGTCAACATCAACTTCGTCGCCTTCTCGTCGTATCTAGGCGATCTGGTCGGCCAGGTCTTTACGCTCTTCGTTCTCACCGTCGCCGCCGCCGAAGCGGCCATCGGCCTTGCCATCCTCGTCTGCTTCTTCCGCAACCGCGGCACGATCGACGTGGAAGATGTCAACGTGATGAAGGGCTGAGACATGGTCGAAGACGATCCGATGTTTCTCGCCAATGTTGGTGCCCCGGGGCTGCTGTTTGCCACTGCTCTCGTGACGTTGCTTGGGGCCGTCTACATCAACCGCTTTGCCCTGATCTCGGCTTTCTGAGGAGCGATCATGACCACAATCATCCTCTTCGCTCCCCTGATCGGCGCGCTGATCGCCGGCTTCCTCTGGCGCCAGATCGGCGACAGCGCGGCGCAATGGACGACGACCATCCTGCTGTTCATCTCGGCTTTCCTGAGCTGGATCGTGTTTTTCACCCTGCCGGAGGCCACGCAGCACGTCACGCTGATGCGCTGGGTCGAAAGCGGCTCGCTGAGCACTGACTGGGGCATCCGGCTCGACCGGCTGACGGCCATCATGCTGGTGGTCATCACCACCGTCTCGGCGCTCGTGCACCTCTATTCGATGGGCTACATGGCCCATGACGAGAACTTCCGCGAAGGCGAAAGTTACCGCCCCCGCTTCTTCGCGTACCTCTCATTCTTCACCTTCGCCATGCTGATGCTGGTGACCTCCGACAACCTCCTCCAGCTGTTCTTCGGCTGGGAGGGTGTGGGCGTCGCCTCGTACCTTCTGATCGGCTTCTACTTCCGCAAGCCTTCGGCCAACGCCGCCTCGATCAAGGCCTTCGTGGTGAACCGGGTGGGCGATTTCGGCTTCGCGCTCGGCATCTTCACTTTGTTCCTGCTGACCGACAGCATCCAGCTCGACGTGATCTTCGCCGAGGCGCCGCGCCTGGCAGAGACGGATATCCGCTTCCTCTGGCGCGACTGGAATGCCGCCAACCTGGCCGCCTTCCTGCTGTTCATCGGCGCCATGGGCAAATCGGCCCAGCTCTTCCTGCACACCTGGCTGCCCGATGCGATGGAAGGCCCGACCCCGGTGTCGGCGCTCATCCACGCCGCCACCATGGTGACGGCGGGGGTGTTCCTCGTCTGCCGGATGTCGCCGCTCTTCGAATTCGCGCCCGAGACGAAGACCTTCATCATCTACATCGGCGCATCGACGGCCTTCTTCGCCGCCACGATCGGCCTGGTGCAGAACGACATCAAGCGCGTCATCGCCTATTCGACCTGTTCGCAGCTCGGCTACATGTTCGTTGCCGCGGGCTCGGGCGTGTACGGTGCCGCGATGTTCCACCTCTTCACGCACGCCTTCTTCAAGGCGATGCTCTTCCTCGGCGCCGGCTCGGTCATCCACGCGATGCACCATGAGCAGGACATGCGGAACTACGGCGGCCTGCGGAAGAAGATCCCCTACACCTTCTGGGCCATGATGATCGGCACGCTGGCCATCACCGGTGTCGGCATCCCGTTCTCGGGCGATATCATCGGCATCCCGATCGGCTTCGCGGGCTTCCTGTCGAAAGACGCGATCATCGAGAGCGCCTTTGTCGCCAACAGCTATGCCTTCTGGATGCTGGTCATCGCGGCGCTGTTCACCAGCTTCTATTCCTGGCGACTGATCTTCCTCACCTTCTACGGCAAGCCCCGCGGCGATCATCATACGCATGAGCATGCGCATGAGAGCCCGACGGTCATGCTGGTGCCGCTCGGCGTGCTGGCGCTCGGCGCCATCTTCTCGGGGATGATCTGGTTCAACTCGTTCTTCGGCGATCACGACCGCGTCGCGACCTTCTTCAACCTGCCGCATCATGCCGAGGCTGCCGCCGAAGGCGAGGCCGAGGCACATGGCGCCGTCGAAGAGCCTGCCGACATGGTCGAGTCCGAAGCCGATGCCGGCCATGGCGAGGCGGATGCGCAAGCGTCCGACGAGCTGGCCGCAGAGCCGGGCGCGCCGCTGATGGCCCCCCAGGGCGCCATCTACATGGCCGCCGACAACCACGTGATGGAAGAGGCGCACCACGTCCCCTATCTCGTGAAGCTCTCGCCCTTCATCGCCATGCTGATCGGCTTCGCGCTGGCCTGGATCATGTACATCCGCCGGCCGGATTACCCGGCCAAGCTCGCCGCGAACCAGAGGCCGCTCTACAACTTCCTCTACAACAAGTGGTATTTCGACGAGATCTACGGCTTCCTCTTCGTGCGCCCCGCCTTCGGCCTTGGCCGGCTGCTCTGGAAGCGGGGTGATGGCAATGCCATCGACGGCACCATCAACGGCATCTCCATGGGCTTCGTACCCATGCTGACCCGCCTCGCCGGGCGCTGGCAATCGGGCTACATCTTCACTTACGCCTTCGCCATGGTGATCGGCATCGCGCTCGTCATCACCTGGCTTTCGATCGCCGGGGGGGCGAACTGATGGGCAATATCCTCTCGCTCACCACCTTCATGCCGCTGATCGGCGCCGCAATTCTGGCGCTGTTCCTGCGGGGCGATGACGAGGCCGCGCAGGCCAATGCAAAGTGGGTCGCGCTCGGCGCCACCGTCTTCACCTTCATTGCCTCGCTCTTCATCCTGGCCGGGTTCGACCGCGATGTCGCCAGCTTCCAGATGGTCGAAGATCACGAATGGCTGCTCGGCCTTCATTACCGGATGGGTGTCGATGGCATCTCGATCCTCTTCGTGCTGCTGACGACCTTCCTCATGCCGCTCACCATCGCGGCCTGCTGGAACGTCACGACGCGCGTCAAGGAATACATGATCGCCTTCCTGGTGCTGGAGACGCTGATGCTCGGCGTGTTCCTCGCGCTCGACATCGTGCTCTTCTACCTGTTCTTCGAGGGCGGCCTCATCCCGATGTTCCTGATCATCGGCATCTGGGGCGGCAAAAACCGCATCTACGCGGCGTTCAAGTTCTTCCTCTACACCTTCCTCGGCTCGGTGCTGATGCTGGTGGCGATCGTCACCATGGCCGTCGTCGCGAACACCACCTGCATCGGGGCCTGCGGCGCGGGCGAACCCTCGCTGCTGACCTACAACTTCTCGTCCGAGGCGCTGCCGATCTTCGGCTGGCAGATCGCTGGCGGCCTGCAGACGGTGCTCTGGCTCGCCTTCTTCGCCAGCTTCGCGGTGAAGATGCCGATGTGGCCGGTCCACACCTGGCTGCCCGATGCTCACGTTCAGGCCCCGACGGCGGGCTCGGTGGTGCTGGCGGCAATCCTGCTGAAGATGGGGGGCTACGGCTTCCTGCGGTTCAGCCTGCCGATGTTCCCCGTCGCCTCCGACATGCTGGCCGATTTCGTGCTGTGGCTGTCGGCCATCGCCATTGTCTACACCTCGCTCGTCGCGCTGGTGCAGGAGGATATGAAGAAGCTGATCGCCTATTCCTCGGTCGCCCATATGGGCTACGTGACGGCGGGCATCTTCTCGATGAACCAGCAGGGTCTCGACGGCGCCATCTTCCAGATGATCAGCCACGGTTTCGTCTCCGGCGCGCTGTTCCTCTGCGTCGGCGTCATCTACGACCGGATGCATACCCGCGAGATCAGCGCCTATGGCGGCCTGGTGAACCGGATGCCGGCCTATGCCTTCGTCTTCCTGCTCTTCACCATGGCCAATGTCGGCCTGCCCGGCACCTCGGGCTTCGTCGGCGAAGTGCTGACGCTGATGGGCATGTTCCAGGCCAACACCTGGGTGGCGATGGTGGCGACGACCGGGGTGATCCTCTCGGCGGCCTATGCGCTGTATCTGTACCGGCGCGTGGTGCTCGGCGATCTCATCAAAGAGGCGCTGCGCTCGATCACCGACATGACGACCCGCGAGAAGGCGATCTTCGCGCCGCTCATCGTTATGACCATCCTGCTCGGTGTCTATCCGAGCCTGGTGACCGATATCATCGGCGTCTCCACCGCCAATCTCCTCCATGACGTCGGCGTGGCCCAGGAGGCCGCCGCCGGTGCCATCACGACCGCGATGAACCAGTAGGGTAGCACGATATGTCCACAGATCTTTCGATCCTGCTGCCGGAGATCATGCTCGCCTTCTACGCGATGGTGGCCCTGATCGTCGTCGTCTACACCGGCAAGGATGAGGCAGCGCGCCCGCTGACGCTGCTGACCGTCATCGTCTTCGCCGGGCTGGCCTTCTGGATCGGCTACACGGGCGAGGGCAAGCAACTCGCCTTCGCCGGCAGCTTCGTCGACGACAGCTTCTCGCGCTTTGCCAAGGTCGGCATCCTGCTCTCTGCCGCCGCCGTGCTGCTGATGAGCATGGATTACATGAGCCGCCGCGGGTTGCTGCGCTTCGAATACCCGGTGCTGGTGTCGCTCTCGGTGGTCGGCATGATGGTCATGGTCTCCGCCGGGGACCTGATGGTCACATACATGGGCCTCGAACTGCAGTCGCTGGCGCTCTACGTGATCGCCTCGCTGCGCCGCGATAGCGTGCGGTCCACCGAGGCGGGCCTGAAGTATTTCGTGCTGGGCGCCCTCTCTTCCGGCCTGATGCTCTATGGCGCTTCGCTGGTTTACGGCTTCGCCGGGACGACGCTGTTCTCGGGTGTCATCCTTTCGGCGCAGGGCGATGTTTCGGTCGGGCTGCTGTTCGGCATGGCCTTCCTGATGGCGGGCTTCGCCTTCAAGGTCTCCGCCGCTCCCTTCCACATGTGGACGCCGGATGTCTACGAAGGCTCGCCGACGCCGGTCACCGCATTCTTCGCCACCGCGCCCAAGCTTGCCGCCATGGCGCTGTTCGCCCGCGTCGTTCATGACGCCTTCGGCGGCATCGTGGGCGACTGGCAGCAGATCGTCGCCTTCCTGTCGATCTTCTCGATGCTCGTGGGCGCCATTGCCGCCATCGGCCAGAGCAACATCAAACGCCTGATGGCCTATTCCTCGATCGGCCACATGGGCTTCGCGCTGATGGGGCTGGCCTCGGGCAGCGAGTTCGGCGTGCAGGCGATGCTGGTCTACATGGCGATCTACATCACCATGAACGTCGGCACCTTCGCCTTCATCCTGTCGATGGAGAAGGACGGCCGCCCGGTGACCGACATCCAGTCGCTCAACATGTATTCCAAGCGCGAGCCGCTGCGCGCGCTGGCAATGCTGGTGCTGCTGTTCAGCCTCGCCGGGGTGCCGCCGCTGGTGGGCTTCTTCGGGAAGTTCTACGTGGTGGCCGCCGCGGTGGAAGGCGGCCTGAGCTGGCTGGCGATCGGCGGTGTCATCGCCTCGGTCATCTCGGCCTTCTACTACCTGCGCATCGTCTACTACATGTACTTCGGCACCGAGGGCGAAACGCTCGACCCGCCGTCCTCGCCGGTGCTGTGGAGCTTCCTGATGCTCTCGGCCATCGCGATGGTGGCGGGCGTCGTCAACCTCTTCGGGGTCGACAGCCTGGCGGCCAATGCGGCTGCGGCTCTTGTCCACTGAGCTTCAGCCCCGTGCCGCCCGGCGCATCTACCCGAGTCTGACCTCGACGATGGACGAGGCCGCGCGCCTGGCCGGGCAGGGCGAGCGCGGCCCTGTCTGGCTGCTGGCGCTGGCGCAAACCTCGGCCCGGGGCCGGCAGGGCAAGGCCTGGGCCATGCCCGAGGGGAATTTCGCCGCGACGCTGCTCTTCACGCCCGAGGCCGACCCGATGGCACGCGCGCAACGCAGCTTCGTGGCGGCCCTGGCGCTGCGCGATGCCCTTGCAGAGGTCGCTCCGACTGCCCATCTCAGCCTCAAATGGCCCAACGACGTGCTGCTCAGCGAGGGTAAGGTCGCCGGCATCCTGCTGGAGAACCTGGGGCCCACACTCGCGATCGGCATCGGAGTGAACCTCGCCGCTGCCCCCGCCGCGGCAGACCTGCCGGAAGGCGCTGTGCGGCCCGTCTCGCTGTGGGAGGAGACCGGCGCCACGGTCACGCCCGAAGCCTTTCTCGATGCACTCGCTCCGGCCTTTGAGGCCTGGGAGGGGCGGCTGGAGCTTGAGGGCTTTGCCGGCATCCGCGACACCTGGCTCGCCAGCGCCGCCCGGCTCGGGCAGGTCATCACCGCACGCACGCCGCGGGCCAGCCTGCGCGGCCGCTTTGACGGGATCGACGGCACCGGCGCCCTGATGCTCACCACCGCCGAGGGGCCACGCGCCCTGCCGGCGGCCGATGTCTATTTCGAAGAGGGCTGACATGCTGCTCTGTATCGACTGCGGCAATACCAACACCGTCTTCTCGCTCTGGGATGGCAGGCAGTTTCTTGGCACCTGGCGCACCTCCACCGAGTGGCAGCGCACGGCGGACCAGTATTACGTCTGGCTCTCCACCCTGATGCGGCACAACAATCTCGACGTGCATATCGACGAGGCCATCATCTCGTCGACTGTGCCGCGCGTCGTGTTCAACCTGCGGGTGCTGTGCGACCGTTACTACAACACGCGCCCCTATGTGGTGGGCAAGCCCGATTGCCTGCTGCCGGTGGAGCCGCGCGTCGATGCCGGCACCGCCATCGGGCCGGACCGGCTGGTGAACACTGCCGGCGCGCATGACAGACACGGCGGCAACCTCATCGTTGTCGATTTCGGAACGGCGACCACCTTCGATGTGGTCGATGACGACGGCGCCTATGTGGGCGGGGTCATCGCGCCCGGCGTGAACCTCTCTCTCGAGGCGCTCCACCAGGCAGCGGCTGCCCTGCCGCATGTCGATGTGACAAAACCGCAGCAGGTGATCGGCACCAATACCGTGGCCTGCATGCAATCGGGCATCTTCTGGGGCTATATCGGCCTCGTGCGAGGCATATGTGAGCGCATCCGGGCCGAACGGGACCGGGACATGCGCATCATCGCCACTGGCGGCCTCGCTTCCCTATTCGCCCAGGGTGACGTGATCTTCGACAAGGTCGAAGACGACCTCACCATGCACGGGCTGACCACCATCCACCGCTATAATAAGGAAAACACATGAGCGGCGAGAGACTTATCTACCTTCCCCTCGGGGGTGCCGGCGAGATCGGCATGAACACCTATGTCTACGGCTACGGGCCGAAGGGCAAAGAGCGCTACATCGTCGTCGATCTCGGCGTCACCTTCCCCGACATGGACAGCACCCCCGGTGTCGACCTCATCCTGCCCGACATCGCCTGGCTTCTCGCCCGGCGCGACCGGATCGAGGCTGTCTTCATCACCCACGCCCATATGGACCATGTCGGCGCCGTCGGCCTTGTCTGGGACAAGCTGCGCGCGCCGATCTATGCGCGCAAGTTTACCGCCAAGATCGCACGCGAGGCGCTCGACGAGGCCGGAGCGCCCGACAGCGCCCTGCATGTCGCCGAAGCCTGGCCGCAGATGACGCAGGCCGGCCCCTTCCGCGTGGGCTTCGTGCCGATCTCGCATTCCATCCCAGAAAGCTCGGGGCTGGTGATCGAGACGCCCGCGGGCCGCGTGGTGCATACCGGCGATTTCAAGATCGACGAGACGCCCATCGTTGGCGAGCCCTTCGACAAGGCGCTGTGGAGCGAGATCGGCGCGCTTGGCGTGAACGCTCTAGTCTGCGATTCCACCAACGTCTTCTCGCCGAAGCCCGGCCGGTCGGAGGCGACGCTCTCGAAGCCGATCACCGAGCTGATCCGCGAGGCGCCGGGCATGGTGGCCGCCACCACCTTCGGCAGCAACGTCGCGCGCCTGAAGACGCTGGCACAGGCGGGGCAGGCCGCCGGCCGGCAGGTCGTGCTGCTGGGCCGCGCCATGCGCACCATGGTGGGCGCGGCGCAGGAGACCGGCATCCTCGATGACTTCCCCCCGGTGATCTCGCCGGAAGAGGCGCAGGATCTGCCACGGCAGAACCTGCTGCTGCTCGTCACCGGCAGCCAGGGCGAGCGGCGTGCTGCCTCGGCCCAGCTGGCGCAGGGCAGCTACCTGGGGCTGAAGCTTCAGGAGGGGGACATGTTCCTCTTCTCCTCGAAGGTGATCCCGGGCAACGAGCGCGGCGTCATCAAGATTATGAACCAGCTCTCGGAGAAGGGCGTCGACATCGTGGAGGGCGACAGCGGTGAATACCACGTCTCCGGCCACGCCAACGGCCCCGACCTTGCCGAGATGCACCGGTTGGTGAAGCCGCAGATGATCGTGCCGATGCATGGTGAGCACCGCCACCTGCGCGAGCATGCCAAGCTCGCCGATGCCGGCGGCTTCCCCGCCATCGTCGCGACCAACGGCACGATGCTCGACCTCGGTGGCAGCCGCCCGGCGGTGGCCGAGTATATCGACGCGGGCCGCACCTATCTGGACGGCGCCGTCATGATCGGCGCGATGGACGGCATCGTGCGCGACCGTATCCGCATGGCCCTAAACGGCCATGTGATGGTCACGCTGGTGCTGGACGAGCAGGACGAGCCGCTCGGCGACCCCTGGGTCGATCTGATGGGCCTGCCGGAGCAGGGCCGCTCGAAAGCCTCGCTTTCGGAGGTGCTTGAGGCGGACCTCGCGCAATTCATCGGGCGGGCCAATGCCAAGACGATCCGCAACGAGGACCGGCTGGAGAAGGAGCTGCGCAGCATCGTTCGACGGACCTCGCAGGACGAGATCGGCAAGAAGCCGGAAGTCACCGTGGTGGTGAGCCGGCTGAGCTAGGCGCGGGTTGAGAGGCCGGGGGGGCTGTCTGCCCCCCGGACCCCCCGAGAGTATTTCGAAGAAAGCGAGGGGGCGCCGGGAGACGGTGCGGCCCTGGCAAGCAAAAGGGGCGCCGCAATGGGCGCCCCTTTGTCATGCTCTGGTGAGGAGCCGGCGTCAGCCGGCCAGTCGCTCGGCGAAGCTCTTGGCGATGAAGGTGGGCGTGTCGTCGCCCATGCCGACCACCGTGTCGTCCTGGCGCTCGCGGCCCTTGTTGCCGCCACGGCCGCGGCTTTCGCGCGGCTTGCGGGGCTGCTCTTTGGCGGCCTCGGGCTTCGGCTCCGCGGGGGCGGCGGTGGGCTCGGGCGCGGGCTGCGGCGCTTCGGCGGCGGGCGCCTCTTGCGGGGCGGGCGCGTCGCTCGGGCCCGCGTCCTTCGCCGGCGCGCGGCTGCGGCTGCGCGTGCGGCGGGGTTTCTTCTCTTCGCTCGGGGCCTCTGCCTCGGCGGCGGGGGCGCTCTCGTGGCCGTTCGGCGGGGTGAGGCGCGGGATTTCCTTCTCGAGCAGGCGCTCGATGTCGCCGAGGTTCTTCTCGTCCTTCGGCACGCAGATCATCATCGCCTTGCCCGAGCGCCCGGCGCGGCCGGTGCGACCGATGCGGTGGACGTAATCCTCGGCATGGCTCGGCACGTCGTAGTTGAAGACGTGGGAGACGGCCGGGATGTCGAGCCCGCGGGCCGCGACGTCGGAGGCGACGAGGATGCGCACCGTGCCGGAGCGGAAGCCATCCAGCGTGCGCGTGCGCTGCGACTGGTCGAGATCGCCGTGGATCGGCTCGGCGTCATAGCCGTATTTCTTCAAGGACTTCGCCAGCACATCGACCTCGACCTTGCGGTTGCAGAAGATGATGGCGTTGGTGCAGGCCTCGCCCTCGGCGTCGATCATGGCGCGCAGCAGGGCGCGCTTCTCGGTGCCCTCACGGTCGCGCCGGCCGGCGCGGAACATCACCACGCCCTGCTCGATCGTCTCCGACGCCGTCGCCTGGCGCGCCACCTCGATGCGGGCGGGGGAGGAGAGGAACATGTTGGTGATCCGCTCGATCTCCGGCGCCATGGTGGCGGAGTAGAACATCGTCTGCCGGGTGAAGGGCGTCAGCGAGAAGATGCGCTCGATGTCGGGGATGAAGCCCATGTCGAGCATCCGGTCCGCCTCGTCGACGACCATGATCTGCACGCCGGTGAGCAGCAGCTTGCCGCGCTCGAAATGGTCGAGCAGGCGGCCCGGGGTGGCGATCAGCACGTCGACGCCCTTGTCGATGAGCTGGTCCTGCTCCTTGAAGGAGACGCCGCCGATCAGCAGGGCCTTCGTGAGCTTGGTGTACTTGGCGTAGGTGTCGAAGTTCTCGGCCACCTGCGCGGCGAGCTCACGCGTCGGCGCCAGCACGAGGCTGCGGGGCATGCGCGCGCGGGCGCGGCCCTTCTGCAGCATGGTGATCATCGGCAGCGTGAAGCTGGCCGTCTTGCCGGTGCCCGTCTGGGCGATGCCGAGCACGTCCTTGCCTTCCAGCGCATGGGGGATGGCCCCCGACTGGATGGGCGTCGGCGTGGTGTAGCCGGCTTCGTCGATGGCCTTGAGGACCTTCGGGTCCAGCTTCAGATCGGAGAATGCAGTCATATGGTCCTTCGCGCGTGAGGTGCGGCTGATCTGGCCGCTTCCACTGGCGCGGCCCGTCCCGGCCGGATTGCCGGGCGTCATCTGCGATAGCGCTCATACGCGCCGGGGGGCCAAAGGTCAACGACATCAGCGTCAAGGGGCGACAGGCGCGGCAAAGGGGCGCGATTTTCCGCCCCGCTGCCCGATAGCGGGCCAGATCTCGCCGCATTCCGCCGGATAGTGCGGAAGGGTTGCGAGGCTGCGCAGAGGGCGGAGGCATGAAGTATTTCGACGATCATTCAGGGCACAGCTACGCGCCCAATGCCGACCCGCGCCTTCGCTTGCCCGAGAGCACCGCGCCCGCTGACGGGGCCGTCGGTGGCGGTGAGGCGGCAGCGGGTGCTGCTGGGGTGGACGCGGGGACGCAGGCTCAGCTCGACGGCATTTCGCACACGTTGCAGGAGGGGATGCAGGCGGGCGATCCGATGGGTGTCGTCGGCAATATCGGCGCGCTGATCTGGCCGCCGGGGCCGGCGGTGATCCTCATTGCGCTCGCGCTGGTCGCGCTGATGGTGTGGAAGGCGGCCAAGAAGCGCAGGCAGGAGAAGCGGGCCGAGCAGCTTGCAGCCCAGCAGGCCGAGGCCGAGCGCCAGGCGCATCTGGCGCGCCAGAAGGATTTCGCCGAGATGCGGCGCCAGCGGGCTGAGCGGCAGAAGGCGGCGGGCGCGGCGGCCTAAGTCCGGTTGGAACTGGGACAGGGCTCCGTCACAGGGCCGGTTGTCGCCCCAACCCCCGGTAGCCCCTCAGCCCCGCTCAACCTCAAGCGAGCCAATCGCGATGGCCTGCAGCTCGCGAAGCAGCTTGCGCTGCATGGCCGTCTGGAAATCCTCCCAGCCGAGCGCGGCTTCGACGAAGGCGCCCGGGCCACGGAGGACATAGGTGCGGAAGTAGGAGGTGAGCTGCTTGATGTCGGCCATCTCCTGGTCGCTGGCGATGGCGGTGCCGCCGATGGCGAGGCCGTTGATCGTGATCTCTGGCGGGATGGACATGGTCTGCGGGCGCGGGCCGGCGTTGTTGGTGCCGTCGCCCGAAAGGTCGAGCGTGCGCGTCCAGCACTCCTCATGCTCCGCCAGCGCAGCAGCGCCATAGGCCATTGCTGTGCCGAGCGCCGTGGTGGGGGCGGCGCCGGCACGCGGGGTGGCGCGCAGGCGGGCGGCGGCCGACAGCACGGCATCTTCGGTGGGCAGCTCTGTCCATGGCAGCAGCACACGCTGCGCTTCCGGCCCGCTCCATTCAAAGACCATGAGGCGCACGGGCGGGCCGGGCTCTGTCAGGCGGGCGATCACCTCGGGCGAGGCGAGGGCGCCGGCCAGCCCGTCGAGCTGCAGGCGGTACTCGCGAGAATTGACCGAGCCGGATACATCCAGCCCGATGGCCAGGGCCTGCCGGCATTGCGCGGCGGCGGGCAGGGCAAGGGTTGCGAAGAGCAGGGCCAGAGCCAAACGGCGCAGCGAGCTCATCCGGGGCGCTCGTCGCCGGAGGGGATATCGAGCGCGCCGAGTGCGAGGGCGCGCAACTCGCGCTCCAGCTTCACCCGCATGGCCCGCTCGTAATCCTCGAACCCCTTGGCGGTGATGACGAACGAGCCGGGGCCGCGGATGACCTCGCTCACGTAGTAGCCGTAGACGTCGTCTTCCTCTTCGCCGGGCTGCGGTTGCGGCTCGATGACGAGGCCGTTCACGGTGACGCCTTCCAGCGGAAAGACGCGATAGGCCGTGCTCGGCGGATAGGAATCGTTGTGGATGCCGTCGCCCGAGAGGTCGATCACCTGCCGGGTGCAGGCCGGTGCCTCGGCGAGCAGGCGGGAGGCGTATCCAAGAGCCGCGCCCATCGAGGTGGGATATTCCCCCTCTTGCCGGACAGATGCGGCGACGGTGGCGGCGGCCTTGAAGAGGTCGGCCTCGTCTTCGATCATCGTCCAGTTGAGCAGGATGTCATGCTGGGTACGGCCCGACCATTCGAACACGGCCAGCGCCACGGGCGGCTCCCCATTGTCGAAGAGCGCCGCATGTACCGGGTCGGAGAGCATGGCGGCGGCGAGGCCCTGGCGCTGCAGCAGGTCTTCCTGCGCATCCACCGAGGCCGAAACATCGAGGCCCAGCAGCAGCGCCAGGCGGCAGGCCGAGGCAGGCGAGCCGGCCATCGCAAGGGCGAGGCCGGCTGCCGCAAGGGCGGGAAGGGGGCGGCCCCTCCTCACCAGTGGCCGGTATTCTCCATCGAGGCCCAGGGCTCGGCGGGCTCCTTCGCGTCGCCATTCTGCAGAAGCTCGATGGAGATGTTGTCGGGCGAACGCACGAAGGCCATGTGGCCGTCGCGCGGCGGGCGGTTTATGGTGACACCGGCATCCATCATCGCCTGGCAGGTGGCGTAGATGTCATCCACACCGTAAGCCAGATGGCCGAAATGGCGGCTGTCGGAGGGCAGCTCGTCGTCGCCGTCCCAGTTGTAGGTCAGCTCGACGGGGGCCTCTTCCTGGCCGGGGGCGGCCATGAAGATCAGCGAGAAGCGGCCGCCCTCGTTGTCGTAGCGCTTGGTCTCTTTCAGGCCGAGCAGCTCGAAGAAGGCCATGGTTTTCTCCAGATCCTTCACGCGGACCATGGTGTGAAGATAGCGTAGGGGCATTGGGTCTCCGGTCTTTTTGCTTGGCTCAAGCCTAACACCCGAGGCGCCAGCGTCCATCACACAATGGCGCGTGCGGGGCAGGGAGCTGGGGCTGGCCCTCCGCAGGGCGGCCGCCGCGGCCTAGAATGCCGAGCGGAAATCGAGGCTGAGCCGCACGTCGTCGCGTTCGAAGAAATCGACATTCGACCAGGTGTGGTTCGCCTCCAGCGTCACGCTGGGCACGAAACCGTAAACCTCGAACTTGGGCAGATCGAGAGTGAGATAGGTACGGCCGCGAATATCCTGCCGCTCTCCGCTGGCATAGATCGTGTCTTCATAGAACCGCGGCTCAAGCGAGCCGCCAAAGCTCACGCCGAGCGGGCCGATAGCCGAGGCGAAGGTCACCGGCTCGTTCAGCGAATATTCCCCGCCGAGAGAGAAGCTGGTGTAGCCGGTATCCGGTTCGTCGGTCAGCGCGGCTTCCAGCTCGTAGGTCAGGGTGAGGCGGCCGAAATCGCTGGCCGGCAGGATGTGGCGCAGCCGGGTGTTCAGCGTCCAGTATTCCTCGCGCGGCGCGGGGGCGCCGGAGGAGGACGTCTGCGGCGCCTCGCGCTGATATTCCGCCTCGCCGGAGAAGACGAGCGCGCCGCCATTCTCCTGCAGGAAGCGCATCTCACCGTCGAGGCGCAGGAAGTCGCGCAAGGGGTCGCCGCCGTACCAGACCTGCCCGTAGTCGATGCCGAACGTCAGCCTGTCGGGGCCCGTCTCGGGCGCGACGACCCGCTCCAGCCCGATGGTGAGCGTGGCGTCGGAATAGTCGCTGCCACTGGCGTCGATATTCGCGTTGTCCAGCGTCTCCTGCGCCGAGCGGCTGAGCGCATAGGTGCGGCCCTCCGCCTCAAGCTCGAAGCTGGTGCGGGTGCGCTCGGTTTCGGCCAGCCGGTACGAGAGATTGGCCGAGCCGTAGAATTGCACGCCCGACAGCGGGCGGGCGTCGGGCGAGAGCACAAAGTCGATGCCGGGCAGGCTGGGCAGCTGGATCGTTTCGGCTGCCGAACCGCCGTTTATGTTCTGCGTGGGCGTGACCGAGAAGCCGAAGCTCAGCGACAGGGGGTTGGCGGCGCGCAGCAGCCGGTAGTCGCGCTCCAGCTCGGCGCGGGCCTGCGGATCGGGCACATAGGGTGTGGCGCGGCGCAGCCAGAGCTGGGCCCAGGTGAGGTTGCCGCTTTGCGATTGCGCCAGCGCGGTCAGGCGGGCGGCCTGAAAGCGCAGGATGTCTTCCTCGGTATTGCGGAACGCCGCCTTGCCGAAGCGGGCCGCCAGCTCGGGCCGGCCGAGCGCCAGCAGCGCCTCGGCCTTCACATAGGCCGCCACATCATCATACGGGTCGCGTTGCAGCAGAAGCTGCGACAGGCGAACCGCCTCCCACGGGTTGCCTTCGCGCAGAACCTGCACGGCAACCGCGCGAAGCTCGGCGGGCGAGAGTTCGATCTCCTGCGCGCCGGCCGTCAGGGGGCAGAGCGCGAGGGCCAGGGCGGCGAGGACATGTTTCATCGGTACAGGATGAACCCGCCGGTTTCCTGGGCCGTGACGTTCTGGTAGCGCGGGTCCGCCGATTCAAGAACGAAGACGCCCACCAGCTCGTCCGGCCCGTCGCCGGCGAGGATGGCGTAGTAGCTGCCCGTCTCGTAATCGACCAGCTCACCCGTCAGGCTGCTATAGGCGCGCGAGAACAGCCCGTTGGTCATCTCGCCATCGTCGCTCATCGTGCCGGGGCCGACCACGAAGTTCAGATCGGGCAGGAAGATGCGGCCGCCATCGACATTGTGGTCGTTGGTCAGCGGGATGGGATCGCCGGTCACGTCGAAGAGCTCGCGGTTGTAGACGCGGCCCTGCACGCCATTGCCGGCGTTGAAATCCTCAAAATCGACGGCGACCTGCATGTCGCCGCGGGTGTATTCCAGCCCCGATGTTTCGGTGAACACGCGCACGCCGGCGTAATCGCCGGTGAACTGGGCCTGGCCGGTGGTGGGCAGGGTCACGTCGCTATTGCGCAGGTAGATGAAGCCGCCGAAGCCGTAATCGACATAGGAACCGGTGCGCACGATGGCGAACTGGGTCGCGGGCAGGCGCTCTTCATCGACGACCACGGTGTTGCGGCTGGCGCCGTAGATGGCGCGGTAGGTGAACTGGTCGATCAGCGCGTCGGTCTGGGTGTCGCGCACTGTCTCGACGCCTTCGAAAACGCCGTAGCCGGCGAGCGAGCCGGGGCTCGTGCCGCGCCGGTAGCGGTTGGCGCCGTCGAAGGCGAGGTTGTCGACGACGAAGGTGTCGTTGCTGGCGTCGTAGCGGGCGTTCTGCACATAGCCGCCGCCGGCTTCGTCGACCTCTTCGTAGCGGGTGATGCCGGCGCCGCGGCTGGGCTCGTTGGTGCCGGGTGGCAGCTCGCCGCTGAGGCTGCCCTCGTCGCTGGTGCCCTCGACATCGCCGTCACCCTCGGCCTCGGTGGGCGAGCCCGTTTCCGGATCTTCGGTGAAGAACGGCTCGCCGTCGCCGCAGCCGGCGAGAAGCGCCAGAAGCGCTGCGGTGGTAACCAAGGTGCGCATGTGTAGGGCCCCGTTTCTGCGAGGGTTTCGTGCTGCTCAAGGCGCATCATCGAAGCGCCCCAAGCCCAAGTCAACGCCGCAATCCGTTCCGCTTGTGGGCAATCGGCGCTTTCGCCACAGGCAAAACACAAGATATGGTATGGCATGAGACTATGACCGCGAGGGGAGCACCATGGGGCTAAGTGACGAGCAACGCGCCGAGATCGAGGCGCAACGGGCAGAACCGCGCCAGACCTTGCGCGCCGTCAGCGAGGGGATGGAGGCGCATCTCTACCGCGCCCATGACGTGCTCGATCACGGCTTCGTCCGTGTCGTCGATTACATGGGCGACGATTCCGCCATCTGCCAGGCGGCCCGGGTGAGCTACGGGCGCGGCACCAAGAGCGTGCAGAACGACGAGGGGCTGATCCGCTACCTGATGCGGCACTGGCACTCGACGCCCTTCGAGATGTGCGAAGTGAAGCTGCATGTGAAGCTGCCCGTCTTCGTCGCCCGCCAGTGGATCCGCCACCGCACGGCCAACGTGAACGAGTACTCCGGCCGCTACTCGATCCTCGACCGGGAGTTCTACATCCCCTCGGCCGAGCATCTCGCCGCCCAGTCGGTCGTCAACAACCAGGGCCGGGGCGAGGCGCTTTCGGGCGAGGAGGCCGCCCGCGTGCTGGAGTGGCTGAAGGCCGACAGCGCCCGCGCCTACGACCATTACGAGGCCATGATTTCCCAGGACGGCCAGCAGGGGCTGGCGCGGGAGCTCGCCCGGATGAACCTGCCGGCGAACATCTACACGCAGTGGTACTGGAAGGTGGACCTGCACAACCTCTTCCACTTCCTGCGGCTGAGGGCGGACGCCCACGCGCAATACGAGATCCGCGTCTATGCCGAGGCGCTCTGCGAGATCGTGAAGGACTGGGTGCCGGCGGCCTACGCGGCCTTCGAGGATTACCGGCTGGGGAGCGTGCAGCTCTCGGGGCCGGGCGTGGCGGCGCTGAAGCGGATGCTGTCCGGGGAAGAGGTGACGCAGGAGACCAGCGGGATGAGCAAGCGGGAATGGCGGGAGTTCGTGGAGGTTTGGGGTGGCAACATTCGCTGAGCGCCAACGGTCGGCTGCGAAAGTAATCGAGGAGTTATATCGCCGTCGAGAGCAAATCGTTGTTATTCACTATTCTTGCGAAAGCTTTTACGACTCGGAGGAAGGTCGAACGCCGAGAATAACTTCAATTGCCTGCAGGAATTTTTCCGACGGGCAGACTAGGTCTTTTTCGATACATCAAGTATCTGAGTTGCCAGAGTTCAAAGGCACGGACCCTTGGAGCATCTATGATCAAATTGAGCGGAAACTCTTAGACAAGTTCTATGAATTTGTTAGTGCTCATGTTGCGCACGCCTCGTGGGTGCACTGGAATATGCGGGACATTAACTATGGATTTGCTGCGATAGACCACAGGTATCGGGTGCTCTGAGGTGAACCAAAGTTCATTCCAGACGAGCGAAAGTTTGACTTGGCTAGGCTGCTCGTTTCAAGGTTTGGGAAGCGCTACGCGGGGCATCCTCGCCTAGAGAGCATTACCAAAATCAATAAGATTACAGATAGGGATGCGCTCACCGGAGCCGAAGAGGCGGATGCCTACAAGAACCACGAGTTTCTGCGGCTTCATCAATCAACCCTCAGGAAAGTAGACGTTATTGCTAGCATCCTTGAGGATGTGATGCTTGGTCGGCTAAAAACAAAGGCCCCATTCTGGGATAAGTATGGCGGCAGTACAAGGCTGATTTGGGAGAAATTCTTTTGGACGCCGGCAGGGCGATTAATCTCCGCACTGCTAGTCATTAGGGCTCTGGCAGACTGGCTATTCCCGGATGCGCGGGCGGCTGTGGGGAATTGGGCGGCTGGCCTTCTTCAACAAGAAGAAGTAACGGGAGAGACTGGAGCTGACTAAAATGATTTAACCGGATGTTTAGCCGCTGGATAGGTTGTCTTCAGCTTTTAAGGCAAGGCCGTGATACCGGTTGATAGCCTTATCCCGAATTATCCCGCGCCACATCCAACTCCCACGTCTTCTGCAGGTTCATCCAGAATTCCGGCGTCGTCCCCAGCACATCGGCCAGCCGCAGCGCGGTGTCGCCGGTGATCCCTCGGCGCCCCCGCACGATCTCCGTCACCCGGTTGGCCGGCACACCCAGCTGGCGGGCGAGGGCGGCGGCGCTCATCTTCAGCGGAGCGAGAAACTCCTCGGCCAGCACTTCGCCCGGATGAACCGGCGCCAGCCGCTCAATGGTAGTCGCAGAGTTCGACATCATGGGCCTCGTCATTCTCCCACCGGAAGCAGATCCGGTACTGGTCGTTCACGCGGATCGAGTATTGCCCCGCCCGGTCTCCCCGCAGCGCCTCCAGCCTGTTGCCAGGCGGGACGCGCAGATCGTCGAGCCGGTGGGCCGCCGCGATCATTGCGAGCTTGCGCAGGGCCACACGCTCCACCGCCTGAAACTGGCGGACGCGCTCACGCCCGGCGAGCTGTTCTGTGTCTCGGTCGGCGAAGCTGCGTATCATCCGTCGTACGTCCTGCGTACTAAATTAGGGTGAGCGGGCGGAACGGTCAATCCTGCCGCTTGCATGATGTGGTCACGGCCGTCCCCACGCCGTCAATCCGGTGTGGGGACAACCGCCCGCCTCAATACACCCCCGTCAGCCCCGCCGGTTTCACCGAGTTCAGGACGATCACGTCGCTGCCGTGGACGGAGCGGACCTCCAGGTGGATGACGTCCTGGTTGAGCATGCGGATGCAGCCGGAGGAGACGGCCTGGCCGAGCTCCCACGGGCGGCCGTCGCCGTGGATGCGGTAGAGCGTGTCTTCGCCGTTCTGGAAGAGGTAGAGCGCGCGGGCGCCGAGGGGGTTGTCCGGCCCCGGGTCCATGCCGCCGTTGGCCACCGTGTAGGGGCGCAGCTCGGGCGAGCGCTCGGCCATGACCTCCGGCACGTTCCAGCGTGGCCAGTCGCGGGTAAATTGCAGGCGGGCCGTGCCCTCCCATTCAAACCCGGCGGCGCCGACGCTGACGCCGTAGCGCGTGGCCGTCTCGGGGCTCTCGATGAAGTAGAGAAGCGCCGCGTCGGGGTCGACGACGATGGTGCCGCGGGCATGGCCGGGCCAGGGGTTCGGCACGTCCTGCCGCCAGTAGCGGGGCTCGACGCTGCCCGGCGGGATGGCCGGGATCGGGAAGGGCTCGGTGGTGATGGCATCGTAGAAGGCCGGCATCGGCGGGGGAGGCGGCGGTGGCGGCGGGGCAGGGGCGGCCACGGGCTCGGGCCGGGCGCAGGCGGCAAGGCCTGCCGCGCCGGTGAGGGCGAGGAAGGTGCGTCGGTTGATCATGGAGAAGGTCCTGTCTGACAGCGGGAACAATCGGTGCGCGGGGCGCCGGGTGGCCGGTCAGACGAGGCGGGGCGGCGAGTGCGGCGGCGGGATGCTCAGCCCCGGCGGGGGCATCACGGCGAGGGCGGTGAGCCGCGGCCGGGCGCGCGGGGGGGGCGCCTCGGTCTCCTCAGGCAAGAGCGCGGCGCCATGGGCGCAGCCGGAGAGCACCGCCGTGCGGCAATGCCGGCGCAGGGCGACCTCGATGCGGGGCGTGTCGGGCTCGGCGGCAACGTCGCCCGCGGGCGGGGCGATCTGCTCAAGGGCGATGGCGGAGGGGGCAGCCGCCCGGGCCTCCGCAGCATTGACCAGGGCGCCCCAGGGCAGGAGGGAGACGAGCAGCAGAAGGGTCAACAGCCGGGCCATGCGCCCGGTCTAGCCGGGCACGCCGCCGGGGAACAGGCACGATTGGTTGAGCCCCGATTGCCCGGGGCTCGATGCGCGGCCTCTCACACCTTGCGCAGGTTACCCGCCATCTGCCGGCCGTCGCGCCCGTCGATCAGCTCGTATTCGATCGGCTGATTGTCGGCGAGGCCGGTCAGGCCGCTTTGTTCGACGGCTGAGATGTGAACAAAGATGTCGCGCCCCCCATCTTCGGGTTCGATGAACCCATACCCCTTGGTGGTGTTGAACCACTTCACGGAGCCCTTCGGCATTGTCTTCTCCTTCTCGCCCACCCCGCGATCTGGCCAAGGGCAGGCCGGGTGGCTGTGGCCTCTTGCGCCCCCGCAAACTAGGATCGGCGCTCGCGGCCAAAAGGCAAACCTGAAGCGCCGCCACGCCCCCGGGCCGGGGCCGATTGCACAGAAGGAAGGCAGAGAATGCGATTTTTCGGGCTTAAGACATGCGACACCTGCCGCCGCGCGCTGAAGGATCTGCGGGACGCCGGGCAGGAGCCGCAGGTGACCGACGTGCGGGCCGATGGCCTGACCGAGGAGGACATCGCCGCGATGGTGGCCGCGCTCGGGCCAAGCGTGGTGAACCGCAGCTCCACCACCTGGCGGGGCCTGAGCGAGGCGGAGCGGGCCGAGCCGCCCGAAGCGCTGCTCGCGAAGCACCCCACGCTGATGAAGCGCCCGGTGATCGAAGAGGGCGGCGTCTGGACGATGGGATGGAGCGCGAAGGTGCGCGCCCAGCGGCTAGGGGAATAGCCGTCGCGCCTTCACCCTTGGTCCGCGCCCGCAGCACCCCCATCTGTTGCTGCAACAATGGAGCAGACACATGCGCAACGCCGCCCTCGTCCTCGGCATCATCGCCGGCATCATTGGCCTCTTCGTCGGCCTCTTCGGCTTTGGCTGGACAGAGCTGACACGGATGCATCCCGAGGCCGCCCGCTTCCTCGATTTCGAGAACCGCGACATGGTGCGCGCAGCCTCGATCCTGGCGCCGGTGCTGGCCATCGCGGGCGGCGCCATGGCACGGGCGCGGGCGCTCTGGGGCGGCATCCTGCTGATCGGCTCGGCGGCGCTGATGTATGGCGGCTTCGGCTTCAACGTGGCCACGATCTTCCCCATCACCATGGCGGGCCTCGCGGGGGTGCTGGCGCTGGCCGCGGGCCGGCCGGATGAAGAAAAGGCGCATTTCTGACGGGCGCGGCGCGAGCGGCCATTGATGGCAGGCGGGGCGTAAGGGTTCCGTAATCTTGCCATTTTAGCCATGTATCCAGCCTGAACGGGGGGCTGGTGCCCCGCCCGGCCCTGAAGGATGCGCGATGACGGACAACCCCAATACCGGTTGCAGCGCCTGCCGTGACGGCGGGCGCCAGGCGTTTCGCCAGGGCTTCACCATGGCGTTCCAGCCGGTCATCGACGTGGGACGGGGCGAGATCTTCGCCCACGAGGCGCTGGTGCGCCCGCTGGGCGGCGGTTCGGCGGCGGAGGTGCTGGGCGAGGTCACCACCGACAACCGTTACAGCTTCGACCAGCGCTGCCGGACGCGGGCCATCGAGGTGGCCTCGCGCCTGGGGATCGACACGCGGCTGAGCATCAACTTCATGCCCAACGCCGTCTACAACCCCGACCATTGCATCCAGGCGACCCTGCGGGCGGCCGAGCGGCACTCATTTCCGACTGACCGGCTGATCTTCGAGTTCACCGAAGGCGAGGCCGTGCGCGACACGGCGCATCTGGCGCATATAGTCAGCAGCTACCGCTCGCGCGGATTTCTGACGGCCATCGACGATTTCGGGGCCGGATATTCGGGGCTGAGCCTGCTCTGCGATCTGCAGCCCGACATCGTGAAGCTCGATATCTCGCTGGTGCGCGGCATCGCGGGTGACGAGCGGAGGCGGCTCATCGTGGCTGCGCTGCAGAAGCTCTGCCTCGATCTCGGCATCCTGCCGCTGGCCGAGGGTATCGAGACGGCGGAGGATGCATCCGCGCTGGCAGACATCGGCATCACCCATATGCAGGGCTTCTACTTCGCCCGGCCCACCTATGAGCGGCTGACACGTTGGGACGAGATCCCGCAGATGAAGGCTGCCTGAGGGGGCCTCGACCGAGACTGACAGAGTGCTGGTGGACCCCGCCGTCAGCCTGCGGCCGATCAGCAGCCCCTTTTACCGTCGGCGACTACGCAAGAAAGGCCGGGACTGGCCCGGCCTTTCTGGATCCTCATTCGTATGGCGCAGTCGCCCGCCCGCCGCTCACTCCGCGGCGATGGCCTGCTGTAAAGCCAGATCGGGCGGCGTCACCTCGCGCTGCAGCTCGGCGATGGCGTCGGTCAGGGAGGCGGTGCTCGTCTGCTTCTCGCCGAGCCGGCGGATCGAGACGGTGCCCTCTTCCACCTCGCGCATGCCGACCGCGAAGATCACCGGGACCTTGGCCAGCGAATGCTCGCGGACCTTGTAATTGATCTTCTCGTTGCGGATGTCGGCCTCGGCGCGGATGCCCGCGGCGCGCAGCTTCTCCACCGCCTCCAGCACGTAGGCGTCGCAATCGGAGACGATGGAGGCCACTACAACCTGCCGCGGCGCCAGCCACATGGGCAGCTTGCCGGCATGCTCCTCGACGAGGATGCCGATGAAGCGCTCGAAGCTGCCGAGCGTGGCGCGGTGCAGCATGAAGGGCCGGTGCTTGGCGCCATCGGGGCCGACATATTCCGCATCCAGCCGCTGGGGCAGGTTCGGGTCGACCTGGAAGGTGCCGCATTGCCAGACCCGGCCGATGGCGTCGGTCAGGTAGAAGTCGAGCTTGGGGCCGTAGAAGGCGCCGTCGCCCGGCTCGAGCGTATAGGTGCGGCCCGTCTTGCGGATCGCCTGCTCGAGCGCATTCTCGACGTAATCCCAGCTCTCCTCGGTGCCGACGCGCTTTTCGGGGCGCGTGGCGAACTTGATCTCGAAGGTGGCGAAGCCGAGCTCTTCATAGATCCCCGCGAGGAACTCGATGAAGCGCGCGCATTCCGTCTCGATCTGGTCCTCGGTGCAGAAGATGTGGCCATCGTCCTGCGTGAAGCCGCGCACGCGCATGATGCCGTGCAGCGCGCCCGAGGGCTCGTAGCGGGTGCAGGAGCCGAATTCGGCGAAGCGCAGCGGCAGGTCGCGGTAGGACTTCAGGCCCTGATTGTAGACCTGCACGTGGCAGGGGCAGTTCATGGGCTTGAGCGCGTTGATGCGCGTGGAGGCCTTGTCCTTCGCCTCCGCGTCATCGTTCTCGCCGTCACGGCTCTCGTCGACCTCGACGATGAACATGTGGTGCTGGTACTTCGCCCAGTGGCCCGAGGCCTCCCAGAGCTTGCGGTCGACGATCTGCGGCGTGTTGATCTCGCGGTAGCCGCCGGCGCGCTGCTTGCGGCGGATGTAATCCTGCAGCGTGGTGTAGATCGTCCAGCCATTGGGGTGCCAGAACACCTGTCCCGGCGCCTCCTCCTGCATGTGGAAGAGATCCATCTCGCGGCCCAGCTTGCGGTGGTCGCGCTTGGCGGCCTCCTCCAGCATGGTGAGGTGGGCCTTCAGCTCGTCGCGGGACTTGAAGGCGACGCCGTAGATGCGCTGCAGCTGCGCGCGCTTGCTGTCACCGCGCCAGTAGGCGCCGGCCACGCTCATCAGCTTGAAGGCATCGGCGGGGACCTGCCCGGTGTGCTGCAGGTGCGGGCCGCGGCACAGATCCTGCCAGTCACCGTGCCAGTACATGCGGATGGATTGATCCTCGGGGATCGCCTCGACCAGCTCGACCTTGTAGGGCTCGTGGGCCTTCTCGTAATGGGCGAGGGCGCGTGAGCGGTCCCACACCTCGGTGCGCACGGGCTCGCGGGCGTTGATGATCTGCTTCATCTTCGCTTCGATCTCGCCCAGATCTTCCGGCGTGAAGGGCTCCTGGCGGTCGAAATCGTAGTACCAGCCGTTCTCGATCACCGGGCCGATGGTAACCTGCACGTCGGGCCAAAGCTCCTGCACCGCCCGCGCCATGATATGGGCGAGGTCGTGGCGGATCAGCTCGAGCGCCGGGCCGTCATCTTTCATCGTGTTGATGGTGATCTGGCCGGAGGTCTCCATCGGCCATTGCATGTCCCAGTGCTGGCCGTTCAGCGAGGCAGAGATCGCCTTTTTCGCCAGCGAGGGGGCAATGCTCTCGGCCACCTCGGCCGGCGTGGTGCCAGCGGGGTACTTGCGTTCGGAGCCATCGGGGAAAGTCAGGGAAATATCGGCCATGGGCCTTTTCTCCTCGTCGGTTTGGCGCCCACCAAGCGCCCGGTTGCGGGTTATGTGTGGGCGGAGCAATGGCTTGGCGCGGCGGCGCGGTCAAGACGGAACGAGAGGTCAAAGGTCGGGCGGGTGACTCTGGGACATTCGTCAAGCGACATCATTTGTTCTGAGGCCAGAAAAAGGTTTTCCGACTCGCCTGTGCTGTTAACGATTACACCTATAGGGGGAGTTTCCTTGTTTTTCCGCCGCTTGGGTCGGTCCGTTTCTGCCACGGACGGCTGGGCGAAGCTTGGGGAAGGTGCCCTTTCACCTAGACGAAAGACATATCAGCATGACCTCTATCCTTCGCTCAGCGGGCGCGCCGCTGGTTCTTCTCGCTGCCCTCGCTGCATGCTCCTCATCCTCCGGCCCGAAGGGGCCAGACGTGCCAGCCTTTTCGGATTTCAATCAGGCAATTGACTACGCCGACAACGTGCTCGACGTCTACGCCTCCTCCCGCGCGCTCCCGATTGACCAGCTGCCGCAAAACGGCACCGCCTCCTATGAGGGGTTTGTCCTGATCACCGAACAGAGCCCGGGCGCGAACACCGCGGCGATCGGCGGAGTGGGGATGGAGCTGGACTTCGCCAACGAGAGACTCACCGGCCGCGCCGACAATTTTGTCGCCCACGATAATACCGAGGTGAGCGGCCATCTCGACCTTGCGGGCAAGGGGATTGAAGATGATTTCGGCGCCGTCATCGGTGTTCGCCTCAACGGCTCTCTTCGGGGCGCGGCGGGTTACACCCAAAGGATCGACGAGAACGTGCTGATGGGCCTCGGCGTGGATCGTGACGAAGATACCATGATTGTCGGCGAGGCCTATTATCAGGGCACGTCGCTTGTCTCCGGCCAGCGGGCAGACATGGGCCTCGGCATCATCGCGCTCGAAGATTGACGAAGGGTGCGGGCGTTCCGGCGCCCGCCTCTGAGCCCCTCGATGGCTGGACAGGCGGCCACAGCCGCGTCATCTCTGGCCCCATGCCATATCTCGACACGCCCGCCGGCCGCCGCATCGCCTATTACCTGACCGAAGGGGAGGGCCCGGGGATCGTCTTCCTTGGCGGTTTCCGCTCTGACATGGAGGGGACGAAGGCGCTCTACCTGGAGGAATGGGCGCGCGCACATGGCCGCGCCTTTCTGCGCTTCGATTACTCGGGCCACGGTAGCTCGTCCGGCAGCTTCGAAGACGGCGCCATCGGTGACTGGGCCGAGGATGCAGCCGCGGCGGTGACGCTGATGGAGGGTCCGCTGGTGCTGGTCGGGTCGTCGATGGGGGGCTGGATTTCTCTGCTGCTCGCGCGCGCTCAGCCAGAGCAGGTGGCCGGACTGGTGACGATCGCCGCGGCGCCCGATTTCACCGAGGAGATGTGGGAAGAGTTCAGCGCCGCGCAGCGCGATGAGCTGATGGAGACGGGCGTCACGAGGCGCCCCTCGGATTACGGCGATCCCTATCCGATCACCCGCCGCCTGATCGAGGATGGACGCAATCGCCTCGTGCTCGACCAGCCGCTCGTGCTGCCGATGCCGGTGCGGATGCTGCAGGGCACCGCCGACACCGACGTGCGGCCGCACCGGGCTACGGCGTTGCTGGACCATGCCGAAGGGCCGGACATCCGCCTGACGCTGGTGAAGGGGGCTGATCACCGCTTCTCAACGCCCGAATGTCTGGCGCTGGTCGGAGAGGCACTCGGGGCGATCAGCTGACAGGCAGGCGCGGCCGGGGTGTCGCTCGTATCGATCCGCACCGCGGCAGGCATCGTCGGGCTCAGCTGCGGCCGGCCTAGTGGCTGACCGTCGCCTGAGCCAAAAGATAGGGGCCGCTGCAGAGCGGCCCCGTTCCTTTTAGACCGGCATCGTGCCGTCGTGCCGCATCGGTTCCGGCTCGGTCCCCGAATCCGCCGGCCTCTCGTTCACGGTGACGATCTTCGGGCGCATCGGCTTGCGGGCCGGAGCTTCGGAATTCTCGTCGATGAACTTCAGCACCAGCGGGCGGATGTTGTTGCGCCAGGATTTGCCGGCGAAGATGCCGTAATGCCCGGCGCCCGGCTCCAGATGTGCGGCCTTCTTTTCGCGGGGCAGGCCGGTGAGCAGGTCGAGCGCGGCGTAGCACTGGCCGGGGGCCGAGATATCGTCTTCCTCGCCCTCAACCACCTTCACGGCGACGCGGGTGATCTTGCCGATATCCACCTGCTTGCCCTCGACGGTGAAGGCGTTCCGCGCGATCTCACGGTTCTTGAAGATGCGCTCGACAGTAGAGAGGTAGAACTCCGCCGTCATGTCCATCACCGCCAGATATTCGTCGTAGAAGACGTTGTGGCGGTCGTTGTCATCGGCCTCGCCCTTGGCGGCGCGGATGATCTGGTTCTGGAACGCCTCGCTATGCGTCTCCATGTTCATCGAGATGAACGAGCTCAGCTGCAGAAGGCCGGGATAGACGAGCCGCCCGACGCCGTCATTCTTGAAGCCGACCCGCTGGATGGCGCCCTGTTCGAGCTGGCCCATGGTGACGGAGCGACCGAAATCGGTAACCTCGGTGGGCGTGGCCTCGGGGTCGATCGGGCCGCCGATCAGCGTCATCGAGCGGGGCTGCGCGTCGGGCTCTTCCTCGGCCAGATAGGCCGTGGCGGCGAGCGTGAGAGGGGCGGGCTGGCAGATGGCGATGACATGCAGATCGCTGCCGAGCGCCTTCATGAATTCGACGAGGTAGAGCGTGTAGTCCTCGACATCGAACTTGCCGGCCGAAACCGGGATGTCGCGCGCATTGTGCCAATCGGTGACGAAGACCTCGCAATCGGGTAGAAGCGAGATGACGGTCTTGCGCAGGAGGGTCGCATAATGGCCCGACATCGGGGCGACCAGAAGCACACGGCGGCGGCGCGGCTCGCGCCCCGGCACCTTGAAATGGATGAGATCGCCGAAGGGCTTCTCGACCATCTTCATCACGCGTACGACATGGTCCTTGCCATCGGCGCCGGTGATGGTGGGGATGCCCCAGGCGGGCTTGGCGACCATGCGGGCGAAGCTGCGCTCGGTCACCTCGCCCCAGGCCTTCAGCCAGGGCGCCATGGGGCTGCCCGCCATGGCGGGATACGAGCCGATGGCCTGCGCAGTGGCACCAAGCCATTGATTGGTATTGCGCATGGTTTCCATCAGGTCATACGTGAACATATTCTTCATCAGACCCTCCCGAGGGGAACTGTCGAGACCTGCTCCGCGTCCTCCCATAGCGGGACGGGCACGAATGCTGCACCTGCAAACTAGGCCGAAGATTAACGCATGTCCATCGATGAGAGTGACAACGCCGGGGAAGACACGCTGGCTCTGAGTAAGCTGGAGGCCAATCTCGCAAAGATCGAGGGGCTGACAGCGCGCTTTCTGGCGGCCCTGTCGAAGGGGCGGCAGGTGCCCCCTGGCCTCGCCGGGCCGGCGCCCGAACTCTATGCCAAGGCCGCCACCGCCTGGTGGCATCAGGCCGTGCATGACCCGGCCAAGCTGATCGAACAGCAGATCGGCTGGTGGGGTGAGACGGTGAAGCAATATGTCGAAGCGCAGCAGCACCTCGCCAAGGGCTATGTGCGCCCCGCAGCGGAAGAGGCCGCGCCGCCGCCAAAGCAGAGGCCCGACAAGCGCTTCACCAACCCGCTCTGGGAGACGCATCCCTGGTTCAACTACATCAAGGAGCAGTATCTGGTGAATGCCGCCGCCATTCAGAGCGCGGTCGACACCATCGAGCTTGATCCGGCCGAGAAGCGGCGGCTGACCTATTTCTCTCGCCAGATCGTTGAGCTGCTTTCGCCCACCAACTTCCTCGCGACCAACCCCGACGCGCTGGAGCGCGCGGTTGCGACTGAGGGGCAGAGCCTTGTGAACGGGCTGGAAAACCTCGTCGCCGATCTGGAGGCCAACGCCGGCGATCTGGTCGTCTCGCTGGCGGATCGGACGGCCTTTCGCGTGGGCGAGAACCTTGCCACCACGCCGGGGCAGGTCGTCTACCGCAACCACCTGTTCGAGCTGATCCAATACGCGCCGAGCACCGAAGAGGTGCGCAAGATCCCCCTGATCATCTTCCCGCCCTGGATCAACAAGTTCTACATCCTCGATCTGAAGGAGAAGAACAGCTTCATCAAATGGGTGGTGGATCAGGGCTATACGGTCTTCGTCGTCTCCTGGGTGAACCCCGACCCAGGCTACCGCGAGACCGGGCTGCTCGACTACATCGAAGACGGGTTCCTCACGGCCATGCGCGAGGCGCGGGCCATCACCGGCACCAAGCGCATCAACGCCATCGGCTATTGCATCGGCGGCACCACTTTGTCGCTCACCCTGGCGCTGATGAAGAAGCGGGGCGACCGGTCGGTCGCCTCGGCCACGTTCTTCACCACGATGACCGATTTCTCGGATCAGGGAGAGATGGGCGTCTTCCTCAACGACGATTTCGTCGATGCCATCGAGCAGGAGGCGAAGGACAGCGGCATCATGGACAAGTTCTACATGGCCCGCACCTTCAGCTATCTGCGCGCCGGCGATCTGATCTATCAGCCCGCCATCCGCAGCTACATGCTGGGCGAGCCGCCGCCCGCCTTCGACCTGCTGTTCTGGAACGGCGACGGCACCAACCTGCCGGCCAAGATGGCGGTGGAATACCTGCGCGGCCTCTGCCAGCAGGACCGTTTCGCCCGCGGCGGCATGCCGCTGGGCGACGAGGTGGTGCAGATCGGCGATGTGACGGTGCCGCTTTGCTCGATCGCCTGCGAGACCGACCACATCGCCAATTGGCGGTCGTGCTACGAGGGGTTCCGGCAATACGGCTCGGACGACAAGACCTTCATCCTCAGCGAGAGCGGCCATATCGCCGGCATCGTGAACCCGCCATCGAAGAAGAAGTACGGCCATTACGTCGGCGGCGATCTGGGGCAGGGGGCCGAGGGCTGGCAGGCCAGCGCCACCCGCCACGATGGCAGCTGGTGGCCGCGCTGGGAGGCTTGGCTGCAGCCGCGCTCGGGTAAGCTGGTGAAGGCGCGAAAGCCGGGTGATTCCCACCACAAACCGCTCGGACCGGCGCCGGGGAGCTACGTTCTTTCGGGGTCATCGACGCTTAACGGCAAGTAAACCCCTGAAATCTGACGCTAGGTGAACTTTTCTTCGCTGCAGTGCAGAGAAACCTTGAAATGCTGCGTTGCAGCATGCATATTCTTGGCACAGGCGAGAGGCGCCAGGAGCTGCCCCGCCAAGTGCATTGAAGAGGAATTACCGTGGCCTATACTCCGAACACCCCCGATTACACCGCCGCGTTCAAGGACATGATGGCCATGTTCCCGATGGACACCAAAGCGGTCGAGAACATGTTCAAGTCGCAAACCGCCTTGGCCGAGAAGATGTCTGCCATGGCCATCGACGCCGCGCAGAAATCGACCGATCTCTCCGCCAAGTGGACGCAAGAGACGCTCTCGAAGCTCTCTGTGATGGCCCAGGCCAAATCTGAGCCCACCGACTACGCCAAGTCGATGACCGATTTCGCCTCGGCCTCTGCCGAAAGCGCCGCCGAGCACATGGCCGCCTTCGCCGAGATCGCCAAGACGATGCAGACCGAGACGCTTGAGCTGATGCTCTCCGCCGGCAAGGACATGCAGGACGACATGACCGCCGCCACGCGTCAGGCGACGAACGAGGCCACCTCGGCCGCGATGAACGCCACCGCCTGAACCGGCGAGACGACCTGACCTGAAGATTGGGCGGGCTGCGCGAGACGCAGCTCGCCCTTTCTTTTTCTGCGCGGGCACGTACACTTCTCTGCACCGCAATATCCGGGAGGACAGCGCCATGGCCGATACGCCGAAACAACTGCTGATCAAGCGCTACGCCAGCCGCCGCCTCTATAATACCGAGACCAGCGATTACGTGACGCTGGAAGACATCGCCGCCTTCATTCGCGAGGGGCGCGAGGTGAAGATCGTCGATCTGAAATCCGGCGACGATCTGACCCGCCAGTACCTGCTGCAGATCATCGCCGAGCACGAAAGCCGCGGCGAGAGCGTGCTGCCGGTGGATGTGCTGACGGATCTGGTGCGCAGCTACACCAGCCAGGCCTCGTCGGTGGTGCCGCAATTCCTCGCCGCCAGCTTCGAGATGCTGCGCGAGGGGCAAAGCCAGATGTTCGACACCATGACCCGCGCCAACCCGATGTCGCAGATGCCCGGCTTCGAAGCGATGCGCGCCCAGCAGGAGGCCTGGCTGAAGGCCATGGGCGGCATGGTGCCCGGCGCTTCCTCCGGCCCCGCCCAGGAGCCGCGCGGTGACGACGACGGCCTCACCGACATCAAGCGCCAGCTTGCCGAGCTGCAGGAGAAACTGTCGAAGATGGGGCAGTAGGGGCCTTCGGGCACCTCCCATCTTCCACGAAACCGCCGCCGCTAAGCCCCCAGCCCGATGCGCGCCGCAGGCGCAGGGCGAGCGCCGGCCCGTCCCCGCTGGCGCTCTGGTGACGGCAGCGCAAAGCGCGCCGCTGGGAGGGGCGTGGCAGGCATAAATCGCTTTGGCGGAAAAGTTAGTGCGCCACCCCTCGAGCGGGCGCTCGCCCCGCGTGCGAGGGGAGCGCGCTTTGTGAGCGGACGTGGCGGGTGAAACTCGCGTTCCGGGGTGGCGGAGGGTCTCCCCGCCACCCCGGCGTTTCTTACGCCACTTCTGCGAACACCTTGTCGAGCGCCGCTTCGAGCTTGTCGAACATCTCCGCAAGCTGCTCGTCCGTCAGGATGAACGGCGGCGCCAGCACGATGCTCTGGCCCAGCGGGCGGCAGATCAGCCCCTGGTCCGTGCAGGCGTTCGCGATCCGCTCGGAGACCGAGAGGTTCCCGGGGAAGGGCGTCTTCGTCGCCTTGTCCTGCACCGCCTCCAGCGCGCCCATCAGGCCGCGGCCGCGCCATTCGCCGATGTTCTTCTTCTCCGCCAGTCGCGCCATCCCGGCCTCGAACTGCGGGATCAGGCGGGCGATGTTGCCCTTGATCTCGTCGCTCATCACCATGTCGATGGCCTTCAGCGCAATCGCGCAGCCAACCGGGTGGCCCGAGGCGGTGAAGCCGTGCGGGAACTCCTCGATGGCCTCGGAGGCCCGCGTCAGCCGGTCGCTCAGCTCCGGCCCGAGGATCACGGCGCCCATCGGGAAGAGACCGGCGGTGAGCACCTTGGAGGAGATGATGGCATCCGGCATGAAGCCGTAGCTCTGGCAGCCCCAGTCGCTGCCCGTCCGCCCGAAGCCGCAGATCACCTCGTCGGAGATGAGCGGGATGCCGTGCTTCTGCAGGATCGGCTGGATCGTCTGGAAGTACCCTTCCGACGGCGGGATCACCCCGCCCGCGCCCATCACGGGCTCGGCGACGAAGCCGGCGATGGTCTCGGCGCCCTCGCGCGCGATCATCTCCTCCAGCTCGGCGCCCATGCGGGCGGTGAACTCGGCCTCGCTCTCGCCCTCCTTGCCCTCGCGCCAGTAATGCGGGCAGGTCAGGTGCAGGAATCCGTCCATCGGCAGGCCGAAGACGGAGTTGTAGGGTTTGCCCGTCATCGAGGCGGACACCGCCGTCACGCCGTGGTAGGCGTTCTTGCGGGTGATGATCTTGCGCCGCTGCGGCTGCCCCTCGGCGCCCCAGAGGAACCACAGCATCTTCACCAGCGTGTCGTTCGCCTCGGAGCCGGAGTTGGTGTAGAACACCTTGCCGTCGGAGAAGGGCGAGACCTCGATGAGCTTCTCGCTCAGCATCACCGCCTGGTCGGACATGCGGCCGAAGAAGGCGTGGTAGCCGGGCAGCGTGTCGTATTGCGCCTTGGCAGCCTCGGCGAGTTCCTTGTTGTCGAAACCGAGCACCATGTTCCACAGGCCCGAATTGGCATCGAGGTAATCGCGGCCATGCACATCGGTGATGTAGGGGCCATGGCCCGAGGTCACGATGGTGGCGCCGCGGTCGGCGATCGTGGGCAGATCCGTGAAGCCATAGAAGGAATGCGCGTCGGCGCGCGATTCCCAGCTGTTCGGATTGGTCTCTCGCATGGGGCACCTCTGTTTGGAGTTTGGCGGGATGCTAGACCTCCGCCGAAGCACGTTCAATCGCTGGAAGAGGGCCGGGGGCACGCCGCCCCCGGCATGGACGCTGCGGCGCGCGGCCGCTACCGTCGCCGCAAGGCAGCGAGAGGGCAGGGCGTGACGGCATCGGAAGGGCGGATCAGCCTCTGGGGCATCGAGGTGTTCGTCGCCACCGCAGAGGAGCGCTCGCTCTCGGCCGCCGCGCGGAGGCTCGATGCCTCGCCCGCCACCGTCTCGCAGCAGCTCACCAACCTCGAGGCCGCCATCGGCGTTCGCCTGCTTGACCGGGGGGCGCGGCCCGTACAGCTGACCCCGGCGGGGGAAATCTTCCTGCGCCGGGCCAATGCGATCCTCAACGAGGCCGACCAGGCGCGGGCAGAGCTGGGGCTGCGCCAGCTCGCCTCGGTCACCCGCTTCCGGCTGGGGATGATCGAAGATTTCGATGCCGAAGTGACGCCGCGCCTGCTCGCCTCGATGGGCGAGGAGCTGCAAAAGTGCCAGTTCCTGCTAGAGACGGGCGCCTCGCACCGGCTTTACGACCTGCTCGACGCCCGGGCGCTCGACGTGATCGTCGCCGCCGATATCGGCGCCGAGATCGACGGAATGGAGCGGCATCCGCTCTTCGAAGAGCCCTTCGTACTGGCCGTGCCGCGCGGCTTCGAGGAGGGGCCTCGGGCCCTCAAGCGCAGCCCGCTGATCCGCTACACGACGCGCCACCACATGGGGCGGACGATCGCGGCGCATCTGGCGCGAGAGGGCGTGGCCGTGCCGCACCGCTTCGAGATGGACAGCTACCACGCCATCATGGCGATGGTCGCCTCCGGCGCCGGCTGGACGGTGCTGACCCCGATGGGCTGGCTGGCCGCCGAGCGCTTCCACGACGACGTCGAGCTGCGCCCCTTGCCTTTCGCTCCGCTCTCCCGCTCGATCTCGCTGATCGCGCGGGGCGGGGTGATGGGCGAGATGACGGCGAGCATGGCCGCGCGGCTGGGGCCGCTGCTCTGCGACTACATCGTGCGGCCGGTGGTGGAGGAATATCCCTGGCTCAAGGGGGAGCTGACGGTGCTGGGGCCGTAGGGAGGGCGACTGGTTGCGGCCCTTGGTCTTTGCCGAACCTCACCGCTCCTTCCCCAGGCGCGGAATCAAGGGCTTCAGCCCGCCGCGCGAGCGCCGGCCCGTCCCTGCGGGCTGGCGCTCTGGGGAAGGTACAGATTGGCTCGCCGCGAGGAGGGGGTGGCCGGGATAAAGCGCAATAGCGGACCCGGAGCGGCGCCGGGCCGGCGTGAACCGGGGTCCCTTGTGGCAGCCGTCTCCGGCGGATGGCGCGCTGTCAGGCGCGCCTCCCCTCAGGTCCCGTAGGCCAGCCGCTCGGCCATCACCTCGTCCATCGCTTCCACCACGGCGGCGGCGATGGCGCGGCACTCGGCCTCGGTCAGCCGGGCCGGCAGGCGCATGTCGCAGGCGCTCATCAGCATCGCGCGGGTCTGCGGCAGCTCGCCCGGCGCTTCGGGCAGGAACTGCCAGTTCCAGAACGCCCGGGCGTTATCCGTGCTCATCCCGAAGATCTGGATGGCGACGCCCCGTGCCCCGGCCGCCGCCGCGAAGGCGCGCGCCTCATCCTCGCCCAGCCCCACCATGTTGAACTGAATGGAATCCGGCGCCCGCCGCTCCTGCGCCAGCTTCTCCGGCACCTCCAGCCAGGGCGAGGCGCCCAGCAGCTCGGCCACCAGATCGTGGTTGCGCCGCCCGTCGCGCACCCGGCGCGGCAGCTCGGGCAGCTGGGCGCGGATCAGCGTGGCGGAGAGGTTGTTCAGGCGCATGTTGTAAAGCGGCAGGCGGTTCTGCCAGCGGGCCAGCGCCTCGTCGAGCGCCTCGTCGCGGTCATGCTTGCGCCAGGCGTGCTCATAGGCGCCCGACATGATGACGGCCCGGGCGATCAGCTCGGCATCGTCGGTGACCAGAACCCCGCCCTCGCCGGCGTTGAGCAGCTTGTAGCTCTGGAACGAGAAGCAGCCGATCTTGCCGATGGTGCCGATGTTCCGCCCGCCCCAGGTGGTGCCGAGCGAATGGGCCGCGTCCTCGATCACCGGCACACCGGCCAGCTCGCATTGCGACATGATCGCGTCCATGTCGGAGGTGTGGCCGCGCATGTGGCTGATGATGACGGCATCGGCGCCGGGCAGCTTGGCGGCGAAATCGGAAAGGTCGATCCGGTAGTTCGCGCCGCACTCCACCAGCACCGGCACCATGCCGGCATGCACGATGGAGGAGGGGACGGCGGCGAAGGTGAAGGCCGGGATCAGCACCCTTGCGCCCTTCGGCAGCGCCAGCGCCTCCAGCGAGAGGAACAGCGCGGCGGAGCAGGACGAGACGGCCAGCGCGTAGCGCGCGCCCAGCATCTCGGCGAACTCCCGCTCCAGTAGGGTCACCGGGGCGTTCTCCTTGGCGGTGTAGCGGAAGAGGTCGCCCGTCGCGAGGATGCGCTCGATCTCCTCCCGCGCGGCGGCGGGGATGGGCTCTGCGCTGTAGACGTCGATCTGCTCGGTGGTCAGGGTCATTTTGGCATTCCCGAAATCATCTTTCGGGAAACCTAACATGCGCTGTGTGACGTGGCAAAGACAGTTTGGGGGCCCATTCCGATGGGTCCGCCGCAGGCTTGCGGCGGAATTATTGGTTTATGACAGTGAGAGTAACGGGAGTGCCTATAGATGCCGTGACTTATCGTGGCCTACGCGCACCCGGTGAGGGCGACCGCTTCAGAACGCTCCTCCATGCTATCGACAATAAATCGGCCGGTGAGAGTACACGTGCCCAGGTCTTCGGCGAGAATTTCGCTGCCCTTTCGGAGGGAGCCATACGTCCTGACTAGCTCACGGTACCGGAGCTTGGAGATTGTGACGCTAAACATCTGAGGTCCTTTCGCCTTTGCACCCACTGAAAAATCCAGTGTCTGATGTTTCTGTGCTTAACCTCAGTGGAGTCGCTTGTGCGGCAAATCGGTTTTCATCGCGCGCAGCTCGCAGCACGCGTAGCATTCCCGCGCCCAGGAGGCGTGTATGGAGACAATGAAGTGCGCTTGAATCACGTCAAGCCAACGGCAAGCCCTCGTAGGGGAACGCTCGAAGCCGTCCGTGAATCCCGACGAACAGCAGCCTGCGGCACCCACGATTCCCCTAAACCCCCAGCCGGTCCCGCAGCGCGTACCAGCTCATCGCCAGCGTCACCAAGGGCGTGCGGAAGGCCGAGCCGCCGGGGAAGCGTTGCACGGGCAGCTCGCTCATCACGTCGAAGCGTTCGGCCTGGCCCGCCACCGCCTCGGCCATCAGGCGGCCGGCCATGCCCGAGAGCGCCACGCCGTGGCCCGAGAAGCCGGCGGCGGAGAGGGTCGTGGGGCCGAGGCGGGCGAGGTGGGGCAGGCGGGTCATGGTGATGCCCAGCGTGCCGCCCCAGACATGTTCCACCTCCACGCCCTTCAGCTGCGGGAAGAGATTGGTCATCCGCGCCACCAGAGGGCCCTTGATGTCGCTGGGAAAGCCCAGCCCGTAGCTCTCGCGACCGCCGAACAGGAAGCGGCCGTCGCTGGAGAAGCGGTAGTAGTTCACCACGAATTTGGAATCCGCGACGGCGATATCCTCGGCCAGCACCGAGCGCGGGTCGTCCAGCGGGCGGGTGGCGGCGATGAAGGAATTGATCGGCATCACCCGGGCCGACATATGCGGCTCGATGCTGGGCAGATAGCCGTTGCCGGCGAGGATCAGGTGCTTGGCCCGCACCACGCCCGCGGCCGTCTTCAGCGCCGGGGCTTGCCCATGCTCAATACCCGTGACCTCGCTGCGCTCATGGATGACGGCGCCCGCCGCTTCCGCCGCATGGGCCAGAGCGAGCGCGTAGTTCAGTGGGTGCACATGCGCGGCGCCACGGTCGAGCACGCCGCCCTTGTAGAGCGGCGATTTGACCAGCTCGGCGAAGCGGGCGGCCCCCATCGTCTCGGATTGCTCGTAGCCGTAGTGGCGGGCGAGGAACTCGGCCTCGGCCTTGTCCTCCTCCGCCTCGGCCTCGGAATAGGCGCCGTGGGCGACGCCCTCCTTCCAGTCGGCCTCGACCGCGTGGGAGGCGCAGAAGCTCTTCACCTGTTCCTTGGCATCCTCGGCGACCTGCCAGACGAGGCGGGCCTTATCCTCGCCCATCCGCTCGGCGATCCAGCGCATCGGCTTGTTGTAGCCCGAGCCGACCTGCCCGCCGTTGCGCCCCGAGGCGCCCCAGCCAACGCGGTGCGCCTCGAGCACGCGCACGCTGTAGCCCTTCTCGGCCAGCACCTTGGCGGCCCAGAGGCCGGTGAAGCCGGCGCCGAGGATGGCGACATCGGCGCTCTCATCACCCGCCAGCGCGGGCCGCTCGTCATGCAGCCGCGCCGTGGCGGTGTAGTAGGAGGGCGGGTAGGTGGCGGGGCGGTCGTTGCGATGCAAGGGGTTCATGGGCGTGATCCTGAGCCGGTGCAGGGGGAAAGGGAAGGGGGCACGCGCCTAGCGGCTTGCCTTCTGCCCCACCATGCAAAAGGCGTGACCAAACGGGTCGGCCAGCGTCACCATCCAGCGCCCCCCGCCGATGGGCTGGTTCTTCTCCAGGATGGCGCCGGCGGCAACGGCACGGGCGACGGCGGCGTCGATGTCGCCCACGTCGATATCCAGATGCACCGGCGTCCAGTGCCGGCTGTAGCGGCGCCGATCCTCCAGCCCCTCGACAGGAATCGAGCCCTCGGGCCGCTCCAGCAGGCCCATGGTGCGGCCCGCCAGCGAGAGCACCACGTAATCCGCCAAGAGCCGCGAGCGCAGCTCGAAGCCCAGCCCCTCGCAATAGAAGCGGATGGCGGCCTCAATATCGGGGACGTCGATTGTGAGGTAATAGCCCATCCCTCTCAGCGCTCCCCGGGCGGGATGTCCTTGAGCCGGGCGGAGAAGGCGCGCACCTCCTCGACCGGGTAGGAGAGGCCGCGACGCTGAGTGCCAGCCGGCCGCTGCGCGAGGCTGAGGCCCGGCCGCCATTCCTGGGCGGGCCGGATCGGGCGGGGCGCGAAGCCGCCGCCGCAATTGGGGCAGACGTTCTGCAGCTCCCTCTGCACGCAATCGCGGCAGAAGGTGCATTCATAGGTGCAGATCATCGCATCCGGCGCGTCCGGCGGCAGATCCCTGTCGCAGAATTCGCAGTTCGGTCTCAGTTCCAGGGCCATCAGACGTTCAGCAGCAGATGCTCGCGCTCCCAGGGGCTGATGACCTGCAGGAACTCGTCATATTCAGTGCGTTTCACGATGGAATAGACCCGGGCGAATTCCTTTCCCATGACCTCGTGGATCTCCTTGGCCTCGTCGAAGAGGTCGAGCGCCGCATGCACGCCGCGGGGGATGGCATCCTCGGCCTCGTAGGCATCGCCGCGGAAGCGCTTGTCGGGGCGGGTCTCGTTCATCAGCCCGAGATAGCCGCAGGCCAGCGAGGCGGCGATGCAGAGGTAGGGGTTGCAATCCATGCCCGCGAGCCGGTTCTCCACCCGCCGCGCCTCGGGCGGGCAGACGGGAATGCGGATGCCGGTCGTGCGGTTGTCGCGCCCCCATTCGAGATTGATCGGCGCGGCATGGTCTCGCACGTAGCGGCGGTAGGAATTCACGTAGGGCGCGATCACGGCGATCACGCTCGGCAGATGCTCCTGCAGGCCGCCGATGAAGTTGAAGAAGGCATCCGTCTCGCCGCCCTGCGGCCCGGCAAAGAGGTTGCGGCCTGTGCGCAGATCGGTGACCGAATGGTGGACATGCATGGCCGAGCCGGGCTCGCCCTCGATGGGTTTGGCCATGAAGGTGGCGAAGCAATCGTGCTTCAGCGCCGCCTCGCGGATCAGCCGCTTGAAGTAGAACACCTCGTCGGCCAGCCGCACGGGGTTGCCGTGGCGCAGGTTGATCTCCAGCTGGCCGGCGCCGCCCTCCTGCGTGATGCCGTCGATCTCGAAGCCCTGGATCTCGGCGAATTCGTAGATGTCGTCGATGACGGGGCCGTATTCGTCGACCGCGGTCATCGAATAGGCCTGCCGCGCCGCCGCCGGGCGGCCGGTGCGGCCCATCATGGGCTCGATGGGCAGGCGCGGGTCGGTGTTGCGGCCGACGAGGTAGAATTCCATCTCGGGCGCGACAACGGGCTTCCAGCCCTGCGCCTCGTAGAGTTCCACCATGCGGATCAGCACGTTGCGTGGTGCGAAGGGCACGCGCTCGCCACGCTGGTCGAAGGCGTCGTGGATGACCTGCAGCGTGCCATCGGCGGCCCAGGGGGCGGCGGTGGCGGTGGTGAGGTCGGGTTTCAGGATCATGTCGGGCTCGGTAAAGCCGTCCGGCCCCGCCGCCTCGCCCCAATCGCCCGTGATCGTCTGGAAGAAGATCGAGTTCGGCAGATGGAAGTACTGCTGCCGCTCCCACTTGCCGGCGGGCACAGCCTTGCCGCGGGCGATGCCCGGCAGGTCGGCGATGATGCATTCCACCTCGTCGAGGCGTTTGCCCTCCAGATAGGTCCGCGCCGCCTGGGGGATCCGGTCGAGCCAGTTCATGCCGTCACCTTCGCGCGCAGAACATTGGCGATCTTCTCGGCCAGCTTGTCGTTGTCATTCGGCATGGGCAGCGCCGCACGGGCCTGCGAGAGCAGATGGTCAGGCACCACGCCCTTGCCGCGCTTGTCGATCAGCCCCTCGATGAAGCTGCTGTTGAATTCGGGATGTGCCTGCACGGTGAAGATCTGGTCGCCATAGGCGAGGGCGGCATTGGCGCAGAAGGCATTGGTCGCCACCACCTCGGCGCCCTCGGGCGCTACCGTCACCTGGTCCTGATGCCAGGCGTTGAGCGCCAGCGTCTCGCCGCCGAGATCGTAGAGCGTGCGCCCCACGGCCCAGCCGCCGGGGAATTTCTCCACCTTGCCGCCAAGCGCCTGCGCGATGATCTGATGGCCGAAGCAGATGCCCACGAGCGGTCGGCCTGAATCGCGGATCGCCCGGATCAGCTCTTCGAGCGGCGGTATCCAGGCGTGGTCCTCATAGGCACCGTGCTTCGAGCCCGTGATGAGCCAGCCATCGGCGGCCTCGGGGCCGGGGGGGAACTCCCCGTCCACCACCGAGAAGACGGCGAACTCGAAGCCCTGCCCGCCGAGGAGCCGTTCGAAGAGGTCGGAATAATCGCCAAGGGCCGGGCGCAGCGCGTCGGGCGCGTGGCCGGTCTGTAGAATGCCGATGAGCATGAAGCACCGTTTTGGATGAGATGGGAGGAGCCTAGTCGGCCAGACCGGGCAGGGCAAGCGGGGGCCGCGCGCTCTCTATGCCAGCGGGCCGTCATGGCGGTAATGCAGGTCGCGCCCCTCTTGCCGGTCGAAGACGAAGCCCAGCCGCGCGAGCAGCGCCTGCGAGGCGCGGTTGTCCTCGTCGGTATCGGCGATCAGCCGGGTCACCCCATGCCGCGCCGCCAACTCCGCCATGGCGATCCGCGACGCCCGCTCCCCGAGGCCCTGCCGCCAGAAAGCAGCCCCCAGCACATAGGCAAGGTCGGCCTCCTCTCCGGTCACGGTCGCCTGCACAAAGCCGGCGACGACGCAGTCCACCCGCACCGCCCAGTTCAGCCAGGTCGCCCCGCCGTCCGGCGGCCCGGCTTGCTGCCGGGTGATCTGCGCCCGTAGCACGTCGGCACGGGCGGGCGGCGGAAGGTCGAGCGCCGCATAGGTCGCCTCATTGCCGATGGCCGCAAACAGCCCCTCCGCATCCCCAGGCACCAGCGGCCGCAGCTCTACCCGGCCCGCCGTCTCCTCCTGCCGGTCATCCATCAGCGCCCCGCCCCCCATCTTCGACTCTCCAATATCCTCGGGGGGGCTGCCAAAGGCAGCGGGGGGGCAGACAGCCCCCCTCCGACCTCTCCCCGCTCACACCGTATCGAGATAGAGTTCCAGCTGCTGCCGCTTCGTCAGCTCGGCGAAGTAGCGCGCTTCCTGCCGCTTGGTGCGCACGAGGTTCTCGATGAGCAGCTCAGGGAAGATCTTGCGCGCAAAGGCGCTTTCTTCCAGCGCGTCGATGGCGCTTTCCCAGGTGTCGGGGATCTGCGCCATCTCGATGTCATAGGCATTGCCCGAGATAGGGGCTGGCGGCACCATCTTCTCCTCGATGCCGATGAGCGCCGAGCCCAGCACGGCGGCCATGAAGAGATAGGGGTTCACGTCGCCCCCCGCCACGCGATGTTCGATCCGCCGCGCTCCCCAGCTGCCGCCGGGCACCCGCACGCTGGCGGTGCGGTTCTCGTAGGCCCAGCAGATGCCGGTCGGCGCGTGGCTTTCCGGCACGAGCCGGTCGTAGCTGTTGCCATGGGGCGCAAAGATCAGGGCCAGCTCGGGAATGCCCTTCAGGCAGCCCGCGATGCCTTGGTGCATCAGCTCCGAACCTTCGAAGGTGTCGTTGGCGAAGGCATTGCGGCCCTCGTCATCTTCCATCGAGAAATGCACATGCAGGCCGGAGCCGGCATATTCCTCGTATGGCTTGGCCATGAAGCTCGCGGCCATGTTGTGATTGCGGGCGATGCCGCGCACCAGCATCTTGAAGAGCCACGCATCGTCCGCCGCCTTCAGCGCGTCGGGCGCGTGCACCATGTTCACCTCGAACTGGCCGGCGCCATTCTCGGATATGGCGGCCTCGGCCGGGATGCCCATCGCATCGCAGGCGTCGTAGAGCTCGGTGAAGAAGATGTCGAAGGCGTCGAGCGCGCGCAGGCTGAGGATCTCCGCCCCCGGCCGCCGTTTGCCCGAGCGGGGCGAGACGGGCTGGCGGATGTCGCTGCCGCTGTCGTCGACGAGGTAGAACTCCATCTCGGTCGCCACCACCGGCGTCAACCCGAGCTTCTTGAAGCGGCCCACCACGCTGGCGAGCGCCTGGCGGGGGTCGCCTTCGAAGGGCTGGCCCTGCTCGGTGAACATCCACATCGGCAGCAGGGCGGTGTCGGTGTTGAGCCAGGGCATCGGCACATAGCCGCGCTCGGTGGGCATCAGCACGCCGTCGGGGTCGCCGATCTCAAAGACCAGCGGGCTGTCCTCCACATCCTCGCCCCAGATGTCGAGATTGAGGACGGAGAGTGGAAAGCGCATCCCCTCTTCCTCGAGCTTTGCGGCGAAGCGCCAGGGCACACGCTTGCCCCTTGCGACGCCGTTGAGATCTGCCGCGCCAGCGCGGATGTTGCGGATAGAGGGCGGAGGGCCGTTCATGAATTACCGGATGAGTTGAGGCCGCCAGCGCAGGCGTGCCCGGCGATCTTGCGGAAGATGCCGGTTCAGGCGGCGGTTCACCAGCCCGAAACTGCCGATGATCGTGAGGGTGAGCAGGATGAAGTAGAAGGCGAGGATGGGGTAGGGGACGAAGGGGTTGAACGTTTTGTCAGCGAAATAGGCGGCATAGTAGAGTGCGTCGCCCCGCTGCTGCACGGCGGGAAAGCCGGAAAAGAAGACCAGTGTGGTGGCGTGGAAGAGGAAGATCGCCTCGTTCGTATAGGCCGGCCAGGCCAGCCGCATCGTCGTGGGCCAGACGATCCGTCGCCAGCGGGTGAAGCCGGTCAGGCCGTAGGCATCGGCGGCTTCCAGGTCTCCCTTGGGGATCGAGCGCAGCGCGCCATAGAAGATCTCTGCTGAATAGGCGGCTGTGTTAAGAAAGAGCACCAGCGCCGCGCCCAGCCAGGCCGAGGTGAGCGGGTCGAACGCGGGGTGGACCGATTTGAGCGAGAGGAAGGCGAAATAGGCGAAGAAGAACTGAATGAAGAGCGGCGAGCCGCGGAAGAGGAAGATGAACCACTCCGCCGGTTTGCGCAGCCAGGGGCTTTCGGAGTTCTTGCCGACTGCGAGCAGGTTGGCGAGCATGAAGCCCGTCGCCATCGCGATCAGCCCGAAATAGATGTTCCACAGCATCCCAGAGCCGATGAGCGTGAACTGCTGGCAGAGGGTGAAATCCTCACGCGGCAGCAGCCGCTCGCCGATCCCGATAGAGCGCAGGGCATAGGCCTGAATGGTCTCGATGCAGCTCATGCGGAAACTTTCAGCGATGACAAAGCATTAGGGCCAGGTAAGTTGATTAGATTTCTAAGTGAGTTTCCCGCGTGATCCATATCGACTGGCTTCGGGCCAACACCCCGGGGAGGGAAGATCCGCCCCCGGGCACGTCCTCCTCGATCATCTATTCCCCCGATGAGATTATCGACGATCCCCTTCATCCCGACGATGTCGTTCACGACTGGACGGTGCTCGAGGCCGCGAACGGCCCTCCGCCAGACGGCGCCGCCCCCGAAGAGGCTGATGCGGGCGAACGTGCCGAGCCCAAGCCTCAGGGCCGCGAGCTTGTCGTGCGCAAGCCCAGCGAGGCCGACACCACCGCCTTCGGCCCGCGCTTCGCGATAGAGCCGATCTTCACCATCATCGATTACGTCGATTGCCATCACCTCTTCTCGCGCCGCCGCATCACCATGCGCCACCTTGAGCAGCGCGGCTCGCGCATGTTGCTCTGCGCCTATTGCCACGAGCGTGAGGGCAGCCGGATGTTTCGCCTCGAGCGGATCGCCTCGCTCATCGACGGCACGGATGTCGCCGTCAATTCCGATCCGTTCTTCAGCCAGATCACCGAGAATGCCGCCGTCTTCGCGCTCGATCCGGTCGACGAGCCGGCGGGCGGCGGCAGCTTCGAACGGCTGCGCTTCGAGGTGATGCCGGCCGTGGCTTTGCTCGCCACCGCGGCGCGCATCGATGACCGTGTCGGACGGCGCGAGGCCGATGCCATTCTCGGCTACATCACCGAAGAGGCCAGCGAGCTGCGGCACGAGGGTGTGCTGAGCAGCAGCGTTGTCGAACCCGAGCTGTTTCGCCCGCTCGTGGAGCAAAGCCGCCTGCTGCGGATGGATCTCGACACCACGGTTGCTCGTGTGCAGGGCTGGGGCGCGGAGCGCAAAGCCCGGCTTGAGACGGCGCTGGGCGAGATCATAGCCGATGTCATCGACATCACCGGCGGGCGCCAGCCCGCCAGCATTGTTGAGCCATCGAGCGATCCGGGCCCTCAGCCCGAGTTTTAGGCCCGGGCGCCTCACGCTGTCACCTCGCCGCGCCGGAGCCGCTCGCCAGAGGCGGTGGCCTGGCCGTGGCTCAGCCTGTCCTGCAGGCGCGAGAGCGCCCATTCCGACAGCTTCGTCAGCCCCAGATAAAAGACGAGCAACGCCCCGAAGTACCACACCCGCCAGTCGCCATGGGGGTAGGCGGTGAATTGCGGTGTCTTGGTGCCGCCGAGCTCGCGCGCCCAGTAGACGACATCCTCCACCCCGAGGAGGAAGAGCAGCGGCGTGGCTTTCACCAGCACCATCCACAGGTTGCTGAGGCCGGGCAGGGCGTAGACCCACATCTGCGGCACCAGCACCCGGCGGAAGGTCTGCGCCCGGCTCATGCCATAGGCCTCTGCCGTTTCCAGCTGGGCGCGGGGCACCGCGCGCATGGCGCCGAAGAGTACGTTGGCCGCGAAGGCGCCGAAGACGATGGCGAAGGTGATGACGGCCAGGGCGAAGCCGTACCCCTCATGCACCCATTGCGGCGCGTTCGAGAGCGGCAGCTTGGCGGCCTGACAGACGATGAAGTCATTGCCCTGCCAGACGGAATTCTCCCAGTCGGGGCATTTCACCCGGTGGCGGATGTATTCGAAGAGCTGGTCGAGTGCGATAACGAAGAAGAGGAAGAAGGCGATGTCGGGCACGCCGCGCACGATGGCGATGTAGCCCTTGCCGAGCCATCTGAGCGGCGCGAAGCGGCTGCGCGCCATCACAGCGCCGCCAAAGCCGAAGGCCAGCGCCGTGGGTGCCGTCACCGCGAGAAGCAGCAGCACCGTGCCGACCGACCAGTAGATCGCCATGTGCTTGCCTGTGGTCAGGTAGCAGCTGAGCCAGCTCAGCCCCTCCAGCGTCGCGGGGTCGGTGCAATAGCCGAACATCAGCCCTCCAGCGCTGCCCTTGGGCAGCCTGCATGCGGCACCGGGGCCGCCTGTCTAAATTGCGTCTTTGCCATGAGGGCGGCCCGAGCGGCGCGTCGAGGGCGGGGCAGGCCCCGCCCTCGGTCCGTCACATCACTCGTAGGTCACGACGTCTTCGCCGAACCACTTGATGAGCAGCTCGTTGAGCGAGCCGTCTTCCTTCATCGAGGTGATGGCCGCGTCCATTGCGTCCTTCAGCTCGGTGTCGCTTTCGCGCAGGCCCATGCCAACGCCGCCGCCGAGCGGCACGCGGTCGCCCACGAAGGTCAGCTCGCCGCCAGAGGCTTCGACCACCGGAGCGAGGTAGTCGTAATCGGCGAAGACAGCATCGGCCTCGCCCGAGCGGACGGCGGCGATGGTCTCATCGGGGGTCGCATATTCCAGCAGCGTGGCGCCGCTTTCGGCCACATAGCCGGCCTGGATCGTTGCGGTCTGGGCCGAGACGACGCCGGAGGTCACGTCGACATCGGCAGAGGCCGCGACATAGGCCGAGGCGGTCGGCGGGTAGTAATCCTGCGTGAAGTCGATGACTTCCTCGCGCTCGTCGGTGATGCTCATGCCGGCGATGATGGTGTCGTAGTTGCCAGCCACGAGGTTGGGGATGATCGAATCCCAATCGTTCGTCACCCATTCGCAGGTCAGCTCGGCGCGCACGCAAAGCTCGTCACCCAGCTCACGCTCGAAGCCGGCGACCTCGCCGGTGTCGTCGATGTAGTTGTACGGAGGGTAGGCGCCCTCCGTGCCCATGCGGATGGTGTCCTGCGCGAGGGCGCCACCGGCAGTCAGCGCCAGCGCGGCGGTGGTGAGGATCAGCTTATTCATGTTGGTCTCCCTGTTGATCCTGTTTGGCGACCGATCGGGGCCGCTTTGGTCTTTCACTCTGCCGGGCCAGGTTCAGGCGGCCTGGGTGGCGGAGAGAAACTGTTGCAGCCGCTGGGTTTGCGGCTGGCCGAAGAGGCGCGAGGGCGGGCCCTCTTCCTCGATCCGGCCCTGATGAAGAAAGACGACATGGTCCGAGACATCGGCAGCCAGCCGCATGTCATGCGTGACCAGGATCATGGTGCGCCCCTCATCGGCGAGGGATTTGATGACGCGCACCACCTCCTGCTCCAGCTCGGGGTCGAGTGCGCTGGTGGGCTCGTCGAAGAGCAGCGCCTTCGGCTCCATGCAGAGCGCCCGTGCTATGGCGGCGCGCTGCTGCTGCCCGCCGGAAAGCTGGGCCGGCCAGGCCTCGGCCTTGTCGCCGATGCCGACCTTGGCGAGGTAATACCGCGCCTTCTCCTCGACCTCCGCCCTGGGGCGGCCGAGCACGGTGACGGGCGCCTCCATGACGTTCTGCAGGATGGTCATATGCGCCCAGAGATTGAACTGCTGGAACACCATCGACAGGTTCGTGCGAATGCGCACGAGCTGGGCATGGTCGGCGGGCCGGCGGTTCGGCCCATGGCCCTTCCATCGCACCTCTTCGCCATTGATGCGGATCTCGCCCTGCTGGCTGTCCTCCAGAAGGTTACAGCAGCGCAGCAGCGTGGATTTGCCCGAGCCGGAGGAGCCGATCATCGCCACGACATGCCCGGCTGGCGCGGCGATATCGACGCCCTTGAGCACTTCCAGCTCGCCGTAGCTCTTGTGCAGGTCGCTGATCTCGATGACCGGCGGGCTGTTCGGCCGCGAGCCTGGCGTTGCGGTCAGGCTGGACGCGCCGTCGCGCAGCCCGCTCGGCTGAGTGTCGTCATGCACGCCTAAAGTCATCCCGGCTTTTCGGCCCTTGAGGCCCTCGTTGCCGGGCAGTGCAGCCTATTTCGCCTGCCATGGCAATAAGTCGCAGCAAGGAACGCTGCGCAAATGCCCGATCAGATGGCAGATGCCTCTGGCTTGGGCGGAAGAGGCAGGTCGTAGGCGCTTTCCGGGAAGGGCACGATTCCCTTCAGGCCAAGCACCTCTGCCTCCTGGCGGGGCAGGGCGGCGATGGCGCCGGCAATCGCCTCCCGATAGGGGGCCGGGTCTTGCCCCGCGCGGGTGACGAAGCTTAGCCCCGGGCTGGCATCGGTGCGCCCGATGATCTTCACGCGCGCCGTCTGCTCGGGCGCCCAGCGGCTGAGGTTCGCCCATGTGACCGCGTCGATCGTCGCAAGCCGCGCCGCGCCCTCCGCCACGCGCGCCAGCGAGGCGGCATGCGAGCCGGTCTCCTCGCCGGTGGGAAAGTGGAAGCCCCGCGCCCCGGCCCAAAGCTGCGCCGCCCCCCAGCCCGACTGGCTGAGCCCGTCGTTATAGGCGAGCGGATAGGCCGCGGCGTCCTCGGGGCTTTCGGCTGGGTCGTCCTTCGGCACAATGAAATGTGAGTAGTATTCCCCCGGCGCGCAACCCGGCAGCCCGTAGTCACCGGCGCCGATCAGCGTCACCCGGCCTTTGAAGACCGCCCGGTACGGCAGGTTGCAGATCTGGCTGAGCACCAGATCCTCCCGCCCCCAGCCCTCAACATGGCCCGTCTCTGTGTCCAGCTCGTCCGGCGCCGAAATTCCGCGCGCCCTGAGCCCGTCGCGGATAAGTTCCCAGAGCACCCTATGCGCCCCGGCATTCTCCGCCCGCAGATACATCGGCAAGGCCGCAATCATGCTCCCGGCGCCTCCTTCATCTGGCCAGAAATACCTCGGGGGTGCGGGGGCTGGCCCCCGCACGTCGCCATCAGGCGCTGTCTTCCAGCCCCTTGCGAATCCGGTTCGAGGCCGTGTCGTCGATCCCCAGCATCCGCGCCACCAGCCGCATCAGCTGGTTCTCGTCGGTATCGCGCTGCCCGTCAGCCAGCGCCACGGCCCAGGCCGCCTCGATGATCGCCTCGCGCTCATCCAGCGGCACCGCATCCTTGATGGCGCGGGTGAAGCGCACCGTGTCTGGCGCCTCGGCCTCCAGCGCTTCGGCGTCACTGCGCAGGCGCGTGACCTCGAAGGGCGAGAGGCCGTAGCGCCGGGCGAGCAGCGCGTCGATCTGCGCGATCTCGGTCTCGGCATAATCGCCATCGGTGCGGGCGATGCGCACCAGAAGGCCGGCGAGCGCCAGCTGCTCGTCTGGCTCTGGCAGACGGCCCGGCTCCGGCTCTGTCAGCCGGCGGAGGAGGTTCGTGAACATGCCAGGCTAAATAGAGCAGGGCGCCAGCCTGCGCCAGCGCCCTGCCAGTCTCGTGATACCGGGTTGTCCCCGGCGTCCAGTGCTTAGCTTAGGACGCGGCGCGCGCCGGCGTCAGCGCGTTGGCCCACCAGACCAGATCGTCGAACATCGCGGTGGCGGAGGGGCGCAGCACCTCGTCGACATCGCTCATCGGGCCGTTGCCGCCCAGCGGGTGGACCTTGAAGAAGTCCGACGCGCCGAGGTTCACGCCGCCGCGGACGGGCACCATCTGCAGTTCGACTGCGATGCCGCGCAGGTGCTCGACAGCGCGGGCGCCACCGATCGAGCCATAGCCGAAGGCGGCCATCGGCTTGCGCACGAAGGGCATGTAGGCCTGGTCGAGCGCGTTCTTCAGCTCACCGGGGATCGAGTGGTTGTACTCGGCAGTGAGGAAGACATAGCCGTCGTATTCGGCCAGCTTTTCCTGCCAGGCGATGACCTTGGGGTCGGTCGCCGGCATCCACAGGTCGGAAGCCGGGGCGGCGAAGAACGGCAGGTCGAAGTCGCGGAGATCGACGATTTCGAGCGTCAGGTCGTCGCGGGCATCGGCCACTTCCTTGATCCACGCGGCCGGCTTGTCGGCGAAGCGCGTCTCGCGGGTGGTGGAGAGGATCAGGGCGATACGAGGTTTGGACATGGGTCCCTCCTTGGAGTAGTTTCGATTCGTTACTACCTGCATATCGGGGAGCGCGAGTTTTCCCGCAAGAAGGCACTCTTTGGAAAGGAAGGCACCCCGATGGAAGATGGTCACCCGCAGGAAACCTGCTTACGTATCAGTGCCTTGCTCAGCCGCGTCGGCGACAAGTGGGTGATCCTCGTCATCCGCGCCCTCGATGGCGAGACGAAGCGCTTCAACGCCCTCCGCCGCGAGATCGGCGACATCAGCCAGAAGATGCTTTCCTCCACGCTGCGCAATCTTGAGCGCGACGGGTTCGTGCGACGGACTGTCACGCCGGTGACCCCGCCGATGGTGGAATACCAGCTGACCGATCTGGGGCAGGAGCTGCTCTGCCCGGTGCAGGCGCTCGCCAGCTGGACGGCCACCAATGCCGACCGGATCGAGGCCGCACGCCTCGCCTACGATTCGCGCGGTGCCGACGGGCGAGAGGCGAGCGCGGCCTGAGCCCGGCCCTCAGCGGGCGCGCACCATTGGAATGGGGCCGCTCTTGTCGACGCGGTAGAGATCGGGGCGGGCGCTGACATAGCTCGTCCAGCTCGCCTCCTTCACGTTCGCCAGCCGTATTCCCCGTTCGCGGGGCAGGCGTATGCCCAAAGCCTGCACGCTGAGTTGCCCCTTCGGATCTGTGACGAGCAGGGCATGAATGCTTGCGTCGACCGGCGAGAGCGCCTCCGCCTCCGCAATCTCCAGAAATTCCGTACAGGCTGCCCGCAGCCGCTTGGAGGCCTTGGCCTCGCCAAGACCGATCACCTCTTTGCCTATGTCGCGCAGCTCCAGCGCCAGCGGGGCGAAGTCGCTGTCGGAGCTGGCGAGGCAGGCGATGTCCCACCGGTCTTCGGCGGCGGCGCGCACCATATCGATGCTCAGGCGAAGATCGGTGGCGCAGGGGCCGGGGGCGACATGGACCAGGCTGTAGCCCGGCGCCTTCTGCCAGCCCGGCAATTGCGCCGCGTCACCATAGGCGCGGGCGCTCTGCAGCCGGCCGCGGCGGCCCGCGACCTCAAGCAGAGCGGAGGCGTGGGACGGCGAGATGTTCTCGCCATCGACATAGAGCGCAACGCGGGGGCGGGTGGCGGCATGCATCATGGGCGCGAGCCTCGCCATGGCAAAGGGCGAAAATAGGGCGGGCCTGCGCCCAAGGTGAGCGCCCGCGAGCGCTAACCCGGCTTGCCGCCACGGCCCGCCGGTGCTTTATGAGACCCCATGAAAAAGCCCAGCGACAACCCGGCCGATCCCTTCAAGAAGGCGCTGGCCGAAGCCACCAAGGTGATGGCAGACGATCCCGATCTCGCCGTCTCCTTTTCGGTCGATCCGCCGGGGGGCGGCAACGATTCCATCCGTCTGCCGCAAATCTCGCGCCGCATGACGGCCGAAGAGGTGCTGCTCGCCCGCGGCACTGCCGATGCGCTGGCTTTGCGCCACCGGTTGCATGACGCCAGTGTCGCCAACCGCTACCTGCCGCAGGGCCAGATGGCCCGCGATCTCTACGACGCGATGGAGACGGCCCGGGTCGAGGCGCTGGGCGCGCGCTACATGCCCGGCACCGCCAAGAACATCGACGCCAAGATTGGCAACGAGGCCCGCCGCAAGGGCTACGATCAGGTGCGCGATGCGGCGCAGGCCCCGCTGGCCGCCGCCGCCGGCTACCTCGTCCGCCAGCTCGCCACGGGCCGCAAGCTGCCCGCCGGCGCCGACAACGTGCTCGACCTCTGGCGCGGCCACTTGGAGGAAAGCTGCGGCGACCGGCTCGATCAGATCGACGATCTGCTCCACGACCAGCAGGCCTTCGCCAAGCTGGCGCGCGATCTCATTTCCGACCTCGGCTACGGCGACCAGCTGGGCGACGACCCCGACCTCGAGGACGAAATGTCCGACGACGAGGCGGAGGACGAGCCCGAGCTGGACGATGGCGACGAGGATCAGAACTCCGGCGGCGATGTCGAGGATGCCACCCCCGAGAGCTCCGATCAGGAGCAGGAGGAAGAGGGCGAAGCCCAGGCCTCGATGGAGCAGGAAGGCGGCGACGCCGAGGAGATGCAGGAGGAGATGGTCCCCGAGGGCGAAGCGCCCGTCGAGCCTCCGCCCCCCGCGCCGCATTCCGAGGCCGATCCCGACTACAAGGTCTACGATTCCTCCTTCGACGAGGAGATCGCGGCCGAAGACCTCGCCGAGCCGGCCGAGCGCGAGCGCCTGCGTGCCTATCTCGACCAGCAGCTCGACCCGCTGAAGGGTGCTGTCAGCCGCCTCGCCAACAAGCTGATGCGCCGCCTTCAGGCCCAGCAGAACCGGAGTTGGGAGTTCGACCTCGAGGAGGGCACGCTCGACGCCGGGCGCCTTGCCCGCGTGGTCGCCAACCCCACGACGCCGCTCAGCTTCAAGCGCGAGAAGGACACCGAGTTCCGCGACACCGTGGTGACGCTGCTCCTCGACAATTCCGGCTCGATGCGGGGGCGCCCCATCTCCATCGCCGCCATCTGCGCCGACGTGCTCGCCCGCACGCTGGAGCGCTGCCAGGTGAAGGTGGAGATCCTCGGCTTCACCACCCGCGCCTGGAAGGGCGGGCAGGCGGGCGAGGGCTGGCGCAATGCCGGCCGGCCGCCGCTGCCGGGGCGGCTGAATGACCTCCGCCACATCGTCTACAAGCGCGCAGATGCGCCGTGGCGCCGGGTGCGCGAGAACCTCGGCATCATGATGAAAGAGGGCCTCCTGAAGGAGAACATCGACGGCGAGGCGCTGGAATGGGCGCACAAGCGGCTGGTGAACCGGCCCGAGCAGCGCAAAATCCTGATGGTCATCTCCGACGGTGCGCCGGTGGACGACAGCACTCTCTCGGTGAACCCGGCCAACTACCTCGAGAAGCACCTGCGCGACGTCATCGCCATGGTCGAGAAGAAGAAGGCCGTGGAGCTCATCGCGATCGGCATCGGCCATGACGTGACACGCTATTACGAGCGGGCGGTGACGATCACCGATGTTGAGCAGCTGGCCGGCGCGATGACCGAACAGCTCGCCAGCCTGTTCGACAATGACCCGCGCGCCCGCGCCAAGGTCATGGGGATGAGAAAGGCCAGCTGATGCTGAGCTATCAGCACGGCTATCACGCCGGCAACGGGGGCGATGTGCACAAGCACGCCGTCCTCGCCTGGGTGCTGGCGTACCTCACCGCCAAGGACAAGCCGCTGACCTATGTGGAAACACATGCGGGCAGGGGCCTCTATGACCTCGCCGGCGTGCAGGCCCTGAAGACGGGCGAGGCGGCGGCGGGCATCGCGCTGGCCGAGCCTCTGTTGCCGGAGGGGCATCCGTTTCTGGAGGCGCTGGAGGCGACGCGTGAGGCGTATGGGCCGACGGCCTACCCGGGCTCACCGCTGATCGCGAAGCACTTTGCGCGGGACAGCGACCGGCTGTACCTGGCCGAGCTGCACCCGCAGGAGCATGCTGCGCTGCAAGAGCTGGCGAGCGACTGGGCCGAGGTGAGCAAGGAAGACGGTGCCGCCATGGCGAAGCGCCTGCTGCCGCCGGAGCCGGGCAGGGGCCTCGTGCTCATCGATCCCTCCTACGAGGTGAAGGAGGATTACGCGGCGATGACCGCGCTGGTCAAAACGCTGCACAAGCACTGGCCGGTGGGCGTGAAGATCCTCTGGTATCCCGTGCTCGCCGCCGGCCTGCATGAACCGATGGTCGAAGCGCTGTCCGAGCTGGACGGCGCGGTGCGCTTCGAGGTGCCCCTCCGCCCGCCCAAGCCGGGCCACCGGATGACGGGCTCGGGGCTGATCCTGCTCAATGCGCCCTATGGCTTTGCCGACGAGCAGGCGCGGCTGGCGGATATCTTCGCCCGGATGTGACGGCGGGCTCTCGGGCCCTGTTCACCCCATCTCAGCCATTTTACGCGAATACTCCCCCGTGCCTGCCTCTCTCGCAGTATGAGACGCGGCGAGGATCGAACTGTGAGGAGGGGTCGGGTGACCAGTGACATTCTGCTCAGGCGCAGCGGCGCCGCCGAGGGGCGCTCTGCCGCCAGCCAGCGCGAGCGCATCCTCTGCGCGGCGGGCTTTCTGTTCTACCAGCACGGCTACCGTGCCGTCGGGATCGACCGGGTGATCGCCGAGGCGGGCGTAGCCAAGGCCACGTTCTACAAGCATTTCTCGGCCAAGAACGCTCTCATCATCGCCTGGATCGAGCGCGCAGAGGCTACGCTCACTGAAGCTGCCGCACCGCAGGACGGGCCCCGCCCGCTCACCGACTGGGCGCTCTCGGCCATCCGCCGCGCTCGGCGCGACTGGGCCATGGGCTGCAGCTTCCAGACGGCGGCGGCCGAATTCTCCGACCCCGACCATCCCGCCCATGCTGCGGCCGCCGCCGCCAAGGAGCGGCTGCTTGCCAGCCTGAATGCCCGCGCCCGGGCCGAAGGTCTGGCAGAGCCCGAGGCCGCCGCCGAAGCGCTGTTCCTCATCGTTGAGGGGGCGCTGGCATCCGTGCGCATGTTCGGCCCGCGCGCGCCGCTCGCCCATGCCTCGGCAGCGATCTGCCGGCTTACCGGCGCCCCGCCGCCACCCTGAGCCGCCGCACCGCTCCGTGACTTGCCATCGCTTGACCGCGTGCCCGCGCCCCCGCATGGTCCGCCGGCAAAAAGGAGCAGGTCTTGGCCACGTCCCCACGCCCCTTCGCGGGCTTCGAATTTCTGATCGCCTGGCGCTATCTGCGCGCCCGCCGTGCCGAGGGCGGCGTGTCGATCATGACATGGATCTCGCTGCTCGGCGTCATGCTCTCGGTCGCGGCGCTGATCGCCACGCTCTCCGTCCGCGCCGGCTTCCGGGCGGAATTCGTCGACACCATCCTTGGCGCCAACGCCCATGCCACGATCTACCAGCAGATCGAGGTCGACGATCTGGGCAACACCTCGCGCGTCATTGAGGATTACGAGGATATGGCCGCGCGGCTGGAGGCGGTGCCGGGGGTCATCAGTGCCGCCCCGCTCGTGCGCGCCCAGGTGATGGCCAATCTGCGCAATGCCAATGCGGGCGTCGAGGTCTTCGGCATCCGGGCCGAGGATCTGGCGAACATCCCCCGCGTCGCCAACCCCGAAGATTCGCAAGGCTCGCTCAGCGATTTCCCGAACGGCATCGCCATCGGCTCGGGCGTCGCGCGTGAGCTTGGCGCCTTCCTGGGCGACCGCATCCGCATCATCTCGCCCAGCGGCGCGCGCACCGCCTTCGGCACCAGCCCCCGCGCTTCGGCCTATGATGCCACCTATATCTTCACCGCTGGCCGCTACGACATCGACCGCACGCGCGTGTACATGCCGCTGGACGAGGCGCAGCTGTTCTTCAACCGCGATGGCGTGGCCGACGAAATCGAGGTCATGGTTGAAGACCCCGACAATATCGAAGCCCTCGTGCCTGCCCTGATCGAGGCCGCCGGCCCGCGCGCCATGGTCTGGACATGGAAGGACAGTTCGGGCTCGTTCCTGCGGGCGCTGACGGTGGAGGATAACGTCATGTTCGTCATCCTCTCGATCCTCGTGCTCATCGCCTCGCTCAACATCATCTCGGGCCTGATCATGCTGGTGAAGAACAAGGGCCGCGACATCGGTATCCTGCGTACCATGGGGCTGAGCCAGGGCTCGATCCTGCGCATCTTCTTCATCTGCGGCGCCTCGATCGGCACCATCGGCACGGCGCTCGGCGTGGTGCTCGGCTGCGCCTTCGCCATCTGGATCGACCCGATCTTCTCTGCCGTGAACTACCTCTCCGGCGGCGGCGTGTGGGACCCGTCGATCCGCGGCATCTACGCGCTGCCGGCCAAGCTGGAATGGGGCGATGTCGCCTCTGCCGTGTCGCTGGCGCTGTTCCTGTCGTGGGTGATCACCCTCTTTCCCGCCCGCCGTGCGGCGCGGATGAACCCGGTGGAGGCGCTGCGCTATGAGTGACCAGCCCGCCGCCCTCATGCTGCAGGGCATCACCAAGACCTATGGCGATGCCGCCAAACCCGTCGAGGTGCTGCGCGGCATCGACCTGACCGTACAGCCGGGCGAGATCGTCGCCCTCGTCGCCCCCTCGGGCGCCGGCAAATCGACGCTGCTGCATATCGCCGGCCTGCTCGACGTGGCCGATGCCGGGCGGATGGAGATCGGCGGGCGCGACATGACCCAGCTCTCCGACCGCAAGCGCACAGTGGTGCGGCGGCAGGAGGTGGGCTTCGTCTACCAGTTCCACCATCTGCTGCCGGAGTTCACCGCCTCCGAGAACATCGTGCTGCCCCAGCTCGCCAATGGCGTGCCGCGGGCCGAGGCGGATGCGCGGGCCGCCTCGCTGCTCGCCGAGGTCGGGCTGGAGGATCGCGGTCACCACCGCCCCGCCGCCCTCTCCGGCGGCGAGCAGCAGCGTGTGGCCTTCTGCCGGGCGCTGGCCAATTCCCCGCGCCTGATGCTGGCCGACGAGCCCACGGGAAATCTCGACCCCGAAACCTCCGATCGGGTGTTCGCCGCCCTGATGAGCCTGGTGCGCGGCACCGGCCTCGCCGCGCTGATCGCCACGCACAACCTCGACCTCGCCGCCCGGATGGACCGTCGGCTGCGGCTGGATGGCGGGCAGGTGGTGGAGGGGTAGGGCGCAGGGCCGGGCAGGCACCCGCCGGCACAGCCCGCCGCGACACCCTGCCGGTCGACAGTCTCACGCCGGCGTGACACTCTCTGCACAAAAGGAGACCCTGGGGATGAGAGCATATCACCTGACCGCCCTCGCGCTGCCGCTGGCCCTCGCCGGCTGCATGAGTGAGCCCGAAGAAGTCGACGGCGCCGCGTTCTACGCCGCCAATTGCGCCGCCTGCCATGGGCCCGAGGCGCGCGGCAACGGCCCCGCCGCCGCCGGCCTGCCCACCGCGCCGCCGGATCTAACCACGCTGAGCGCCCGCAACGGCGGCACCTTCCCGCGCGATGAGGTGATGAGCTTCATCGACGGCTACACCCGCGGCAGCCATTATGGCGCCGTCATGCCGGAATTCGGCGCGGGCGACCTGGGGGAGACCATCCTCGTAGAGAATGCCGACGGCACCGCCACGCCGGTGCCGGCCGCGCTGCTGGCGGTGACGAATTATCTGCAGCGGCTGCAGGAGCCGGCGGCCGAGTAGCCGGCGCCCTAGTCGCAGATCCCCTCCAGATCGTCCCCGCCCGCCGGCAGCCAGACGTTGCGGGCGAGGGCGATGTCGCGGGGCGGCAGGTCGAAATATTTCGACAGCACCTCGTGCAGCCGCTCCGTGCGATCCGCCTCGGGCGCGAGGACGCGGCAGCAGAGGTATTCCTCATAGACCCGCCCCTGCTGCTCCCAGCCGTAATCGAGGAAATCGACCTCGGTCTCGGGATCGAAGAGATAGGGGTCGCGGCTCTGCACATGCTCGAAGGCGGCCTTCAGCGGGTGATAGCCCGTGGTGGCGCGGTTCTGCCATTGCCAGACATGCACCATCTCGTGGGCGAAGAGCATGGCGGCGGGCAGCGAAATGATCTCGCCGCCGAGCCCTTCCAGATAATCCTCCGAATAGCGCCCGGGCCGGAAGTAGACGGTCTGGAACGCCGTCACCGCCCCGGTGACCACCTCGATCGTGGCGCTGGCGGGCTGCGGATACATCCGCTCCTGACAGGTCGTCCGGGGCCGCACGGGGATGGACCGTGGCGGATCCTCGGCGAGATCACCGCGGAGGCGGACTGTCTCGGTGGTGAAATCGGGGCCGAGGAAGGCCCGCGCGAAGGTGGTCTCGTCCGGGGTGAGGGGGCGGGCGCAGGCGGTGAGGAGGAGGAGGAGGACGGGGAGGAGGGGGCGCATTGGTGACCGCATCGGATCAGATTGGCTTCAAAGCGAAGCTTGGGTCGTCTGCTTTTCCAATTGCCTTAAAGTGACCGGCGTCCAAAGCCCATTGAGTTGCCGATGTCTCCATGCGCCACAACTCTCCGTCGAGCGTCAGAAAACGGTAGGGGGCAGCTCCGTTAGTCAGTTCCGCCAGAAGTCTTACGATTCTCTCAAACGTTCTCTGCCGAGGCGTCTCAGGGTGTTGGTCATTGATGGACGGCGGGTCACCTATCCTCGTTTTTGTAAAGGCAGCATGTTCTTTCGTTTCAATAACGATTTTGCTTCCATCAAGGTTTGGGAAGGTGAAGCGCTTTCGACCATTTTCGATAGTCTCGATGCTGACCGGCAGTTGGATATATTGGGTCACGCTCATCCTCCCTAATTCAACCCGGTCGCTATGCCGTTCACAAATCCAGCTCTTCCACGAACCGCGCGTTCTCCTGAATATACTGGAAGCGCAGCTCCGGCTTCTTGCCCATCAGGCGTTCCACCAGGTCCGCCGTCTCCCCGGCGAAATCGTCCACCAGGGAGACCTTGATCAGCCGGCGCGTCGCGGGGTCCATCGTGGTCTCCTTGAGGTCCTTGGCGTCCATCTCGCCGAGGCCCTTGAAGCGGGAGGTGTCGATCTTGCCCTTGCCGCCAAGGCCCTTGGCCAGCCAGGCGTCGCGCTCGGCCTCGCTGGCGCAATAGACGCGCTTGGCGCCCTGCGTGAGCCGGTAGAGCGGCGGGCAGGCGAGGAAGAGGTGGCCGGCGTCGATCAAAGGGCGCATCTGGGTGAAGAAGAACGTCATCAGAAGCGAGGCGATATGGGCGCCGTCGACATCGGCGTCGGTCATGATGATGACCTTCTCGTAACGCAGATCGTCGAGGTTGAAGCGGGTGCCCATGCCGGTGCCGAGCGCGTCGGTGAGATCCTTGATCTCCTGGTTGGAGCTGAGCTTGGAGGAGGCGGCGCCGAGCACGTTGAGGATCTTGCCCCTGAGCGGCAGCATGGCTTGCGTCTTGCGGTTGCGGGCGGCCTTGCCCGAGCCGCCGGCGCTGTCGCCTTCGACGATGAAGAGCTCGGTGCCCTCGCGGGCGGAATTGGAGCAATCGACCAGCTTGCCCGGCAGGCGCAGCTTCTTGGTGGCACTCTTGCGGGCGGTTTCCTTCTCCTGCCGGCGGCGCAGGCGCTCTTCGGCGCGCAGCACGAGGAAATCGAGGATGGCATTGGCCGAGCGCGTGTCGCTGGCGAGCCAGTTGTCGAAATGGTCGCGCACCGCGCCTTCGGTCATCTTCTGCGCGCTCTCGGTGGAGAGGCGGTCCTTCGTCTGGCCGACGAAGGCCGGCTCGCGAATGAAGCAGGAGACGACGGCGCAGGCGCCGGAGGTGAGATCCTCGCGGGTGATCTGGCTGGCCTTCTTGTTGTTGACCAGCTCGCCATAGCCGCGAATGCCCTTCAGGATCGCCGCCCAGAAGCCCGCCTCATGCGTGCCGCCCTCGGGCGTGGGCACGGTGTTGCAATAGCTCTGGATGAAGCCGTCGCGGCTGGGCGTCCAGTTGATGGCCCATTCCACCTTGCCGGGCTCGCCGAACTTCTCGCGGAACTCCACGGTGCCGGCGAAGGGCTTTTCGGAATAGGTGGTCGAGGTGCCGAGCGTCTCGCCGAGGTAATCGGCGAGGCCGCCGGGGAAGTGGAAGACGGCCTCGGTCGGGGTCTCGCCATCGTCGATCTCGCTCTTCCAGCGGATCTCGACGCCCGAGAAGAGGTAGGCCTTCGAGCGCACCATGGCGTGCAGACGGGCGGGCTTGAACTGGTGATGGCCGAAGATCTCGGCATCGGGGTGGAAGGTGGTGGTGGTGCCGCGGCGGTTGGGCGCGGCGCCGATCTCTTCCACCGGGCCGAGGGGGATGCCGCGGGCGAAGCGCTGCTCCACCAGTTTGCGGTCGCGCGCCACCTGCACGACCATCCGGTCGGAGAGGGCGTTGACGACCGAGGCGCCGACGCCATGCAGGCCCCCCGAGGTCTCGTAGCTCTTGCCGGAGAACTTGCCGCCCGCGTGCAGCGTGCAGAGGATCACCTCCAGCGCCGACTTGCCGGGGAACTTTGGGTGCGGATCGAACGGCATGCCGCGGCCGTTGTCGCGGATCATGACCGAGCCGTCGGCCTGCAGCTCGACCTCGATGCGGTTGGCATGGCCGGCGACGGCCTCGTCCATCGAGTTGTCGAGCACCTCGGCGACGAGGTGGTGCAGGGCCCGCTCGTCGGTGCCGCCGATATACATCCCCGGCCGCTTGCGGACCGGCTCGAGCCCTTCGAGGACTTCGATGGAGGAGGCATCGTAAGTGCCGGGCTCGGCCCCGGAGAGGAGGTCGTCGGGCATACCGCTCATGTTCTCGTTATATTGCCTGTGCGGCCATTGTGACAGGGCGGGGCGGCTTCGTCCATGGGGTGGGCGGGGTGGCCGGTGTTGGAGGGGGGCTGTCTGCCCCCCGCTGCCGTCGGCAGCCCCCCCCGAGGATATTTGGCAGTCGAAGATGGGCTTAGGGGAAGAGGAGGGCGCGGTGGGCGGCGGCGCCGGCCATCTGGCCGCGGCCGATGGCGGCGGCGAGGGATTGCGGGCCGGCGGCAAGATCGCCGCAGGCGAAGACGCCGGGCACCGAGGTCTCCTGCATCGGGCCGGTGCGAATGCCGCTGCCGAAGGGCGTCTCTTCGGTGGCGCAGCCGAGCTGAGCGGCGATGGGCGAGGCGGGCCGCTGGGCGGGGGCGATGAAGAGGCCGGCGAAGGTGAGGGCGCGGCCATCGGCGAGGCGGATCTCGATATCGGTGCCCGCTGGCGCGACGGAGGTTACAGGAGCGGGTTCAATGGCGATGTCGCGGGCGGCGAAATCGGTGCGGGCGGCCTCGTCGAGCCGATCTGCGCCGTTCGTCAGATAGGTGACGGGCCCCCAGTCGCGCACCATCTGTGCCTGGTGGCGGGAGACGGGCGCGCTCGCCAGCACCGCCGCGCGCCGACCGCCGAGCTCGGTGCCGTGGCAATAGGGGCAGTGAAAGACATGGCTGCCCCAGAGCGGCGCAAGGCCGGGCGTGCCCGGCAGCTCGTCGGCCACGCCGGTGGCGAGGATGAGCTGCGCGCCGGACTGGCGGCTGCCATCGGCGAGGGTCGCGGTGAAGCCCTCGGGGCCGCGGCTAACGCTCTCGGCCAGCCCGTCCACCCAGGTGAGCGTGGGATAGGCCATGACATCGGCGCGGGCGCGGGCGGCGATCTCCTCTGGCGGGACGCCATCGAAGCCGATGAGGTTGTGGGCATGGGCGGCGAAGCGGTTCCGCCGCTGGCCGGCATCGACGATCGTGACGCGGCGGCCGGGGCGGAGGAGCTGCAGTCCGGCGGAGAGGCCGGCATAGGAGCCGCCGATGATGAGCACGTCGGCGGGGGCGGGGCTGGGCATGGGAGGATCCTTTGGAGGCAGGTTTCGTAACTTCACATAGTGCGTGATATGGCGCCGGCGCAAGAGTGTGTAACTGTATAAGTTACGAATCCTGGTGGAACCTCTTGAGGCCCCCGGCGCGTTGGGCGAGGGTCTTTGCAGCAAGAGGGAGAGAGCGATGCGGGTTTATTTCACGGGCGGAGCGGGCAAGGCGGGCAAGCATGCCATTCCGCAGCTGATGGCAGCGGGGCACGAGGTGACGAATGCCGATCTGGTGCCGCTGGAGCTTGATGGGGTGAACAACCTAAAGGTCGATCTCACCGATGCGGGGCAGGTCTATTCCTCAATGGCGCAGGCCGCGAGCTTCGCCGATCTCGACGACGCGCCCGGCGTGCCGCGCTACGATGCCGTCGTGCATTTCGCCGCCATTCCCCGGATCCTGCTTGTGCCGGACAGCGAGACCTACCGGGTCAATGTGCTCGCGACCTACAACGTGATCGAGGCGGCGACGCGGCTGGGCATCCGCAAGGTGATTTTCGCCTCTTCCGAGACCACGTACGGGGTGTGCTTCGCGCAAGGCGAGCGCAAGCCGGACTACGTGCCGGTGGATGAAGAACACCCCACAGTGCCCGAGGATTCCTACGCAATGTCGAAAGTGGCCAACGAGGTCACGGCGCGCAGCTTCCAGGCGCGGACGGGGGCGGATATCTACGGGCTTCGCATCAACAACGTGATTGAACCCCATGAATATGCAGAGAACTTTCCGGCCTACATAGAGGACCCCTCAATCCGCCGCCGCAACATCTTCGCCTATATCGACGCGCGCGATCTGGGCGAGATGGTGAACTGCTGCCTCGCAACGGATGGGCTCGGCTACGAGGTGTTCAACGTCTCGAACGATGACGCCTCGGTGGGGATCTCGACGGCGGAGATCATGGAGCGCTTCTATCAGGGCGTGCCTATGAAGGGCGAGATGGGGGAGCACGAGACCTTCTATTCGAACGCCAAGGCAAAGAAGCTGGTGGGCTTCGATCCCAAGCATTCCTGGCGGGACGTGCTAGAAGGCTGAGGCGGATCGCGGGGCGCGCGAGCGTAACCCGCGCAGTCCGCCCCTGTTCAGGCGTGGCGCCTGGCGGCGAGCCAGCGGCGCCAGAGGTTTTCGCTGCCGCCGAAGACATTGAGGTCGCAATCACCGGTCACCCCCGGTACCTGGCCGGTCGCCGAGTATTGCCAGAACGTCCAGAAGCCGTTGGGGAATGCCTCATCGGGGTGCCGCGCCACGCTGCGCAGCCAGTACTCTGCCGGCAGGCGGCTCACGTCCCTGTCGCGCCAGAATTCGAGCGGCACATAGACGATTGGGCGCTGCTGATAATGCTGCGAGACGATCGCCAGCCACGTCTCCACCACGCGCCGCAGTTCTGCCTGGGGCGGGCGCGTGGTGCAGGTCGGCGAGAAGGGGTTCCATTCGAGATCGAGAACGGGGGGCAGGGCGCCGGGGATGCGCGGGACGTTCCGAATGAACCAGCGCGCCTGATCCTCGGGGCTGCGGCAGAAGTAGTAGAAGTGATAGCCCCCGACCGGCACACCCGCCGCCGCGGCGCCCGCGAAATTCTCAGGGAAGTGCTCGGCGACGCGGTCACCGCCTTCGGTGGCCTTGAGGAAGGCGAAGTTCACGCCGGCTGCGGCCGCGGCGCGCCATTCGATTGGTCCCTGGTACCTCGCCGCGTCGATGCCGTGGACGGGGTAGGTCGAGGGGGCAGGCCCGCCGCTCCAGCTTGTGATCGGGTCGCGGTCGCCGAAGCGAGGCGGGCGCACGGGCCCGGGCAGTGGCACGCGGCTGGGCAGGCTCTGGGGGATGCCGCGCGGGCCGCAGGCGGCGAGTGACGTCAGGCCCAGGCAGGCGGCGCGGCGGGTCAGGTACATCGAAACCTCGCAAAAGCGAAAACTGGAAACGTGACAGGGCCGGGACGCAGCCAGGTGCGCCGCACCCGGTTTCGACCTTGGCAGGGACTATGCCGTCTTCGCCATGTGCGGGCGTTCACAAAGAAGAGGGCGCTCCGTCATCGTCGCGGACCCACCAGATTGGCTGGCGCTCGCTCGCAGCGATGAAGGGGCTGGGGAGGGGCTTGGGGACTGGCGAGGTTCGCCTCGCCGCTCCGCTCATTCCCAGCGCAAAAGAAAAAGGGCGCCGTCCCCGGCGCCCTTCCTGCATGTCGCTTCGGTGCGGCCTTCAGCCCGCCGCCATGCTCACGGCGCTCTCCGGCAGCTCGTCGTCGAAGCAGCGCTGGTAGAACTCGGCAACCGTCTGCCGCTCCAGCTCGTCGCACTTGTTGAGGAACGACAGGCGGAAGGCGTAGCCGATGTTGCGGAAAATTTCGGCGTTCTGCGCCCAGTTGATCACCGTGCGCGGCGACATCACCGTGGAGAGGTCGCCGTTCATGAAGGCGGTGCGGGTCAGGTCGGCGACTGTCACCATCTGGTTGATCTGCTCGCGGCCCTGCGCCGTGTTGTAATGCGGGCACTTCGCCAGAACGATCGCGGCTTCCGCATCGTGGCTGAGGTAGTTGAGCGTGGCGACGAGGGACCAGCGGTCCATCTGCGCCTGGTTGATCTGCTGGGTGCCGTGGTAGAGGCCGGTCGTGTCGCCGAGGCCCACCGTGTTCGCCGTGGCGAAGAGGCGGAAGTACTTGTTCGGCGTGATGATCTCGTTCTGGTCGAGCAGCGTCAGCTTGCCGTCATGCTCCAGCACCCGCTGGATGACGAACATCACGTCGGCGCGGCCGGCGTCGTATTCGTCGAAGACGATGGCGACGGGGTTGCGCAGCGCCCAGGGCAGGATGCCCTCGTGGAATTCCGTCACCTGCTTGCCGTCGCGCAGCTTGATCGCGTCCTTCCCGATCAGGTCGATCCGGGAGATGTGGCTGTCGAGGTTGACGCGCACTGTCGGCCAGTTGAGGCGGGCGGCGACCTGCTCGATATGGGTCGACTTGCCCGTGCCGTGGTAGCCCTGGATCATCACGCGGCGGTTGTGGCTGAAGCCGGCGAGGATGGCGAGCGTGGTGTCGGGGTCGAACTTGTAGGTGGAATCGATGGCGGGCACCCGGTCGGAGCCCTCGGCGAAGCCATGCACCTTCATGTCGGTGTCGATGCCGAAGACTTCACGCACCGAAAGCTCCTCGGTGGGCGTCATCTTGCTGTCGACGTCACGCTCGGCCATTCCATTCCCTCCTGTCTGTCAGGTCCCGCCTCTAGTGCAACAGGCGCCTGCCGGGTGCAAGCGCAGCAGGGGCTGGAAACCTCACGAAACAGCGCTTCGCTTGCCTTTTGAGCCGGGTCCGCCATCATCGCGTGCGCAGGGCGAAATTTCGCGTTCGCCGGGCGAAATTCGGGGCGGGAAGGGGTGGCAGATGGCGGCACAGGCACTGGCAGAGCTGATGGGCCGGGTAGAGGCGGGCGACAGAGACGCGCAGGCGCAGCTGCTGGCCGAGGCCGGCCCGCCGCTTTACGGACTGGCCCGCGAGATGCTGGGCTCGGGGCCCGAGGCGGGCGAGGCGCTGGAAGAGGCGCTGGCGGCTATCCGCGCCGATGCCGCGATGGTGCCGGCCACGCGGCAGGAAGGCCGGGCCTGGATGGTGCGGCATCTGCACCGGGCGGCCCGGGCGCGGCAGACGCCGCCGGAGAAAATCCCCGAGCTGCCGGAGCCCGCCGCCTATCTCGCCGCCAACCCGGCAGCCGAAAGCCTGGATGAGGATGCGCTCAGCGCTATCCGGCAGGCCTGGGTCTATGGCGCTGCCTATCCGGCGCTGGCCCGGGTGCATGGCATGCATATTGCCGGCGTGCGCAACTGGCTGCGCGACAACCTGATCCTCCTGCGCGATGACGAGGCCGACGGGCCGGCCGAGCTGGCCGATCACCCACTGCTGGCCGGCGAGCAGGCGCTGGGCCTGCTCTCGCCCGAAGAGGCGCAGGCCTATCGTGAGGCCGCGGCGGTGATGCCCGAGCTGGCGGCAGAAGAAGAGGCCTGGGCCATGCATTTCGCGCTCTTCGCCGAGGATATCCCCGCGGTTGCGCCCGAGCCTGAGCTGCGCGCCCGGCTGATCGGGGGGCTCTTCCCCGAAGATCGCCAGCCGCTCTGGCGCCGCCTCGGCATCGTGCCCGCCATCTCGGGCGGCGCGATTGCCGCGCTGGTGCTGGTGGGCGCCGTGCGGCTGGGCCTCGTGCCGGGCGACGAGGCGGAGATCGCGGCTGAGAGCGCGGCACCGGCCGTGGTGGCGGCGGCACCGGAGCTGAGCGCAGAGGTCACCGACGGGCGGCTGACGGTCGGGCTCGCCGGGCCGGCGGGCGAGGCGGGGTCTGAGCGCTACTGGCTCTGGCTGCTGCCGCCGGCGGGCGAGGCACAGCCCCTCGGGGCCATTGGCCCGGGCGGCGAGATCGTGCTGCAACTGCCGGGCGACCTCTGGCCGGCAGGGGCGGAGCTTGGCCTTTCCGCCGGGCCGTCGCCTGACAGCCCGATCCTTTCGCGGCGCGCGCCGGCGCTGGACTGACCGCTCGCAGGCCCGTTCGGCTGTCTCCCGCAACTGGGCACAGCCGCGCCATATCCTTGCCATCCTGCCGCGCGACAGGGGGGCATGACGACCAACGGACAAATTCCATGCGCGGCCTGCGCTGGCTGCTGACCCCCGAGCGGGGCGGTGAGCAGCGCGTGGTGCTGGCGCTGGCCACCGTGGCCGCCGTCGGCGCCACCGTGGCGCTGCGGGGAGGCGTGCGGCTGAACGGCGGCATGCCGCTCTCGCCGCTCTATGGTGGCTGGATGGTGCTGGCCGGCGGCGTCGGTGCCGCGGCGGCGCTTTGGGCTGTGAGGGGGCACTATGGGCACGAAGGCCCGCTCGGGCTGGTGCGCTTCGTCTGGGGCGTGCTGATCGCCACGTTTCTGGCCGGGCTGCTCGGCGGCACGATGGCGCTGCCGCTCTATGGCACGATGTTCGGCCCCTTCGCGCTTGGCACCGTTCTGGCCAGCGCGCCGCTGCTCGCGGTCATCTGGCTTGTGGCCTTCGCGCGGCTCCACCGCTCGATGATCGTCTGGCGCCGCGAGCGGGCGACGATCTTCAACTGGCAGCCGGGGCCGTAGCCCCGACCTTTATTCGTCGCGGAAGTTGCGGCTGGTCTTCAGCTGATCCCAGGCCCAGACGACCTCGCCCAGCTGCTCTTCCTGGCTGCGGTCGCCGCCGTTCATATCGGGGTGCAGCACCTTGATGAGCGCCTTGTAGGCCTTGCGGATCTCGGCGCGCGTCGCGTGGTCCTTCACCTCGAGGATCTCGACGGCCTTGCGCTCTGTCGGCGGCAGGCGGCGCTGGCCGGTCACGGCCTTGCCCGGGTTGCGCGTGGCATTCTGCCCCAGCACCTGGTGCGGGTCGTCAACGCCTAGGCGTGCCCAGGCCCGCTGCTCTTCCTTCGTGAAGGGACGGGTGTTGCGCTCCCAGACGCGATCCTCGCCCATCTGATCCTGGAATTCCTGCTCGGTGGTGCCTTCGAAGAAGTTCCACTTCAGGTTGTACTCGCGCACGTGGTCCTTGCAGAACCACCAGTAATCATCCAGCGAATCCGGGCTCTTGGGCGCGCGGAACTTGCCCGCCTCCTCGCAGCCGGGATGGTCGCACTGGCGGGTGGAGGTCTCTGATGCGCCCGACATGCCTCGGCGGCCACGCGGGTTCTTCTTCTTCGAAGCCGACACGGACATGTCGAAACCGAAAGGGTCAGCCTTGGGCATTTATGGGCTCCTTTCCGACTCGGAGGCGAGAGTGTACCCGCTTGGACGGCAGATGGAAGGAGCTGGGTAAAAAATGGCAGTGGCAGAAGAGATCGAGACCCGCCTGCGTGAGGCGTTCCACCCCGAAGAGCTGCAGGTGGTCAATGAAAGCGCCCATCACGCCGGCCATGCCGGCGACGACGGGTCGGGCGAGAGCCATTGGCGCGTGGTGATGAGCGCCCCCGAGTTTGCCCCCCTCAGCCGAGTCGCGCGCCATCGGGCGGTGCACAGCGCCCTGGGCCCAGACCTGATGGGCCGCATCCACGCGCTCGCGCTCGATCTGTCGTAAGGGGAGTCTGCCATGCGCCGCGCTGCACTCGCTGCCACGCTGATGATCGGCCTGTCTGCGCTGCAGGCGGCCGCACAGGGGAGCCAGGGAGAGGCCATGCAGGAAGAGATCACCGCCGCCGGGCCGGAGGGGCCGCTGGCCGGCACGCTGACGCTGCCGGAGGGCGCCGCCGCGCTGGCCGACGAGACGCCGGTGGTGCTCATCGTGCCCGGCTCTGGCCCGACGAACCGGGATGGCAATTCCCCGCTGGGCGTTGCGGCGAATTCCTACGCTCTGTTAGCCGAGGCACTGGCCGCACGGGGCTACCCTTCGGTGCGCATCGACAAGCGCGGCATGTTCGGCTCCGCCGCCGCCGTGCCCGATGCCAATGACGTGACCATCGGCGCTTATGGCGACGACCTGCTCTCTTGGGCCGAGGCGATCCGCGCCCGGCTGCCGGTGGAAGGCGGCACGCGCTGCGTCGTCCCGTTCGGCCACAGTGAAGGCGGGCTGGTCGCGCTGGCCGCTATCTCGCGGCTGCCCGACGCCTGTGGGTTGATCCTCGCCAGCGCGCCGGGTCGGCCGATGGGCGACATCATTCACGAGCAGCTCCAAGCCAACCCGGCCAATGCGCCGGTGCTGGACGATGCCGACGCCGCCCTTGCGGCGCTGGAGCAGGGCGAGCGGGTCGATACCTCCGGGATGCATCCGGCGCTGCAGGGCCTCTTCGCCGCGCCGGTGCAGGGCTTCCTGATCGATGAATTCTCCTACGATCCGGCTGCTCTTGCTGCCGGGACAGAGGTGCCGGTGCTCGTGCTCCAGGGCCAGCGCGACATTCAGGTGAGCGAGGCGGACGCGCGGGCACTCGCCGAGGCCGCACCGGACGCGACGCTCGCCCTGTTGCCCGGAGTGACCCATGTGCTGAAGCTGGCCACGGACGAGGGCCGCGAGGCCGGCCTTGCAACCTATGCGGACCCGAGCTTGCCCATCGCCCCGTCGGTGGTGGAGTCGGTCGTCGGCTTCCTCGGTGGCCTGCCGGGGCGCTGATCTCTCACCGGTCGAATCGCCTGCGTCCGCTTTGTTTCTGCTTTGGTGACACTGGCCGCCGGAGGCGGCACATTGTTGAAGAATATACCCTAACGTATTGGCAAACCTGACCAAAAGGTCAGGATGACTTTTGCAACCGACGCGTGTCTGATCACCCCATTGCCCCGGTGGAGCGCTCGCTCCGCAGCCACCGGTCTCACGAAGAGACGCAAGGAGATCGCCCTTTCGGCCGTTTGCGGCCTGTCTCCCTGCGGGCGCGTGTGTGGGTAAAGGGACGTGCCATGAAGCACCCTGTCGATGTTCATGTGGGAAAGCGCATCCGGCATTGCCGTTGGCTGAGCGGAACCACGCAGCAGCAGCTCGCCGAGGCCGTCGGCATCAAATTCCAGCAGATCCAGAAGTACGAGACCGGCATGAACCGCGTCTCTGCCTCGCGGCTGTGGGAGATTGCGGGCGCGCTGGGCGTGCCCATCGCTTTCTTCTTCGAGGGGCTGGGCGATGCTGGCCAGCCGCTGGATGGCGCCGGCAGGCTGCCGGACGACATCCTGTCCGACCGTGAGGCGTTGGAGCTGCTGCGTTCCTATTATGCGATCCCGGAAAACCAGCGCAAACGGCTGTTCGAGCTCGCCCGGGTGCTCTCCGAAGCCGCCTGAGCTTGACCGGCCCGCACGAGGCCCCTAGGCGAAGCTCATGACCCGTCTCGCTCCCCCTCTGGCCGAAGAGCTAATCGGCGTCGCCCACGCGCTGGCCGATGCCGCCCGCGCGGTGATCCTGCCGCATTTCCGCACCGGTCTGCTGGCCGACAACAAGGCGGCTGAGGGCTTCGACCCCGTCACGCTGGCCGACCGCGCCGCCGAGCAGGCGATGCGCGATATCCTGGCCGCGCGGAGGCCCGAGGATGGCATCCTCGGCGAGGAATTCGGGCAGCAGGCCGGCACGAGCGGCCTCACCTGGGTGCTCGACCCCATCGACGGCACGCGCGGCTTCATCTCCGGCACCCCCACCTGGGGCGTGCTGATCGGCGTGACAGACGGGCAGGGGCCGGTGCTGGGGCTCATCGACCAGCCCTATATCGGCGAGCGCTTCCTGGGCGGCGGCGGCGAGGCTGGAATGACCGGCCCGCAAGGCGCCCGCCCGCTTGGCACATTGGCGCCGCGGCCGCTCAGCGAGGCGATCCTCTTCACCACCTTCCCGGAGGTGGGCACAACGCAGGACCGCGCCGCCTTCGAGGCCGTCGCGGCACAGGCGAAGCTCACCCGCTACGGGATGGATTGCTACGCCTACGCGCTGCTCGCCGCCGGGCAGATCGACCTCGTCATCGAAGCGGGGCTGAACGCCTATGACATCGCCGCCCCCATCGCGGTGATAGAGGCGGCAGGCGGCATCGTCACGAACTGGGAGGGCGACCCGGTGCACGACGGTGGCCGGGCGCTTGCCGCTGCGAACCGTGAGATCCACGCCGAGGCGCTGGCGATCCTGCAGGCCGCCCATGGCTGATCTCCTGATCCGCGGCGCCCGCATTGTTCTGACGATGGACGATGCCGGCACCGAGGGGCCGGGCGATATCCGTATCCGCGGCGGCGAGATCGTCGAGCTGGGGCAGGGGCTGTCGCCCGACGGCGCCGAGGTGATCGAGGCGGCGGGCTGCGTCGTCACGCCCGGTCTCGTCAACACGCACCACCATCTCTACCAGAGCCTCACCCGTGCCGTGCCTGCCGCACAGGACGCGCTGCTCTTTGGCTGGCTGCAAACGCTCTACCCGATCTGGGCCCGCTTCGGGCCGGAGGAGATGCGCGTCTCTGCCCAGACAGGGCTGGCCGAGCTGGCGCTGTCGGGCTGCACCATGAGCAGCGACCACCTCTATCTCTACCCGAACGGCGCGCGGCTGGACGATACGATCGAGGCGGCCGCCCAGGTGGGCCTGCGCTTTCATCCCACGCGCGGCGCCATGAGCATCGGCGAAAGCGCCGGCGGCCTGCCGCCCGACAGCCTTGTCGAGCGCGAGGACGCAATCCTGAACGATGCGATCCGCCTGATCGACCGCTACCACGATGCCTCGCCCGCCTCGATGCTGCGCATCGGCGTGGCGCCGTGCTCGCCCTTTTCCGTCAGCCGCGAGCTGATGCGCGATGCGGCGCTGCTGGCCCGCGACAAGGGGGTGATGCTGCACACCCATCTCGCCGAAAACGACGAGGACATCGCCTATAGCCTGGAGAAATTCGGCTGCCTGCCCGGGCAATATGCTGAAGATCTGGGCTGGACGGGCCCGGATGTCTGGCATGCCCATTGCGTGAAACTCAACGGGCAGGAGATTGACCTCTTTGCGAAAAGCGGCACCGGCGTCGCCCATTGCCCCTGTTCCAACTGCCGCCTCGGCTCTGGCATCGCCCCCATTCGCGCCATGCGCGATGCCGGTGTGCGGGTGGGCCTCGGCGTGGATGGCTCGGCCTCGAATGACGAGGGCAACCTGATCGGCGAAGCGCGCATGGCGATGCTCCTCCAGCGCGTCCGCTCCGGCGCCGATGCGATGAGCGCGCGCGAGGCGCTGATGATCGCCACGCGCGGCGGCGCCGAGGTGCTGGGCCGGGGTGGCGAGCTCGGCCAGATCGCCCTTGGTTACCGTGCCGACCTCGCCATCTGGGATGTCTCCGGTGCCGCCTCCGCCGGCTCGTGGGACCCGGGGGCGCTGCTGCTGACGGGGCCGCGGCGCGTGCGCGACCTGCTGGTCGAGGGCCGCCAGGTGGTGCGGGGCGGCGAGCTCACCACGCTCGACCTGCCGCTTGTGCTGGAGCATCAGCGCCGGCTGGCCGAGGCGCTGGCCCGCTCCGCCTGATCGGGGCCCATGTCGTGTGACGTTGACGCAGGCTCGGGTGCCCGTAAGGTCACGCGACCCCAAACGGAGCCCTTCCCATGCGCCTGATCCTTCTCGCAGCGCTCGCCAGCACCGCGCTTTCGGCCTGCACCGTCCGCTACACCGTCTCGGCGGAAAGCGGCGAGAACACCCCCATCGCCACAGCGGCCGCCTATGCGCCGGCGCTGTCGACCATGAACGCCGCCCGCGCCGCCGCCGGCCTGCCAGAGCTGGTGGCGAGCGCAGAGCTGACGTCGGCTGCGGAGACGCAGCTGAACCACATCCTCTCCAGCGGCAACTTTTCGCACGAGGGGCCGGGTGGCAATTCGCTGGGTGACCGGGTGCGTGGCGCCGGCTTCTGCATGGGCGGCCCGGTGGGCGAGAACATCGCCTACGGCCAGGCCAGCGCCGAGGCCGCGGCCTCCGGCTGGCTGGGCTCGCCCGGTCACCGCGCCAACATCCTGCGGGCCGGCACGGACTACTACGGCATGGCCGATGCGCAGGGCTACTACGTGATGGTCATCGGCGGCGCCTGCTGAGGGGCCATCGCTGGCCGCGAGAAGCATCTGACGGAAGGGCCTTCCGCCGCGGCGGGAGGCCCTTATCTTTTGTGTCGCCGGGTCCGCCGGGTGGGGTTTGCAGAGAATAAGGGGGGCAATGCCCGGTTCGAGCCCTGTTTGGCGGATGCTGCACTGCGCAGAAAGGTCTGCTACGATCAAAAAAATCTATAAACTGCTTTTCTTCGTGGTTGGCATTGAAAATTTCGAAGGGGCCGAGGATGCACCAACCGAAGGGTCGTCTGACCGACATATTCAGCCTTTCCACAGATGGTTCAGGGCAAGCTCGGTCGGTTCTTATGCTTGATCAACTTACCCAAGTTCCCGAGATTGGGGATGTGCTTCAGGTCGCAGATCGTCACCTGTCGATTGAAAAAGTTGATAGACAGTGGATGCGAAGCTGCCTGACGGGCTGGCCGCTGATTGGCCTTGGCAGTATCGCCGTATTGGTCAGCGAGCCAACGGAGGGACTGAAACCCTTACCAAAGCATCCAAACCGTCTTTGGGTAACTTGGGTAGCAAAAGCGGATTTACCATGGCATTTCAAGACTGACGACCTCCCCAAGTTCATCAGACTAAATGAAGGCTGGAACGCTCATCCGAATGATGTGGGTCTCAGGCTCGAAGAGCGCGGAGATGAGTTGATTGCCCGAATGAAACCAAATCCTTACGTCTATCGACAATATGAGAATATCCCCGAAATCGCTGTCAGATTCGTCAACTGCTCCAAATATCGCGTGACGTCAGTAAACGACGAAGGCTGGTATGAAGGCCAGTGCCGCTTCAGTGGGCTGGCGCCAGAATGGGGTGAGTTCTACGAGATATCAGGCAACGTCCGAGACAACATGAACTCTACGCCTTGGATTAAGATGGAAGGCGTCGGGATAAAGCATTTTCATTTCTATTTAAAAGATGAAACCCTTGAAGTAAAAGCAGAAGATTGGGTGTTAAAACCCGAAAGCTGACTATCGGACGGCGTATTTCATACGGCAGCTTCGTCCGCATAGCGGCCATTCCTAGCCCTGCTCAGAAGTCGCCAGCGATACTCTCCTGATAAAACCGGTCGCGCAGCGCCGCTAGCTCAGCCCCGCAACACATCCGCCAAGGGCCCCCCGCGCATCGCAGAAGGCCCCGCCTGTCACGTTCGCGCCTAACCCTTCATCCGCTTACCGGCCACATAGGTCTCGGCGACGGCGCGGTCGTCGCCCATCATGATGGTGGGGAACAGCGCCTCCCAGATGTCGCCGGCGCTGGTGCTGCGCTGGGCGATGCCGGGGGTCGAGGAAAGGTCGAGTACGACCAGGTCAGCCTCGCCGCCCTCGGCCAGCCGGCCGATGCCGGGCTGGTGCAGCAAGTTGGCCGCGCCTTCGGTCGCCAGCCAGATCAGCTCGGCCGGGTGCAGGGCCGTGCCGCGCAGCTGGGCGATCTCGTAGGCCGCCGCCATGGTGCGCAGCATCGAAAAGCTCGAGCCGCCGCCGGTATCCGTCGCCAGCCCGATACGCGCCCCGGCCGCGCGCAGCCCCGGCAGATCGAACAGGCCCGAGCCGATGAAGGTGTTCGAGGTCGGGCAATGGGCGATGCCGGCGCCGCTTTCGACCAGCCGCGCCCGCTCGCGATCCGTCAGGTGGATGGCATGGCCGAAGACGGCGCGCTCGCCGATCAGCCCGTGCCGCTCGTAGGTGGCGAGGTAATCCTCGTCGCCGGGATACATGCCCAGCACCCAGTCGATCTCGTCGGTCTGCTCGCTCAGATGCGTCTGCATCAGGCAATCGGGATGCTCGGCCCAGAGTGCGCCGAGAGCTTCGAGCTGATCCTCCGTCGAGGTCGGCGCGAAGCGGGGGGTGATGGCGTAGCTTGCGCGGCCCTTCCCATGCCAGCGCTCGATCAGGGCCTTCGACTCGTCATAGGCTGACTGCGCCGTGTCGCGCAGCCCCTCGGGGGCCGTGTCCCTGTCCATGCAGGTGCGCCCGGCGGCCACGCGCATGCCGCGCGCCTTGGCGGCGGTGAAGAACGCATCCACCGAATGGGGGTGGATCGTGCAATAGGAGAGCAGCGTCGTCGTGCCATTCGCCAGCGCCAGATCGAGCGTGCGCTCGGCGATCTCGGTCGCATAGGCCGGGTCGGCCAGGCGCATCTCTTCGGGAAAGGTGTAGCCGTTCAGCCAGTCGATCAGCCGCTTACCCCAGGAGGCGATCATGCCGGTCTGCGGGTAGTGCATATGCGCATCGACGAAGCCCGGCAGGATCAGCGCCTGCCCGTGATCGACGACCTCGGCCTCTGGATGCGCGGCGCGCAGATCGTCGGCCTCGCCGACCGCCGCGATGCGGCCGCCCTCGATCAGCACGCCCCCTCTGGCGGAGTGGCGGGCGGCCCCGGGGCCGTGGGTGAAGGGATCGGCGGTGAAGGCCAGCGTCTGGCCGAGGAGGAGCTGTGTCATGACGCGATTGTTAAGGGCCTTGTGGCGCGGCGTAAATCGCCTGCGGCGCCCTGGGGCACCATTGCCGCCACCCCTGTCTCCGCTATGGTCGGGCCCGACCCCAGCCGGAGGAGCGGACATGACAGAGACGACCCCACAAACCGCGCCCGAAGCCGAGGATGACGGCACCTTCGCGCTGCCGCAAAAACTCTTCGACGATATCCTCGATGCCATCGAGGAAGAGGACGTGCCGCGCGTCGATGCCATCCTCGAGCCGCTGCACCCCGCCGACGTCGCCGACCTTCTGGAACAGCTCGACCTGCGCGACCGCAAGGCGCTGCTGGTGCTGTGGACCGGCGTTACGGGCGAGATCCTGTCGGAGCTCGACGACAATCTGCGTGAAGAGGTCATCGCCTACCTGCCGGCAGACCAGCTGGCCGAGGCGGTGCGCGAGCTGGAATCGGACGACGTCGTCGATCTGGTCGAGGATCTGGAGACCGCCCAGCAGGTCGCCGTGCTCGCCGGGCTCAGCGCCGCCGAGCGCAACGTGGTGGAGAAGGCGCTCGCCTATCCCGAATATTCCGCCGGCCGCCTCATGCAGGTGGAGATCGTGCGCATGGCGGAGGACTGGAATGTCGGCCAGGCCATCGACCACATGCGCAGCGAAGAAAACATGCCCGACCAGTTCTACCATGTGGTGCTGGTCGATGCTCGACTGAAGCCCAAGGGCTATGTCACGCTCGGGCGCATCCTGTCGCATCCGCGCGCGACGCCGCTGAAGGATCTCGCCGAGGACAGCTTTCGCACCTTCCATGTCGAGGACGATCAGGGCGACGTGGCCTATGCATTCAACCAGTACCACCTGATCTCCGCCCCGGTGGTGGACGACGAGGACCGGCTCGTCGGCGTGATCACCATCGACGACGCGATGGAAGTGCTGGATGACGAGGCCGAGGAAGACATCCTGCGCCTCGCCGGTGTGGGCACTGAATCGGAGATCTCCGACAGCACCTGGGGCACCGTGAAGCAGCGGCTGCCCTGGCTGGCGGTGAACCTGCTGACGGCCATCGTCGCCTCGGTCGTGATCTCGCTCTTCGACGAGACCATCGCCGCCGTCGTGGCGTTGGCGATCCTGATGCCTATCGTTGCCTCGATGGGCGGCAATGCCGGCACCCAGTCGCTGACGGTGGCGGTGCGGGCGATTGCGACGCGCGACCTCACCGGCAGCAACGTCTGGCGGGTGCTGAGGCGGGAGATGGTCGTGGGGCTGTTCAATGGCGTCGTCTTCGCCGCCGTCATGGCGGTGGTGGGGATCGTCTGGTTCGGCCTGCCGATGCTGGGCGTGGTGATCGCGGCAGCCATGGTGATCAATCTGGTGGTGGCTGGCCTGGCCGGCATGGGAATCCCCGTGGTGCTCGACAAGATGGGGGTCGACCCGGCCCTCGCCTCGGGAACCTTCGTGACGACGGTGACTGATGTCGTGGGCTTCTTCGCTTTCCTCGGCCTCGCCGGGGTGCTGCTGCTGTGAGCGCTGCCGCGGAAGACAAGGCCGCGGCCCGCGCCGAGGCCTTTGCCCGCCGCAAGGCGGCCTTCGAGGCGGCGGGTCCGGGGCAGGCGGCGCAGCTCTCTGCCCTGCTGGCCGGCCATCGCGGCGTGCCGCTGGCCGGCTACCTGCCGATCCGCACGGAGATCGACCCGCTGCCCGCCATGGCCGAGGCCGCCGCCCACGGCCCCGTCGCCGTGCCCATCATCGAGGCACCGGCCACCCCGCTGCGCTTCGCCCGCTGGGAGCCGGAGATGACGCTGGTCGAGGGGCCCTTCCGCACGCTGCGGCCCGAGGTGCTGGACTGGGTGACGCCCGAGATCCTGATCGTGCCGCTGCTCGCCTTCGACCGGGCCGGCTACCGCCTCGGCTACGGCGGCGGCTTCTACGATCGCACGCTGGAGAAGCTGCGCGCCGAAGGGCCGGTGCTGGCGGTGGGCTTTGCATTCGCGGGCCAGGAGGGGCCGGTGCCGGTGGAGGTGACCGACCAGCCGCTCGACCTGATCGTGACGGAGCGCGGTGTCATCGAACCGGTTCGCTAGAAAATTGAGCGCCTGAGGCGCACCCGATTCCGGGGCAGGGGGGCTGTCTGCCCCCCTCTTGGCCTGATGGCCAATTCACCCCCCGAGGATTTTGCTGGAGCAAAGACGAGGGGGCGGCTTGCGCGCGTGGTGTCTCTTGGGACGGAGGGGCGGCGCCGATTGCGATGGGCGGGCCGGGGGGGTATGGCAGGCCATGCGTATTCTTTTTCTTGGCGATGTCATGGGGCGCGCGGGGCGCGCCGCCGTGGCGGAGCGGCTGCCGAAGCTCCGCGAGGACTGGCGGCTCGATTTTGTCGTGGTGAACGGGGAGAATGCCTCCTCGGGCCATGGGCTGAGTGCCAGCAACGCCAAGGCGCTGCTGGAGGCGGGCGCCGATGTGCTTACGCTCGGCGATCATGCCTTCGACCAGAAGGACATGCTGCAATTCTGCGAGGCCGAGCCGCGGATCATCCGCCCGCTGAACATTGCCAAGGGCGCGCCGGGGCGGGGGGCGAAGGTCTTTGCCGCAAAGGGCGGGCAGAAGGTGCTCGTCGCGCAGGCGCTGGGGCAGGTGTTCATGTCGCGCAGCTATGACGACCCGTTTTCGGCCGTCGAGCCAGTGTTGAAGGCCCACCCCATGGGCGGGCTGGTGCAGGCGAGCCTGATCGATATGCATTGCGAGGCGACCAGCGAGAAGATGGCCATGGGCCATTATTGCGACGGCCGCGCCAGCATCGTGGTGGGCACGCATACCCATGTGCCGACCGCCGATGCGATGATCCTGCCCGGCGGCACGGCCTATCTTTCCGACGCCGGGATGTGCGGCGATTACAATTCGGTCATCGGCATGGAGAAGGCCGAGCCGATGCGCCGCTTCGTCACCGGCATGGCCAAGGAGCGCTTCACGCCGGCGCTGGGCGAGGCGACGCTGGCCGGGCTCTACGTGGAGACCGACGACCGCACCGGCAAGGCCACGCGCCTGAACCCCGTGCGCCAGGGCGGCCGGCTGCAGGGGGCAGGGCCGGCGTGACCGGATTGCCCCGGTTCAGGCCGCTGTAGCGTTAAGCCGACGCGCGCCCTTGTGCGATGCAGCATCCTCCGGCAATGCTCTCGCGCCGAGGGGCAGGCAGGGGCTGGAATGATCGGGATAGAGTTCGGGCCGATGGAAGAGGCCGTGCTGGCCATCGCCATCATGCTCGCCATGTTCGTGGCGTTCGTCAGCGAGCGCTACCCGATCGAGGTGGTGGCCCTGACCGGCGCCATGTCGCTGGTGGTGCTGGGCATTCTCGACCCGGGCCAAGCCTTCGAGGTGTTCTCGAACCCCGCCCCTTGGACCATCGCCGCCATGTTCATGATCGTCGGCGGGCTGGTGCGCACCGGGGCGCTGGACTGGTTCTCCTCGCTCGCCTCGCGCGGCGTGATCACCCGGCCGAAGCTGACCATCTTCGGCATCGCCATCTCTGTCGTCGTCCTCTCGGCCTTCGTCAACAACACGCCCATCGTGGTGGTGATGCTGCCGGTCTTCATCCAGCTCGCCAAGCAGCTCGACCTTGCCCCCTCAAAGCTGCTGATCCCGCTCAGCTACATGTCGATTATGGGCGGCACGCTGACGCTGATCGGCACCTCGACCAACCTCGTTGTCGACGGTGTCGGCCGCGCGGCGGGGGTGGAGCCCTTCCATATCTTCGAGATCGCGCCGGTGGGCATTCCGCTGGCGATCACCGGGCTCGTCTATCTCGGCCTCTTCGGCAACCTGCTGCTGCCGTCGCGCGATTCCATGGCGCTGATGATGTCGGACCGAAGCCGCATGCGTTTCTTCACCGAGGCGGTGATCCCGCCGGGCTCCAACCTCATCGGGCGCGAGGTGCTGGGCGTGCAGCTCTTCAAGCGCGAGGGCGTGCGGCTGATCGACGTGATCCGCGGCGACGAGTCCCTGCGGCGCAACCTCGCCGGTGTCTCGCTTGAAGTGGGCGACCGCGTGGTGCTGCGCACCCAGATGACGGAGCTGCTGAGCCTGCAGCGCAACAAGGACCTGCGCCGGGTCGATCAGGTTTCGGCGGTGGAGACTTCGACCGTCGAGGTGCTGATCACCCCCGATTGCAAGATGGTGGGCCGGCGGCTGGGTGACCTGCGCCTGCGCCGCCGCTACGGCGTTTACACGCTGGCCGTGCACCGGCGTGACCGCAATGTCGGCCGGCAGATGGACGACACCGTCGTTCAGGTCGGCGACACGCTGCTGCTGGAGGGCGCGCCCGCCGATGTGCAGCGTCTGGCCAGCGAGATGAACCTCGTCGATGTCGCCCACCCCACGCAGAAGGCCTTCCGCCGCAGCCGGGCCTGGATCGTCATCGCGGTGCTCGCCTCGATCGTCGGCCTCTCGGCCATTGGCGTGGCACGGATCGAGCTGCTGGCCTTCCTCGGCGTCGCCGTGGTGCTGCTGACCCGCTGCATCGATGCCGACGAGGCCTTCTCTTACGTCGACGGGCGGCTGCTGGCGATGCTCTTCGCCATGCTGGCGGTGGGGGCGGGGCTGGAGCAATCGGGGGCGGTGGAGCTGATCGTGACCTATGCCGCCCCGTTGCTGGAGGGGCTGCCTGCGGTGGCGACGCTTTTCGCCATCTTCGCCATCACCTCGATGCTGACCGAGCTGCTCTCCAACAACGCCGTGGCCGTGGTGGTGACACCGGTGGCCATCGGCCTGGCGCAGACGCTGGGGCTCGATCCCAAGCCGGTACTGATCATCGTGATGATGGGGGCCAGCTTCGGCTTTGCCACGCCCATCGGCTATCAGTGCAACATGCTGGTCTACGGGCCGGGGGGCTACAAGTTCTTCGATTTCGTGAAGATCGGGTTGCCGCTGAATATCATTCTCGGGGCGGTCGCCTCACTGATGATCGCGTTCTTGTACTTCTGATGGGGCGCTGCGGCCAGCGTTCGCGGACTGCCCGGAAAGGTGGCAGGTGGGGCGCGACCTGCCTGCGCAATGGGCGGTGCGGGGCATTGGCACTCACACGCTGCGCTGGCGATAGACGGCCCCCGGGCCGCGCGCCTACCCCTAGGCAGATTGCAACAGCGAGATGCCATTCATGTTCCGACCGATTTTCGCCGCCCTGACGCTCTCCATCGCCGGCACCGCTGCCTCGGCGCAGACCGAGATGCCCTTCGCGCTCGACTGGAAGTTCGAAGGCCCGGCCGCGCCCTATACCCTCGCCATCGACGAGGGCTTCTTCGCCGATCAGGGCCTTGAGGTCACCGTGACCGAGGGCAACGGCTCGCTCGACGCCATTCCGAAAGTCGCCACCGGCGCCTTCCCAATCGGCTTTGCCGACATCAACTCGGTGATCCGCTTCCTTGATCAGAACCCCGGCGCACCCGTGACCGCCGTGATGATGATCTACGATAAGCCGCCCTTCGCCGTGGTGGGCCGCGCCTCGCTCGGCATCTCCGACCCCAAATCGCTCGAAGGCACCGTGCTGGGCGCGCCGCCGCCGGATGGCGCCTGGGCGCAGTTCCCGATCTTCGCCGCCGCCAATGACCTCGACATGGATGCGATCACGGTCGAGCCCGTCGGCTTCCCCACCCGTGAGCCGATGCTGGCCTCGGGCGAGGTCGCCTCGGTCACCGGTTTCTCCTTCACTTCGACGCTGAACACGATGCGCCTCGGCGTGCCGGAGGATGACATCGTCGTGCTGCTGATGGCGGATTACGGCGTCGACCTCTACGGCAATGCCATCATCGTCAACACCGACTTTGCCGAAGAGAACCCCGAGGCGGTTACCGGCTTCCTCACCGCGGTCACCGAAGGCTGGCAGGCGGCCATCGCCGACCCCGACGCCGCCATCGCCTCGCTGATGGAGCGCAACCCCGCCGCCGATGCCGAGCTGGAGATGCAGCGCCTGCAGCTGGCGCTGGAAGACAACGTGATGACCGACTGGGTGATGGAGAACGGCTTCGGCGGCATCGACGATGCGCGCTTCGCCAGTGGCCTGGAGCAGACCAAGTCGGTCTACGAATTCACCTCCGAGCCCGATGCCTCCGTCATCTTCGACAGCAGCTACCTGCCGGCGGCCGACGCCCGCATGCTGCAATAAGGCTCAAGGGGCGGCGGCTGGCCCGCCGCCCGACCTTCCATGACCGATCTCATCGACATCAAGGGCGTCCGCCACGCCTATCGCACCCCGAACGGCCCGCTGCCGGTGCTGGACGGGCTCGACGTATCCATCCCGCGCGGCGAGTTCTGCGCCGTCGTCGGCCCCTCGGGCTGCGGCAAATCCACCCTCACGCGGCTGGTGGCGGGGCTGATGAAGCCCGATGCCGGCGAGGTGAAGATGGATGGCGAGCCGATCCGCGGGCCCCGCAAGAACGTGGGCATGGCTTTCCAGAACCCCGTTCTGCTCGAATGGCGCAACATTCTCGACAACGTCATCCTGCCGCTCGAGATCGTGGCCCCCTCGATGCCCCGCAAGGAGCGGGTAGCCCGGGCGGAGGAGCTGCTCGCGATGGTTGGCCTGCAAGGCTTCGAGGGCAAGCGCCCCTCCGAGCTGTCAGGCGGCATGCGCCAGCGCGCCTCGCTCTGCCGCTCGATCGTGCACAAGCCCGACGTGCTGATCATGGACGAGCCCTTCGGCGCGCTCGACAATTTCACCCGCGAGGATCTGTGGCAGACGATGCGCGACCTGCGCGCCGCCGAGCCCTTCACCGCCGTGCTCATCACCCATGACCTGCGCGAAAGCGTCTATCTCGGCGATCAGGTCGTCGTGCTCTCGGGCCGCCCGGCGCGCACGCAATATGTACTGAACGTCGATCTGCCCGCCGAGCGCCCGCTCGACATCCTCTTCACGCCGAAAGTGGGCGACATGCTTCATATCCTGCGCGACCAGATCAAGATCGCCCAGGGCCGTGCGCCTGAGGCCGCCGCATGAACACCGCTCTGCGCAAGGTCGGCGTGCCTGTCCTCTCCATCGTCATCTTCCTGGTGCTCTGGGAGCTGATCGTCCGCCTCAACGGCTGGCCGAATTACGTGATGGCCTCGCCATCCGACCTCCCCGCCGCCTATGCGCGCTTCTGGGAGCTGTTCCTCATCGGCTCCTGGCAGACGCTCTGGCGCACGGTCGTCGGCCTCTTCATCGCTGTAGTCTTCGGCGTCGCGCTCGGCATGGTCATGGGCTTCAGCCGCATCGCTCGTGACGGGCTCTATCCGCTGCTGGTGGGCTTCAACGCTATCCCCAAGGCGACGCTGGTGCCGGTGCTGGCGCTGCTGTTCATAGGCCAGCACGATTTCAACACGGTGATGATGGCCTCCCTCATCTCCTTCTTCCCCATCGCCGTCTCGGTCGCCATCGGCCTCTCGACGCTGGAGCCCGAATACCGCGACATTCTGCGCGCGCTCGGCGCCAGCCGCATGACGATCTTCTGGAAGATCGCCCTGCCGAAGACGCTGCCGGAATTCTTCGGCGCCCTGAAGGTCGCCGTCACGCTGGCCTTCATCGGCACTAACCTGGTGGAAATCGTCTCCCCCCATGGCCGCGGCCTCGGCGCCCTCTTCCTCTCCGGCCAGACGAACTCCAACTACCCGCTGATGTTCGCCGTCCTCATCGCCCTGGCCGTCCTCGGTATCGTGCTCTTCTACGCCGTCGTGGCGCTGGAACGCATCTTCGCCGGCTGGGCCGAACGCACGGAAACCTGACCCCACGTCACCACGCCCGGCTCTCGCGCACCCCCGATCCTCTGCCGAGCGCGTCCCGCAACCCGCCCCCTCGTCTTTGTTCTGACAAAATCCTCGGGGGGTGCGGGGGGCAGACAGCCCCCCGCCGCTTTCGCGAGACGCGCCCGC
>NZ_JBTHJE010000004.1:0-265686 GCF_054353345.1 Pseudoroseicyclus sp. H15
GGAGAAGCTCAGCCGCGCCCGCGCCCGCAGCTTTGGCGCCGCGCGCGCCCTGCGCCCGGTCGAGCCCGAGCCGCTCACAGACAGCCCCCCCCCGCTTTCGCGAGACGCGCCCGCAAGGGCGCGGCGAACATGCCCGCACCGCTCCCTCCCTTGCCCCTTTGCCGGCCGGCGCCTATAGAGCGTTCCGATCCGCGAAGAAGAGGGCTCTACGCATGGCCGGCCATTCCAAATGGGCGAATATTCAGCATCGCAAGGGGCGCCAGGACGCCGCGCGCTCGAAGCTGTTTTCGAAATTCTCCAAGGAGATCACCGTCGCCGCCAAGATGGGCGACCCCGATCCCGACAAGAACCCCCGCCTGCGCCTCGCCGTGAAGGAGGCCAAGAGCCAGTCGATGCCGAAAGACGTCATCGACCGCGCCATCAAGAAGGCCATCGGCGGCGATGCCGAGAATTACGAGAGCATCCGGTATGAGGGCTACGGCCCCAACGGCGTGGCGGTCATCGTCGAGGCGCTGACCGACAATCGCAACCGCACCGCCTCGTCCGTGCGCTCCACCTTCGGCAAATCGGGCGGCAATCTCGGCGAGACAGGCTCGGTCGCCTTCATGTTCGATCGCAAGGGCGAGATATTCTACAAGCCCGAGGCCGGTGACCCCGACACGGTGATGATGGCCGCCATCGAGGCCGGCGCCGAGGATGTCGAAAGCTCCGAAGACGGCCATTACATCTACTGCGCTGATACCGATCTCAACGAGGTCTCGACTGCGCTCGAAGCCGAGCTCGGCGAAAGCGAGACGGCCAAGCTCGTCTGGCGGCCCACCACCACCGCTCCGGTGGATCTCGATGGTCTGCAAAAGCTGATGAAACTGGTCGAGACGCTCGAAGACGACGATGACGTGCAGAACGTCACCACCAATTTCGAAGCGCCCGACGAGGTGATGGAAGCCTACGAGGCGGCGGAGTAATTGCCCGCCACCACCCCGGTGCCGGCGCGAGGCTTCATTCCGCCTGACGCCCGGCCGCTGCGGGGTGTGCTGTTCATGGTGCTGTCGGGGCTGAGCTTCGTCTGCATGACGGCCATCGTGAAGACGGTGGGCACCGATGTGCCCGCCGCCGAGGCCAGCTTCCTGCGCTACGCGATGGGGCTGCCCTTCCTCTTGCCGATGATCGGCGCGGTGCGGCGGGCAAAGCTCACGCCGCGGCTCTGGCGGCTGTTCGGGCTGCGCGCGCTCGTCCATTCCGGCGCGGTCATCCTGTGGTTCTTCGCCATCGCCCGCATCCCGCTCGCCGAGGTGACGGCGATGAACTACCTCAACCCGATCTACGTCACCATCGGCGCCGCCCTGATCTTCGGCGAGCGGCTCGCCCTGCGGCGCATGATCGCCATCGCCGTCGCTCTCGCCGGCGTCGCCATCATGCTGCGCCCGGGCTTTCGCGAGCTCGATCCGGGCCATTTCGCTATGCTCGCCGTCTCGATCTGCTTTGCCGGCTCCTACCTTTTCACCAAGCAGCTTTCGGGCGAGGTGAGCCCGACGGTGATCGTCACCATGCTTTCGGCACTGGTGCCCATCTGCCTGCTGCCCTTCGCGCTGCTCGACTGGCAGACGCCGAGCTGGACCGATCTCGCCTGGTTCCTCGGCACGGCCTTCTTCGCCACGCTGGGGCATTACTTCATGACGGTCGCCTTCGCCGCCGCACCGATGACGGTAACCCAGCCCGTCACCTTCCTGCAGCTCGTCTGGGCGACACTTCTGGGCTGGATCGCCTTCGGTGAGAGCATCGACCATTGGGTGGTGATCGGCGCGCTGCTGATCATGGGCGCCATCGGCTACATGACCTTCCGCGAGGCGCAGCTCCGGCGCGCCTCTGCGCCGGTTGCTGCCACGCCGCCGCCGGCTGCGACGCGCCGTTAATTTCAGCACGGCTGGCAGGGCGCCCGAGGGCTCACCCGGCCGAGCTTGACGCAGGGGTTAATCTGCGTTCTCTCTCGGGAACGATGGGTGGTTATCGAGTTGATGGTGGGTTGATGTCGCGCATGACGCGGGTGAACCGGTTCTGGGTTCAATCAGATTATCGCGCGCGCTTTCTCGACTATCTCTCGCAGATGGCGCGTGAGCTGCGCGACTGCCCCTCGGCCTTCAACGTGCGCCTGCTCGAAGGCTGCGATGGCGAGATGGCCCTGATCTACGAACATGTCGGCCCCGACGGCGCCGCCGATTGCGCCCGGTTCCTCGATGGCCGCCTGCCGCCCGAAGAGCGGCGCGCGCTGCTGATGTCGCTCAAGGTCGAGCAGGAGGTGACCAGCTACCGCCCGATCCCCGGGGTCTTCGGCTAGCGCGCCAAAGCCAATCTGCCCGCCGCATATGGTGTTTCACAGCCGCGCTCCCTAAATGTCCCTCATGAGAGGCATGGGGCGGCTCCAGAAGACAGAGGCCAATCTTTCCGGTGCGCCGGTGGATGGCTGGTATGTGATCCGCCGCGTCATCCCTTATCTCTGGCCGAAGGGCGAGACAGAGGTGCGGGTGCGCGTCGTCGTCTCGCTCGCGATGATCCTGCTCTACAAGCTCATCAGCGTCGGCACGCCGCTGCTCTACAAATACGCCGTCGACACGCTCTCAGGCGAGGCGCCGACCACCGGGATGATGGTGGGCTGGGGCGCCGTCGGGCTGACGCTGGCCTATGGCATGGCCCGGCTGATGACCAACGGCTTTCAGCAGCTGCGCGACGTCATCTTCGCCACCGTCGGCCAGCGCGCCCTGCGCATGCTGGCTTTGGAGACCTTCCAGCACATCCATCAGCTCTCGCTGCGCTACCACATCACCCGCAAGACCGGCGGGCTGAGCCGGGTGATCGAGCGGGGGGTGAAGGGCGTCGAGTTTCTCCTGCGCTTCGTGCTCTTCTCCATCGGCCCCCTGGTGCTGGAGCTGCTGCTGATTTCGGTGGTGCTCTTCTTCCTGTTCGACGCCTGGTATCTCGTCGTCGTCGGCATCGTCGTGGCGCTCTACACGGCCTTCACCTTCAAGGTCACCGAATGGCGGGTGAAGATCCGCAAGGTGATGAACGACCAGGATACCGATGCAAACCAGAAGGCCATCGACAGCCTGCTCAACTTCGAGACGGTCAAGTATTTCGGCGCCGAGACCCGCGAGGCCAAGCGCTATGATGGCGCCATGCGCGCCTATGCCGATGCCGCGGTGACGACTCAGCAGAGCCTCGCCTTCCTCAACTTCGGCCAGGCCTTCCTCATCACTGCCGGCCTCGTCGCCGTGATGGTGATGGCGGCCATCGGCGTGCAGCGGGGCAGTCTGACGGTGGGCGATTTCGTCGCCGTCAATTCCTACATGCTGCAGATCACTATGCCGCTGAACTTCCTCGGCACGGTCTACCGCGAGATCCGCCAGGCGCTGATCGACATGGCCGACATGTTCGGCCTGCTCGACCAGCCCCCCGAGGTGACAGACAAGCCCGGCGCCCCGGCGCTGCAGATCCGCCAGGGCGTGGTGCGCTTCGAGGATGTGCATTTCGGCTATGGCGACGGCCGCAAGATCCTCAAGGGCGTCTCCTTCGAGGTGCCCGCCGGCGGCACGCTCGCCATCGTTGGCGCCACGGGCGCCGGCAAAAGCACCATCGGCCGGCTGCTCTTCCGCTTCTACGATGTCACCGGCGGCAAGGTCACGATCGACGGCCAGGATGTGCGCAATGTCACGCAGGAGAGCCTGCATGCCGCCATCGGCGTGGTGCCGCAGGACACGGTGCTGTTCAACGATACCATCCGCTACAATATCGCCTATGGCCGCGAGGGCGCCACGCAGGAGCAGATCGAAACGGTGGCCCGCGCCGCCTCGATCCACCGCTTCATCGCCTCGCTGCCCGAGGGCTATGACACGCAGGTGGGCGAACGCGGGCTCAAGCTCTCCGGCGGCGAGAAGCAGCGCGTCGGCATCGCGCGCACGCTCCTGAAGAACCCGCCGATCCTGCTGCTCGACGAGGCCACCAGCGCGCTCGACACCGGCACCGAGCGCGAGATTCAGGGCGAGCTGAAGGCGATGGGCCATGGCCGCACTGTCATCTCCATCGCGCACCGGCTCTCCACCATCGCCGATGCCGATCAGATCATCGTGCTCGACGAGGGCGAAATCGCCGAGGCCGGCACCCATGCCGACCTTCTCTCGCGCAATGGCCACTACGCCGCCCTCTGGAACCGCCAGGCCGAAGACATCGGCAATCTCGCCGCCGAATAGGGCAGGGCGCCTCCACCCCTGACTCCGCCCCCTGTCTTTGCTCCAACAAAATCCTCGGGGGGGCTGGCAACGCCAGCGGGGGGCAGACAGCCCCCCTCCAACATCCGCCATCCCGTCCCGAAGCCACCCTCTACCGGCGCCCGCCTGCCGCCAGCGCCGCCCCGGTCTTGCCGCCCCGGCGGCCTTCGGGCTAAGGAGGCGGGACAACAGGCGCCACGGGATCAAGAACGGCGCCGGGGGAGTGGGCTTTGAGCAATCCTGACAGCTTCATCGACGAGGTCAGCGAGGCCTTGCGCCGAGACCAACTGGGCCAGGCCTTCCGGCGCTGGTGGTGGATCGGCGCGGTGGTCGTGCTCGTCATCGTCGGCGGCGCCGCCTTCGTCGAGTTCCGGGGCGCGCGCGAGCGGGCCGAGGCGCAGGCCGTGGGGGCGGCCCTGCTGAACGCGATGGATTCCGCCGAGCCCGGCGCCCGTGTGGCGGCGCTGGAGACGGCCGCCGTCGATGGGCCGGCTAATGCCGTGGTGCAGATGCTCACCGCGGCCGAAGAGATGGCGGCCGACGATCCCGAGGCGGCGGCAGAGCGGCTGGAAGCCCTCGCTGCCATGCCCGACCTTCCTGCACCCTATGGCAGTCTCGCTGCGCTGAAGGCCGTGATGCTGCGCATCGGCACGCTGCCCGAGCATGAGATCCGCACCCGGCTGGAGGGCCTCGCCGCCCCCGGCGCGCCCTTCCGCCTTCTGGCGGACGAGCAGATCGCCCTCTCCGAGCTGCGTGACGACCAGCGTGAAGACGCCGTCGCGCGCCTTGAGCGCATCGGGGACGATGCCGAGGTGACCTCGGCCCAGAAGAACCGCATCGACGCGCTGCTCACGGCGCTCGGCGCCGCCACCCCGGCGCCGGCCGCGGCCAGCGAGACGCCCGACGCCAGCGCCGAGGCGGTGAGCGAGGCGCTCGCCGAGCCCGCCGACGAGGCGGTGCTGGAAGAGCTACCGCCGCCGGACGCCGTGGCCGTGCCCGTGGAAGACGCGGCCATTCCGCTGGAAGCGGAGGAGAGCGCCCCCGCAGACGCTGCCCCGGCCGAAGACGCGGCGGCGCCGGTCGCCGACGAAGAGCTGGCGCCCGCCGAGGACCCAGCCACGGCCGACGAGCCGGCGCCCGCTGAAGAGCCCGCGCCCTCTGAGGAGCCTTCCCCTGCAGAAGACGCGGCTCCCGCCGAAGCGCCCGCGCCGGCCGAAGAAGCCCCCGCCGATGACGCCGCCGCGAGCGAGGCGCCTGCCGACGACGTGATCGTGCTGGAGCCGGCCCCCGAGGACGTGACCGTCGAGGACGCGCCGGCGACGGACGGCCCGGATGCCGCGCCGGCCGCCGACGAGGTGGAGTAACACGATGCGCGCGCTGGCCTCTTTCGCCCTCGCTCTCGGCCTGGCTGCCTGCGCGGCGCCCGAGACCATTCTGCCCGGCCAGCGGGTCGATATCCGCCCCGGCCCGGTGGAGCTGAATGCCGCCGTGCCGATCGCTCTGCCGCCTGTCACCCGCAATGCAGACTGGACGCATCGGGGCGGCTCGCAGACCCATTTCGTGTCGCATCCGGCCCTGCCGGGGACGCTGAGCCTCGCCTTTTCCGTCGATCTCGGCGATGGCAATTCGCGCCGCCATCGCATCACCGCCGATCCGGTCGTGTCCGGCGGCCGCGTGTTCGCCATGGATGTGTCCAGCCGCGTCAGCGCGGTGACGCCGGCGGGCGGGCTGCTCTGGCAGCGTGATCTGACGCCGGTTGGCGAGAACAGCCGCGATGCCTCGGGCGGCGGCCTGGCGGCGGACGGCGGGCAGGTCTTCGCCGCCACCGGCTTCGGACAGCTCATCGCCATGGATGCCGCCACCGGCGCCACGCAATGGGTGCAGGATCTGGGCGTGCCCGGCGGCTCTGCCCCGCTGATCTCCGGCGATCTGGTCTATGTCGCGGCGCGCGGCTCGCTCGCCATGGCACTCGACCGCAGGACGGGCCGCATCGCCTGGCAGCAGACCGGCACAAATTCGGCCGCCAATTTCGCCGGCGGCGCCGGGCCCGCCATCTCGGGCGACATGCTGGTGATGCCCTATCCTTCGGGCGAGGTGATCGGCATGTTCCCGCAGGGCGGCCTGCGCCGCTGGTCCTCCGTCATCGGCGGCAGCCGTGAGGGCGAGGCGCTGGGCGTGGCGACGGTGGATATCGGCGCCGACCCGGTGATCGTGGGTAACACGGTGTACGTCGGCAATGTTACCGGGCGTTTCGTGGCCATGCGGCTCGACACCGGCGAGCGGCTCTGGACGGCGAAGGAAGGGGCGACGAGCCCGGTGGCCGTGGCTGGCGGCGCCGTCTTCCTGATCAACGATATCGGCGAGCTGGTGCGGCTCGATGCCTCGACCGGCGGGGTGATCTGGCGCGTGACGCTTCCGCAATTCACCTCCGACGGCAAGAACCGCAACCGCCGCTATGTGCATTTCGGGCCCGTGCTCGCCGGCGGGCGTCTGGTGGTCGCCTCCTCCGATGGGGCGCTGCACCAGTTCGATCCGACCTCCGGCGCCAGCCTCGGCGACGTGGCGCTGCCCGGCGGCGCGGCGAGCAACCCGGCGGTGGCCGGCGGCACGCTCTATGTCACCAACACCGATGGCGAGCTGCTGGCGTTTCGCTGACCAAGGCTGTATCGGGGCGCCTTGACCCGTTAAGGTGCCCCTCATGACCTTCACCCTCGCCATCGTCGGCCGCCCCAATGTGGGCAAATCGACGCTGTTCAACCGTCTCGTCGGCCGCAAGCTGGCGCTGGTCGACGACCAGCCCGGCGTCACGCGTGACTTGCGCGAAGGCGAAGCGCGGCTGGGCCACCTCCGCTTCACCGTCATCGACACGGCGGGCCTGGAGGAGGCGAGCGACGAGAGCCTGCAGGGCCGCATGCGCCGGCTGACCGAGCGGGCGGTGGAGATGGCGGATGTCTGCCTCTTCCTCATCGACGCCCGCGCCGGTGTGCTGCCGGCCGACGAGATCTTCGCCGACATCCTGCGCCGCAAGGGCCGCCACGTGATCCTCGGTGCCAACAAGGCCGAGGGCCGCGCCGCCGAGGCGGGCTTGCTCGAGGCCTATGCGCTGGGGCTGGGCGAGCCCGTCGGCCTCTCTGCCGAGCACGGGCAGGGGATGGACGAGTTGCGCTCGATGCTGGAGCCGCTGGCCGAGATCTACGCCGAGCGCGCCGAGGCCGAGGCCGCGGAGGCCGATGTGGAGATCGGAGATGTCGACATCGAAGAGGGCGACGAGGAAGCGCAGGAAGCGGCCTGGGTGCCGACGCCTCAGCGCCCGCTCAAGATCGCCGTCGTCGGGCGGCCGAATGCCGGCAAATCGACGCTGATCAACGCCATCATCGGCGAAGACCGCCTGCTGACCGGCCCCGAGGCCGGCATCACCCGAGATTCCATTGCGCTCACGACGGACTGGGGCGGCGTGCCGACCCGCATCTTCGACACCGCCGGCATGCGCAAGAAGGCCAAGATCGACGACAAGCTCGAGAAGATGAGCGTCTCCGACGGCCTGCGCGCGGTGAAATTCGCCGAGGTGGTCGTGGTGCTGCTGGATGCGCAGATCCCCTTCGAGCAGCAGGACCTGCGGCTTGCCGACCTTGCCGAGCGCGAGGGGCGGGCCGTGGTCGTGGGGCTCAACAAATGGGATCTCGAAGACGACAAGCAGGTACGCCTGAAGGAGCTGAAGGCCGATTTCGAGCGCCTGCTGCCCAAGCTGCGCGGCGCGCCGCTGATCACTCTGTCGGCCAAGACCGGCAAGGGGCTGGGGCGGCTGCAGGAGGCCGTGGTCAGTGCGCACCGGATGTGGAACCGGCGCATCTCGACGGGCCGGCTCAACCGCTGGCTCGACGGCATGCTCACCGCCCACCCGCCGCCGGCCCCCGGCGGGCGCCGCATCAAGCTGCGCTATATGACACAGGTGAAGGCGAGGCCGCCGAATTTCGTGATCATGGCCTCGCATCCCGAAGCCCTGCCGGAGAGCTATTCGCGGTACCTGGTGAATGGCCTCCGCGAGGAGTTCGACATGCCGGGCACGCCGATCCGCCTGACCTTCCGTAGCCAGTCAGACAAGAACCCCTACAAGAACCGCAAGAAGCCCAATACCACCTCGCTGACCAAGCACCTGAAGGGCCGGGCGAAGAGCTGACCCCGGGCGGGGCGGCCTCGCCTGCGGCAATCGCCCGCCCGCCCGGGGGATCCCCGGGGCGGGGGTGAGGGGTGGCTGGTGGTGGAGGGGGGCTGTCTGCCCCCCGCTGGCGTTGCCAGCCCCCCCGAGGATTTTGTTGGAGCAAAGACGAAGGGGCGGTTTGCGGGCCGCGCTCGGCAGGGGATCGAAGGAGCGCGGTGCCTGGGTGGAGTGACGGTCAGGGGAGGCTGGCCTGGACCTTTTTGGGGAGCTTGGCGCGGATGATGCCATAGGCACTTTGCAGGCGGTGGGTGAGCTCGTCGTCGGCCACATCCTCGGGCAGGTGGACCCAGGAGCGGTGGAAGTAGCGGGCCTTTGCGCCGATGCCGGCGTCGATGAGCATGGTGGCCGTCTCGGGGCTGTCGGTCTTGACGGAAATGCCGGGTTGCACCGCGCCGATGCAGGCGAACATCTTGCCGCCGACCTTCCAGGCATCGTGGCCAGGGCTGCCCTCTGGACCGCCCCAGGGATCTGAGACCTCGGCGCCGGGCAGGGCGGAACAGATGGCGGTGACGCGGGCGCGAAAGGGGCTCATGGCGGCGATCATGGCGTGTTAGGCTGGCGCTGGCGACTGGTTTTTCGGGAGGCGGGCATGCCGGCATTCGTGGCTCTTCTGCGCGGGGTCAATGTGGGCGGCGTGAAGGTGGAGATGGCGCGGCTGAAGGCGCTGGCCGAGGGGCTGGGCTGGGGCGATGTGCGCAGCTATATCGCCAGCGGCAATCTGGTGTTCATCGCAGACGGGGAGCCGCCTCAGCTCGCGGCGGCGCTGGAGCAGGCCATCTCAGCGGAGTTCGGGCGGCCGATCCCGGTGCTGGTGCTGAGCCGGGAGGAGATGCGGCACGCGGCGGAGAGCTGCCCCTTCGAGGTGGAGAAGGGGAGCCACACGCATTGCTTCTTCTGCTGGGACCAACCTGCGATCGACGAGGGGCTCTACCAGAGCCTGAAGGCCGAGAGCGAGGCGCTGCAGATCGTGGGCGGGCATGTCTGGATGCTGCACCCGGACGGCATGGGCATATCGAAGCTCGGCGAGAAGATCGGCAAGGTCGTCACCGGGACCGCGCTGACCGGGCGCAACCTCAATACATTGCGCAAGCTGGCGGATATGGTGGACGCCGCCGCCGGGGCGTGCTAGCAGGCATCCATGAAGAGCATTTGCATCATTGCTTGCATCATTTCCTGCTGACAACCGTCGCGGGCCGCTCTTTCACACCCTGATCGTCTGAGATAGCCACCCCCGCGAGACCCCGCGTGAGGTATGCCATGACGGCCATTAAACTCTGGAACAGCAAGAGCCGGGCCAAGGAGACGTTCGCTCCGATCCGCGAGGATGATGTGCGCATCTATCTCTGCGGCCCGACCGTTTATGACCGCGCGCATCTGGGCAATGCCCGGCCCGTCGTTATGTTCGACCTGCTGTTCCGGCTGCTCCGCCATGTCTATGGCGAGAACGCCGTGCGCTACGCCCGCAACTTCACCGACGTCGATGACAAGATTAACGCCCGGGCGCAGGAGCGCGCGGACGAGATCGGCGAGAGCGTGCAGGAGGCCATCGCCGCGATCACCGAGGAGACGATTCGCTGGTATCACGCCGACATGGATGCGCTGGGGGCCCTCAGGCCGACGCATGAGCCGCGGGCCACGGGCCATATCGGCGAGATGGTGGCGATGATCGAGGGGCTGATCGAGGCGGGCCATGCCTACGAGGCTGAGGGGCATGTGTTGTTCTCCGTTGGGTCCTACCCGGAGTACGGCGCCCTCTCCGGCCGCTCGGTGGACGACATGATAGCCGGAGCGCGGGTCGAGGTCGCGCCCTACAAGCGCGACGCGATGGATTTCGTGCTCTGGAAGCCGTCGGACGACAGCCTTCCGGGCTGGGAGAGCCCCTGGGGGCGGGGCCGGCCGGGCTGGCATATCGAATGCTCGGCGATGAGCGACGCGCTCTTCGGGCCGAGCTTCGACATCCATGGCGGCGGGACGGACCTGACCTTTCCGCACCACGAGAACGAGCTGGCGCAGAGCATGTGCGCCCATCCCGACGGCGAGTTCGCCCGCGTCTGGCTGCACAACGAGATGCTGCAGGTCGAGGGGCGGAAGATGTCCAAGTCCTTGGGCAATTTCTTCACGATCCGTGACCTGCTGGACCGGGGGATCCCCGGCGAGGTGATCCGCTTCGTGCTGCTGGGCACGCATTACCGCAAGCCGATGGACTGGACGGATAAGCGGCGCGACGAGGCGGAGCGCACCCTTAGGAAGTGGCGCGAGTTGACCGCTGGGGTAAAGCCGTCAACGCCGGCAAGCGAAGTTGTTAATGCGTTGAGCGACGACATTAACACAGCCGAAGCGCTCAACTTTCTCGGCCATTTTGGTCACGCTCTGCAGCAGAAGCGAAACGCGATTGCCCACGGCGACGCGAGCGAAGGCGAAGAAGCAGAACTCGGCGAAAGACTTGGCGAATTTCTTGCCTCCGCGCAGCTTCTGGGGCTCCTGACCGACGAGCTGGGCGGCTGGGACGGCGCCGGCGATGCGGGTGCGAAGATCGAGGCGCTGCTTGATGAGCGGTTTCAGGCGCGCAAGGCGAAGGATTTCGCCCGGGCCGATGAGATCCGCGCGCTGCTGACAGCGGCGGGCGTTGAGGTGATGGACAGGCCGGACGGGGCGGATTGGGCGCCGGGGCCGGGGTTCGATGCGGGGAAGCTTTAAATGACGGCGCTTGTGGAGACTGCGGAGGGGGGCGCTGCCCCCCGCCTGACGGCCCCCCCGGGATATTTGCAGAAAAGCGAGAGGGGGCGGGGCGCCTCTGAGGTGAGGATGGTGCGATGACTGAGCGGCTGTATCTTTACGACACCACGCTGCGCGACGGGGCGCAGACGCAAGGTGTGCAATTCTCGACCGACGAGAAGCTGCGCATCGCGCGGGCGCTCGACAGCCTCGGCATCGACCAGATCGAGGGCGGCTGGCCGGGGGCGAACCCGACGGATTCGGGCTTCTTCGAGAAGGTGCAGCCGGGGCGGGCGGCGATCACCGCCTTCGGGATGACCAAGCGGGCCGGGCGCTCGGCCGAGAATGACGATGTGCTGGCCGCGGTGATGAACGCAGGCACGGACAGCGTGTGCCTTGTCGGCAAGACCCATGATTTCCACGTCACCACCGCGCTCGGCATCACGCTGGAGGAGAATGTGGAGAACATCTCCGCCTCTATCGCCCATCTTGTGAAGAGCGGGCGCGAGGCGCTGTTCGACGCCGAGCATTTCTTCGACGGCTTCAAGCAGAACCGGGCCTATGCGCTGGACTGCGTGCTGGCCGCCTACAAGGCCGGGGCGCGCTGGGTGGTGCTCTGCGACACCAATGGCGGCACGCTGCCGGGGGAGATCGCCGATATCGTGCGCGAGGTCATCGCGGCGGGCATCCCGGGAGATCACCTCGGCATCCATTGCCATGACGATACCGGGCAGGCCGTCGCCGGCAGCCTCGCGGCGGTGGAGGCAGGCGTGCGCCAGATCCAGGGCACGCTCAACGGGCTTGGTGAGCGCTGCGGCAATGCCAACCTCACCACGCTGATCCCGACGCTGCTGCTGAAGGAGCCCTTTGCCAGCGACTACGAAACCGGGGTGACGCGGGAAGGGCTGAGGCAGCTGCGCCGCGTCAGCCGGATGCTCGACGATATCCTCAACCGCGTGCCGCAGAAACAGGCCCCCTACGTTGGCGCCAGTGCCTTCGCGCACAAGGCGGGGCTGCACGCCTCTGCCATCGCGAAGGACCCGCGCACCTACGAGCATATCGAGCCGGAGCTGGTAGGGAACACGCGGATCGTGCCGATGTCGAACCAGGCGGGGCAATCCAACCTCCGCGCCCGGCTCGCCGAGGCGGGGATCGAGGTGGAGAGGGGCGATGCCGCGCTGCCGGTGATCCTGGACAAGGTGAAGGAGCGCGAATCGCGCGGCTATGCCTATGACACCGCGCAGGCGAGCTTCGAGCTGCTGGCGCTGGAAGAGCTGGGGCCCACAACGCGCTTCTTCGAGCTGGAGCGTTACCGGGTGATCTCCGAGCGGCGGCGCAATGCGCGGGGCGAGGTCGTGATCGTCTCCGAGGCGGTGGTGACGATAGCCCTTGGCGGCGAGCGCATCACCTCGTTCTACGAGAACCCGCATGGCGACGAGATGCAGGATGCCGGCCCGGTTAACGCCCTGTGGAACGCGCTGGCCAAGGATCTTGGCCGCTACCAGGCGCTGGTCGACGACATGCGCCTGGTCGACTTCAAGGTGCGCATCACCGGGGCGGGCACTTCGGCCGTGACCCGCGTCATCATTGACAGCGAGGATGGCGAGCAGCGGCGCTGGTCGACCGTCGGCGTCTCGGCGAACATAGTCGATGCCTCTGTCGAGGCGCTGGTGGATGCCGTGCGCTGGAAGCTGATGCAGGGGCAGGCCGCGGCAGAGGTGGCGGCGCAATGAACCCGGCCTTCTTTGCGGTGCATTCGGGGCTGGAGCGCGAAGGCCCCGGCGAGGCGGCAGACGTGGGGCGGGCCGCGCAGGTCGTGGGCCTGGCCCGGGATGCGCGCATCCTCGATGCCGGCTGCGGGCCGGGGGCCGATATCGCGGCACTGCTGAAGGCGGCGCCCGAGGGGCATGTGACCGCCCGGGACCTGCACGCGCCTTTCGTGGCGCGGGTGAGCGAGGCCTGGGCGGGCGATCCGCGCGTCGCGGCCGAGGTCGCCTCGATGACCGACGCGGGGAGCTTCGATTTCATCTGGTCCGCCGGCGCGCTCTACAACCTGGGGCTGGACGAGGGGCTCTCGGCCCTGCGCGGGCTGGTGGAGGAGGGCGGCGCCGTCGCCTTCACCCATCCCTGCCTCTTCGCGCCTGACCCGAACTTCGACCCGGTGGAATTCTGGGGCGACGGGCCGGTGCATACCGAGGGGCAGATCGCCGAGGCGGTGGCCGGCGCCGGCTGGGAGGTGCTGGAGAGCTGGCGCCTCTCGGACGCGGCCTGGGAGGCCTATTACGGCCCGCTGGAGGCGCGCTGCGACGCTCTGGAGCGCGAGGCGAGCGACGATCTGCTCGCGGCCATCGCCGAGGCGCGGCACGAGGCCGCCACCTGGCGGCGCGTGAAGCATCTCACCGGCTATCTTGCCACCGTGGCTCGCGCCATATGAGCCTGCAGGCCTGCGCCGAGATCGTGAAGGCGGGCGACCCCGGCCGCTTCCTCGCCGCCATGTCGGCCACGCCGGCGGAGCGGGCGGTGCTCTTCCCGCTGTTCGCCTTCAATGTCGAGCTCAGCCGCGGCGCCTGGGGCGCCTCCGAGCCGATGCTCGCCGCGATCCGCCTGACCTGGTGGCGCGAGGCGCTGGAGGAGATCGAGCAGGGGCGCATCCGCCAGCATGAGGTCGTTCAGCCGCTGGCCGAGCTGATGGGGCGGGGCGCGGTGACTGCCGCGCTGCTTCGCCCCATGGTCGAGGCGCGCATGGCGGAGGGCAACCGCGAGGGGCCGGAAACCCGCGAGGCGCTGTTGGATCACCTCGATGCCACCGCCGGCACGCTGGCCTGGGCCTGCGCCCTGGGTCTGGGTGCGCGGGCAGAACAGGAGAAGCCAGTGCGGCTGGCCGGGCGCGCCGGGGGGCTGGCGAACTGGCTCGTCGCCGCACCTGCGCTTCGCGCCGCGGGGATGGAGCCGCTGCCGGATCTGCCGGGCGTGCTCGCCCCGCTGGGCCTGGAATGGCTGGCCAAGGCGCGCGGCGCCGATCTGCGGGGGCTGGGCGCGGCGCTGCGCCCCTATTGGCAGACCGGTGCGATCCTGCGCCGCGCCACGCGCCACCCCGAATGGGTGGGCGAGGGCCGGCTGGAAAGCTCGCCCTTCGCCGCGCGCCTGTCGCTGATGGCCAAGGCCGCGCTCGGCGGCTGGTAGGCTCAGGCCTCTTTGGGGCGCATCACCAGCCAGATCAGCGCACCGCCGGCCAGCGCCAGCAGCGGGATCATGGCCAGGTTCACCGCGTTCCAGCCCTGCACCACATCGCCGCCCGAGCAGTTCATCAGCCCGCCCGAGGCGAGGCTGCCGAGCGTGACGCATCCGAACACGATCGCGTCGTTCAGCCCCTGCACGCGGCCGCGCTCCTCCGGCGTGTGGTGTGCGGCGAGCATTGTGGTGGCGCCGATGAAACCGAAGTTCCAGCCGATGCCGAGCAGCACCAGCGCACCGTAGAAATTGGCCAGCTCGACGCCGGCAAGGCCCGTCACTCCGGCGGCGGCGAGAATGGCAAGGCCGATCCCCATGATGCGCGTGGTGCCGAAGCGGGCGATCAGCGCGCCGGTGAAGAACGAGGGCACATACATCGCCAGCACATGCGCCGAGACGACGTCGGCGGCGGTATTGCGGCTGAAGCCGCAGCCCACGACGGCCAGCGGCGTCGAGGTCATCACCAGGTTCATCAGCGTGTAGGAAACCATGCCGCAGATGATCGCCACCACGATTGGCGGCGAGCGCAGGATCTCGCGCATGCTGCGCCCGCGCGAGGCGCCGGGCACGGGGGCTTGGGGCGGCAGGTCGAGCAGGGCGATCAGGCCGAGGCCGAGCAGGTTGAGCAAAGCGGCGACCAGGTAGGTGCCGATGAAGGGAATCGCGGTCGCCTCCGCCGTCACCTTCACCAGTTGCGGGCCGACGAGCGCCGCGATCAGCCCGCCTGCCATCACGTAGGAGATGGCTTTCGGGCGATAGGCGTCGCTGGCCCGGTCGGTTGCGGCGAAGCGGAAAAAGCCCTGCGCCGACATATAGATGCCGGTGAGGTAGCTGCCGGCGAGCAGCAGCGGGAACGAGCCGATCGAGATGGCCCAGGCGCCGAGCAGCGCGCCGAGCGCCCCGGCGAGACAGCCGATCATGAAACCGGCCCGTCGCCCGGCCTTCGCCATGAAGGGGCTGATCCAGGGGGCCGTGGTCATCGAGCCGAAGACGATGAGCGAGATCGGCAGGGTGGCGAGGCAGGCGTTGGGCGCCAGCATCTGCCCGGCGAGCCCGCCTATGGTGAAGAGCATCGGCATCTGCGCGCCGATCAGCGCCTGTGCCGCCACCAGCACCATGACGTTTCGACGCGCTGCGCGGTCGTCTTGCTGGGGATTGGCTGAGATGCTCATGCCTTTTCCGTTAGCCCCGGGGGCGGTTGGCAGCAAGAGCGCCCCGGCCTCATTTGCGGTCGATCAGGTGTGTAAAAGAGCCGCAGACCCGCCCGGCGCGTAGGCCCATGGGAGGCAGCTCCGTGCCTTCGGCGTCGCGGGCGGAGAAGAGGGGGTTTCCCTCTTCTTTCAAGGTGGTTGCGTAGTGAAATTCATGCGCCGCCCATGTGCCCTGGACCCAGCCGTGGTCCGCGCGGACTTCGCGGTAGCCAAGATGCAGCTTGCGGGCCGCGAAGGACGTCTCCAGCCGCAGCAACCCCGCCATCGCATGGCGCTCGCCTTCGGCATCGATCAGCCCGTTGCCGAGCGTCATGTATCCGCCACATTCTCCATAAATCTCAGATGTTTCTGAAGCGATCCTCAAGCTTTTCATGAATGTCTGCGCCCCAGCGAGCCGACCGGCGTGGAGTTCCGGATAGCCGCCCGGCAGATACACCACATCGGCCTCCGGCACGGCCTCGTTATCCAGAGGCGAGAACGTCCGGATCTCGGCCCCCTGCGCCCGCCAGTCTGCCAGCATATGCGGATAGGCGAAGGCGAACGCCTCGTCCCGCGCCACCGCGATCCGCTGCCCCGGTGGGCCCAGCCTCTTCGCCTCGCCCTCCGCCAGCGGTGCCGCCAGCGCCTGGAGCGCCTTCAGATCGACGGCCCCCGCCACGGTGTTTGCTGCCCGCTCGAGAAACGCCTCCAGGTCCGCTCGTTCACCGGCCTGCACCAGCCCCAGATGTCGCGAGGGATGGGCCAGGCCCGGGTCTCGCCGCAGCGCTCCCAGCACCGGCAACCCGAGCGGCTCCAGCGCCGCGCGCAACATCCGCTCGTGCCGGTCAGAGCCGACGCGGTTCAGGATCAGCCCCGCCAGCCGCAGCTCGGGGTCAAATCGCAGGAACCCCCCCACCAGCGCGGCCACCGAGCCGGCCATGCGCCCCGCATCCACCACCAGCACCACCGGCACGCCCAGCACCTTCGCCAGCTCGGCCGCCGAGCCGCGCCCCGCGGCGGGCGCTCCCGGCGCCGGCGCGCCGTCGAACAGCCCCATGGCCCCCTCGACGATGAGCAGCCCGTCTCCCGCCGCCAGCGCGCGCAGCCGCGGCGCCCCCATGGCCCAGGCATCGAGATTGCCGCAATCGCGCCGCGTCGCGGCGGCATGAAAGGCCGGATCGATGTAATCCGGCCCCGATTTCGCCCCCCGCACATCCACGCCTGCCCTCGCCAGCGCCCGCAAGAGCCCCAGCGTGACAATCGTCTTCCCCGCACCGGAGGAGGGCGCAGCGATCAGCAGCCCGCGCCCCATGCCCCCTCGCTTTTCTGCAAATATCCCGGGGGGGCCGTCAGGCGGGGGGCAGCGCCCCCCTCCACATCAGTCCCTCTCATTCCGCCAGCCAGTTCAGAATGGCCCGCTTCTCCACCACCCGGCCCACGCAGATGATCGCCGGCGGCGCGAGGCCCGAGGCAGCCAGATCGGCCTCCAGCGCGCCCAGCGTCGTCTCCAGCACTTGCTGCTGGGGCAGGGTGGCGTCGGTTACCACGGCCACCGGCTCGGCCGCCGGGCGGCCCGCGGCGAGTAAGGCTCCTGCGATCTGGCCGATGTGCTTCATGCCCATGTATATCACGAGCACCTCAGAGGCCTTTGAGATCGCAGGCCAATCCAGCTTGTCAGGAGCCTCGGCGCTCTGGTCGTGGCCGGTGATGAAGGTCACCGACTGGTTGACATCGCGATGCGTCACCGGGATGCCGGCATAGGCCAGCCCGCCGATCCCGGCGGAGATACCGGGGATGATCCGCATGGGGATGCCGGCGGCCTTCAGCGCCGCGCCCTCCTCGCCGCCGCGGCCGAAGACGAAGGGATCGCCTCCCTTCAGCCGCAGCACCCGGTGGCCGGCCTGCGCCAGCTCCACCAGCTTCAGCGAGATATCCGTCTGCTTGGCCGAGGGTTTGCCGCCGCGCTTTCCGGCGTGAAACAGCTCCGCCTGCGGTGCCATGGCCAGAATGTCCGGCCCGACCAGCGCGTCATGTACCACGACATCGGCCTGCCGCAGCCCGTTGAGGGCATGCAGGGTGAGCAGCCCGGCATCGCCGGGCCCGGCGCCGCAAAGCCAGACCCAGCCGGGTCTGAACTCCGGCCAATGATGCGCGGGCAGGTCCATGCGGGCTATATCGCGCCAATCGCGGCGGTTTTGAAGGCCCGGCGGCGGCGCCCCGCCGTGCAGAGGCGACATGGCCCCCGGGCAGGGCGTGCGAAACCGCTTGGCCGCGCGGGGCGCGCCGATATGATCCGCCCCATGAGCGCCCCCCCCAGCGACAAACCCCTCCGCCGAGGATGGACGACCGGCGCCTGCGCCACGGCGGCGGTCAAGGCCGCGCTGATGCGGCTCTGGGGCGGGGCCTTTCCGGCGGAGGTGTCGGTTCTTCTTCCCAAGGGCGAGCGGCCGGCCTTTGCGCTGGCGCACCGGCAGGCAGGCGAGGGCTGGGCCGAGGCGGGCATCGTCAAGGATGCTGGCGACGACCCCGATGTCACCCACGGCGCCCTCATCATCGCCCGTGTCGCCGCCAGCGCCGGCGGCGTGACCTTTCATGCCGGTGAGGGCGTGGGCATGGTCACCAAGCCGGGCCTGCCGATCCCGCCGGGCGAGCCCGCGATCAACCCGGTGCCGCGCAAGATGATGGAAGAGGCGGTCGCGGAGATGGCGGCTGAGTACGGCCAGCCGCCCGACATCGCCATTACCATCAGCGTGCCCGGCGGGGCAGAGATCGCCGCCCGCACCTGGAACCCGCGGCTCGGCATCACCGGCGGGCTGTCGATCCTCGGCACCACGGGCGTGGTGCGCCCCTTCTCCTGCGCGGCCTGGATCGCCTCGATCCATCGGGGGGTCGATGTGGCGGTGGCGACAGGCACACCCCATGTGGCCGGCTGCACCGGGGCCACCAGCGAGCGCGTGGTGCAGCAGCATTACGGCCTGCCGGATCACGCCATGCTCGACATGGGCGATTTCGCCGGCGGGCTGGTGAAATACCTCCGCCGTCATCCCGTGCCCCGGCTCACCATCGGCGGCGGCATCGGCAAGCTGGCCAAGCTGGCGCAGGGCGCGGTCGATCTGCATTCCTCGCGGTCGCAGGCCGATATGGGGCTGCTGGCCGACTGGGCCGGCGATCCCGCCCTCTCCAGCGCCAACACGGTGCTGGAGGCCTATGAGCGCGCCGGCCCACCCCTGGCCGAGGCGATTGCCACCCGCGCCCGCGCGCAGCTGGAGCTGATGCTCGCCGATGCACCGGTGGCGGTGGATGTGATCGTCGTCGACCGGGCCGGCGCGATCCTGGCGACCGCATGATCCTTCTGCTCGCCGGAACCGAGGAGGCGCGCCGCCTCGCCATGCTCCTCCGCGACGCCGGGATGCCCGCGCTCGCCTCCTTCGCCGGGGCGACCGCCGCCCCGCAGAGCCTCGGCCTGCCAGTCCGGGTGGGTGGTTTTGGCGGCGAGGAGGGCTTCCTGCGGTGCCTCCGCGAAGAGAGCATCACCGCGGTGATCGACGCCACGCATCCCTTCGCCGCGCGCATCGGCCCGCGCAGCCAGCGGCTCTGTGCCGGGGCCGGTGTGCCCTACCTGCGCCTCCTGCGCCCTGGGTGTCGCTCCGGGGGGGGCGACGACTGGCGCTTCATCGACCGGGCCGAGGAGGCGGCGGAGCTGATCCCCGGCGATGCCGTCGTCTGGCTCTCCGTTGGACCGCAAGCGCTGCCGGATTTCGGAAACCTGCAGGGCCGCCGCCTTCTGGTGCGTCGGATCGACCCGGTCGATGCGCCGTTCCCCTATCCCCCCGGCGACTGGATCATTGGCCGCCCCTCCGCCGACGCCAAAACCGAGGCGGCGCTGCTGTCCCAGCACCGGGTGACACATGTCGTCACCAAGAACTCCGGCGGGACAGCCGGTACCGGGAAGCTCGCCGCCGCGCGACAGCTGGGCCTGCCGGTGATCCTGCTGAACCGTCCGCCCGAGCCCACGCCCCGTGTCGAGACCCCCGAAGCCGCGCTCACCTGGCTGCACGAGACGCTCCCGCAAGGGGGCGGCGAGTGACCATCGACACCGAAGACGATCTCTCCGCCGGCCTCGCCGCCCTCATCGCGCAGGAACCTCGCTTCGCCGCCGCCCTCTCGCTCACCGGCCCTCCGCCCCTCCGGCGGCGCCCGCGCGGCTTCGCCACCCTTCTGCAGATCATCAACGGCCAGATGCTCTCCACCGCTGCCGCCTCTGCCATCTGGGCGCGCATCGAGGCCGCCGGCCTGCACGATCCCCGCGCCATCGCCGCCGTGGAGGAGGAGGCCCTCCGCGCCCTCGGCTTCTCCCGCGCCAAGGCCCGCTCCGCCCGCGCCATCGCCGAGGCCGCGCCAGACTTCGAGGCTCTGAGCACCCTCCCCGACAAGGACCTCCTGAAAACCCTCACCGCGCTCCCCGGCGTCGGCCTCTGGACAGCGCAGCTCTACGCCCTCACCGCCGAGGGCCGGGCCGATATCTTCCCCGCCGGTGACCTCGCCCTGCAGGAGGCCGCCCGCCTGCTCTTCGACCTGCCGGCCCGACCGGACAGCAAGGAGATGGCCGCGCTCGCCGCTGCCTGGTCGCCCTGGCGCGCAGTTGCGGCACGGCTGCTCTGGGCCTATTACGCCCATGCAAAGGGCAGGGCGGGGATATCATGACACGTGCACTACGGGCCGAGCGGGTCGAGCCGCAAAGCGGAGAGCTGCGCTCCGCCGTCATCTTCCTGCATGGCTACGGGGCCAACGGGGCCGATCTCATCAGCCTCTCCCAGCCCATGGGCGAGTACATGCCCGACACGCTGTTCCTCGCGCCAGACGCGCCCGAAGCCTGCGCCGCCAGCCCGATGGGCCTGCAATGGTTTCCCATCCCCTGGATCGACGGCTCGTCCGAGGAAGAGGCGAACGACGGGCTCGAGCGGGCCGCCGCCGATCTCAACGCCTTCCTCGACGGCGTGATGGTCGACGAAGACCTGCTGCCCGAGCAGGTGGCCGTCCTCGGCTTCAGCCAGGGCACCATGATGGCGCTGCATGTGCTGCCCCGGCGTGAAGACCCGGTGGCCGCCCTTGCCGCCTTCTCCGGCCGCCTGCTGCAGCCCGAGGTGCTGGAAGACGAAGCCATCAGCCGCCCGCCTGTGCTGCTGGTGCATGGCGATGCCGACGAGGTCGTGCCGCCCCAGGCTCTGCCCGAGGCGGCCAAGGCGCTGGAAGAGGCCGGCTGGACAGAGGTCTTCGCACATATCGACAAGGGCATGGGCCACGGCATTGCGCCAGATGGCCTTTCCGTCGCGCTGGCCTTTCTGCGCGAGCGGCTGGGCTATTCCGGCGGCGCCTGAACCGGCTCGCCCCGCGCCCGGCTGCCCGCCTCAGCGGCCTTGCCGAAAATTGTCTCTATTCGTCTTCCTATGGTCATGGTTTCGGTCTCGACAGCGCGCCCTTCGTGCCCTGTTTTCGGGGCTGTTGTCTGGAGTACGAGTTCAATGATTGACTACCTGGTCTACCTGATCGCTCCGCGGCGGCCGGCAGATTTCGTGCTGCGCGCGATCGGCGTTCTGGGGATCGTCAATCTGATCAATTGGGGGGTGAATGCCTGGTTCAAGGGCAGCACCGATCTCGCGCCCGTCGAATATCTCATCGCCACCGCCGTCGGCCTGCCTTTCGTGGTGCTCGCGCTCATGCTGCTGCAGCGCCAGCGCCGCCTGCAGGAGCAGCTCGCCAATATGGCCGTCACCGATATGCTGACCGGCCTCTACAATCGCCGCGGCTTCGAGGCCGCGGCCGAAGAGCGCCCGCCCGCGGCGCTGATCCTCGCCGACATCGATCACTTCAAGGCAATCAACGACAGCTTCGGCCATGCTGCCGGCGATGCCGGCCTGCGCCAGGTGGCCGACCGCATTCGCGCGACGCTGCGTGAGGATGAGACGGCCGGGCGGCTGGGGGGCGAGGAATTCGGCATCATGCTGACCAGGCCCGACAAGGCCCGCGTCGCCGCCATCGCCGAGCGGATGGTCAACCCTTTCCTCATTGAGCTCAACGATACCAACGCCGGCCCGCAGATGACGCTCTCCTGCGGCGCCGTCTTCGCCACCGAAGGGCAGGAGGGGCTGCATCAGATGCTCGCCAGCGCCGACCGTGCGCTCTACCGGGCCAAGTCGCAGGGCAGGGCGCGGCTGGTGATCGACGGGGCGGATGCCGGCGACAAAGGCGGGCCCATCGCCATTGCTCTGTGAATAACCTGCTGAAGAGCTGGGCATTGCGGCGCTAGCGCGTCGCTTTTTCCAACCTCTGGCGCCAAAAACGCCCTGGCTTGGCGATCTGCGCGTGCTAAAGGGACGCGCAGGAGAGTGCCTTGACCCGTTTCATTCGTATTCTTGCGCCACAGAGCTCTATCGGGTTCGCGGTGCGTTTTGCGATCTTCGTATGCGCAATTATCGGTTTCAACCTGCTTCTGAAGCTGTCGATCACCGGGCCCGCCGCTATCGATGTCGATGAAGACATCATCCTGACGGCCCTCGTCGCCACGCCCTTCACTGCCTTCGCTCTGGTTCTCGTCCAGCAGCTCTACCGGCTGCAATTGCAGCTCGCCGATCTGGCCGGCACCGACATGCTCACCGGGCTCCACAACCGCCGCAAGTTCTTCGAGCTGGTCGAGACCCGCGCCGGCCTGCCGGGGGGCACGCTGCTTTTGATCGACGTCGATCATTTCAAGCGCATCAACGATACCTATGGTCACGAGGTGGGTGACCTTTGCCTGCGCGCCATCGGCCGCCATCTGCGCGATGCGGTGCGCGACGGCGATCTGGTGGCGCGGCTTGGCGGCGAGGAGTTCGCCATCTATCTCGGCGGCGCCAACGCCGAGCTCGCCGGCACCATCGCCGAGCGGGTGATCGGCGCGCTAGAGGTCGAGGCAGAGCAGGATCGGCGCATCGTCATCACCTCCTCCGCCGGTGCGGCCGAGGCCTGGCCCGGCGCCACCATGTCGGATCTGATGCGCGCTGCCGATGCGGCGCTCTACCGCGCCAAGGAAGAGGGCCGGGCGCGGTTGGTCTTCGCCATCGGCCCCGGCCCGGCGAGCCGCGCCTCCTGACAAGCCCCGGCTTTGCCTGTCATGTGGGCGACATCTGCGCGTGGCATCCCGCTCTCGTGACCCGCAGCATGTTGAGCTTGCGAAGTCGAAGACGCCAGATATAGTCGATTGCAGGCCTCCGGGCGCCGGTGGCCAGATGCCAGTCGAACGGCAAGAGGGGTGCGCATGATGGAAGCGGAGTTCAGGACACATTTCGTCCGCAGCCCCGGCGCGTTGAAGGCGCATCCGGCTCTCGTGCTGAACGCCGATTACCGCCCGCTGAGCTATTATCCCTTGTCGCTCTGGCCCTGGCAGGAGGCCGTAAAGGCCGTCTGGCTCGACCGGGTGGATATCGTGGCGGAGTACGACGAGAGGGTGCGAAGTCCGTCGACGAGCATCAAGATCCCCTCGGTCGTGGTGCTGAAAGATTACGTGAAACCCCAAAAGCGCGTGGCCTTCACGCGCTTTAATCTTTTCTTGAGGGACGAGTTTCTCTGCCAGTATTGCGGCTCGCGGGGCGATCTGACCTTCGACCACGTCGTGCCCCGCGCCCGCGGCGGCGTGACGAGCTGGGAGAATGTCGTCGCCGCCTGCGGCACCTGTAACCTCAAGAAGGGCTCCAAGAGCCTCAAGCAGAGCGGCATGACCCTGCGCAAGCCGCCCCGCCAGCCCGGCGCCGAAGAGCTGCGCAACCACGGCCGCAAGTTCCCGCCCGGGCATCTGCATGAGAGCTGGCTGGACTTCCTCTATTGGGATGCCGAGCTGGAGGCGTAGTCCCGTCTACGAAAGCCACACCCCATAGCTCCGCAGGCAGGGCCACCGCCGCCCTAAACCAATATCGCTTCCACCATTTCGATCGCCCGCCGCACCGGCGGGTCGTGGCGTGCCTCGTGGTGGGTGACGAGCCATTCGTCATGGCCGATCTCGGCGATCTCGTCCGACTGGCGTTGCAGCCCCGGCTCGCCATCACCCACGAAGCACGGCAGCACGATCCGCCCCATGCCCGCCAGCGCCAGATCGAGCCCCAGCCGGATGTCAGACACAGATGTCAGGATCTCGCCGCCGTGGTTCGCCTTCACCCAGCGGTCCGAGGGTGTGGTCGCCGCATCCTCGGGCAGGGCGAGGAAGCCGGGCACATCGGGCCCCGTCGCATAGACCGCGTAGTCCACCCGTCGCGTGACCTTCCCGGCCAGCCAGCTCTGGTCGGGCCGGCGGTTGCGGATGCCGATATCCGCCTCGCGCCGGGCGATATCCACCCGTGCGTTGGAGGCGAGCAGCTCCGGCACCCAGCCGGCCCCGGCGCTCCACCGCCCGGCCAGGCCCCGCGCCAAAAACCGCGCCGTCCATGACCCGGCGGTGATGCGCACGCGTGGGGCAGGGCTCTCGGCGGCCGCCCAGCGGTCGAGCCTCTGGGCTGCGTCTCGCAGCGCCGCCGCCTCTGCCAGCAGCGCGCGTCCCTCGGCCGTGAGCGCATATCCGCGCTTACCGCGCACGAAGAGCCGGCGGGCCAGCGCCCGCTCCAAAGCCGTCATCCGGCGCGACAGGGTGGCGAGGCTGGTGCCTGTCGCCCGGGAAGCCCCCGCGAGGCCCCCGGCATCCGCCACGGCCACGAACAGGCGGAGGTCATCGAGTGAGTATCGTTCCATTCCTGCAAGTCCCGTTGCGCTCTTCGCGTCTGATCGCGCCCAAGAAGCAAGCCTATCTTCCCCTCATCATACCAAAAATGAGAGAGCCCGCCATGACCATCATTCCCGTCACCCTGCCGAAGCCGCCCACAAACGACCCGCTCACCGAACGCGAGATCATCGAGCGCCGCATCGCCCGCGCCCGCCACAATGCCCGCCGGCGCCGCAGGATTAGGCTCTACCTCCGCCTGCGTCGCCTCATATCGGTCGCCAGCCCCCGGCCACGGGTTGAAATTCACCGCGAGCCGGGCCAGTGCTAGACTTGCAGGGGCGGCGCCGGTATCCGGGCCGCGCTAGCGCTAACGAAGCGCCGCCCGAGGCCCCGAGGCCGGGGCCGCGCCCACGCCCGGAGTTCGCATGGTATCTCGCGTCATCCCCGTCGACACGTTCGATCTGGTCATCTTCGGCGGCACCGGCGACCTCGCCCGCCGCAAGATCCTGCCCGGCCTGTACCGCCGCTTCTGCGCCGGCACGATGCCCGAAGATTCCCGCATCATCGCCTCGGCCCGTTCCGAGCATGACGATGCCGAGTACCGGCAGATCGTCGAAGAGGCGATTCAGGAGTTCGGTGGCGAAGAGAAGAACGACGCCGAGCAGCTGAAGGCCTTCCTGCAACGACTGCACTATGTGCGTGTCGATGCCACGGGCGACGACGGCTGGGCCGATCTGGCCGAGATGATGCGCGACGGCGTGATCCGCGCCTTCTACTTCTCCGTCGGCCCGTCGCTCTTCGGCGCGCTGGCCGAGCGGCTGAACCGGCATGGCGTGGCGAACGATCAGAGCCGCATCGTGGTGGAAAAGCCCTTCGGGCGCGACCTTGAGTCCGCCAAAGAGCTCAACGCCACGCTCCGCAGCCATTTCCGCGAGGATCAGATCTACCGGATCGATCATTACCTCGGGAAGGAGACGGTGCAGAACCTGATGGCGATCCGCTTCGGCAACGTCCTCTTCGAGCCGCTGTGGAACAACCATTACATCGACCACATCCAGATCACCGTCGCGGAGACGGTGGGTGTGGGCGGCCGCGGCGCCTATTACGACAAGTCGGGCGCCATGCGGGATATGGTGCAGAACCACCTGATGCAGCTGCTCTGTCTCATCGCCATGGAAGCGCCGAGCCAGTTCGAGGCCGACGCCGTGCGCGACGAGAAGCTTAAGGTGATCCGCGCCCTGCAGCCGGTGGATTACCACCAGATCGTCCGCGGCCAGTATGACGGCGAAGACGGGGAGCCGAGCTACCGCGAGGATGCCGAAGATCCGCGCAGCTTCACCGAAAGCTTCATCGCCCTGAAATGCCAGATCGCCAACTGGCGCTGGGCCGGGGTGCCCTTCTACCTGCGCACCGGCAAGAAGCTGAAGGCGCGCACCTCCGAGATCGCCGTCGTCTTTCAGGATCTTGGCCATTCGATCTTCGAGGGCGACGAGAAGCGCCACCGCAACATCCTCGTCATCCGCCTGCAGCCCAACGAGGGCATCGACCTGCAGGTGACGATCAAGGAGCCAGGCCCCGGCGGCATGCGCCTGATCGACGTGCCGCTCGACATGACCTTCGCCGATGCCCTCGGGCCGGAAGCCGAGGATGTGCCCGATGCCTATGAGCGGCTCATCATGGATGTCTTCCGCGGCAACCAGACGCTGTTCATGCGGGGCGACGAGGTCGAGGCCGCCTGGGCCTGGACCGACCCCATCATCGCGGGCTGGGAGGCGCGCAACGACGTGCCCAAGCTCTATGAACCGGGCACGGCAGGGCCGGACGATTCCGCCATGCTGCTGCACCGCGACAACCGCCGCTGGCGCGAGATCAAGGCCTGAGACATGGAACTGGTAACTTACCCCGACGTCGAGATCATGATGATCTCCCTTGCCGACCGGCTGGCCAGCGAGCTGCGCCGCGGGCTGGAGCAGAACGACCGCGTCTCCGTCGCCGTGCCCGGCGGCACCACGCCCGGGCCGGCCTTCGATGCCCTTTCCGATACCCAGCTCGCCTGGGACCGGGTGGACGTGATGCTGACCGATGAACGCTGGGTGCCCGAAAGCTCGCCGCGTTCGAACACGCGCTTGCTGCGCGAACGGCTCTTCACCGGCCACGCGGCCGCGGCGCGGATGGTGCAGCTGCGCGCCGATACCGAGACGCCGGAAGAGGGGCTGCCGGCGCTGATCGAGGATGTCGAGGCGGCGCTGCCGCTGACCTCCGTCGTGCTTGGCATGGGCGAAGACATGCATGTCGCGTCCATCTTTCCCGGCGCCGACCAGCTTGACGAGGCGCTCCACGGCAAATCCACGCTGGTCGCCATGCGGGCGCCCGGCGCTGCCGAGCCGCGCATCACGCTCTCGGCCCGCGTGCTCAACCAGGCGATGAACCGGCACCTGCTCATCAAGGGCGCCGCCAAGCGCGAGGCGCTGGAGAAGGCCCGCCATATGAGCGCCGACGAAGCCCCCGTGGCCGCCATCCTGCGCGGCACCACCGTGCATTGGGCCGAATAGGCGCCCCGCCATGAGCAAGGAGAGCCCCATGTGGGATGAACTGAAGGCCCATCACGACGCGGTGTCGAGCCGCCGGATCGAGAGCCTCTTCGATGCGGGCGACGACAGGGCGGAGCACTTCTCGCTCAAGGCGCTGGGCATGCTCTTCGATTTCTCGAAGACGAATATCGACGCGGCGGGCCTCGGCCTGCTGATCGATCTGCTCGGCAAGGCCAGGGTCGCCGACCGGCGCGAGGCCATGTTCACCGGCGAGGCGATCAACGAAACCGAGGGCCGTGCCGTTCTGCACACCGCGCTGCGCAATCTCGATGGCGGCCCGGTGATGGTGGGCGGCGAAGACGTCATGCCCGGTGTGCTGGACGTGCTGAAGCGGATGGAAGCCTTTGCGGATGACGTGCGTTCGGGCGCCTTCAAGGGGCAGGGCGGGCAGATCACCGATGTGATCAACATCGGCATCGGCGGCTCCGACCTCGGCCCCGCCATGGGTTACCGGGCGCTCTCGCCCTATGCCGACGGGCCGCGCTGCCATTTCGTCTCCAACGTCGACCCCGGCGACATCGCCGAGGTGCTGCGCGCCTGCGACCCGGCGACCACGCTGGTCATCGTCGCCAGCAAGACCTTCACCACCATCGAGACGATGACGAACGCCCGCACCGCCCGCGCCTGGATGAGCGAGACGGTCTCCGAGCCCGCCGCGCAATTCGCGGCGCTCTCCTCGGCGGTCGACAAGACCAGCGACTTCGGCATCGACCCCTCGCGTGTCTTCGGCTTCGAAGACTGGGTGGGCGGGCGCTATTCCATGTGGGGGCCGATCGGCCTTTCCCTGATGATCGCCATCGGCCCCGAGGCCTTCCGCGCCTTCCTGCGCGGCGGCCAGGCGATGGACAATCACTTCCGCACGGCAGACTGGCACGAGAACATGCCGGCGCTGCTGGCGCTCGTCGGGATCTGGCACAACCAGATCTGCGGCCATGCCACCCGCGCCGTGCTGCCCTATGACAACCGCCTCGGGCGGCTGCCGGCCTATCTGCAGCAGCTGGAGATGGAGAGTAACGGCAAGAGCGTCAGCATGGATGGCGAGCCGCTCGCCACCAATTCCGGCCCCATCGTCTGGGGCGAGCCCGGCACCAACGGCCAGCACGCCTTCTACCAGCTCATCCACCAGGGCACCCGCGTGGTGCCAGCTGAGTTCCTCATCGCCGCCGAGGGACACGAGCCCGAGCTGCACCACCAGCACCAGCTCCTCATCGCCAATTGCCTCGCTCAGTCCGAGGCCCTGATGCGCGGCCGCTCGCTGGACGAGGCGCGCGAGAAGGTGGCGTCCAAGTTCTCCGGCGACGAGCTGGAGCGGCAGGCGGCACACCGCGTCTTCCCGGGCAACCGCCCCTCCACGACGCTGGCCTATCCCCAGCTGACGCCCGAGATGCTCGGCCAGATCGTCGCCCTCTACGAGCACCGCGTCTTCGTGGAAGGCACGATCCTCGGTATCAATTCCTACGACCAATGGGGCGTCGAACTCGGCAAGGAGCTGGCGACGGCTCTGCAGCCCATCGTCGAAGGCAAGGAAGAGCCCACGGGCAAAGACGGCTCCACCGCCGGCCTCGTCACCTTCCTCCGCCAGAACGGCGCCTAGAACGACCGAGGGGGCCCCATCCCGGCGCCCCCTCCCTTCGACTTCCAAATATCCCGGGGGGTCGCCATTGAGTGCGCCATTGGTTCAAGCACCAATGGCGACGGGGCTGGCCCCCCGGCCTCTCCACAAGCGCCAACGTCAGGCCGCTGCCTGCCCGCCCGCCGGCCGCGCCCGCTCCCACACCGCGTTGGGGAAGGGCACCAGCACCTTCTTGTCCTCGTCCCAGAGCTTCAGGCTGAAGCAGAACAGCGCCTCGCGCGGCTCGATGGTGGGCAGGTGGAATTGCTCGCGGGCGGCCAGGTGGCACTTGCGCAGGCGGTAGGAGGGGACGTTGGCGTTGAAGTGGTGGAGGTCGTGATAGGCGATGTTCGCCGTGGCGATATCCCACCAATGGCCGAAATCGAGCGCCGAGGAGCCCTTGAGCGCGGCGATGCGCGGCTTCAGCGTCGGCTTGCGGTCCCAGTAGGTGTGCTCGAAATTGTGCTGCAGGTAGACCTGCGCGACGCCAAGGATGGCCGCCACCACCACGGTGATCCCGTAGACGGCCAGCGCCGTCCAGCCGCCGATCAGCCAGATAACCCCCAGCCACACCGCCAGCCCGAGGTTCTGCACCATCACGCCCTGCCAGCCGACCTTCATGGTGTTCTTCGGCCAGCGGTAGCGCAGCGCGTAGGTGAGGGTGCCGCCGATGGGCAGCAGGAACAGCGGGTTGCGGAGCGTCCGGTAGGCGATCCGCTTGATCGGGCCGGCCTCTTCCCATTCGCGCACCGTCATCGTGTAGATCTCGCCGGTGTCGCGCATGTCGAGGTTGCCCAAGTGCGCGTGGTGGCGATTGTGATTGTACTGCATGGCCCGGTAGGGCGTCAGCGTGAAGAAGCTCAGCGCGATGCCGGCGATGTCGTTCTGCCGCCGCGTCTGGAAGAGCGTGTAGTGCCCGCAATCATGCTCGAGCACGTATAGCCGCACGCCGGCGAAAGCGTTGACGATGATGAGCGGGGCGGCCAGCCACCAATTGCCGGCGAGGGCCAGGGCGACGGCGCCGAAGAAGGACACGAAATAGGCGAGGAACGTCGCGCCATAGCTGATGGCGGCGATCTTGTTGTCGCGCTCGCACCATTGGCGGGTGAACTCGCGCAGCGCTCTTTCCTGGGCTTCCTGAATGTCGGTCATCGTCCTGCTTCCTTCCAGCACCGGGAAAAGGTTAATCGTTCCCTACGAAGAAATGCAATTCCCCGGCACTGCAGCCAAAGCGCGCAGCTGCGCTTCAGCACGGCGCCCGCAGGCTCAGATTGGAAGAGGGAGAATTGGAGCGGGTAGCGGGAATCGAACCCGCGCGTTCAGCTTGGGAAGCTGACAGGCTACCATTACATCATACCCGCCGCGCCGCTCGACTTATCACTCCCCGCAGCCTGCCGACAAGTCCCGTCTTCGCCTCGGGAGAGGCTGTTTCGGGCGCTGCGGCAGGGGCCTCTGCCACCGGGTCGATCTCGGCGATCTTGGCGCGGATCAGGTCGGCCAGGGCGACGTAGACATCGCGCTTGAAGTGGTTGATGCCCACCTCGTCGCTCTTGCCTGTGACGCAATCGCGCATGCTGACGAAATGGACCAGCGGGCAGCCGTCGAGCGCGGCGTGAACCATGCGGTTGATTTCGCCGTTCTGGCGGTACTTGGCGCGGTCGATCGTCTCGACGTCGTCGTAGAGGTCGATAACGATCATCGGCTTGCTCGTGGCTTCGAGCTTGGCACGCAGCTTGGCCAGATCCTGCTGGAACAGGTCGACGCCTTCGCCGACATAGTCGAAATTCGCCGCCACTTCCGCGTATTGTTCGGCCGCGACGGGGCGCACCTTGGCCACCTCCTCGAAGGGATAGGTGGTAAAATCCTCACTATTGAAGCTGTCGATGGAGATCGGGAAGACCAGCCCGGTGCGCTTGTTGCGGTACAGCTTGACCGTCTGTTCCAGCGAAAAGCTCCACACCAGCACATCGGCGCCACCCTCGAAGAGCTGCGAGCCGAAGGCGGCGAAGTCGATGCCGGCGAAGCTGTCGCTCAGCCCAAGGGCCTTCTTCGACTTCACGCGGGCCTCGGCCAGTTCGTCCTTCAGGATGAGGTTGCGCAGCATCGGCCGCTTGATGCCCCATCCGGCGGAGGGGTACTGAAACTCCTCCTCGGTGCGGAAATAAGGCCGCAGGTAATGGGTGGATTGCGCCAGCTCGCAGGGCCCGTGGAGGCAGACGCGCAGGTCGGATTGCGCCTGAGGCGTCTCTTCGGCCTCGGCATCCTCGACGACGGTGATCCAGTCGACGAGGGTCTCTTTCTCCAGCTTGCCGGCGACCGGCTCGGCAATCTTCAGCGGCGGGAACATGATCTGCTGGTAGACGAACTGCTCGACGCCCATGTTCAGCGCCCGGCACGAGAACAGGAAATGGCGCAGCCGGTTCGGCTTAACCGTCTCGTAGAAACCGCAGATGCCGTAATAGCCGTATTTGTCGCGCACCTTCACGTAGACGGCGTGGTTGGTGTGGGAATCGCGCACGTCTTTCTCATAGGCGGCGCGGGCGACGTTCACGTCCTCATCCCAGCGGTTCTTGGTGAAATTGAGCTGGTTGGTGCGGTTGACCAGATCGTGGATGCGGTCGAACTGATCGAGGATGTCGAAGTGGAACGACACGCGAATCTCGCAGCTGCGCAGAAATTCCATCGGCGCGTCAGAGGTGGTGATGGCATCGTGCTTGGTTTGCAGGATGCGGTAGCGGTCGAGCCGGCTCATCTCCTCGTCGGGCTTGCCCTTCAGGTTCGGGTGATCGAGCAGGGTGGGGATGACGCTCTCGTCGTCGACGTTGAGCCCCGGCACCAGCTCGCGCGCCTCGCCGCGGTTGAAGCTGTTATCGTCGAGGAACAGCACACTCGGAGCGCGCAGGCCCATGGCCTCGATCGTGGCCTGGATCATGCCTGACTTGTTGGAATAGCCGACGGCGGGGAAGACGAACCACTCCCAGAGGCCGTCCTGCTCCAGCCGGGCCTTCACGCGGGCCATGTCGTTCTTCGAGCAGATCGAGCTGACGATGCCGCGTTTGGCGAGCGTCTTCACGATCTCGATGTTCTCCGGCGGTATGGTGATGTCGCCCTCTTCGAGCGTGCCCTGCCAGAAGGTCTCGTCGAGATCCCAGATGACGAGCCGGATTTTCTCGGCATAGGTGCTCGTCTCGATGGTATCGGTGCCGTCCATGTCTGCTGCCCGCTCGTTGTCGATCTTTTCGGGCGCCTTGCCCGCTTGCCTGGCCGGTGGGGCGCTTATGCCGCCCGGCCTCGCGATGTTCTATCAAGCGGGGCGGGGCTTGAGAATAGCCCGCCGCCTGCTCGGCGGGGGCCGGCTCAGCCCCGGCGCCGCCGCCGCCCGCCCTCGGCCCCGCCGCCACCGCCGCCGGCGTTGAAGTTCACATCGGGCAGGGTGACGAGGCTGGTGAGGTTGGGGAAGGGCGCGGTGGCATGGGGGATCGCGTTGGCAGCGACGAAGTGCTCCTGGAAGCGCGGGGCGAGGGCCGTTTCGATCTTGGTGATCTGCCGCGCCAGCAGCTCGATCTCGGCTCGCGCGCCAACGTTGCAGAGGGCAATCCGCGCGCCGGTGCCGGCGGCATTGCCGGCACTGACCACTTTGTCCAGCGGCGCATCGGGGATCATGCCCAGCACCATGGCGTGCTTCGGAGAGATATGCGCGCCGAAGGCCCCGGCGAGCACCACCTTGTCCACCGCATCCACCCCGCGCTCGTCCATCAGCAGGCGGGCGCCGGCGTAGAGCGCCGATTTGGCGAGCTGGATGGCGCGGATGTCGCCTTGCGTGACCAGCACGCGGGCGCCGCCGGTCGCCGTGCCGTCATGGATGAGATAGGCATGCGTGCGCCCCTGCGGCTCGATGCGGTCAGAGCCCGTCGCCTCGGCCGAGCCGATGAGGCCGCGCGCATCCAGCAGGCCGGCGATGCGCATCTCGGCCACCGCCTCAATGATGCCCGAGCCGCAGATGCCGGTGACGCCGGTGGTGGCGATGGCTTCGGGGAAGCCCGGATCGTCCGACCAGAGGTCGCAGCCGATCACCTTGAAGCGCGGCTCTTTGGTGGCGGGGTCGATCTCGACCCGCTCGATGGCGCCGGGGGCGGCGCGCTGGCCGGAAGAGATCTGCGCGCCCTCGAAGGCCGGCCCGGTGGGGGAGGAGCAGGCGAGGACGCCGTGCGTGTCGCCCAGCAGGATCTCGGCATTGGTGCCCACATCGACGATCAGCGTCAGCTCTTCGGCGCGGTCGGGCCGCTCGGCCAGCGCCACGCCGGCGGCATCGGCGCCCACATGGCCCGCGATGCAGGGCAGCACGAACAGACGCGCCGCCTCGGCCATGCCGGTCAGCCCCAGCTCAGCGGCATCGAGCGAGAGCGACTCGGAGGTGGCGAGCGCGAAGGGCGCCTGGCCGAGCTCGACCGGGTCGATGCCCAGGAGCAGGTGGTGCATCACCGGGTTGCAGACGATCACCGCCTCAAGGATGTCCTTCGGCGCGATCCCGGCCTCTGTTGCCAGCGCCGCCGCCAGCTCGGAGAGGGCGCCGCGCACGACGCGGGTCATCTCGGCGGCGCCGCCCTCGTTCATCATCGAGTAGGAGACGCGGCTCATCAGATCCTCGCCGAAGCGGATCTGCGGGTTCATCACGCCGGCAGAGGCCTTGACGGTGCCGTCGCGCAGATCGGTCAGATGCGCGGCGATGGTGGTGGAGCCGAGGTCGATGGCCAGGCCATAGAGCCGGCCCTCGTGAAAGCCCGGCCAGATGTCGAGGATGCGATACGCCTCGTCGCGGTGGCCCTTGTGCAGGGCGACGGTGACCTTCCACTCGCCCTTGCGCAAAGCCGTCTGCAGGCGGGCCATCAGGGGCGGGGGGGCCGTCACCTTGTCGACACCCCATTCGGCGCGCAAAGCCTCAGCCAGACGCTGGAAGTCGCCGGTCGGCACATGCATGTCGGGCTCGGCGACCTCGACATAGGCCAGCTTGGTGGCCGGGTTCATGACGATGGGGCGGGCGTCGGCCTCTTTGCGCACGACCTGGCGATGCACCTGGCTTTCCGCCGGCACGTCGATGACCATGTCGCCCAGCACCTCGGCCTGGCAGCCGAGGCGGCGACCGGGCTTGAGGCCCCGGATGCGGTCATAGCGCTCTTCGACGGCGTTGATGGGCGAAAGGGCGCCATCCCGCGCCGTCAGCCCGAGCTTGGGGAAGTCGCCGAAGCTGGGCGAGACCTGGCATTTCGAGCAGATGCCCCGCCCGCCGCAGACGGAATCGAGGTCGACACCGAGCGAGCGGGCCGCGGCGAGAACCTTCGTCCCGGCCGGCACGCGCCCCCGCTTGCCCGAGGGCATGAAGACGACGAGGGGGTCCTGGGCGGCCATGGGCATCTCCTGAGCTTGCCGCCCTCACTAAGCACGCGCCCCGCCGCCCGCAATCGCCTGCAAGCGGCGCGCGGCAGGCAGGATGCGTCAGGGGAGGGGATGGGGCCCTCCTGCCGCTTGGCGCTATCGCTCCCGTCCCTCGCAAGGGTCGCGCCCGGCCCGTGGGTGGGCGGACGGAAGGTTTGAGCTGCGCGGTTTATCCCTGAAGCCCCGGACGAGCTTTAAGCTGTGAATGGCATCGCCGGACGCCCGCCCGTGGGGCGGGTCGGGCGCGGCCCGCGGTTGGTCACCGCGGGCCATCGGGTGGAGGGGGCAGAGCCCCTACGGCCCCGGCCTCAATCGTCCCCCGGCACACCATACGATGGCGCTCCGCCCGGGTTCTTTGCCCGCAGCACGTAATCCTCGACCTGCGGCTTGTAGACCTCCCAGGCGGCGGCGATGGCCTCGATCGGGCCTTCCTCCACCCAGTCGCAGCGCAGCTCGGCATAGGGCCATGCCTCTTCATGGGCGATCAGCATTCCCTCCGAATGCACCGGCCCGCCCTCTCCGCCCGCCTTCAACCCGGCCAGCATCGCCGCGATCAGCCGGTCGCCGAGCGCGCCCTTCGCCGCCTCGAACCCCGCGACCATCGCGGCAGGCACACCGTCATTGGCGAGCAGGTTGCCCCCCGCCGCACAATCCTGCCCGAAGGCCGAGGCCCAGATGCCCAGCGCCTTGGCGCCCGAGTGGATCGAGGTGTGGCCGCCCGCATCGACCGCCAGCACCTGCCGGTATTCCGGGTAATGCTCCTCCGCCATCGCGGCGATCACCGCCGCCGTCGCATCGAGGCCGCCTTCTATCCCGTCCAGCACCGCAGTCCCCAAGGCGGGGTTGGTGACGTTCTGGCTCGCCACCGCCCCAACGCCGGCCCTTGCGAAAGCGCAGCGTGCCGCGACGGCTGGGGAGGAGGAGGTGATGGCCATGCCGAGCTGCCCGGTGGTCGCGCAGCGGGCCACGATGGAAAACGTCATGGGATCACCGCCGTCGCATCGATCTCCACCAGCCACTCCGGTCGGGCGAGAGCGACGACCACCAACCCGGTGCAGACCGGATGCACCCCGCGGATGTACTCGCCCATCACCCGGTACACTGGCTCGCGGTGCCGCACATCGGTGAGGTAGACCACAAGCTTGCACAGATGCTCCATCTCGCCGCCCGCCTCTTCGATGAGCTGGCGGATGTTCTGCATCACCTTGTGCGCCTGCTCGGCCGGGTCGTGGCTGGCGATGTTCTCGCCGGTGTCCAGCTCCTGCGGGCATTGCCCGCGCAGGTACACCGTGCGCCCCGTCGCGACGACGCCTTGGGCCAGATCGTTGTCGAGCCGCTGCTCGGGATAGGTGTCCTTCGTGTTGAAGGGGCGGATGCGGGTGTGGGCCATTGGGGCTCAGCTCCTTTGCGGGTCGCGTTCCTGCTGCGGGCGCGGGGTTTCGTAATCGAGATAGCCGCGCTGCTTGGCGATGTGATCGGCGATGTAGGAGGCGTCGTACCAGACGCCCCAAATGAAGGAGGAGCCGCGCCGTGTCTGCCAGGGCAGGCCGAGGAAGTAGATGCCCGGCACCTTCGAGATGCCGCGGCTGTGCCGGGGCTTGCCGGCTTCGTCGAAGCTGTCGACCTTCAGCCAGCTGAAATCCTGCTTGAAGCCCGTGGCCCAGAGGATGCTGGTGATACCCTCCTTGCCCAGATCGAGCGCCAGCACCGGCTCGGTCACACAAGCCGGGTCGGGCGTGATCTGCCGCGCCTCGGGCTCTTCGGGCAGGTCGAGGCCCATCTCCTCGATATAGGCGTCGGCCTCGGCGAGGAGCTTCAGATAGCTTTGGTCCCCCGCCGCCAGATTGGCCGCCAGATCGGGACGGAAATGCATCACGCCGTCCTCGAAGCGATCCGTCCGCCCGTGCAGCACCATGCCCTCCTGCGCCAGACGGCGGAAATCGACGGTGCGCCCGCCGTCCGCCCCGCTGACGGCGATGGTGACATGGCTGTCGCCCTCTTTCGCGTGCAGGTCCCAATAGCCGAGCACGCCCAGCCACCAGACGAAATCGCGCCCCCGGTAGCGGCGCGGCGGCCGGTCGTGCTCGCCGAGCGACAGATGCACCCGGCGGCCCGCCTGCAACAGCTCCTCCGCGATCTGCGCGCCCGAGGCGCCGCCGCCCACAACCAGCACGCCGCCCTCGGGCAGTTGCCCGGGGTTGCGGTACTGGCTGGAATGGAGCTGCGTCACCGCGTCCTCCGGCACCAGCGGCGGGAGTACAGGCACCTGAAACGCGCCCGTCGCCGCGATGACGAACCGCGCCTCGATCTCACCCTCGCTGGTGGTCACCCGGTACCCGCGCTGGCCTTTCAGCGGCACCGCCTCCTGCACCTCCACCCCGGTGCGGATCGGGGCCCCGATCATCTGCGTGTAGCGGCGGAAGTACTCGGTCACCTCTTCCTTGGGGGCGAAGCGTTCGGTGTCGCCTTCGAAGGGCATCGACGGGAAGCAATCGTGCCAGACCGGCCCGTTGGTGACGAGCGAATCCCAGCGCCCGCTCGACCAGGCCTCGGCGACGTCGGCCTTCTCCAGCACCAGATGTTCGATGCCCTGGCGGCTGAGATGTTCGCTCATCGCGATGCCCGCCTGGCCCGCGCCCACCACGAGCGCGTCTGTCCTCTCCACCGCCATGCCGGCCCTCCGATCGCTGCCGGGGCAGACTGGCCCGCTCGCGACGCAGGGACAAGGCCCCGGGCCGGCTTGCGCCGCGCGCGCCCTCGGGCCATGGATAGGCGAGATCAACAGGGAGCGCATCATGGCCGGTTTAAAGGGCGAAAGCTTCGTCTGGGACGACCCCTTCCTCCTCTCCAGCCAGCTGTCGGAAGACGAGCGGATGATCGGCGATGCCGCCCGCGCCTTCGCGCAGGACAAGCTCGCCCCCCGGGTGCAGCGCGCCTATCTCGATGAGACGACCGACCCGGACATCTTCCGCGAGATGGGCGAAGCCGGCCTGCTGGGTGTGACGATCCCCGAGGAATACGGCGGCCTCGGCGCCGGCTATGTCACCTACGGGCTGGTCGCGCGCGAGGTGGAGCGGGTGGATTCAGGCTACCGCTCGATGATGTCGGTGCAGAGCTCGCTCGTGATGTTCCCCATCCATGCCTATGGCTCCGAAGAGCAGCGGGCGAAGTACCTGCCCAAGCTCGCCAGCGGCGAATGGATCGGCTGCTTCGGCCTCACCGAGCCCGATGCCGGCTCCGACCCCGGCGGCATGGCGACCCGTGCCGAGAAGATCGACGGCGGTTACCGCCTCACCGGCACCAAGACCTGGATCTCCAACGCCCCCATCGCCGATGTCTTCGTCGTCTGGGCCAAGAGCGCGGCTCATGGCGGCAAGGTGCGCGGCTTCGTGCTGGAGAAGGGCATGAAGGGGCTGAGCGCGCCCAAGATCGACGGCAAGCTGAGCCTCCGAGCCTCTGTCACCGGCCAGATCGTGATGGAGGGCGTCGAGGTCGGCGAAGAGGCGCTGTTGCCCAATGCGGAAGGCATGGGCGGACCGTTCGGCTGCCTCAACCGCGCGCGCTACGGCATTGCCTGGGGTGTCATGGGCGCCGCGGAGGATTGCTGGCACCGCGCCCGCAGCTACGGGCTCGACCGCAAGCAATTCGGGCGTCCGCTGGCCGCCACCCAGCTCTACCAGAAGAAGCTCGCCGACATGCAAACCGAGATCGCCCTCGGCCTGCAGGCGGCCCTCCGCGTCGGCCATCTCTATGACGAGGGGCGCTTCGCCCCGGAGATGATCTCGCTCATCAAGCGCAACAATTGCGGCAAGGCGCTCGACATCGCCCGCATGGCACGCGACATGCACGGCGGCAACGGCATCCAGATCGAATACCACGTCATGCGCCACGCCCAGAACCTGGAAACGGTGAACACCTACGAGGGCACCCATGACGTGCACGCGCTTATCCTCGGCCGGGCGCAGACGGGCATCCAGGCGTTCGGATGAGCGGGGCGGCAGACTTCGGGGGGGCGCCCCGAGACGCCCCCCTTGCGGGCCTCAAGGTCGTCGAACTCGCGCGCATCCTCGCTGGCCCCTGGCTGGGGCAGACGCTGGCCGATCTCGGCGCCGAGGTCATCAAGGTCGAGGCGCCCGAGGGCGACGACACCCGCCGCTGGGGCCCGCCGTTTCTGGAGCGCGATGACGGGCAGGGCGGTACCGAAAAGGTCGCCGCCTATTTCCACGCGACCAACCGCGGCAAGACCTCGGTCATCTGCGATTTCGGCAAGGCGGAGGATCTGGCGCGGCTGAAGGCACTGATCGCCGACGCGGATGTGCTGATCGAGAACTTCAAGGTCGGCGGCCTCGCCAAATTCGGCCTCGACTACGAGAGCCTCGCCCCCACCAACCCCCGCCTCGTCTATGCCTCCATCACCGGCTTCGGCCAGGCCGGCCCGCGCGCCGCCCAGCCCGGCTACGATTTCCTCATCCAGGGCATGTCCGGCATCATGGACCTGACGGGAGAGCCCACCGGCGAGCCCCAGAAGGTCGGCGTCGCCTGGATCGACCTCTTCACCGGCCTCTACGGCACCATCGCCGTGCAGGCGGCGCTGGCGGAGCGCGCCCGCTCCGGCCTCGGCCAGCAGCTCGACCTGTCACTCTTCGACACCGGCGTCGGCGTGCTGGCGAACCAGGCGGCGAACTGGCTGATCGGCGGGCAGGTGCCCGAGCGCCTCGGCAATGCGCATCCCAACATCGTGCCCTATCAGGTCTTCCCCGCCTCAGACGGCCACCTGATCATCGCCTGCGGCAACGACCGGCAATTCCGTGCGCTCTGCGGCGTCCTCGGCCTGGCCGCCCTGGCAGACGATCCGGCCTACGCCACCAACGGCGACCGCGTCACCAACCGCGAAGCCCTGGCCGCCGCGCTCTCCGCCGCCACGATCCTGCGCTCTCGCGCCGATCTCATCGCGGCTCTCGGCGCCGCCGGCGTCCCCGGCGGCCCCATCAACCGCGTCCCAGAAGCGCTGGCCGACCCTCAAATCTCCGCCCGTGCCCTGCAGATCGCACCGGAGGGCATCGCCGGCCTCCGCACGCCCATCAGCATGTCCCGCTCCAATTTGACGACAGAGAGAGCCGCCCCACTCCTCGGCCAGGGCACCTGGCACTTCACCAGCAACTAGCGCCGACACCCCGCCAGTCCTAAGCGCAGCCTAGACCTCAGCCGAGCGCGCTCTCCAACCCCCAGTCTTTGCTCCCAAAAATCCCGGGGGTCCGGGGGCTGGCCCCGGCCTTGCCACGAGACGCGCCCGCAAGGGAGCGGCGAGTTAGCGCCCCCAGCTCTCGCGCAACACCCGCACCCAGTTCCCATGGCAGATCTTCGCCACAAGCTCCTCTCCATAGCCCGCCTGCCGCATCGCCCCCACCAGCGCCGGCAGGCCGCCCACGTCGCCGATCTCCTTCGGCACCGCCGCCCCGTCGAAATCCGACCCGAGCGCCACGCCATCCTCGCCCAGATGCTCCAGCAGGTGATCCAGATGCCGGATCATCACCGTCAGCGGCACATCCGGCCCCATCTGCCCGTTTTCCGCCAAGAAGGCCCGCGCGAAGTTCAGCCCCACCAGCCCGCCCGTCTCGGCGATCTGATCCAGCTGCCGGTCCGTCAGGTTCCGCGCATGGGGGCTCAGCGCATGGGCGCAGGAATGGCTGGCGATCAGCGGCTTGCCCGAGATCGCCGCCACATCGTCACAGCCCTTCTCATTGAGATGGCTGAGATCGAGCGCAATCCCCAGCCGCCCCGCCTCCCGCACCAGGGCGCGACCCTCTTCCGTCAGCCCCGGGCCGGTGTCGCCAGTGGAGGGGAAGCGGAAGGGCACGCCCTCGGCCCAGCGGGTCTTGCGGCTCCAGACAAGCCCCATCGTGCGCAGCCCCAGCTCGTGCAGCAGATGCAGCGTCCGGAACTCCGGGTCGATGCAATCGGCGCCTTCCAGATGCAGCACCGCCGCCATCGCCGGCGCCTTCAGCGCGGCCTCGATCTCACCCGCCGTCCGGCAGGGCAGGATCACGCCTGCCGCCGCGAGCTCGGCAAAGATCGCCGCCTGCGCCACGATCCCGCGCAGCGCCAGCCCTTCATCCATGATGTCCGGCAGGGCCATGTCATAGCCCTCGCCCGCCATCTGGTTGAAATCGGGCCTCTGCGAGGGGTCATGTGCGAACATGGCAAACAGCCCGCCGCCCAAGCCGCCGGCCATGGCGCGCGGCAGGTCCACCTGCGTCGGCCCGCCGCCGTCGCGCACTTTCGCCACACTCGAGCGCCCGAGCGCGAGGTTCAAGAGCAGGTCGTTGTGACCGTCGAAGATGGGCGGATTGTCTGGCATCGCGTCGCTCCTTGAACCACCGGCCAACTAGAGCGGCCCTGCGCCCGCTTCGCAAGCCGCCACCCTGCGGCGCATTGACCGCAGGGCAGGGGGCCGCGCTCAGCCGATCCGGTAGTTCGGGCTTTCGCGGGTGATCTGCACGTCGTGAACGTGGCTCTCTTTCAGCCCTGCGCCGGTGATGCGCACGAAGCTGGCATTCTTGCGCATCTCTTCCACAGTGGCGCAGCCGGTATAGCCCATGGCAGCGCGGAGGCCCCCCACGAGCTGGTGCACCACGGCCGTGGCCGAGCCCTTGTAGGGCACCTGGCCCTCGATGCCCTCCGGCACCAGCTTGTCGCTAGCGGCGTCCTTCTGGAAGTAGCGGTCGGCCGAACCGCGGGCCATGGCGGCGAGGCTGCCCATGCCGCGGTAGCTTTTGAAGCTGCGGCCCTGGTAGAGGATCACCTCGCCCGGGCTCTCATCCGTGCCCGCGACCATCGAGCCGATCATGGCGACAGAGGCGCCGGCCGCGATGGCCTTGGCGAAATCGCCCGAGAACTTGATGCCGCCATCGGCGATCACCGGCACGTCGCCGGCGGCGCCCGCGCAATCCATGATCGCCGTCAGCTGCGGCACCCCAACACCGGCAACCATCCGCGTCGTGCAGATCGAGCCCGGCCCGATGCCCACCTTCACGGCATCCGCCCCGGCGCCGATCAGCGCGCGGGTGCCCTCGGCAGTCGCCACGTTGCCCGCGATGACCTGCACCTCGTTCGAGAGTTTCTTCAGCCGCTCGACTGCCTGCGCCACGCCGGCCGAGTGGCCGTGCGCCGTGTCGATCACCACGACATCCACCCCGGCATCGATCAGCGCCTCGGAACGCTCGAAGCCCGCGTCGCCCACGGTGGAGGCGGCGGCGACGCGAAGGCGGCCGAGGTTGTCCTTGGCGGCGACGGGGTTGATCACCGCCTGCTCGCTGTCCTTCAACGTCAGCAGGCCGGTGAGCTTGCCGCTGCCGTCGGTCACCAGCAGCTTCTCGATGCGGCGGGCCTTCATCAGGCTGCGCGCCTCTTCCAGATCGGCCGGCTCGGTGAGCATGGCGAGGTTATCGGAGGTCATCATCACCCGCACCGGGGTGTCGTCGTCCTGCGCAAAGCGCATGTCGCGGTTGGTGACGATGCCAATCACGCGGCCATCGGCGCCGACCACCGGGAAGCCGGTGACCGAATAGCGCGCCATCATCGCCTTGGCGTCGGCCAGCGTCTGATCGGGGCTGAGGGTGATGGGGTTGTAGACGATGCCGGAGACGAAGCGCTTGACCCGCGCCACCTCAGCCGCCTGCTCGGCGATGTCGAGATTGCGGTGGATCACGCCCAGCCCGCCCGATTGCGCCATGGTGATGGCCATGCGGCTTTCGGTCACCGTATCCATGGCTGAGGAGACCACCGGCACGTTGAGTGCGATGCTCTTGGTCAGCTGGGTGCGGGTGTCCGCCGTTGAGGGCAGCACCGTGCTGGCGGCCGGCACCAGAAGCACATCGTCGAACGTGAGGGCCTCACGAATCTCCATCACCGCTCTCCTTGGGGTGGTTTCGTTTGGCGCTTCCCTATTACACGGATCATGGGGCGTGGAAAGGCCCGCCACCGGGGCGCCGCCCTGCGGGAGAATGTCGCGCCCCGGGCGCGGATAACTGAAGGGTTAGAGATGCGGGAAATCGAGCTTCTGGAGCGGCTGGTGGCTGAGCCCAGCGTCACCGGCGGGCCGAATGGCGGCGTGATCGAGCTGGCAGAGACGCTGCTGCGCGGTGCCGGCTTTGCGGTGACGCGCGTCGCCGCGCAGGCCGAGGGCCGCTTCGGGCTGCTGGCGAAGCTGGGTGAGGGAGAGGGCGGGCTGATGCTCTCGGCCCATACCGATGTCGTCCCCGTCGGCGAGGGGTGGACGAGCGACCCCTTCCGGCTTGTCGAGCGCGGCGACCGGCTGCAGGGCCGGGGCGCGACCGATATGAAGGGCTTCCTCGCCTGCGCCCTGGCGCTGGCCGAGCGGTCCGGCGCGGCGCCGCCCGCAGCCCCCCTCTCGCTCGCGCTCAGCTGGGATGAGGAGATCGGCTGCCGCGGCATCGCCGAGATGATCGGCCAGGTCATCCCAACGCTCGGCCGGCCCGAGCTGGTGCTGGTCGGCGAGCCCACCGGGCTGCGGCTCTGCACCGGGCACAAGGGCAAGGCGGCCTATCGCGCCGTGGCCCTGGGCGAGGCGGCGCATTCCTCGCGCGCGCCTTATCACCGCAACGCTCTGCACGGCGCGGCGGAGCTGGTGCTGGCCTTGCGTGACGCGCAGGCTGAGCTGGCCGAGCAGGGCGCGCGCGATGTGGCCTACGATCCGCCGTTCTCGACGATCCACGCTGGCACTATGGCGGGCGGCACCGCGCTGAACATTGTGCCCGATCGGGCCGAGGTTGCCTTCGAGATCCGACATCTGGCGGCGGAGACGCCCGCCGACATCCTGGGCCGGGTGCGTGTGCCGGACGGCGTGACGCTGGAGGAGGTCTCCGCCTATCCCGGCCTCGCCGCCGACCCGTCGGCCCCCGCCATCGCCCGCCTTGCCGGCCTTCTGGACGATCCCGCCCCCATCACGGTGGCATATGGCACTGAGGCAGGGGTCTTCGCGGATGCGGGCCTGACCAGCGTCGTCTGCGGCCCCGGCGAGATGAGCGATGCCCACAAAGCCGACGAGAGCATCGACCCCGGCGAGCTGGCGCGCTGCGCGGCACTGCTGAACAGGCTGACCGGGCTCGGCTGAAAGGGAGGGTTCGGAACCATCGGCTGCGGAGCGCATTGGCCTTTCACAAAACCGGGAGCAGCCATGACCAGTCTTAGTGACACGCGCCAGCAGATCCTCGCGAAAACCGAACCCGACGACTTCCGCTGGGCTCTACCCTTTATGCGGGCCGGATACAGCGGGCGCGGGCTGGTCTACCTCGTGGTCGCCGGCACCGGGATCGTCTCGATCATCAACGGCGGCCAGGCCGAAGGCACCGGCGAGGTGCTGGAGCAATTCGACAATGGCTGGGGCACGGCTGTGCTGGTGCTCATCGCACTGGGAATGCTGGCCTATTTCATCTGGCGCATCGTCGATGCCATCTGGGATCTCGAGGCCTACGGCACCGGCGGCAAGGGCATCATCGCCCGGCTGGGAATGACCGTGACCGGCCTCGCCCACCTCGGTATCGGCCTGATCGCCGTGACAGCGCTGATCTCCAGCTCGTCATCCGGTAGCGGTGGCGGAAGCTCCGGCATGCTGTCGACGGTCATGTCCAAGCCAGGCGGCGTCTGGGCGGTGGGCATCGCGGGCCTCATCACCATCGGCGCCGGCATCTACTACATCGTCAAAGGCGTGCGCGAGAAATACCTTGAGCACCTGCGCGCCAACCCCGTGACGCTGAAGGCGAACATCGTGCTGAAGGCCGGGCTGATCGCGCAGGGCGTGGTCATCGGCATCATCGGTCTGCTGATCGCCCTTGCGGCCCTCCAGCATGATCCGAGCCAGGCCGGCGGCGTCGGCTCTGCCTTCGACTGGCTCTATGCGCAGCCCTATGGCCGTTTGCTGGTGGGCGTGCTCTGCATCGGCCTTCTGGGCTTCGCGGTGTTCTGCTTCGTGAACGCCTTCTACCGCATCGTGCCGAAGGCGGCCGGGCCGGGGGTGGAGAGCGTCTCCACCCGGCTCGAAGCCAAGGCCCGCCAGGCGATGAGCTGATCGGAAAGGGGCGGCGGCTCGGCTGCCGCCCTATTCGACCTGCACTTCCGGAAGGTCGACAAAGGCGTTCTTGAGCGCCTCGCTCCACATCTCACTGATGGCCAGATAGGTCGCATCGTCCGCCTCGATCCGGCGAATGTCGGAGGGGCTGAAGCTGCCCTCTTCATAGAGCTGCATATCGAGCGGCAAGCCCACGGAAAGGTTGGCCTTTATCGTGGAATCGAAGCTGACATAGAGCAGCTTTGCTGCCTCGGCGAAGCTCATCTCTGGCCGGAAGGTGCGCACCAGAATGGGCCGGCCGTATTTGACCTCGCCGATCTGGAACCAGGGGGTGTCGTCGCCCGCCTCGATGAAGTTCCCCTCGGGATAGATCAGGAAGAGCCGCGGCTCCGACCCCTTGATCTGGCCCCCGACGATGATCGAGGCGTTGAAGGCGGCATCGGCGCGCTGGCCGGCCTCGGCATGCTCGGCAATCACATCCTTCAGGAGCGAGCCCACCATGCGTGCCACTTGAAACATCGAGGGCAGGGAGAGGATTGAGGGCGCCCTGTCTGCCGGGGCCTTCATGCGCTCTTCGATATGGCTGACGACGCTTTGCGTGGTGGCAAGATTGCCGGCTGCCAGAAGCGTCACCGCACAGCCCGAGCCGTCGGACCAGAAGAACATCTTCCGGAAGGTGGAAATGTTGTCGAGCCCGGCATTGGTGCGCGTGTCTGACATGAACACCAGCCCCCGATCGAGCCGCAGCGCCACGCAATATGTCATTCTAAGGTGCCCGAACTTCCCCGGGGGCCCGCAGGCCCCGCGCTATTGTTGCTGCACCTCGACATGGACGGTGAGTCGCTCGCCGCCCGCGCCGTGGCGCATGCCAGATACAGGTGCCGCCTCGCCGTAGTCCAGCCCCGTCGCGACGCGCACATAGCGTGTGTCGGGGCATTGGTCGTTCGCCGGGTCGAAGCCGACCCAGCCGAGCCCTTCGACATGCGCCTCGGCCCAGGCATGGGCGGCGTCCTGATCCTTGCCTTCTTCCATGAAAAGGTAACCGGAGACGTAACGTGCCGGGATTTTGAGCGAGCGGCAGGCGGCGATGAACACATGCGCCATATCCTGGCAGACGCCATTGCCGGCGGCCACGACATCCTCCGCGCTCCACGACACATCCGACTGGCCTGGGACAAAGGCGATAGCCTCGGCAATCGCGGAATTGAGCTGGTGCAGCCGGTCGAGATCGCCATTGCCGCCGATGCGGGCGGCAAGCTGGCGCACGCCGTTGCCGGCCGTGGTGTGCGGAGTGGTGCGCAGGAACATCCACAGCGGCATGAAGCCGCCATGCTGGCCGATGACGCCATGCGTCTCGGTCATCTCCACCTCTCCCGAGCAGCGCACCTCGATCACATCGGTGCCCGGCTCGAACGAGATCAGATCCACCCGGTTGCGGTGACTATCTTCGAACCAAAGTTCGCGCTTGCCGCCGCTCACCTCGGTCTCCCAACCCAGAATGGTCTGCGAGGCCTGGCTCTTCGGCGTCAGGCGCAGCTGTTGCAGCGCGTAGGTGACGGGTTCGTCATAGTCGTAGCGCGTTGTATGCGCGATTTTCAGACGCATGGGCCCTCACTCATGGAAGCGGTAGTCGCTTTCGATCTGACTGCCGAGCGCGGCGGCCCGGCCGAGGAAATCCTGGATGAACTCGTGCAGCCCGGTTTCGACCACCTGGTCGACATTGCTGCCGGCGGTGCAGGAGCACAGCTCGGCGGCGAGGCCCTGCGACAGGTTGGTCTCGCCGTAATCCTTCTCAAGATAGTGCAGGTTATCGACCAGCTTGCTGGCGCAGAAGGCCAGGCTGCGCGGCATGCGCGTGTCGAAGATCAGGAAATGCGCGATCTCCCGCGGCCGCACATCCTGGCCATAGGTCATCCTATAGGCGCCCTCGGCCGAGACCGAGCGCAGGATGCTCTCCCATTGCACGTTGTCGAGGCTGGAGCCGACGGCGAGCGCCGAGGGCAGCAGCACGTAGTATTTCACGTCGAGAATCCGCGCCGTGGAGTCGGCGCGCTCGATGAAGGTGCCGATGCGGGCGAAATCATAGGCATCGTTGCGCATCATCGTGCCGTGCATGGCGCCGCGCACGAAGGCGGCGCGCTGGCGCACCAGCGTCAGCACTTCGGGCAGGTCGCGCTCGGGTACCTTGCGGGCGAGGGCGGTCTTCAGCGTCATCCACGCTTGGTTCACCGCCTCCCACACCTCGCGGGTGATGGCGGTGCGCACCATGCGGGCGTTCTGCCGCGCGGCGGCGACGACCGACAACACCGAGGAGGGATTGTCGGAATCGCGCAGCATCCAGTCGACGGCGGCGTCGCGCGTGACGACCTCGCCGTATTTCTCCTTGTAGCCCTCGTAGCAGGCAGCAGTCTGCAGGATGGAATGCCACTCATCCTCGCTGGCCGAGCGGGTCAGCGCGATGCGCTGGCCGGCCTCGACGAGGCGCGAGGCGTTTTCAGAACGTTCGAGATAGCGCGACATCCAGAAGAGGCCGCCGGCGGTCTTACCCAGCATCTGCTATTCCTCCAGCACCCAGGTATCCTTGGTGCCGCCTCCCTGGCTGGAGTTGACGACGAGCGAGCCCTTCTTCAGCGCCACGCGGGTCAGGCCGCCGGGCGTGATCGTCACACCTTCGGGGCTGACGAGCACATAGGGCCGCAGGTCGACATGCCGGGGCGCGAGGCCCGCCTTGGTGAGGATCGGCACCGTCGAGAGGCTGAGGGTGGGCTGGGCGATGTAATTGCCGGGCTTGGCCAGCAGCTTGTCGCGGAAGGCCGCGATCTCTTTCTTGCTGGCGGTCGGGCCTATGAGCATGCCGTAGCCGCCCGAGCCGTGCACTTCCTTCACCACGATGTCGGCGAGGTTGTCGAGCACATAGGCCAGCGCATCGGGCTCGCCGCAGCGCCACGTGGGCACGTTCTGCAGGATCGCCTTCTCGCCGGTATAGAACTCAACGATGTCAGGCATGTAGGAGTAGATCGCCTTGTCGTCGGCGACACCGGTGCCGGGCGCGTTGGCGATGGTAATGCCGCCCGCGCGGAACACGTCGAAGATGCCGGGGATGCCCAGCGTGCTGTCATGGCGGAAGTTCAGCGGGTCGAGGAAGTCGTCATCGACGCGGCGGTAGAGCACGTCGATGGCCTTGTAGCCCCGCGTTGTGCGCATCGCGACACGCCCGTCGATGACCCGCAGATCGTGCCCCTCGACCAGCTCGACGCCCATCTTGTCGGCAAGGAAGGCGTGCTCGTAATAGGCCGAGTTGTAGATGCCGGGCGTCAGCACCGCGACGACCGGCTGGCCATCGGTGCCGGTGGGGGCACAGGCGCTGAGTGAGCGGTGCAGGTTCTTGGGGTAGGTTGAGACCGGCTGCACACGGTTCTGCGTGAAGAGCTCGGGGAACATCTGCAGCATCGTCTCGCGGTTCTCCAGCATGTAGGAGACGCCGGAGGGCGTGCGGGCATTGTCTTCGAGCACGTAGAAATCGTCATCGCCCGTGCGAACCAGGTCGATGCCGACGATATGGGTATAGACCCCGCCGGGCGGCGTGACGCCGATCATCTGCGGCAGGAAGGCGGCGTTCTGCGCCACCATCTCGATGGGCAGGCGGCCGGCGCGGATGATCTCCTGCCTGTGGTAGATGTCATGCAGGAAGGCGTTGATCGCCCGGACCCGCTGCTCGATGCCCTTCGAGAGCTTGGCCCATTCGCGGCCCGAGATGATGCGGGGGATGATGTCGAACGGGATGAGGCGTTCGTCTGCCTCCGCCCGGCCATACACGTTGAAGGTGATCCCCGTCAGTCGGAAGATCTCTTCCGCTTCTCGCTGCTTCTTCTTGAGCCGCGCTGGGTCCTCTCCCTGAATCCAGGTGTCGAGGTTCTGGTAGGGGGGGCGGATGGGCATCGACTGGCTTTGCACCATGTCACCCATCGATTGGGTTTGCCCCATGCCCCACATCTCATCGTAGCCGGATGCGTTTGTCATGCCCTCACTCTAGTGATGGTTCTCATCGCCTTACAACCGTCGCAGAGGCGACGGCGCGGCGAATTTATTGCCACCGTGCAAATCTTAAGCGTCTGCGGCGGGCAAAGGGTTCCCGTTTGGGGGGCTGAGGGCTGTGTCACGCGACATGGGAGAGTCGCGGCGGCGGGGATCAGCGCGGCGCGATGTAATCTGCCGAGACATAGCCCGTCACACCCGGCGCGTTGGCCAGAGAGACCTGGCACCAGAGCTGGTTGAGCTCGGTGACGCAGCTGCGCTGGGTCAGCAATGTGCCCTCGGGCAGGCCGAGGATGACGGAATAGCCGAGGCTGGGGCCGGCGCGCAGGTTCAAGAACTCCTCCTCGCCGGTGTTCTGCACGACCACCTGCTCCCCCAGCGGCACGGCGGCACAGCCGGCGAGCGGAAGGGCGAGAAGCAGAAGCAGGGCATGGCGGCGCATGGGGCGGTCCTTCGTTTGGTGTTCGGGCCGGTCTAACGTGGGGTGGAGCTTTCGTGAAGCCGGGGAGGGGCGGAGGGTGCGATTTCTCCGAGCATCGGGGCCACGTCACCGCTTCACACCACGCCCGTAAGCGCGCCGAAGGCGCCGGGCGAGCGCCGGCCCGCCCCGCGGGCTGTCGCTCTGGCTGGGCTGGGCGCAGAGCTCGGGGCTGGGAGGGGTGTGGCGGGCACAAAGCGCGGTAGCGGCAGCCGGGCGAGGGTGGTGCATGTGGCGTCGGTGGTCAGCTGCGAGGCCACTTCTCCCCTTTCATCTGACCAAAATACCTCTTCGCTGCCGCCAGCTTCCCCGCACAGCGCCTCAATGAAAGTCCCGGCTCTTCGGGAAGATCCGCGCATCCCTCGGGTGATGCGCCCCGGGATGCCGCGAGCCCTGCACCGGCTTCACCGCTTCGTCGGCGCGGGCCAGCGGCGGCGCCAGCCGCTCGGGGCCGAGGCGCATGAGCGCATCCGTCCGGTCCTCCACCCGCTCCACCACGAAATGCACGATCTCCACGTCGCGCTGCACCCGGCCATGCACGACCATCAGGCGCGATTGCATCACCTGCTTGCGGAAGGTGGCGAAGACCTTCTCCCAGATCACCAGGTTGGCGGTGCCGAACTCGTCCTCCAGCGTCACGAAGCACACGCCCTTCGCGGTGCCCGGCCGCTGTCGCAGCAGCACCAGCCCCGCCAGCTTCAGCCGCTGGCCGTTGCGCATTCGGGCGAGATCCTCCGTCGAGCGGTAGCCCTGCTTGGCGAGGCTGCGGCGCAGGAAGCTCATCGGATGCGCCTTCAGCGATAGCCGCAGCGTCTGGTAATCGGCCACCACGGCCTCGCAGAGCGGCATCTGCGGCAGGGGCACCACGCGCTCGGGTCCCTCGTCCATCCCCGGCTGGAAGAGGGGCAGGTCCGGCGCTTCCTTCAGGCCCCGCGCCTCCCAGAGCGCCTGCCGCCGGTCGATGAAGAGCGAGCGCATCGCGTCGGCCTCGGCCAGCCGGCGGATCAGGGCCGGCTTGCAGCGCCCGCGGGTCTGCAGCTCGGCCACGCTCTCGAAGGGTGCGTCGCGGCCCGCGATCATCCGCTCGGCGCCCTCCCGGTTCAGCCCGCCGATCTGCCGCAGGCCGAGCCGCACGGCAAAGCCGGTGCCGTCGGGCTCCATCGTCGTGTCCCATTCCGAGAAGTTCACATCCGCGGGCCGCACCTCGACCCCGTGCTCGCGCATGTCGCGCACGATCTGGGCGGGGGCGTAGAAGCCCATGGGCTGCGAGTTCAGCAGCGCGGCGCCGAAGATGCCGGGGTAATGGCATTTCAGCCAGGCGGAGACATAGACGAGCAGCGCGAAGCTCGCCGCATGGCTTTCGGGAAAGCCGTATTCGCCGAAGCCCTTGATCTGGTCGAAGCAGCGGCGCGCGAACTCCTCCTCATAGCCGCGTTTCACCATGCGGGAGACCATCTTGTCCTCCAGGAGCCCGATGGTGCCGGCGGAGCGGAAGGTGGCCATGGCCTTGCGCAGCTCGTTGGCCTCCTTCGGCGAGAACTCCGCCGCCTCGATGGCGATCTTCATCGCCTGCTCCTGAAAGATCGGCACGCCAAGCGTGCGGGCGAGGATGCTCTTCAACTCGGCCGGGTCATGCGGCGCGGCGGGCGAGGGGTAGATGATCTCCTCCGCCCCGGTGCGGCGGCGGAGGTACGGGTGCACCATGTCGCCCTGAATGGGCCCCGGCCGCACGATGGCGACCTCTATGACGAGGTCGTAGAACTGCCGGGGGCGCAGGCGCGGCAGCATGTTCATCTGCGCCCGGCTCTCCACCTGGAAGACGCCGATGCTGTCGCCCTTGCAGAGCATGTCGTAGACCCGCGCATCCTCCTGCGGGACATTGGCCAGCGTCCACCGCTCGCCGTGATGCGCCTCGATCATGTCGAAGGCCTTGCGGATGCAGGTGAGCATGCCGAGCGCGAGGATATCCACCTTCAGGATGCCGAGCGCGTCGATATCGTCCTTGTCCCATTCGATGAAGCTGCGGTCGGGCATGGCGCCGTTGCCGATGGGCACCGTCTCGGTCAGCGGGCGCTCCGTCAGGATGAAACCGCCGACATGCTGGGACAGGTGCCGCGGCATCCCCACCATCTGCTCGGCGAGCTTGATGGTCATCCGCAGCAGCGGGTCGGCAAGGTCCACCCCCGCCTCCTCGGGCTTGGCCCCATCGGCCCGCGCGTAGCTGCCCCAGACGGTCTTGGCGAGCGCGCCGGTGACGTCTTCCGACAGCCCCATGACCTTGCCGACCTCGCGGATGGCGCTCCGGGGGCGGTAATGGATGACGGTCGCGCAAAGCCCGGCGCGGTCGCGGCCATACTTGGCATAGATATGCTGGATGACCTCTTCGCGGCGCTCATGCTCGAAATCCACATCGATATCCGGCGGCTCCTTGCGCTCTTCGCTGATGAAGCGCTCGAACAGCAGCTGGTGCTGCGCGGGGTCGACGCTGGTGATGCCGAGCACGTAGCACACGGCGGAATTCGCCGCCGAGCCGCGCCCCTGGCAGAGGATCGGCGGTGTGCTCTCATGGCGCGCGAAGCGGATGATGTCGTGGATCGTCAGGAAGTAGCGGGCGATGTCGAGCTTCTCGATCATCGCCAGCTCCTTCTTCAGCACCGCCTGCGTGGGCAGCGGCACCCCTTCTGGATAGCGCTCCGCCGCGCCTTTCCAGGTGAGCTCTTCGAGCCAGGCCTGCGGGGTCATGTTCTGCGGGATCACCTCGCGGGGGTATTCATAGGCCAGCTCGTCGAGCGAGAAGGTGATCTCGCTCATGATGTCGCGCGCGGCGCGGATCGCCTCGGGGTACTCGCCGAAGAGGCGGATCATCTCCTTGGGGCTCTTCAGGTGCCGCTCGGCATTGGCCTCGAGCAGGTAGCCGGCGCGGGTGATGGTCGTCTTCTCGCGGATGCAGGTCATCACGTCCTGCAGGGGGCGGCGGGCGGGCGCGTGATAGAGCACGTCATTGGTGGCGAGGAGCCTCAGATCGTGCTGTTTCGCCAGCCTGTCGAGGGTGATGAGCCGGGCGCGGTCATCCCCCCGGTAGGCCACGCGCGCGGCGATGTGGGAGAGGCCCGGCAGGTGCGGGCGCATCTCGGCGAGGCGGCCCGCGAAATGGGCAAGGTCGAGCTCCGGCAGCGCGATGAGGATCAGCCCCTCCTGATGGCGCGCCAGATCCTTCAGCGTGAGGTCGCAGGCGCCCTTGTCCTGCCAGCGGCCCTCCACGTCGCGCATCTTGCCCTTGGAGAGCAGGCGGGAGAGGCGGCCATAGGCCTCGCGGTCCTTCGGGTAGGCGAGGAATTCGTCGCCGGAGACGAGCTGCAGCCGGCAGCCGATGAGCGGGCGCATGCCGGCGGCCTTGGCGGCGGCATGCAAGCGCACCACCCCGGCGAGCGTGTTGAGATCGGCGATGCCGATGGCGTCATAGCCCTGCACATGGGCGGTCTCCACGAGATCGGTCGCCTCCGACGCGCCGCGCAGGAAGGAAAACGCGCTCATGAGCCCCAGCTCGACGAAGGGCGCGGGCGGGTTGGGCTTGAAGCCCGTGGGGTCGAGCCGCTTCTGCGGAATGACATCGCTCTCAGGCATGGGCGGGGCCTCCGGCGGGTGGGGTTGCACCCCACCATCCCGTCGCCACGAGCGCATCCTCCGGCACGGTGCGATCCCCCTGCCACCCAAGGGCCCGCGGTGACCAACCGTGGGCCGCGCCCGACCCGCCCCACGGGCGGGCGCATGGCGCTGTCATGCGCAGCCGGGCCGTCGTCCGGGGCTTCGGGGATAAACCGCGCAGCCCCGGCGTGGTGTCCGCCCCCCCACGGGTCGGGCGCGGCCCTTCCGAGGGGAAGGTGAGGGGGCGGCGAGCAGAGAGCCCCCTCATGCGAAGGCCCCGTGCACGTACCAGCGTGGCGGGCCGCCGCGGCGGTCGCCCTCGATCCCCTCGCGGTAGAGCCAGAAGCGGCGGCCCTGGTGATCTTCAATGCGCCAGTAGTCGCGCAGGCGGGTGCCGGGGCTGTCCTGCCACCATTCGGGGGCGATCCTTTCTGGCCCCGAGAAGCGGGTGACGCGGTGGGTGACGCGCCGCCAGATGAACTGCGCCGGCGGGCCCTCGGGCACAGCATGGATCACGCGCACCTCCTCGGCCGGCTCGAAGAGGCGGAGAGGCCGGGGCGCGGCGCGGGGCGGGGCCGGCGGTGTCGCCGGCTCGGGCCGACCGGCGATGGCGGGGGGCGCCTCTTCGGCCCGCTCGGGCACATGGCTCTCCACCGGGCGGGGGCGGGTGAGGTTATGGGCGCCGAAGCGGGCGGAGAGGCGGTCGACCAGCGCCGCCAGCTCCTCCCCCTCCGCCCGCCGGGCATCGAGGCGCTGCTGGCGCTGGGCGATGCGCTCCACCCGCGGCGCGGCCAGCGTGAGGCAGTCGAAGCCGAAGCCCGGGTCGAGCCGGTCGAGCTTGCCATCGAAGAGCCGCGCCAGATGCGCGGCGTCGCGGCTGGCGCGGGCGGTGGTCACGGCGGCGCCGGCCGTCTCGCCATCGGTGCGGAAGATGGTCAGCACCAGCCGCCGCGCGCCGAAGCCGGCAGCGGCAAGGCTCGCGGCCAGCTCCTCGGCCAGGGCGGGGATCATGGGCAGCGGGTCCATCACCGGCTCGGCGAGGCGGCGGCGGGCGAGAAAGCGCGGCGGCTCGTCCGGCGCGTCGATTGGCTCGTCGCTGCGGCCCATGGCCTGATCGAGCCGCAGGAGCGGGTTGCGCGAGAGGGGCTCGCGCCCGAAGCGGCGGGCGAGCGAGAGGCGCGGCAGGGCGGCGAGATCGCCGATGGTCTTGAGGCCGAGCCGGTGCAGCAGCGTCAGCACCTCCTCCTCCAGCCGCAGGGCGCGGACGGGCAGGGGCGCGAGGCTGGCGGCGAGATCGCCCATCCCGCAGCGCGCGCGGACGGGGCCGAAGCGCGCCAGCGCCCAGGCGGCGCCGCGGCTGGGCGCGATGGCGAGGCGGGCCGAGAGGCCGAGCCCGGCGAGCTCCGCCTCGATGCCCGCCAGCATCGCGGCCTCGCCGCCGAAGAGATGATCGCAGCCCGTCGTGTCGAGGATCAGCGCGGCGGAGCCGGGCGGCGCCGTCTCGCCGGCGCTGGTGTCGATCGCCGTCCACGGGCTCCAGCGCCGCGACCAGCGCATCAGCCGGGCGAGAGCGGCGGCATCGCCGCCCCGGTCGGCATAGGCGACCTTGAGCTCGGGCAGGAGGGCGCGCGCATCGACGACGCGCATGCCGGGCTGCACGCCGCCAAGGAGCGCCGCCCGCGTCGCCGCCTCGACGACCGGCCCGTGCCGCCCCTCGACCATCAGCACCAGCGGCAGCTCGGCCCCCGCCGCGCCGCCGCCCGCCTCGCCCTGCCGCTCCGCCTCGCGCAGATGCCGCTCGATGGCGAAGCCGGGCAGGCTGAGCGAGAGGAGGCGCCGGGCCGCGGAGGGACCCGGCACGCTCATGGCCGCGGCGCTGCTTCGCGGCCGGGGGAGCCCTGGCCCGGGGGCAGGGAGGGCAGGCGGGCCGGGGAGGGGGGCTGTCTGCCCCCCGCCGCCGTTGGCGGCCCCCCCGAGGATTTTGCAGGAGCAAAGACAGGGGGAGGGCGGCGGGCCGCGCTCGGCTGAGGATCGAGGTTGGCGCGGCGGCGGGCGGTGTGACGGGGGGCGCGCGCCGGTAACGAGCTCTTAACCACTTTCGGGGCAGGATGGGTGGGCAGCCGGAGCGGGGACGCGGCCGGTTGTGAGCGAAGACGGGCCACCGTCGGGCAGCCTGTCTCCTTGCCGAGGCAGGCTGCCTTGCTGTCTTTGCTCCGAAAAAATCCTCGGGGGGTGAATTGGCCAAAGGCCAAGAGGGGGGCAGACAGCCCCCCTTCAGCGCCGCAGGGCCAGTTGAACGACGTTGGTGACGGGCGCCGGGCGCTCCACCGGCGGGGCGGGAGGCTCGCCCTCGGGCGCGTCGCCGGGCGGGGTGAGGCCCCAGGCCGCCTCGTTGAAGGGCGCCTCGTGGCGGAAGGCGAGCGCAGTCTCATGCGTGACCACCCAGTCCGCCGGCACCCGCCAGCGGGCGCGGAAGAGGCCGGCGCGCCAGGTGGGCGCTGCCGGAGCCTGCAGGTCCGGCGGGGCGGCGAAGGAGGGCAGCGAGGCGAGGCGCCAGCGGCTGCGCGCCGCCGACAGATCGGCCCGCGCCGCCCGTCGGATCAGCCAGGCCGGCACCTTTTCGCCCTCGGCCCGCATCGCCAGCCGCTTGGTTGCCGTGAAGGAGAGCACCGGCGCCTCGCCCCAGATCTCGCCCACCACGGCTGAGAGCGAGGGGCAGGCCAGCCCCTCCTCCATCGCGCGCAGCACATCCGCGGGCCGAGAGACGGTGAGTACGAAGAGCTCCACCCCCGGCCCGAGCCCGGCGAGCATCATCCGCCCCGCCTCGCGGCGGCTGAGCCTGTCCTGCACCCAGAGCACCGGCCCGGGCGCCAGATGCGCCAGCACGAAGCCGGGAGCCGCCGCATCCGCCGCATCCGAGGCGAAGACCTCGGCGAGGCTCGGCGCCCGGCCTGCCAGCGGCGAGGGAGAGGGGGCGGCGCGCTCCTCCGGGGCTGAACGGGGGGAGGGCGAGCGGAGGGAGCGCATGGTGTGGCCGCCCGGCCGGGGCCAGCCCGGTCCGCTCTCTGCCGGGATGGCCCGAAGGGGGGCGCCGCTCGGAGGGGAGGGGGCATCGGCAGGCCGGCGCTCCTCGCCCGGAGAGGCGGAAGCGGAGCTCTGTGATGCATTGGCGATCGTGGCAGCGGGCCAAGGCAAGGGGGACTCACATCAGGTTTGTTCTCTTTTTGTTCTACACCCCCGTTCTCCGAGTCGTCAAACCCCTCCGCTCGCGTCGATGCCCGCGGCAGCCCCTTTTCTAACCGGCCGCACCGGTCCATGTTGCGCGCCAGCCGGAGGAGCTGGAGGAGCCCATGCCGCATAAATCCATCACGCGCGCGAGCGCCGCCGCCCTGCTGGCGGGCCTCGCCGCCGCCGCGCTGGCCCAGGGCCGGCCCGAGGGCCTGCCCGCCCCGCTGACCGACGCGGATTTCCCGCCCGTCGACAGGGCCGAGGCCGAACTCGGGCAGCTGCTCTTCTACGATCCCATCCTCTCGGGTGGGAAGGAGGTGGCCTGCGTCACCTGCCACCACCCCGCCTTCGGCACCTCCGACGGGCTGTCGCTCGGCCTCGGCGATGGCGGCATCGGCCTTGGGCCGGAGCGGGTGGCCGACCCGGAAAACATGCCCGAGGAGCGGGTGCCGCGGAACGCGCAGGGGTTGTGGAACGTCTCGGCCCTGCAATACCGCGCCATGTTCATGGACGGGCGCGTCGAGCTCGACGAGGGCCATGCGCATGGCATGCGCACGCCGCTGGAAGACGAGATGCTCGATGGGCTGACCTCGATGCTCTCGACGCAAGCGATGTTCCCCGTGGTCTCGCCCGACGAGATGGCGGGGCATTATCAGGAGAGCGATGTCTCTCAGGCCGTGCGGATGGGCCTCTTCACCGGCGAGGGCGGCGCGTGGGACCTGCTGGCGCGGCGGGTGGCGGCGATCCCCGCCTATGCGGAGCGGTTCGAGGCGGTCTATCCGGAGAGGGTGACTGCGCCGGAGGACATCACCTACCAGGAGATCTCCAACGCCATCGCCGCCTTCATGGCCTTCGAATTCCGCTCCGACACCGCGCCGTTCGACGCCTGGCTGAAGGGAGAGGCGGAGCTGGAGGGGCGCGCCGCCGAGGGGGCGGAGATCTTCTACGGGCGGGGCGGCTGCAGCGGCTGCCACGCGGGGCCGTTCCTGACCGATCACGATTTCCACGCCATGGGCGACGTGCAGATCGGCCCCGGCAAGGGCGCCCGCTTCGAGCAACACGACCGCGACGAGGGGAGGGCCGAGGTGACCGGCCGGGCGGAGGACATGTATGCCTTCCGCACCCCCTCGCTGCGCAACGTGGCGCTGACCGAGCCTTATGGCCATGCCGGTGCCTTCCGGACGCTGGAGGGCTACCTCGCCTTCCACGTCGACCCGGTGGCGGGAATGGAGGCCTATGACCGCGCCGAGGCGCTGCTGCCGGAGCTGGGCGTGAGCGACTGGGCCATCATGGACACCGACGAGGACCGGGCGGCCATCGAAGCTGCGGTGGAGGTGCCGCCGGTGGAGCTGAGCGAGGCCGATATCGAGGCGCTCGTGGCGTTTCTGGGCACGCTGACCGATCCGGTGGCGGAGACGGGGCGGCTGGGCATCCCAGAGACGGTGCCGAGCGGGCTGAATGTGCCGATGCCCTAGGGGCGGGGTGGTGGGGTGCCACTTTTGCGTCAGTTCCCCTTGGCCGACACTCGATGCCTGGTGCAAGGGTCGCGCCCGACCCGTGAGTGGGCGGACGCGCCGCTCAAGCTGACCGATTTATCCCTGAAGCATCGGACGACCGGCCTGCTGCGAGCATCATCGCCATGCGCCCGCCCGGGGGGCGGGTCGGGGGCGGCCCGCGCTTGGTCAGCGCGGGCCAGTAAGTGGGCGGGTCTCGCTCAGCTGGTGCAGGCTGGATGGTTCCGACTGGAGAGAGACGCGACCCCTTGGCTTCAAGGATGCGCCAGAGACACCACCGCATCCACCCCGACCTCGGCCTCGCTGACCGTGCCGTCGGGCCAAGTCACCGTAACGCTGGCCGCCTCTGCTTCGCCCAGGCCGAAGTGCTGCGGTACGGCCTCACCGCCGGCATGGCCGCCGCCGATGGTGACCTGGCGGGTGTGGCGCTGGCCGTCCTCCGTTTCCACCACGATCTCGGCGCCGATGGCGCGGCTGTTGCCGCCGGGCTGGGAGAGGTCGATGGCAAGCCAGTGGCCCGTGCCCTCCGTCACGTTGCGGTAGAGTTCCAGCGGGGCGCGGCGGTTGACGACCACCAGGTCGAGCCGGCCGTCTCCGTCGAGATCGGCCAAAGCCGCGCCGCGGGAGCGGTCGGTCGTGGCGATGCCGGCGACCAGGCCGGTTTCGGTGAAGGTGCCGTCCTCCCCCTGCATCAGCAGATTGTTGGGGTCGTGGATGGCGTTGCTGGGCATCTGGTCGACATTGCCCTTGGCGATGAAGAGATCGTCGCGCCCGTCATTGTCGACATCGCCCCATTCGGCATGCCAGCCGGTGGAGGGGCGGCCGTCGTCGCCCAGATAGGGGCGCTGGGCATAGGTGCCGATGGAATAGGGCGCGGCGCGATAGGCGCCGTCGGGCCCGGCGAGCTGCAGGAGCTGATCGCCCATCGAGGTGAGCATCACCTCGTCGCGCCCGTCGCCGTCGAGGTCGCGGGAGGCGATGCCCATGCCCCAGAGGGAGACGGTGGGCCAGCCATCCTCCTCGGTGAGGAACCGGCCCTCATCGATGTCCCACATCTGCTCGTAGCCGCCGCGCACGTAATAGTGCCGGTCGTTGGAGAGGCGGAGGCCGAGGCGGCGACGGGCATCACGGGCGGCGAGGATGGAGAGGGCGCAGAAGCCCGGCTCCAGCGGCTCGGAGACGTAGCCGGAGGGGGAGGGGCGCAGGATGACGTTGCCGTCGCAGGCCTCGAAGGGGCCGGACGGATCGGCGCGGTCGACATAGTGGCCGATGGCGAGGGTGGGGGGGCCGTCGCCCTCCCACCAGGCGGTGAAGGCGGTGGACCAGCGGTCTTCGGCCGGGATGGTGTCCTGGCCGGTGGCCTCGGTGAAGCCGCAGGCGCCGTCGCCGAGGAGCAGCCGGTCGGGGCCGACGCGCAGGACGAAGAGGTCCAGCGCGCCGTCGCCGTTAACATCCAGCGGGTAGGCGCCGGTGCTGCCGGTGATCTCGGGGAAGGGGGCAGGGGTGAAGGCGAAGCCGCCCTCGTTGCGCAGGAGCAGCATGGGGGAGGTGCCGCCGGCGGCGACGATCTCCGGCAGGGCATCGCCGTTGCAGTCGAAGACCGCGGCGCCGCCGCCGACGAAATGCTCCCAGCCGCCGGTATATTCGTGCGCGGGGATGTCGGCCGAATGGGGCTCGAAAAGCGGGTCGGCAGTGGCGGGCAGGGCGAGGATGGTGAGCGCAAGGACCGGCAGGAGAGTGCGGAGGGGGGCGCGGCCCCCCGCCTGCGGCCCCCCCGGGATATTTTGAGAAAAGCGAGAGATTGGGGCGGGGCGATGGGGGCGGGCGATGGCGCCTGGTGCGGCGGCCTCACGAAGGGTGGGGATCATGCGGCGGCCGTGCCGATCACGCGGTCGGTGACCTTGTCGAGCGCCAGAGCCGTGGCGCCGCGCGCCCAGACCAGATCGCCCCAGGCGTGTATCTGCACATCGGCGGGGGGGCGGCCGGAATCGAGCACCTGGCGATGCAGCTCGGCCAGCATCTCGTCCGCATAGAGATAATCGTATTGCATGCGCTCGCCCGACAGGATGACCAGCTCGGGGTCGAAGAGCTGCAGCACATTGCTGAGCCCGAGCGAGAGGATCTTGCCGGCGCGGTTGAAGATCGACCGGGCCGCGGCATTGCCGGCCTTGGCCTCGGCGAAGAGATCCTCCAGCAGCATGTGCACGTCGACCGGGTCGCGAGACGACATGCCGAGCGCGGTGCGCGCCTCACGGGCGAGGGCATAGTCGGCGACATAGGCCTCAAGGCAGCCGCGCTTGCCGCAGCGGCAGAGGGCGCCGTCGATCTGCACCTTGGTGTGGCCGAGCTCCAGCCCCATGCCGCGGGTGCCGCGCCAGAGCCGGCCGCCGATGACCGCGCCCATGCCCACGCCGCCCTCGATGGTGACAACGAGGAAATCCTGCGTGTTGCGCCCGGCGCCGAACCACAGCTCGGCCAGGGTGAGCATGTTGGCATCGTTGTCGATATAGGTGCGCACGCCGAAACGTTCTTCAAAGGCGGCGGCGAGCGGCAGATCGCGGCCCGTCATCACCGGCGACCAGGGGATGGTGCCGGCGTGATGGTCAACCATGCCGGGCAGGCCGATGCCGGCGGCGGAGATGTCGCCGGGGCGCACGCCCGTCTCCGCCAGCAGCCGCTCCACCAGGCGGCCGATCTCGGCGATCATCTCTGGCATAGCCTTGCGCGCGGCGCTGGCCGCGACGGCAACCTCGGCGCGGATCGTGCCGGCGAAATCGGCGAGCACGGCGGTGTGACGCTCGTCCCCGAGCTTGATGCCGACGACATGGTGGGCGCCGCCCACCACCTCCAGCGCTACGGGAGGGCGGCCACGGCCCATTTCCAGCCGCTCGCGCGGCGCGTCGGTGACCTCGCGCAGATTGCCCTGCGCAATGAGATCGGAGGTGAGCGTGGTGACCGAGCCGGCAGAGATGCCGAGCGCGCGTACGACATCGGCCCGGGCGGCCCGGCCCGAGGCGCGCACATGCTCGAACACCAGCTGGCGCAGGGCCTTGGTCTCGCCAGACGAGGGCGCGCTAACCAGCGGGCCGCAGCCCGACGGCTCGACGGCGGCGGGGGCCGCGGCAGATGCGCCCTCGTCGGCATCCCCTGCGGGGAAGACCTCCTCCATATACTTCATCCCGTACGACTTATTGGGCCGCTCAGGCCCCTCCCGTTCATTGTCTGCATCTTAGAAGGCATCCGATTGATTGGAAGAGGCAATTTTTGTTCGCTGGGCGCAAAAATATTCTTTGACAGGCGAATAAAAGAAGTCATGCTGTCGGCGCAGAGTCGTAAGGCTCGCCACCGGCTCGAGAACGGGCGTGGTGAAGATAGGGAGGTACCTATGCGTAACGCACTAGTCGCCGCCGTCGTTGCGACGGTTGGCTTTTCCACGTCCGCTCTGGCGCAAGACCTGACGGTCGGTGTGAGCTGGTCGAACTTTCAGGAAGAGCGCTGGAAAACCGACGAAGCCGCCATCATGGCCGCGCTCGAGGCCGCCGGCGCCACGTATGTGTCGACCGACGCGCAATCCTCGTCGTCCAAGCAGCTCTCCGACATCGAGAGCCTGATGGCGCAGGGCGTCGACGCGCTGATCGTTCTGGCGCAGGACACGCAGGCCGTTATCCCGGCCGTGCAGGCCGCCGCCGACGAGGGCATTCCGGTCATCGCCTATGACCGTCTCATCGAAGACGACCGCGCCTTCTACCTGACCTTCGACAACGTCGAAGTCGGCCGTATGCAGGCCCGCGCCGTTCTCGAAGCGGCGCCGGAAGGCAACTATGTCATGATCAAGGGCTCGCCGACCGACCCGAACGCCGACTTCCTTCGCGGCGGCCAGCAGGAAGTGCTGCAGGACGCCATCGACAGCGGTGCGATCACCATCGTCGGTGAAGCCTATACCGATGGCTGGGTTCCGGCCAACGCGCAGCGCAACATGGAGCAGATCCTGACCGAGAACGACAACAACGTCGACGCGGTCGTGGCCTCCAACGACGGCACCGCCGGCGGCGCCGTGGCGGCTCTTGCCGCCCAGGGCATGGACGGTATCCCCGTCTCTGGTCAGGACGCCGACTTCGCCGCGCTGAACCGCGTGGCCCAAGGCACCCAGACCGTCACCGTCTGGAAAGACAGCCGTGACCTCGGCCGCGCCGCCGGCGAGATCGCCGTGCAGCTCGCCCAGGGCACCGAGATGTCCGCCATCGAGGGCGCCGAGGAGTGGACCTCCCCGGCCGGCACCACGATGTGGGCCGAGTTCCTTGCCCCGGTTCCGATCACCGCCGACAACCTCGACACCATCGTCGATGCCGGCTGGATCAGCCAGGAAGAGCTCTGCCAGGGCGTGACGGACGGCCCGTCGCCCTGCAACTGAGCCTCTTGAGGCTCTAGCACCAAGCGCCAACGGGCGCCCCGGGACTTGCCGGGGCGCCCTCCACTTCGCCGAAGGCCGTCTTTCCCATGAGCGACACGACATCGGGCAGCACTGCCCCCGCCCCGAAGCGGCGGAGCCTGCTTCAGACCCTTGAGATCGACACCCGGCTGCTGGGCATGATCGGCGCCTTCGTGCTGATCTGCATCGCCTTTTCGATTTTCACCGACGGGCGCTTCCTGTCGGCCCGCAACATCTTCAACCTGACGATCCAGACGGTCAGCGTCGCCATCATGGCGACCGGCATGGTCTTCATCATCGTCACCCGCCATATCGACCTGTCGGTCGGCGCCATCCTGGCGCTTTGCTCTGCCGTAATGGGCATGATGCAGGCGCGCTGGCTGCCCGAGATGCTGGGCGGGTTCGATTCTTTCTGGATCGCCCCGATCACCATCATCGCCGGCCTCGTCGTGGGCACCATTATCGGCGCCTTCAACGGCTGGCTCGTTGGCTATCAGGGCATTCCGGCCTTCATCGTCACGCTCGGCGGCCTGCTCGTCTGGCGCAACGTCGGCTGGTACATCACCGACGGTCAGACGATCGGCCCGCTCAACGCCAACTTCCTGCTCTTTGGCGGGGCCGAGGGCACGCTCGGCACCACGGTCAGCTGGATCGTCGGCGCCATCGCCTGTGTCGCCGCCATCTGGGCGCTCTGGTCGGCACGGCGCAGCAAGATCGAGCATGAATTCCCGGTGAAGCCCATGTGGGCCGAAGTGGCGCTCGGCATCGTCTTCATCGCCGCCATCCTCGCCTTCGTGTGGGTGCTGAATTCCTACCTCGTGCCGCAGGGCAAGCTGGAGCGCCTGTTCGAGGCGCGCGGCGAGGTGCTGCCCGAGGGCTATACACAAGGCCATGGCCTGCCGATCTCGGTGATGATCCTGGCGCTTGTCGCCGTGGTGATGACGATCATCGCCCGCAAGACGCGGCTTGGCCGCTACATCTTCGCCACCGGCGGCAACCCCGATGCGGCGGAGCTGTCGGGCATCAACACCAAGATGCTGACCGTGAAGGTCTTCGCGATCATGGGCTTCCTCTGCGGCCTATCCGCTGTCGTGGCCTCGGCGCGCCTGACCTTCCACACCAACGACATCGGCACGCTCGACGAGCTGCGCGTCATCGCCGCCGCCGTCATCGGGGGCACCGCGCTTTCGGGCGGTCTCGGCACGATCTACGGCGCCATCCTCGGCGCGCTGATCATGCAGTCGCTGCAATCGGGGATGGGCATGGTCGGCGTCGACGCGCCGTTCCAGAACATCGTGGTCGGCGGCGTGCTCGTCTTCGCCGTCTGGGTCGACATCATGTATCGCAAGCGCTGGGGAGGCAAATGATGTCCGAGGTCAATCGCAGCGGCACACCGCTCGTCGAACTGAAGAACATCCGCATCTCCTTCGGCGGCGTCCATGCCGTCGACGATGTCAGCGTCGATCTTTATCCGGGGGAGGTCCACGGCCTGCTCGGGCACAACGGCGCGGGCAAGTCCACGCTCATCAAGTGCCTCTCGGGCGCCTACAAGCAGGACTCGGGCGACGTCTTCGTCAACGGCGAGAAGGCGGTGATCAACAACCCGCGCGATGCGCGCGGCTACAACATCGAAACGATCTACCAGACGCTCGCGCTGGCCGATAACCTCGATGCCGCCTCGAACCTCTTCCTCGGGCGCGAGCTGACGACCGGCCTCGGCCTCGTCAACGACGCGGCCATGGAGGCCGAGACGCGCAAGATCATGCACCGGCTCAACCCGAACTTCAAAAAGTTCAAGGACCCGGTCTCGGCCCTCTCGGGCGGTCAGCGCCAGTCGGTCGCCATCGCGCGGGCCGTCTATTTCAACGCCCGCATCCTCATCATGGACGAGCCCACCGCGGCGCTCGGGCCCCAGGAGACGCAGATGGTCGCCGACCTGATCACCGAGCTGAAGAAGGACGGCCTCGGCATCTTCCTCATCGACCACGACGTGCACGCCGTGAAGCAGCTCTGCGACCGGGCGTCGGTGATGAAGAACGGCGAGCTCGTCGGCACGGTCGATGTGGACAAGGTGAGCGAAGACGACCTCCTCGCCATGATCATCCTCGGCAAGAAGCCGGAGCATCTGGCGGCCTGATCCGCCTTGTAATTCTGATTTTCGAAAGGGCCTCACATGTATCTCGGCCTCGATCTCGGCACGTCCGGCCTCAAGGGCATCCTGCTTGATGACGATCAGCGCGTGGTGGCCGAAGCCACCGCGCCCCTGACCAACGAACGCCCCCACGACGGCTGGTCGGAGCAGGCCCCCGAAAGCTGGATCGCCGCGGCAGAGGCGGTGTTCGCCGAGCTTGGCGCCAAGGCGGACCTGTCGGGCCTGAAGGGCATCGGCCTCTCGGGCCAGATGCACGGCGCGACCCTGCTGGACAGCGCCGACAAGGTGCTGCGGCCCTGCATCCTGTGGAACGATACCCGCTCGGCGGACGAGGCGGCGGAGCTGGATGCCAACCCCGCCTTCCGCAAGCTGACGGGCAACATCGTCTTCCCCGGCTTCACCGCGCCGAAGCTGGCTTGGGTGAAGCGCCACGAGCCGGAGATCTTCGCAAAGGTCGCCAAGGTGCTGCTGCCGAAGGATTACCTGCGCCTCTGGCTGACCGGCGACTACGTGGGCGAAATGTCCGACGCCGCCGGCACCGCCTGGCTCAACGTCGAGACCCGCGACTGGGCCGACGAGCTTCTGGCCGCCACCGACCTCTCCCGCGCACACATGCCGCGGCTGGTCGAGGGCTCGGAGGTCTCCGGCACGCTCCGCGGTGAGCTGGCGGCGAAATACGGCATCCCGGCCGGCGTCGTCGTGGCCGGGGGCGGGGGCGACAACGCGGCCTCTGCCGTGGGCATGGGCGTGGTGAAAGCGGGGCAGGCCTTCGTCTCCCTCGGCACCTCGGGCGTGCTCTTCGCCGCCTCCGACGCCTACCAGCCCGACGCCGCCAGCGCCGTGCACACCTTCTGCCATGCGCTGCCCGGCACATGGCACCAGATGGGGGTGATCCTGTCGGCGGCGGACTCGCTGAACTGGTTCGCCGGCATCGCAGGCGCCCCGGCCTCGGAGCTGACGGGCAGCCTCGGCGAGCTCAAGTCCCCCGGCCGCACGCTCTTCCTGCCGTATCTCGGCGGCGAGCGGACGCCCCATAACGACGCCAAGGTGCGCGGCGCCTTCCTCGGGCTAGATCACGGCGCCGACCGCGCCGCGCTGACCCGCGCGGTGCTGGAGGGCGTGACCTTCGCGCTCGCCGATTGCGCCGAGGCGCTGAAGGGCACCGGCACCGCCATCGACCGGCTCATCGCCGTCGGCGGCGGCTCGCGCTCCGACTACTGGCTGAAGGCCATCGCCACCGCGCTCGACATGCCCGTCGAGCTGCCCGAGGCCGGCGATTTCGGCGGGGCCTACGGCGCCGCGCGGCTCGGCCTCATGGCCGCCACCGGCGCCGGCACCGAGATCGCCACCCCGCCGGCCATTGCCCGCACCATCGAGCCCGAGGCCGGGCTGACCCAGGCCTTCAAGGACACCCATGACCGCTACCGCGCCGCCTACGGTGCGATCCGCAGCGTCTGACCATCAGTGACGAGGACCAACATGACCGATTTCTTCAAGGGCATCCCCGAGATCAAGTTCGAGGGGCCGGACAGCACCAACGAATTCGCCTTCAAGCATTACAACCCCGACGAGATGCTCATGGGCAAGCGCATGGCCGACCACCTGCGCTTCTCCATCGCCTACTGGCACAGCTTCGCCTGGGAGGGCGGCGACCCCTTCGGCGGGCGCACCTTCGACCGCCCGTGGTGGGGCGACAGCATGGACGCTGCCAAGATGAAGGCCGATGTCGCCTTCGAGATGTTCCGCATCCTCGGCGCGCCGTTCTTCTGCTTCCATGACCTCGACGTGCGGCCGGAGGGCGAGACCTTCGCCGAGAACCAGTCGAACCTCGACGCCATTGCCGACGTCTTCGCCGGCAAGATGGAAGAGACGGGCACGAACCTGCTCTGGGGCACCGCCAACCTCTTCACGCACCGCCGCTTCATGTCGGGCGCCGCGACCAACCCCGATCCGGATGTGTTCGCCTGGTCCGCCGCCACCATCAAGGGTTGCATGGACGTCACGCACAAGCTCGGCGGGCAGAACTACGTGCTCTGGGGCGGGCGCGAAGGCTACGAGACGCTGCTCAACACCGACCTCGCGCAGGAGCGCAAGCAGGCCGGGCGGATGCTGCAGATGGTCGTCGACTACAAGCACAAGATCGGCTTCAAGGGCGCGATCCTCGTCGAGCCGAAGCCGCAGGAGCCGTCGAAGCACCAGTACGATTACGACGTCGCCACGGTCTACGGCTTCCTCAAGGAGTTCGGCCTCGAGGGCGAGGTGCAGATGAACATCGAGCAGGGCCATGCCATCCTCGCCGGCCACAGCTTCGAGCATGAGCTGGCGATGGCGGCGAGCCTCGGCATCCTCGGCTCGATCGACATGAACAAGAACGACTACCAGTCCGGCTGGGATACCGACCAGTTCCCGACCAACGTGCCGGAAGTGGCGCTGGCCTATTACGAGGTGCTGAAAGCCGGTGGCTTCAACACCGGCGGCACCAACTTCGACGCCAAGCTCCGCCGCCAGTCGCTCGACCCCGAAGACCTGATCCTCGGCCATGTCGGCGCCATGGATGTCTGCGCCCGCGGCCTGAAGGCGGCCGCGGCGATGCTGGAGGACGGCAAGCTCGAAGAGGCCCGCGCCGCCCGCTACGCCGGCTGGAACGATGCGCCGTGGCTGGACATGGATCTGGAAGCGATCGAGGCCAAGGTGCGCGCCGATGGCGTGAACCCCGAGCCGCGCTCGGGCCGGCAGGAGCGGCTGGAGAACCTCGTCAACTCCTACCTCTGAGTAGGGTGGAGAGGCCGGGGGGCTGTCTGCCCCCCGGACCCCCCGAGGATATTTAAAGAAAAGCGAGGAGGGGCGGGCTTAGCCCCGCATCGTCTTCAGCGCGTCGGCCCAAAGGACGAGCTCGTCGAACATGCCGGTGAGGCCCTTGTCCATCTCCTCGTTGGCCTTGAGCGTGCCGTTGTCGATGAGCTTGCCGAAGAACGGGACGGGGACGGTTTGCTTGAGCGGCATCATACCCTGATTGGCGATCAGCGTCCGCAGCTCCTGCGCCGCGCGCAGGCCGCCCGAGACGCCGCCGTAGCAGACGACGCCCGCGACCTTGCGGTTCCATTCGGTCGAGAGGCATTGCAGCGCGTTGACCAGGCTGGCGGGGGCGAAGAAATCATATTCCGGCGTGACGAAGACGACGGCGTCGGCCTCTTTCATTTTGTCCGACCAGGCGCGGGTGTGCTCGTGCTGGTAGTCGTGCATGGCCGGGTGGTTCGGCTCGTCGAGGAGCGGCAGGTCGAAGTAGGCGAGGTCGACAAGCTCGGCCTCGATGTCACCGCGGCCCTTCGCGACGCGATGCACCCATTCGGCCACGGCGGGGCCTTTGCGGGTGGGGCGGGTGCTGCCGATAACGATTTTCACATTGAGCATGAGATATCCTTTCCTTGCCGCTGGGGCTTTGCCCCACACTATGGCGCGGCCGGGCAGGGGCAAGGCGAACGCGAGGAGAGGGCGGCATGAGAGAACATTTCGGGCGGGCGCCGGATGGCGGTGATGTCGAACGCGTCACCATCCGCGGCGGCGGGCTGACGGCCAGGGTGCTGAGCTGGGGCGCAACGCTGCAGGATCTGCGGCTGGAGGGCGTGGATCACCCGCTGGTGCTGGGCGCGGAGGAGCTGGATGCCTATCTCGGCCCGATGCTCTATTTCGGCGCGCTCGTGGGCCGCGTCGCCAACCGCATCGACCGGGGCGAGGCGGAGCTGGATGGCGAGCTGCTGCAGCTCGACCGCAACGAGCCGCATGCCACGCTGCATGGCGGGCCCTTCGGGGCGGGCGAGAAGAACTGGCGCATTGCCGAGCTGGGCGAGAGCCATGTCACGCTCACCCTGCGCATGCCCGATGGCGAGGGGGGCTTTCCCGGCAATCTCGATGTCACCGCCTATCTGGCGGTGGGCGACGACGGGCTGTCGCTGGATATCGAGGCGGAAACCGACGCACCGACGCTCTGCGCCTTCGCGCATCATTCCTACTGGAACCTCGACGGGCGCGACGATCTTTCGGGCCATGTGCTGACCTTGCCGGCCGAGTATTACCTGCCGGTCGACGATCACCTGATCCCGCTGGGCGCGCCCGAGCCGGTGGCGGGCACGCGCTTCGACTTCCGGCAGGGGCGGGCGGTGCATCAGAGGGGCGACGCGCCGCTCGACCACAACCTCTGCATTGATGGCGAGGGCCTGCGCCATGCCGGGGCGCTGGAGGCGGGCGGGCTGCGGCTCGACATTCGCGCCGACATGCCGGGGCTGCAGGTTTACGAGGGATTCCTGATCGATACGGCGCCACATGTGGGCCTGACCGGCCGGCCCTACGGCTGCCGCGCCGGGCTGGCGCTGGAGCCGCAGATGTGGCCCGACGCGCCGAACAACCCGAGCTATCCGCCCGTGGTGCTGCGCCCCGGTGAGACATGGCGGCAGCGCGCGCGGTTCAAGATTTCGCGGAGCTAGGGCGGGGCGCGTGGGGCGGGCGTCCCTGGCCCCTCACGAACGTTCCCTGGCTGGCTAGCGTGCCAGAGCAGGGAAGGTCAACTCGACGATGAGGCCCGGCTGGTTGTCTCTCAGCGCGACGCGGCCCTGGTGCTTCTCGGCAATCGCCCTGACGAGCGCCAGGCCAAGGCCGCTTCCGGGCTTCGACCGGCTGGGGTCGAGCCGGTGAAACGGCTCGAAAACCCGGTCCATCGCGTCCGCGGGTATGCCGGGGCCCTTATCCGCCACCGTGAACAGGATGCACCCGTCACCATGGGTGAGCCTCGCGGTGATGCGGTTGCCCTCCGCCCCATGGGTGATCGCGTTCTGCAGAAGGTTCACCATGAGCTGCTGAAGCATCTGGGCATCGCCCCGGATCACATGGTCCGCCGCCGCATCCGCCTCGAACGACAGGCTCTGGCCGGCATCCTCGGCGATCAGGGCAAAGGTCTCGACCAGTTCGCCTGCCAGCTCCTTCAGGTCGACGTCCGCCGTCAGAACCCCGTCACCGGCCGCTTCGATACGCGAGAGTTGCAGGTAGGCGTCGAAGATGACGCGCATGTTTTCCAGCTCGTCCTGCGTGTCTGCGAGCTCGTGGTTGGGGGCCTCGCCGCCATCAACCTTTTCGATGGCTTTGCCGAGGGAAAGATAGGCGCGGCCGAGAGGCGATTTCAGATCGTGCGCGGCGGCGGCGGCGGTGTTGCGCGTCGTGGCGACCATGCGCGAGAGCCGTTCGAGGTGAAGGTTCATCTGCCGGGCAATGCGGTCGATCTGCGTCGTGCCGCCATTCTCCGGGATACGCACCTCCATGTCCCCCTCGCTGGTGCGCGACAGGGCGGTTTCGATGTCTCTCAGGCGCCGCAGGCTCTTGCTGCTGAGGTAGTAGCCGACCGACAGCATCGTCAGGACAACGACGAAGCCGCTGATGGTGAGGGTTCGGAAGATGAGAACCTGCGTGTGGTACAGAAGGTCCAGCCGCTGGCCGACGACGAGCATATTTCCGGCCAGGGGGCCGGCGTAATAGACGTAGTCATGGCCGGTGCCTGCGGGCGCTGCGACCGAATGGTCGAGAGGTCCGACCTGCAGGCCGGTGCCGTCCGGCCGGGTCTCGACGTTTCCGGCGATAAGATTGTCGGCCGTCCCGAACAGCGCCACCGCGTGGTGCCCGCTCGATGACAGACGCGAGACCTTCTCGATGGTCTGCAGCACATGGTCGGGGCCTTCGTTCTCGTGGTCGGCGGCGATGATGTTCCAGCGCTGCTGCACGTCGTCGCCCAGCTCGGCGATCAGGCTGCTTTCGATGTAGGAAAGCGCCGCCCAGCCAAACAGTACCAGCACCGCCACAAAGACGATGGCCGACCGCAGAACCGCCGAGAACGCGGCGCCCGAGAGGACGTCACCGCGGTCCATGCATGGAATACCCGGTGTTGCGAACGGTGTGGATGAGGGGCGTGCCGAAGGGCTTGTCGACCTTGGCGCGCAGGCGGCTCATATGGGTTTCGACAACTGTCGTGTTCGGCTCGAAATTGAAGTTCCAGACGCGTTCCAGAAGCAGCGTGCGGGTCACGACCCGGCCTGCGTTGCGCATCAGGATTTCCAGGATGCTGAACTCCTTGGCGTGCAGCTCGATCACGGTGCCCCCGCGCCTGGCGGTGCGGGAGAGCAGGTCGAGCGTCAGGTCGTGAACACTCAGGACAGGCTCCACCTGCTTTTCAGACCTGCGGCGGACGATCGCGTCGATCCGGGCGACGAGTTCGGAGAAGTGGAAGGGCTTCGTCAGGTAATCGTCGCCGCCGGCTGCGAGGCCCTCGACACGGTCTTCGACCTGCCCCAGCGCGGTCAGGAAGAGGACCGGGGTCGTCTTGCTCGACGCTCTGAGCGCCTTGAGCACCGAAAGCCCGTCCATGCCGGGCAGCATGCGGTCCAGGATTGCGAGGTCGCAGTCGTTGTAGAGGCAATAGCTCAGCGCCTCGCGCCCGTCGGAGATATGGTCGACCGAGTGGCCGTTCTCGGACAGGCCGGCGACGATGTAGTCGGCAATCTTCGCATCGTCTTCTGCTAGCAGGATCTTCATCGGCATCCGTCTCCTGCGCTCATCTAACGAGAACCGGGAGGCCCGTGCCAGCGAAACAGCATTCTTTGCATGGATGTAAGGTTCGCGAGAGTTTCCGGCGATGGCGCGCCTCTATCCCCAGGCTGCACCGGTCTGACCGGCTGAAGACTTGGGAATGAACATAATGCAGCGGTATCTCACCAATCTGAAAGCATCGGCGCGGCCGGAGGCTGCGCTCTACGATGTGCGGAACCTCAGACTGGCCGGCATCGTCATGGCCGCCATCGGTGCCCTCGCCATTCTGCTGCCGCATATCGCCACCTTCGGGGCCGAGATCCTCGTGGCCTGGATGCTGACGATCTGGGGCGCCGTCGGCCTTTGGCTCTCCTGGGCCATCAGGCCCACGCCGGAGTGGCGCTACGGCTTTGCGGCCTGCGGACTAGTGTTCGTGGCGGGGCTTGCGCTGGTGCTGTTCCCGCTCGCGGGGATCGCTGCGCTGACTGTCTTGATGATGCTGTCCTTCCTGATCGAAGGGATCCTGTCGATCCTGTTCGGGCTGCGCAGCAGCGCGCATGTGTCGAACTGGGGGTGGCTGGTGTTCAGCGGGCTGTGCTCCTTCGCCGCCGGCGGGGTGATCCTGTTCGGCTGGCCGTGGACGGCAAGCTGGACGCTGGGCCTGATAATGGGGCTGAACTTTCTCTCCACCGGCCTGTCGCTCTTGATGCTGGCGCGGTTCGGGAAGGGCCCGGCCTGACATGCGTGACGCCACCGATCATGGCGAGACTCCGTCCGCCCATCCTGTCTGGGGACTGGCTTTCCGGGCGGCGGTATCTGGACCTCACGGTCCCTCTCCCTTCATCCTCCAGATCCAGTGATCCTCTCAAGGAAGGTAACGATGGCCGACGTTAAGACGCCGACACTCCTGCCGCGCGTGCTGCGCGTGATCGAGCACCCGGCATTCAAGATCGCGATTCCGCTCGTCATCGGCGTCATTGCCGTGATCGTGCTGCACAAGCTGGCCAGCCATGTGCGGTGGACAGATGTGAAGGCCGATCTTGGGGCGGCACGCCCGGCCGCGCTTCTCGCGGCGCTGGGCTGCACCGTGATGAGCTTCACGGGTATCGCCGCCTACGACTTTCTCGCCATGCGGGCCGCCGCGCCCGGCCGGATGCCCGCCCCGGTGCCTCTGGTCACAGGGGCCGCGGGCTATGCCGTCTCCGGCCTTCTGGGGGTGTCCTATCTCACCGGCACGGCTGTTCGGTATCGGGTCTATTCGGCATTCGGCCTCGACCTGGTCACGATCACCGCGATCATCGCGATTTCCTGGTCGGGGTTCCTCTCTGCGCTGGTTCTGGCCTTCGGTGCCTTGCTGACGCTGCATCCCTCTGGGCTGAGCGCGGTCGTCGACATCTCGCCGACCCTTGAGACGTCACTCGGGATTGCCCTGCTGGCTGTCCTGGGCGCCTATCTGCTGTGGCTCGCGACGGGTAAGCGGCGGGTGAAGTCGGGGAGCTACAGCATCGAGTTGCCGGGCCCTTTCCGGGCGGGCGGCCTTACTCTGGCCGGGCTTTGCGATGTCTCCGGCGCGGCCCTGACGCTCTACGTTTTGTTGCCGCCCGACCTTGTTCCGAACCTGCCGTTCTACGCCGCTGTCTATCTTGCCGCGGTCGGCCTTGGCATCCTCAGCCATTCGCCGGGCGGCTTAGGCGTTTTCGAGGCGACCATCATCGCGGGGCTGGGGGCCTCGGGGCGTTCGGACGTGCTGGCGTCGCTGCTGCTCTACCGCCTGATCTACACCGTCCTGCCGTTCTCGATCGCCGCCTCCGGCCTTGCGATCACGGCGGCGATGGCCAATCGCGGGCGGCTCAAATCGACCTCGGGTGTGCTCTGGCGCGCGATGAAGCCCGTGGTGCCGATCCTTGCCTCGGCGCTGGCCATGCTCGCGGGGGTCGTTCTGCTGCTTTCCGGCGACCTGCCGGCCGAAAGCACCCGGCTGGAGGTTCTGCGCGACCTTCTGCCGCTTGGAGTGGTCGAAGCATCGCATCTCGCCGGAAGCCTGGCCGGTGTGCTGCTGATCGTCGTTGCTGCCGGGCTCTACCGCAAACTCTACCGCGCCTGGCTGTTCGCCATGGTGCTGATCGGGGTGGGGTTCGTCGTGTCGCTGGCCAAGGGGCTCGACTGGATCGAGGCCCTGTCGATGACCGCCAGCTTCGCGCTTCTGGCGCTGCTTCGCCCGGCCTTCTACCGCGCCGAGGATGTCTCGCTCTTCCGGCTGGACAGGCGCTGGATCCTGAACGTTTTGCTACTGGGGGCGGCGGTCTTCTGGGTGGGGCTCTTTGCGTACAATCATGTCGACTACCGCAATTCGCTCTGGTGGCAGTTCAGCTGGAACGGCGATGCCTCGCGCTTCCTGCGGGCCAGCCTTGTCGTTGCCATCGTGCTGGCGGCGGTCGTAGTGAATTCGCTGATCAGCCACCGGCCCGTGGTGCGCGAGACGCATGACATCCCCGACGTCGTGCGCCGGCTGGTGGCCGAGAGCGAGGATACCGAGGCCAATATTGCCCTGACCGGTGACAAGCTGTTCCTGGTGTCCGACGACGAGACGGCCTTCATCGCCTATGCCGACACGGGCAAGTCGCTCATCGCAAAGGGAGACCCGGTCGGCGACGTGAAGGCCGGGCGCGCCCTTGTCTGGGCCCTGCGTGAGAAGGCCTATAGAACGGGCAAGCGGGTGGCGTTCTACTCGGTGTCGCCAACCTACCTGCCCACCTATCTCGACCTCGGCCTCTCCATCCTGAAGATCGGCGAGGTTGCGCGGGTCGATCTGCACGGCTTCACACTCGACGGCTCGAAGCGCAAGGAGCTGCGGCAGGCGCGCAACCGCGCCGCGCGGGACGGCTTCGTCTTCGAGATCGTCCCGCGTGCCGAGACCGAAGCGATCCTGCCGGAACTGCGACAAATCTCCGACGCCTGGCTTGCGCATAAGCAGGGGGAGGAGAAGGGCTTCTCCCTGGGCGCCTTCACCGAAGACTATATGCGCAACTTCGACGTGGCGGTTCTTCGGGAGCCCGGCGGCAGCATCGTTGCCTTCGCCAACCTCTTCGAGGGCGCGGGCCGGCACGAATTGTCGATCGACCTCATGCGCTATTCGCCGAGCGCACCGAACTTCGCGATGGACGCGCTGTTCGCCGAGCTGCTGCTCTGGGGCGCGGCGGAGGGCTATCGCTGGATGTCGCTCGGCGCCGCGCCCTTCGCCGGGGTCGAGAACCGCGACCTCGCACCGCTTTGGAACCGGGTCGGAGGCTTCGTCTACGAGCACGGCGAGCATTTCTACCGGTTCGAGGGGCTGCGCGCCTACAAGGAGAAGTTCGATCCCGTCTGGTCGCCCAATTACCTCGCCTGCCCGGGCGGGCTCGCGGCGCCGCGCATCCTTTACGAGGTCAATATGCTCGTCTCCGGCGGCCTTCGCGGGCTCATGAAGTAAAAAGGGGCTGCGGATGATCGTCAACTTCGAGACCCATACGAGCAATGAACGGATGTTCCTGTCGTGGGTGCGCACCGCTGTTGCCATCGTGGGCTTCGGCCTTGCGGCTGCCCGGCTGGGCACCCGCCCGGTGCCGCTCTGGTCGAGCTATCTGCTTTTTGCATCGGGCGGCGCCGTCGTGCTGATCGCCTGGCTGAGGATGCGCCATGTGCGCCGGCGGATCGACCTTGAGGAGCGGCTTCCCGATGACGACGGCCCGGCCGAGGTGTTTCTGCTGGCGCTGGTGATGGCGCTGTTCCTGCTGTTGGGCAGCTTCGCGGTTCATGTCGCACCCTGATTGGCCGGCAGTCCGGGCGGTCGCCAGCGTGCTTCGGCGTGTGCCGTTCACCCTGTCGTTTCTCGGGGTGATGCTGGTGACAAACTCCCTCGCCGGGACGTTCTCGGGGGAGATCGATCCGGCGGTGCTGGCGGCCTGGGGCGTCAGCGCAGAGGCGTTGCGGAGCGGCGATCTGCTGAGGTTCGTGACCGCCACCTTCCTGTCGCACGACCTGCCGATGCTGCTGCGGCAGCTTATCTTCGCGGGCGTGGTGCTGGGAATGGCGGAATGGCGGTGGGGGAGCTGGCGGACGGCCGCGCTGTTCTTCGGGATCGACCTGACGTCGACGCTGCTGCTTCTGAGCATCGTGCTGCTGATCCCTGGCCTCAACCACCTGGTGGCGGTTACCGATGTCGGCATGTCATTGGGTGGCTTCGGCCTGATCGGGGTGCTCGTGGCGTCGCGGCGGAATGCGGTGCTCTGGCTGGTCGCGATCCTTGGGCTGGTGACGGTGAAGTTCTACGCCGCGCCGGAACCGCTTGCGGATGGCGGACATGTCATAGCCCTGATGCTTGGGGTCTTCGTCGGGATATTCCGGAGGCGCGTCCCGGCCAGGGGGCGTCAGACAGGCGCCGCCTCAGGGCGCGATGACCGTCATGCACGGCAAGAGGACGTGCCGCGCTGACGTCTCGCGCCCCTCTCAGAATCCCCACCTAGCCAGCCCTCAGTGCGACATCGCAGGAGAGGCCTTCCCGCTGCTCGGGCGCTGAAGGAAAAACACCACCGGCAGCATCAGGAACGCCGCCACACCGGTCAGCCAGAACGCATCCTGAAACGCCAGAAGGCTCGCCTGTTGCTGGATCAGCCTGGCAATCTGTGCTGCGCCCTGAACCGAGTTCGGCTCCAGCCCGAGGGGCGCCAGATAGCCGCGCGCGGCGGCGTCGAAGGGTGTGATCCCAGATGCCAGCGTGGCATAGTGAAACTGCATCCGGCTGGCGACCTGCCAGCCGACCAGCGCGATGCCTACCGACGAGCCGAGCGAGCGGGTCACGCCGTAGATACCCGAGGCTTCGTCCTGCCGGTCGGGCCCGATGTTCTGGAACGCCAGCGTCGACATCGGCACGAAGAACAGCCCCATGCCAAGGCCCGACACGACGCCCGGCCAGGCGAGGTTCCAGAAGCCCGCATCGAGGTTGAGCTGCCCCAGCAGCACGTTGCCCGTGCCGGTCAGCACAAGGCCCAGAGCCAGCAGCTTGCGGGGGTCGAAGCGGGTGACGAGCACCGAACCGGTGAGCACCATCGAGAGGCCCCCCGCGATACCGCGCGGGATGAAGAGCCTGCCGGCGTCGAGCACGGGGTATCCGAGCAAGCCCTGAACGAAGAGCGGCAGGATCGCGATGGAGCCGAACATGGCCACGCCGAAGCCGAGGATCGCCACATTCGCGCCCGCGAAGCTGCGGTCGCGGAAGAGCGAGAAGTCGATGATGTTGTCGGCCTTGCCGATGCCCCGGGCGACGAAGGCCACGCCGCCGACCACCATCGTGACCGCTGCGATCTGGATCAGGTGCGAGGCAAACCAGTCGCGGCTTTCGCCGAGGTCGAGCATCAGTTGCAGGGCGCCGATGGCCGCGATCATCAGCCCCAGGCCGACCCAATCGACCTTGATGCGCCTGGTATCCTCTGACTTCAGCTCACCCGTCATCATGGTCAGCGCGAAGGCGGCGATGGGCAGGTTCACGTAAAACACTGCGCGCCACGAGAAATACTCGGTGAGGAGCGCCCCGACGGTCGGGCCTAGAACCGGCGCCACGACGACGCCGAGGCCGAAGAAGGCCATGGCCTGGCCGCGTTTCTCCTTGGGGAAGCTGTCGAAGAGGATCGACTGCGACAGGGGGATCAGGAAGGCGCCGAAGATGCCTTGCCCGAGCCGGCAGGCGACCATGATCTCCACGCTCCAGGACAGGCCGCAGAGCATCGAGAAGGTGGCGAAGCCGATGATGGCCGAGATGATCAGCCGCCGCCGCCCGACCATCCGCACGAAGAAGCCGGTCAGCGGCATGACTACGACCGACGCCACGATGTAGCTGGTCAGGATCCACACCGTCTGGTCGTTGGTGATGCCGAAGGCGGCCTGGATCTGCGGCAGCGCCACGTTGACGATGGTGCTGTCGAGCACCTCCAGCACCGCCGTCAGCACCACGGCCAGCACGATGGTCCAGCGCACGGCCTGGGCAGGGCTGGAGGGGGCAGGGGTGTCGGCGGCGACGCTCATTGCCCGTCATCCAGCCCCGAGGTGTCGACGGTTACGCTGGCGCTGGCGCCGACGCGCAGCTGCATCGCTTCATCCTCCGGGCGGCTGTCGAGGCTTATCCGCACCGGAAAGCGCTGCGTAACCTTCACCCAGTTGCCGCTCGCGTTCTGCGGTGGCAGCAGCGAGAAGACGGCGCCCGAGCCGGCCCCGAGGCTGTCGATGCTGCCATCGAGCGTCAGGCCCGGATACATGTCGATATCGATACTCACCGGCTGGCCGGGGCGCAGGCGGGCAAGGTCGGTTTCCTTGAAATTGGCGTCGATCCACCAATCGCCATCCTCAACCAGCGAGAACAGCGGCATGTTCGGCGACACCAGCGCGCCCGGGACAAGATCGAGGTTCGCGACCCAGCCCGAAACGGGCGCCGTCACCTCTGCCCGGGCGAGGTTGGTCTGCGCCAGGGTCAGCTGCGCCTCGGCCGCGCGCACCTGAGGATTGTCGTTGCCCTGCGGCCCGGTGCGTTCGCGGGCGGCCGCCAGAGTTGCTTGCGCGGTGTCGAGGCCGGCCTGCGCCTGATCGCGTGCCGTGGTGGCCTGATCGAGCGCCGCCTGAGCCACGTCGCCCTGGTTGAACAGCGTCTGGGTGCGCTGGAAGGCGTCTTGCGCCTGGGCGAGCGCGGCCTGGGCGCTGTCGACCTGAGCGGCGGCAGAAGACAGGTCGGTCGTCGCCGCGCTGGCCTGTTGAACGGCGGCATCGTAGCTTGCCTGGGCGGCCTGCACAGAGGCCTGCAGATCGCCGGTGTCGATCTGAAACAGCAGATCGCCCGCCTCGACATGCTGGTTCTCCGACACGGCAACGGTGGCGACCTTGCCGGGCACCTGCGGCGCAATCGTCAGCACATTGGCCTTGAGATAGGCGTCATCCGTCGAGGGATGGACCTTTTCGTGCTGCCACCACAGCCACATGCCGAATGCGATGGCGGCCACGGCGGCGACGAGGATGAGGAGCTTGAGGTGTTTCATGACAGACCCAGGATAGGCGAGGGCGGACCCCGATCATGGGATCCGCAGCGGGTTGCGTGGGGCGCTCAGGCGCCGAAGAGATGCGGGAACAATCCGGCCAGCCCGAAGAGGATCAGGTAGGCGGCGATCACGTAGTTCAGGACCCTCGGGAAGATCAGGATCAGAACCCCCGCGATCAGCGCCAGCAGCGGCTGGACGACGACGAAGCCGGTCATGCCTGTTCCGGCGCCGCGGCGGCGACTTCCTCTTTGTGGGCCTCATCGAAAGCGCGGCGCAGGTGGTTTTCGGAATCGGTATCGAGGTTGGTGCGCAGCACCGTGCCCCCATGCTCGCCAAGCCGGTTGATGACCCGGTCGGAGGCTTCGGTGCGCACCATCATGAACAGCGCCGCCTGGCCCGGTTTCAGAACGCCCGCGACGTCCTTCATGAAGTCGTCGTTGATGCCATAGTCAGTCAGCGCGCCCGAAAGCGCCCCGGCTCCGGCGCCGACGGCGACGCCCAGGAGCGGGTTGAAGAACAGCATACCCACCAGAAGGCCCCAAAAGGCCCCGCCGGCGGCGCCGACCGTCCAGACGTTGAGCATCTGGTTGAGCTTGATATTGCCGCTGTCTTCGGTGACGGCGACGACCGCGTCGGCGACATCGACGAGGTATTCCTTCGCCATGGTCATGAGCGCGTCGCGGGCCTCTTCGGCCTTGTCGGGTGTGTCGTACCCGATGACGATCAGTTCAGACATGTCGGTCTCCTTTTCAGTCTTTGCTTGAGTTTCAGTTCGACGAGACGTGGCTCGTGTCGATGCTATCGAGCCAGAGCTGCACCGAGCGTTCGAGGTCGCCGACGTGGTGGCCATGCGCCTCTTCTTCGGCGGCCTCGCTGTTCAGCCGCGCCTGCAGATGGCGGTAGCGCTCGCGCAGCTCCTTCGCCGTCAGATGCGTGGAATCCTGGTGCAGATGCGCCTCTTTGCGCAGCCGCTCTTCGGCGGCCTGAAGCTTGTGCCCGAGCGCCTGCATGCGGGCGTGAAGCGATGCGTTTTCCATGGCGTGTCTCCTCTTCGGGGTGGGGTCAGTTCATGTACCAGCCGTGGCTGACGACCAGCGACTGGCCGGTGAGCGCGTTGGTGGGGAAGGCGGCGAAGACATGGGCCACTTCGGCCACGTCCTCGATCGTCGTGAACTCCTGGTCGACCGTCTCGCCCAGCATGATCTTGTTCACGACCTCCTCTTCCGAGATGCCGAGGTCGCGCGCCTGTTCGGGGATCTGCTTTTCCACCAGCGGCGTCTTCACGAAGCCGGGGCAGATCACATTGGCGCGGATGCCGTGCTTGGCGCCTTCCTTAGAGATCACGCGGGCTAGGCCCAGAAGGCCGTGCTTGGCGGTGACGTAGGCCGATTTCAGCGGGCTCGCTTCCTTGGAATGGACAGAGCCCATGAAGATGATCGAGCCCGATCCGGCCTTCTGCATGTGCGGGATGACGGCCTTGGAGGTGAGGAAGGCGCCGTCCAGGTGGATCGAAAGCAGCTTCTTCCAATCGTCGAAGGGGAAATCCTCGATCGGATGCACGATCTGCACGCCGGCGTTCGAGACCAGCACGTCGATCTTGCCCCATTTGGCGATGACCTTGGCGACACCGTCGTTGACCTGCGCCTCGTCGGTGACGTTCATCTCGACGGCCATGGCCTCGCCCGGCCCTGCGGCGTTCAGCTCGTCGGCGGCCTTCTGGGCGGCGTCGAGCTTGAGGTCGGCGATAACGACCTTAGCGCCGTCGGCAACGAAGCGTTGCGCGATTCCGTGCCCGATGCCACTGGCGGCCCCGGTGATGATGCAGACTTTGTCTTTCAGATTCATGGTCTTGCTCCTTGTCGGAATGGATGGGGGGTCAGGCGAGGTAGTCATGAACGACGTCGCCCAGGCCCAGCGTCAGATCGGTCAGCAGATGCACGGCAGAGGCCACTTCGCGCACCGGAAGCTCAGCCACGGGCGCCAGCGCATGGGCGTGCAGCTCAAGCGCGGCGGGGCCCTCCCAGGCGCCTTTCAGGGTCACGTCGATGGTGTGGTAGCGAACGAGCTCGCAGATGCGAGGCGTGCAATCGACATGCGGTATGACTTTCAGCATGAAGTTCGGCGCGTCGAAGCCCTTCAGCACCTTGTCGTGGTCGAGCTCGCGGTGCTTGTAGCCCATCGTGCCGGTCGCCACGCGGACCGAGCCCACGTCGAGCGTGCCGACGAGCGTGTCCTTCTCGACGCGCAGCAACGGGTCGGCCAGCTTCTTGGGGAAGCCCCAGATCTCGCGCCCGCCGGCGATGGGCGCGTCGTCGTTGAGGAACATCGAGTGCACGTAGCCGCCGGCCACGCCGTTCAGCGTCACCGGGATCACCTGGCCGCTTTCGGTGTAGTCGCCAAAGCCCGTCGAATCCGGCATGCGGATGAACTCGTACTTCACCAGCGGCTCGGGGATCTCCAGCGGCTCCGGCACGACGCGGCGCAAAGCCTCCATGTCGGTCCGGTAGGTGATGGTGAGAAACTCGCGATTGACGAACTTGTACGGCCCCTTGGGGTAGGACGGGCTGGTGACCGGCATCGCGAAGGCGGTGGAGATGAGATCGGCTTGGTTCATGGTCAGAACTCCTTATTTTCCGCGTGTTGCAAGATCGAAGACCTGCAGGCCGTCTGTCCCGACGACGCGCGATGTCCATGAGGGGTGAGTAAGGGTGCGCTGCACGTCATGGCGACCGGCGGCCCAATGGTCGGCCATCGACTGGCGGGAGAATTCGTAATCCTTGCCGGTGCCCTCGAACCCCTCCTTGCGGTGGATCAGATGAACCAGCGTCACGGGGCAGGAGGGGCCGGCTGCGCGCAGAAGGGCCAGGTCTTCGTCGTCTTGCAGCTCTGCGGGCAGTTTGGCGGCCAGCCGCTCGGTGGCGGCGTGAAGGGCGTGCAATTCGCGGTAGCGGTCGGTGGTCAGGCGGGTCCGGCTGGAGTAGCGGATGTCCTTCTCGCGCTGCTGCACCTCCAGAACGTCCACGGGCACGGGGCCCCTGGCATTGAAGAGGTCGATCTGCAGCACACAGAGCGGCTGATCGCCTTCCGCCTGCTCCATCACGTATTGCAGAGGCGTGTTGGAGACGAGCCCGCCGTCCCAGTAGAACCGCCCGTCGATTTCGACAGGAGGGAAGCCCGGGGGCAGGGCGCCGCTTGCCATGATGTGCCGCACGTCGATGCGGGTGGTGCGGGTGTCGAAATAGACGAAGTTTCCGGTTTCGACATCGGTCGCCCCGATGCACAGGCGCGGGCCGCTGTCGTTAAGCAGATCGAAATCCACCAGCTCGGTCAGCGTCGCCGCGAGGGGGGCGGTGTCGTAGATGCTGAGCGCCGGGTGACGGCCGAAGGGCCAGACCGAAAGGGGCAGCCGCGGCCGGAAGAAGCCCGGCGCCCCGGCCATCATTACCTCGGCGGCGGCGAATTCGGAATAGGCGTGGCGTCCGGCAAGTGTCCACGCCGTTGCCATCGACGGCAGGGTCGCGGTGATCCTGTCCCAGAACGCCTTGAGGGCCGAGGCGCGATCCGCTTCGACATTGCCGCAGATGAGCGCCGCGTTGATCGCACCGATCGAAATGCCGGCAACCCAGTCGAAGGCGAACCCGGCCTCGTCGAGCGCGAGAAACGCCCCGGCCTGGTAGGCGCCGAGTGCGCCGCCACCTTGAAGGACCAGTGCATTCAGCTCGGTGGGGGGCATCGTCGTCGTTCCTTCCAGCAACCGCTTCGTGGCGTCGAGGAACAGATAGGAACGCAGTCCTGCGCGAGCTTTTCTGCAAGCTTACATTTGAGACAGGTTTGCCAAGTTATTGTTTGGAGGCGAAAAATCTGCAGTTTTGAGCGATAGGATCGCGGCGCTCGGGGGGGCAGAGACTGGTTTCCGCAGCGCGACCCTCATTGGTGTAGATGTCCGACGCAGAGCCGCCGATCTGCTGTCAAAGTCACATTTGCCCAGCATGGCAGAGGCCAAGCCTGCCCCGACCGCCAATACGCCCTTTGTGGGATTTGCAATCGTGACAAGGTCGCCCGGCGGCAGTAGGCCCACGCGCACTCATGGGGCGTTCCGGAGGGCGCGATGACCTGGAAAGACGTGCAGGGCTGGGCGACACATCTGCATCCCGACACATGGACGGGCGCGATGATCATCCTCGTGCTCTTCATCCTGGCCGGACTTCTGCTGTCGCGCCTGCTCCGGCACGCGATCCGCCTGATCGTCGAGCGGGACCATGACAACCGGCTCGACAGGATGTCTGTCTCGTTCCTGTCGAAAGTGGCGAGCGCCTTCGTGTGGATCCTCATGGTGATGTTCTACGCCCACATGATCCCGGCGCTCGACCGGTTTGCGACGGCCCTGCTGGCGAGTGTGTCGGTCGCCTCCATCGTCTTCGGCCTGGCCGCGCAATCGACGTTGTCGAACTTCGTGGCGGGCTTCAGCCTGATCTTCTATCGCCCGTTCCGGCTTGGCGACAAACTGCAGATCAGCGCGCCGACCGGGGTTGAAACCGGCACGGTGGAAGACGTGTCGCTCGGCTACACGGTCTTGAAAACCTACGACAATCGCCGGGTCATCATCTCTAACGCGTCGATCTCGAACACGACGATGGTCAACCTCTCCGCCCGCGAGCTCCGCACGATGGCGATGATCCCGATCTCGGTCGGCTACGATGTCGACATCGACGCGGCCCGCGCCCTAATCCTCGAGATCGCGTCGGCTCTTCCGGATATCGAAGAGATCGTCGGCTGCCCCGTCACCAACCTCGGCGGCTCGAGCGTCGATTTCAGTCTTCGTGTCTGGTGTGCGGATGCCGGCGTAGCGGCGGGCATCAAGAACACCGTGCTGGAAGCCGTGAAGAAGCGCTTTGATGCGGCCGGCATCGAGATCCCCTACGCCTACCAGAACATCCAGATCACGAAGCTCCCGGACGGGTTTTCTCAGGGAGAGCGCACCGAGACTGAGTGACGGAGGAGCCCCCCGTGCGAAGCGGGGCAAGGTGGGATACAGTGATCCAACCGCGCCCGAAGCCAACAGTGCCCACGAGACATGACGCTAGATCAGAACGCCAAACTCTCCGTCGCCCCCATGATGGACTGGACAGACCGTCACTGCCGCGCACTGCACCGGCATCTCTCGGCGCGCGCGCTGCTCTATACCGAGATGGTGACGGCCGAGGCTGTGATACACGGCGACCGCGACCGGCTGATCGGCTTCGATGCCTTTGAGCAGCCCGTCGCGCTGCAGCTCGGCGGCTCTGCCCCGGAAAAGCTGGCCGAGGCGGCGCGGATCGGGGCCGACTGGGGCTATCCCGAGATCAACCTCAACTGCGGCTGCCCGTCCGACAGGGTGCAATCCGGCGCCTTCGGGGCGGTGCTGATGAAGAGCCCCGATCTCGTCGCCGATTGTGCCGCTGCCATGATCGCCGCCGCGCCCGGCGCCGAGATCACCGTCAAATGCCGTATCGGCGTGGATGAACAGGTCCCGCGCGAGGTGCTGCCCGCCTTTCTGGAGAAGGTCGCCGCCGCCGGGGTGAGCCGCTTCACCATCCATGCCCGCAAGGCCTGGCTGGAGGGGCTGAGCCCCAAGCAGAACCGCGATGTGCCGCCGCTCGACTACGAGCTGGTCGACGAGATGAAGCGCGCCTTCCCGCATCTGCACCTGTCGCTCAACGGCGGCGTCGCCACGCTGGACGAGGCCGAGGCGGCGCTGGCACGCGGGCTCGACGGGGTGATGATCGGGCGGGCCGCCTATCACAGCCCGGCGGAGATCCTCGCCAGCGCCGATGCGCGCATCTGGGGGCAGGGCACGCCGCGCCCCCCTCATGAGGCCGCCGTCGCCGCCGTGCATGCCATGCTGCCCTATATCGAGGCGCATCTCGCCGCGGGCGGGCGGCTGCATCAGGTCACCCGTCACATGCTCGGCCTCTTCCAGGGCCAGCCCGGCGCGCGGGCCTGGCGGCGCGTCCTCTCCGAAGGGGCGAGCCGCGAGGGCGCCGGAGTGGCACTCGTCGAGCAGGCGCTGGCGCGCGTGGCGCCCGAGGCGGTGGCCGCCTGAGCGAGGCCCGGGCTGGACGTCGGCGCCACTTCTGGCCAAATGGCGGGGCAACAAAGGGGCGCACATGGATATCGGGCTGCTTATCGCCATGGGGGCGCTGCTCCTCGCCATCGGGGCCTTCGCGGGGGTGCTGGCAGGGCTGCTGGGGGTCGGCGGCGGCATCGTGCTGGTGCCGGCCTTCTTCTACGCCTTCTCGGCTCTGGGCTATGGCTCGGAGGAGCTGATGCAGGTCTGCCTCGGCACCTCGCTCGCCACAATCATCGTCACTTCGATCCGCTCGGTCCTGTCGCACAACAAGCGCGGCGCGGTGGATTGGGGCGTGCTGCGCGGCTGGGCGCCCGGCATCGTCATCGGTGCGCTCATCGGTGGGCTGATCGCCGCCTCGCTGCGCACGGTGGCGCTGCAGATGATCTTCGGCGTGCTCGCGATGATCGTGGCGCTCTACATGGTGTTCGGGCGCAGCTCGTGGCGGCTGGGCGAGGGGATGCCCACGGGCCCGGCGCGCTGGGCGCTCTCGCCGCTGATCGGCTTCCTCTCCGTGCTCATGGGCATCGGCGGCGGCTCGTTTGGCGTGCCGACGATGACGCTCTACGGCATGCCGATCCACCGCGCCGTCGCCACCGCCTCGGGCTTCGGCCTGCTGATCGCCGTGCCCTCCGTCGCCGTCTTCCTGTTCAACGACGTGGCCGCGCCGCCGCCCTACACGCTCGGCGCCATCAACCTGCCGGCCTTCGCGCTGACCATCGCCACCACGCTGATCACCACGCCCTTCGGCGCGGCTCTGGCCCACAAGACCGATGCGGCCCGGCTGAAGCGCATCTTCGGCGTCTTTCTGTTCCTCGTTGCGGCGAACATGCTGCGCAAAGCCGCCGGTCTTTAGGCCGGGGCTTGCAGGGCCCGGGGCATCGGCGCCATCGTGGCCCGGGCACCCGAAGCGGGAGAGCAGGCGATGCTGCGAATGATCTATCTTGCGGGCGGCCTGGCCGGTGCCATCGGCCTGTCGCAATTCCCTGAATTCTCGCAGCAATATCTGCAGCGCCTCGCGGGGCAGGTGGATGCGCTCAGCCTCGTCGTCGCCGATTTCGACCAATCGGCGGAAGAGGCGGGCCTGACTCGCGCAGAGGCGATGGAGGAGTACCGCGGCACGCCCTTCCTCGACGGCCGCCATGCCGACATGGAGGCGACCTTCGCCCGCTACGAGCGCCTCTCGGGCAACCTCGCGCTCTTGCGCGCCGCCACGCCGCTGGAACGGCTGGCCATGCCGCACCGCTTCGCCGACCGCGAGCTGCTGGAGGATACGTTCGAGGATTACGCCCCCGCCGTGCCCACCACCACGGCCGGTGCCATCTCGGCCGGTATCGGCTATGCGCTCGGCTGGCTGCTGCTGGCGGGGCTTGCGACGCTGGTGCTCTGGCCCGTTCGCCGCCGGCGCGGGGCCTCCTCCCGCCGACAGCGCGCCTGACCTCACCCGGAGCGTGCCAGCCCCTTGCGCCGCCCGCGGCGGCCTCTAGAGTATTGTCTGACAATTTGGGGGGAGCCACATGAAAGCACTGATCACCTGGGGCGGCTGGGAAGGGCACGAGCCCGACAAGGTGGCCGAACTCTGTCGTGGCATCCTGGCGGAGGCGGGGGGCGAGGTCACCGTGACCGACAGCCTGGCCTGCTTCGACCAGGGCGAGGCGCTGAAGGACTACGACCTGATCGTGCCGGTCTGGACGATGTCTGAGCTGTCGAAAGAGGCCGCGCAGAACGTCTCCGAGGCCGTCGCCCGCGGCACGGGGCTGGCCGGCTGCCATGGCGGCATGTGCGATGCCTTCCGGGCCAACGTGCTCTGGCAATTCATGACCGGTGGCAACTGGGTGGCGCATCCGGGCGGCGACGGGGTGCAGTACCGGGTGAGGATGACGGGCGATCATGAGCTGACGGCGGGCATCGAGGATTTCGATGTCGAGTCAGAGCAGTATTACCTGCACACAGATCCGGCGAACCATGTGCTCGCCGTCACCGATTTCCCGACGGTGAACTGGTATCACGCCGCCAATGGCCCGGTGGAGATGCCGGTGGCCTGGATCAAGCGCTGGGGGCATGGCCGCGTCTATTACAACGCGCTCGGCCACAAGGCCTCTGTCATTGCCGAGGGGCCGGCCTTCGAGATGATGAAGCGGGGCCTTCTCTGGGCGGCAGCCGGCAAGGCGGAGGCCGGCTCTGTGGAGAGCTGGCAAGCCGCGGGCAACCACTACTGACGGGCAGGGCGGCGGAAACCATACGGTTTCCGCCCGCGATTTCCATATGGAAATCGAAACGGAAATCGCGCGATTTCCGTGCACGATTTTCGCGCGAAAATCGCCGCCTAGCGGTTACCGGAGCTGTCGAACTTAGCCGCTTCTTCCGCTGCCCGGCGGATGGCGTTCGACTTGTGCACTGTCTCCATATACTCGGCCTCGGGGTCGCTGTCGTAGACGACCCCGCCGCCGGCCTGGATGTAGAGCACCTCGTCCTTCAGGATCGCGGTGCGCAGCGCGATGCACATGTCCATGTCGCCATTGGCACTGAAGTACCCCACGCCGCCGCCATAGACGCCGCGCTTCTCCGGCTCCAGCTCGTCGATGATCTCCATCGCCCGCACCTTGGGGGCGCCGGAGACGGTGCCCGCCGGCATGCCCGCGAAGAAGGCGGAGAGCGCGTCCTGATCCTCGGCCAGCTCGCCCACGACGTTGGAGACGATGTGCATCACGTGGGAATAGCGCTCGACGATGAACTCCTCCGTCGGATGCACCGTGCCGATCTTCGCCACGCGTCCCATGTCGTTGCGGCCGAGGTCGAGCAGCATCAGATGTTCCGCCAGCTCCTTCTCGTCGGCCATCAGGCTCGCCTCGTTGGCCTTGTCGGCCTCGGGCGTGGCGCCGCGCGGGCGGGTGCCGGCGATGGGGCGAATGGTGATCTCGCGCCCGAAGACCCGCACGAGGATCTCAGGCGAGGCGCCGATCACCTGGAAGCCGCCGAAATGGAAGTAGAACATGAACGGCGAAGGATTGGTGCGCCGCAGGCTGCGGTAGAGCGCGAAGGGCGGCTCGCGGAATTCCTGCGCCCAGCGTTGCGAGGGCACGACCTGGAAGATGTCGCCGGCGCGGATGTATTCTTTGGCCTGCTCGACGGCGGCCTTGTAGGCCTCGGGCGTGAAGTTCGATTGCGGCTCGGCTGGGGGGTGCCCCTCGGCGTAGCTGCGGCTTTCGGTGGCCACGGGCCGGTCGAGCGCGGCGCGGGCGTCGGCCACGCGCTCGGCGGCCTGGGCGTAGGCGGCGCGGGCACTCAGCCCTGAGTTTGCCCAGGCGGGCGCCACGAGAATGACATCGCCCTTCACCCCGTCGAGCACCGCCATGACAGAGGGTCGCAGCATCAGCGCGTCGGGCAGGCCGAGCGGGTCGGGGTTCACATTTGGCAGGCGCTCGACCAGCCGGATCATGTCGTAGCCGAGGTAGCCGAAGAGCCCGGCGGAGGCGGCGGGCAGCCCCTCGGGCAGGTCGATGCGGCTCTCGGTCAGTACCGCGCGCAGGGCCGTCAGCGGGTCCTCCGCCATCTCCTCAAAGGCCGCCTCGTCATAGCGGGCGGCGCGGTTGATGCGGGCCTTGTCGCCCCGGCATTCCCAGACGAGATCGGGGTTCATCCCGATGATCGAATAGCGCCCCCGCACCTCGCCCCCGGTGACGCTTTCCAGCAGGAAGGCGTTCTTGCCGGCGCCGTTGAGGCGCAGCATCAGCGAGACGGGCGTGTCGAGATCCGCCGGCAGGCGCATCCAGACGACCTGGTTCTCCCCCGCCTCGAACCCTCGTGCGAAATTGTCGTAGGCGGGTTCTAGCATCGGGGTGTCACTGGAAGTTGGCGTTGAGCTGCGCAATGACCGACTGGTCGATCGTGACCTCGGTGCGCATCTGCACGGCGGCGTTGAACGCTGCGTTGATGTCCTGCGAGATCGAGGCCTGCATCCGCTCGGTCACGCTGCCCACCTCGGCGCTGAAGGCGGTCTCTTCCGGGTCGGGCTCGGAGATGGAATCGAGGCGCAGGATGACAACGCCATCGTCGGCGGCGAGCGGTTCGACACCGCCGGGCGACATGGTGAAGAGCAGGTCGACAAAGCCTTCGGGCGCATCGGCAAGGAAGTCGCGGCGCGTCAGCCCAGACGTGGTGGTGGGCTGCAGGCCGACCTCTTCGAAGCTCGATCCGGCGAGGATCTGCCCGGCGACCGTGCCGGCCTCTTCGGCCAGCGCGTCGGCGCGCTGCTCGGTGGCCCAGTCGGTGCGCACGGCGCCGGCCACGTCTTCATAGGGGCGCAGCTCGGGCGGGATGATTTCTTGCAGGTTCAGCGCGAAGAGCCCGCCATCCTCCAGCTCGAGGATCTCGGGATAGGCGCCTTCCTCGGCAGCCGCGGCAGCGTCGCGGAAGGCGCTGTAGGCGGCGATGCCGCTGCTCTCGCCGGCATACCAGAGGATCTCGCCCTCCTGCATCTCGCTGTTGGCGGCCAGATCGGAGATGCTGGCGCCGCCGGCAACGAGGTCGCTCAGGCGTTCGCGCTCCTGATCGATGACGCGGCGGGCGCGCGCGGCGGCCAGCTCCTGGCGCAGCACCGGCGTCGCCTCTTCGAAGCTGGTCTCTTGCGCCGACAGCACGGCATTGAGGCGGAAGAGGGCGGGACCGAGGCTTGTCTCGACCGGGCCGATCACGTCGCCGGCGCCCGCGGCGAAGACGGGGTCGCCCGCGGCGCCGAGATCATCGGGGCCGACATCGCCCAGATCGACATCATCAAGCTCGAGCCCACGGGCCGAGACCTCTTCGTCATAGGTGGTCGAGCCTTCGTCGATGCGGGCGCGGGCGGCGGTGGCGGCCTCTTCCGTCGGGAAGACGAGCCGTTCCACGAGCCGGCGCTCGGGTTGTACGAATTCGTCGATGCGCTGGTCATAGAGGTCGCGCAGGGCGCCTTCGTCGACCTCGACGGTGTCGACCAGCATGTCGGGCGTGATCCAGGCGTAATCGATGCGCCGGCGCTCGGGCCAGGAATAGCGGTCGGGATGGGCGTTGTAATAATCCGTGAGGTCGCTCTCGGTGGGCTCGGGCAGGCTGACCGAGCTGGCCGGCACCGTGGCCCAGGTCACATTGCGCCGCTCCAAGAGCCAGTTGGCGATATTGTCGCCATAGGTCTTGGGCGCGGCGACACCGCCGTAGACGGCGGCCTGCAGCAGGGTGCGGGCCATGTCGTCGCGCAGGCTCTGCTCGAACTCTTCCTCGTCGAGGTTGTTGCGGGCGAGCGTGTCGCGATAGGCCTCACGGTCGAAGCTGCCGGAGAGGTCCTGGAAAGCGGGTACGGCGCGCACCTCTTCGGCCACCCGATCGTCGGGGGCGGAGATGCCGAGCTCGGCGGCCTCGTTGTCGAGCACACTCTGGGTGACGACCTGGCTCAGGACCATCTGGTCGAGGCCGAATTGCTGGGCCTGCGCGAAGGAGATGTTGGTGCCGAGCTGCGCCGAGAAGCTCTGCAACTGCTCGTTGAGGGCCGAGGTATAGTCGGCCACCGTGATCGGCTTGTCGCCGGCCATGCCGACGCGGCTGACCCGGCTTGAGAAGCTCGCCCCGCCAAAGCCCATCAGACCCACAATGAGCAGGCCGAGGATGCCGTAGAGGACGATATTGCCGCCTTTGCGCTTGGCCATGCGTGGCTCCCTTCACCCCGCGCCCCTCCCGGCACGGCCCGCCCTGCATAGGCAAGGGGCGGGGACGCTGCAAGCGGGGAAGGGGGTGGGGGAGATGGTGGGGAGGTAGGGAATGCGGGGAGGGCCGTTCGTGTAGCTCGGTGGAAAGTTGCCGCTCCTCTCGCCTCCCGGAATCAGGCCGAAGGCGCCGGGCGAGCGCCTGCCCGTCCCGGCGGGCTGGCGCTCTAGCTGTCGTATGCGCTGAGCTGGCCGCGAGGAGGGGCGTTGCGGTCATAAACCGCGGCAGCGGAAAGGGCAGGGCGCCACCCCACGGGCAGGCGCTCGCCTGGCCCCTGTTCCGCGGGCTGTGACGGTGGGCTAGGCCACTACCCGGCAAATCCCTCAAGTCGCTCGAACAGCCGGCCCACGCCCGGCACGTCGAGATTGGCGAAGGCGATGCGCAGCTGCCGGGCGGCCTGGGGGTGCCCCTCTGGCATGAACATCGTCCCCGGCAACAGGAGTACGCCGGCCTCCTTCGCCAGTCGCGGCGCCAGCTCGTTCGACGGCACATCGAAGGGATGCGCCACATAGGCGAAATAGGCGCCGCAGCCGAGCAGCTCCCAGCCCTTCTCAGCCAGCCGGGGGAAGCCATCCACGATGGCCTGGCGGCGCGCCAGCACCTCGACCCGCTCGCCGGCGAGCCATTGCGCGAGGTTGCGCATGCCCCAGAGCGCCGCCTTCTGGCCGAGCTGGGCGGGGCAGATGGTGACCGTGTCGAGATATTTCTCCACCTCGGCCAGAAGTTGCGAGGAGGCGATCATCGCCCCCACGCGGTGCCCCGTGAGCCGGTAGGCCTTGGAGAAGGAATAGAGATGCACCAGCGTCTCGCGCCAGTCCGGCCCGGCGAACAGGTCATGCGGCGCGCCGGGGGCGGAATGGAAATCGCGGTATGTCTCGTCCACGATCAGCCTGATGCCGCGCGCCTTCGCGAGCTCGAAGAAATCGCGCATCACCTCGCGCGGATATTCCACCCCCGAGGGGTTGTTCGGCGTGATCAGCATGATGGCGCGCGTGCGCGGCGTGATGAGCCGGGCGGCCTCCTCGACGTCCGGAATCAGCCCCGGGCCGGGGCCGAGCGGCACCGTGCGGATGCCGGCCATGTCATTGGCCATCTTGTGGTTGAAGTACCAAGGCAGCGGCAGGATCACCTCGTCACCCTCGGAGCAGAGCGCCGCTATGGCCGCGGTATAGGCCTCGTTGCAGCCCGAGGTGATGGCCACCTGCCGCGGCGCGATCTGGCCGCCGTAGTGGTTGGAGCTCTGGATCGCCACTTCGGCGCGCAGATCGTTTAGCCCGAGGACCGGACCGTAGAGATGGCTGGTGGGATCGTTCAGCACGAAATCAGCCATCGCCTCGAGCATCGGCGGCGGCGGCGGCGCCACGGGGGCGGCCTGGCTGACGTTGATGAGCGGCGGCTCGGCGGGCAGGCCCTCGGCCCAGCGGCGCGCCTCCATCACCGGGGGCGCGAAGGTCTGGGCGGTGCGGGAGGTCGTCATGAAGGGGCTCCGGTGGGTGCGGGGCGAGGATGCGGCGGCGGGGCGGCGCGGTCAATGCGGGGACGGCGCGGGGTGGAGAGGTCGGAGGGGGCATTCTGCCCCCGCCCTCCGGGCCCCCCTGAGGATTTTTGGTAGCAAAGACGAGGGGAAGGGGTGGCGGGCCGCGCTCGGCCGGGATCGGGGGAGGGCCTGAGGCAGGCGGGGTGACGAGGCGCGTTTGTGGGGGCGCGTTTGTGGGGGCGCGGTTGTGGCGGCGCGGTTGTGGGGGCGGGGAGGGCTGGGGTAGAGGGGCGGGATCCTTGCCAGGAGATGCCCCATGACCCCCGGCGCCCGTATCGCTGCCGCCATCGAGATCCTCGACGCTGTCCTCGGGGGGGCGCCCGCCGAGCGCGAGCTGACGCGCTGGGCCAGGGGCGCGCGCTATGCCGGTTCGGGCGACCGGGCGGCGGTGCGCGACCATGTCTTCGATGCACTGCGCTGCCGCCGCTCCGCCGCCTGGGCCGGCGGGCCCGAGGCGGCGCCCGAGACCGGGCGGGCGCTGATGCTGGGGCTGCTGCGGCTCGCCGGAGAGGACCCGGCGCCGCTGTTCACTGGAGAGGGCCACGACGCCGACCCGCTGGCGCCGGAGGAGGCGGGGCGCCCGCTGGAGGAGGCGCCGCCGCAGGTGCGGGCCGATTGCCCGGATTGGATCTGGCCACGCCTCGGCCCGGAGGCGGAAGCGCTGATGGCGGCGCAACGCGCGCGGGCGCCGGTGTTCCTGCGCGTGAACCCGCAGAAGGCATCGCCGGACGCGGCCATCGCCGCGCTGGCGGAGGCGGGGGTGCGCGCCGAGCCTCTGGCTGCCGTGGCCAACGCGCTGCGGGTGATGGAGGGCGCCCGGCGAGTGGCCGGCTCTTCCGCCTACCGCGACGGGCTGGTCGAGCTGCAGGACGCCGCCTCGCAGGCCGCCGTGCTGCGCCTGCCGCTGGCCGATGGGCAGCGCGTGCTCGACTATTGCGCCGGCGGCGGCGGCAAGACGCTGGCGATGGGGGCGCGCGCCCGGCTGGAGCTGACGGCGCATGATGCCGAGCCGGGGCGCATGGCCGATCTGCCCCCCCGCGCCGCGCGCGCCGGGCTGCGCGTGACGCTGGCGGAGAGCCGGGCCGGGCTTGCGCCGCCCTATGACCTTGTCCTCGTCGATGCGCCCTGCTCGGGCTCGGGCACCTGGCGGCGGGCGCCAGAGGCGAAATGGCGGCTGACCGAGGCAAGGCTCGCCGAGCTGACGGCGCTGCAGAGCACCATCCTGGCCGAGGCGGCGCCCCTCGTCGCGCCCGGCGGGTACCTGGCCTATGCGACCTGTTCGGTGCTGGAGGAGGAGAACGGCGCGCGTATCGCAGACTTCCTCGCTGCGCACCCGGGCTGGCGCGCCGAACCGTCCTGGCAGCATCGCCCCGGGCCAGAAGGCGACGGCTTTTTCCTGACACTCTTGACGCAGGGGCCGGGGCCGCGTTGAGCTGACGCAGGGCCTGCCCCACCGCCGAACCGGCCCAAAACCGCCATAACCGGGCCATCATCGGCCAGTGTAAACGCGCCATTAAGCATTTTCATGTGGGTAGGGTGCGAGACGAGTGAAGGACATGTTGGTGCGCTTGGCTGAACAGAGCAAGAGCCCGCCCCCGTCCGAGCCGAGGGCGGCAGAGGGCAGGGGCACGGGGCGGCAGCGGATCGGTTTGGCTCTGATGGTGGCCGGGATCGGTGCTCTGGTGGCGGCCTATTTCTATCTCGCCGGCCCTCAGGCCATCTGGGCCATCTTCGCAGCCGGCGGGCTCTTTGCCGCGGCGCTGCTCGTCTCTGCTGACGGGCTCCTGCGGCGGCGGGCCGAGGGGCGCATGGTCGCCATGCTGTCGGAGGCGTTCGAGGGCGATGAGAGCGCCATGATGGTGGCCGATGCCTCGGGCCGCGTGCTTTCGGCCAATATCCAGGCCCGCGCCCGCCATACCGGCGGCGAAACGCTGGGCCATCTCAGCGACATCTTCGACGAGCTCCTCGCCTCGTCGGGCGAGCTGCTGGAGCAGATGCAGGAACGGGCCGAGCAGCTGGGCGGCGCCCGCGAACAGATCGTCACGCGCCGCGACCACCTGAAGGTCACCGCCAGCCGGCTCGGCCGCAGCGTCTTTCTCTGGCGGCTGGAGGATGTCACCGCCAGCCAGCCCCGCGGGCCGGAGGCTGTGAGCCTGCCGATGCTCACCGCCACCGCCTCGGGCACGATCCTCTTCATGAACGAGGCGGCGCGTAAACTCGCCGGTGGCCGGGTGCGCCGGCTGGAGGCCCTGTTCGACGATCTGCCCATCACCTCGGGCCGCATGCATATGGTGCGCGCGGCGGGCGGCCCCTTCTCTTGCCTCGTGGCCGAGGTGGCTGGCGCCGCTGGGCGCAGCGAGATCTACCTGCTGCCCGGCCAGTCGGCCGAGGGCGAGCGCCGCGGCGCCGATTGGGAGGCGGTGGAGGCTCTGCCGGTGCCGCTCGTCAAGGTTTCGCGCGACGGCATGGTGCTCGCCTCGACCCGTGAGGCGCGCGAGCTGCTGCCGGTGCCCATCGGCCCGCAGACCCGCCTCAGCGATCTGGTCGACGGGCTCGGCCGGCCGGTGATCGACTGGGTGGATGAGGTGTTCGAGGGCCGCGCGCCGCAGGGGCCGCAGTTCCTGCGCAGCACCGGCGGCGGCGACGAAACCTTCCTGCAGGTCTCGCTCAACCTCTCCGGCGGCGAGGACGAGCCCTATATCGTGGCGGCGCTCAGCGACGTCACCGAACTTGAGACGCTGAAGGAGCAGTTCAACCAGAGCCAGAAGATGCAGGCCATCGGCCAGCTCGCCGGCGGCGTGGCGCATGATTTCAACAACCTGCTCACTGCCATCTCGGGCCATTGCGACCTGCTGCTGCTCAAGCACGATCAGGGCGACGGCGATTACGCCGATCTCATTCAGATCCATCAGAACGCCAATCGCGCCGCCGCGCTCGTCAGCCAGCTTCTGGCCTTCAGCCGCAAGCAGAACCTGATGCCCGAGGTGATCGACCTGCGCGATACGCTGTCGGACCTTGGCCATCTGCTCGGCCGGCTCGTGGGCGAAAAGGTGACGCTCAGCGTCAACCATGACCCCGATCTGCGCGCCATCCGTGCCGACCGGCGCCAGCTTGAACAGGTTCTGATGAACCTGGTTGTCAACGCCCGCGATGCCATGCCGAAGGGCGGCGAGATCCGGGTGGAGACGGAGAACAAGGTGCTGAAGGCGCCGCTCTCGCGCGACCGCGCCACGGTGACGCCCGGCGAATGGGTGGTGATCCGCGTGATCGACGAGGGCACCGGCATCGCCCCCGACAAGACCACCAAGATTTTCGAGCCGTTCTTCACCACCAAGCGCCCGGGCGAGGGCACAGGCCTTGGCCTCTCCACCGCCTATGGCATCGTCAAGCAGACGGGCGGGTTCATCTTCGTCGACAGCGCGCTGGGGGAGGGCACGACCTTCTCGATCTGGCTGCCGGCCCACCGTGCCAGCGGTGCCGCCGCGCCCGCCCCGCTGCCCGACAGGGCGGCCATGGCGGAGCGGTCGCAATCGGGCGTGGTGCTGCTGGTGGAAGATGAAGCGCCGGTGCGCGCCTTTGCCGGTAGGGCACTGCGGCTGCGCGGCTATACGGTGCTCGAGGCTGACAGCGCCGAGGCGGCGCTCGACATCCTCAACGACCCCGATCTCGTGGTGGATATCTTCGTCACCGACGTCATCATGCCCGGCAAGGACGGGCCGACCTGGGTGCGCGAGGCGCTGAAATCGCGGCCCGAGACGCGCGTCGTCTTCGTCTCCGGCTATGCCGAAGACAGCTTCGCCGAGCACAAGGCGCTGATCCCCGGTTCTGTCTTCCTGCCCAAGCCCTTCTCGCTCGCCGAGCTTACGACGAAGGTGCAGCAGCAGCTGCAATAGCGGCGCGAGCCGGCCCGTCAGGGCCGGAGAGGGGCGCTAGTCGGACAGGTGCATCAGATGGGCGGCGCAGCCGGTGAGGGCGGCGAAGTCGTCCTCGACCACTGCCACGCCGAAATTGCTCATGAAGCCGGCGAAGCGGCCCTTGTCGCGGAAGGCCTCGCCGAAATCGAAGCGGGTCAGATAGGGCGCGATGGCCCGCGCCATGCCGCCGACGAAATAGACCCCGCCGAAGGGCAGCTGGATCAGCGCCAGATTGCCCGCGACGATGCCCAGCATCCGCGTGAACAGCGCCGCGGCCTCGGCAGCGCGCGCGTCGTTGCCATCCTCAAGCTCCGCCATGATGCGGTGGCCCTTCCACTCGCGCGGATCGCCCGCCTCTTCGCCGAGCCAGGCATAAACGCGCTCCAGCCCGCGGCCCGAGAGCACATCCTCCACCGCCGGAAAACCATGCGCGGTGGCGACGTAATCGCAGAGGCGCAGGTCGGCCTCCGTCTGCACCGGCAGGTTCACGTGGCCACTTTCCGAGGGCGGCACGACGCGGCCCTTCTCCGTCTCCAGCACCATCGCGGCGTTGAAGCCGGTGCCGACGCCGATCACCAGCTTAGCCGCATGGTCGCTTGCCGGTGGGAAGGGCAGGATCTGTCGCAGATTCTCCTCGGGCAGATGGCCGATGGCATGGCCCTGCGCCTGCAGGTCATTAAGGATCGAGGTCACCTCGGCCTTCGTCGCCCGGGCCAGCACCTGCTTGTCGATCGACCAGTCGAGATTGGTCATCGTCGCCCGCCCGTCGCGTACGGGGCCGGCGACGGCGACACAGGCGGCGCGGGTATCGACGCCGTCCTCATCTTCCACGAATTGCTTCAGCACGCTTTCCAGACCCGGAAACTGCGTGTTGTCGTAGCGGCGCACCGTGTCTGAAAGGATGCGCCGCCCGTCGGCCAGCGCGACGCGGGTGTTGGTGCCGCCGATATCGGCGACAAGCGAATAGCGGTTCGGGGGATGCTTCGACATGGGGTCCTCGGCGGCTCTCTAGCGGGCCAGCGCGGCCGCAAGGGCGTGATAGCTCGCTTTCGGTGTCCGGGCCAAGCTGTCGAAATCGACATGCACCAGGCCGAAGCGCTTTTCGTAGCCGAAGGCCCATTCGTAATTGTCGAGCAGCGACCAGTAGAAGAAGCCTTTCACATTGGCGCCCTTGTCAATGGCGTTGAGCGCCGCCTTGTAATGCCCGTCGATGAAACCGATGCGCTGGGGGTCATAGACCGCGCCGTTCTCGATATGGTCGTCCCAGGCCATGCCGTTTTCGGTGACATACAGCGGCGTGTCGCCGACCTGCGTCTCCTTCAGCCAGGTCAGGAAGTATTCCAGCCCGTCGGGATAGATCTCCCAGCCCATCTGGGTTGTGGGCAGCTCGGCATCGAGGCTGATCGGGCTGGTCGCGTCTTCCGGGTTCTCCTTGACGACATGGCGCGTGTAGTAATTCACGCCCAGCCAATCGAGCGGCTTGTTGATGATCTTCAGATCGTCCTGCCAGCCGTTCGGCATATGCGGGCCGAGGAAGCCGAGCGCCTCTTCGGGATAGGCGCCCTTGGTGATCGCCTCGATGAACCAGCGGTTGAAGACGGCATCCTGCAGGTTCGCCGCCGCCTTGTCTTCTGCACTGTCGCTGGCGGGCAGGGTGCGGTCGAAGTTGAGCACGATGCCGAGGTTCTCATGCCCCAGCCCGCGCATCCGCTCGGTGGCCAGGCCATGGGCCAGCATGACGTGATGCATCGCCCGGGCGGTGGCGCGGATGTCGCGCAGGCCGGGCGCGTGATGGCCGAGGAAATGGCTGAGGAACGACACGCACCAGGGCTCGTTGAGCGTGGCAGTGGCGGCAACCCGGTCGCCGATGCGGCCCATGACGATCTCGGAGAAATCGGCGAAGCGCTCGGGGATCTCGCGATTGGCCCAGCCGCCGATATCGGCCAGCGTCGAGGGCAGCTCCCAGTGGTAGAGCGTCAGAAAGGGCTTGAGGTCGCGCGCCAGCATCGCATCGACGAGCCGGTCGTAGTAATCCAGCCCCTCTTGGTTGGGCGCGCCCTTGCCCTCGGGCTGAACGCGCGCCCAGGAGGTGGAGAAGCGGTAGGCATCCATCCCCGCGGCCTTGAGGATGTCGAAATCCTCCTCGAACCGGTGGTAATGGTCGCAGGCGACGGCACCATCTTCGCGGCGCACCACGTTGCCGGGCGTGGCGGCGAAGCTGTCCCAATGGCTGGATCCGGCGCCCCCGTATTTGGCCCCTTCGATCTGATAGGCGGCTGTTGCCGCCCCGAAGAGGAACCCCTCGGGGAAATCGCTCCGCGCGAAACCCAGCTCGTTCATACCACACCTCCGTTCGGGGCCGGCCCGGTGGAGGCGCCGACCATCAATTCTGCTTCAAGCAATTCCTGCCGCGGCGGGACTTGCGGGTTCGCGATCTGCTCCAGCAGCATCTCTGACAGGCGCCGTCCCGCCTTTCGCACCGACGAGCGCGTGGCGGTGAAGATCGGCCGCCCACGGCCGCCGCGCGTGCCATTGGGCACGTAAGAGAGCGCATCGTCATGGGTGATGACCGAGATGTCGCGCCCCATCTTCAGCCCGGCCTCTTCGATGGCGCGGCGCACGCCGAGCGCGCAGATGATCGACGAGACGAGAAAGGCCGTCGGCGGCGCTTCCATCGCCATCATCTCGCTGGCGGCGTCGAAGCCGAAATCTTCGGTCATCTCGTCGGATCGCATCAGCCGGGGCAGGGCGGGCACGCCCCGCGCGGCCATGGCCGCCTCGTAGCCGGCGCGGCGGCGGGCGGCGAAATCGAGGAATTCCAGGCCGTTGATCAGCGCAATGCGGCGGTGGCCGAGATCGAGCAGGAAGTCGGTTGCGCGCAGAAAGGCGCTCTCGTTATCGACGTCGAGCCAGCAATAGGGCCGATCGTAATGGCCCGAGCGGCCGTGCACCGCGTAGGTGAGGCCGATCTCGTCGAGCAGGGCGAGACGGGAATCCTCCGCCCGCGGCCCGTGCAGCACCACGCCATCGACCGTGCCGCGCGACTTGAGCGAGCGGTAGATGCGGGCCTCGTCGCCGTCTTCCACCACCGAGAGGATCATGTCGTAGCCGGCCTTCGCATAGGTCTCGCCAGCGCCGGCGATGAAGTCGGCGAAGATCGGATTGACCATCTCGTGCTTGGTCGCCATCGGGATAACGTGCCCGATCGCCATCGAGCGGCCGGTGGCCAGGCCCTTGGCGCGGGTGTTGGGGCGGTAGTTATGCTGCTTCGCGGCGTCGATCACGCGACGTCGCGTCGTCTCCGACACCTCGGGATAGCCGTTCAAAGCCCGACTCACGGTCGTCTGGGACAAGCCGAGATTATGTGCCAGTTCCTTGAGATTCACGAGATCGGGGCTTTCCAAAGCGCTTGCAGGGCCGACAGACCCTAGCGGGCGCCGCAGATGGCGTCAAAGGCGATTGTCTCTACGCTGCGCGCGCGAGAAAATGCTGCATTTGCAAAGACTCCCCGAAATGTTTCGGTGGCCTCGACCTTGATTGACAGGCTTTGAGAATCCCGGCAGGGTGCGCTTGTCCAAAGCGCTTTGATGATTTCAAAGCGGTTTCTGACAGTAACCAAATGCGCCTTTGCTAAGCTTGGCGCGATGGGAGGTTTTATCATGAATAAGATGCTGTGCGCCTCTGTGGCGACACTGGCGCTGACCGCTGGCGCCGTCTCGGCTCAAGATCTCATGTTCGCCCCGGGCGAGGGTGAGTTCAACTGGCAGTCCTACGACGACTTTGCCGCCAATACCGATCTGTCCGGCGAGCAGGTCACCGTCTTCGGCCCCTGGCTCGGGCCCGACCAGGAGGCCATCGAGGCCGTTCTGGCCTATTTCGCCGAAGCCACCGGTGCCGACGTGCGCTACACCGGCTCCGACAGCTTCGAGCAGCAGATCGTCATCGACGCCGAGGCCGGCTCGGCCCCGAACGTTGCGGTCTTCCCGCAGCCGGGCCTGGCCTCTGACCTGGCCTCGCGCGGCTTCCTCACGCCCCTCGGGCAGGACGCGGCCGACTGGATGGCGGAGAACTACGCTGCCGGCCAATCCTGGGTCGATCTGGGCACCTACGCTGGCACGGATGGCACGGAAGCCTTCTACGCCTTCCCGTACAAGGCCGACGTGAAGTCGCTTGTCTGGTACGTGCCGGAGAACTTCGAGGATGCCGGCTACGAAGTGCCGGAGACCATGGAAGATCTGAAGGCGCTGACCGACCAGATCGTCGCCGATGGCGAGACGCCGTGGTGCGTGGGCCTCGGCTCGGGCGGTGCGACCGGCTGGCCGGCCACCGACTGGGTGGAAGACCTGATGCTGCGCACGCAGCCGCCGGAAGTCTATGACGGCTGGGTCACCAACGAGATCCCGTTCAACGACGAGCGCGTCGTCGGCGCGATCGAAGAGTTCGGTTACTTCATCGAAGACCAGAACGTTGCCGGTGGCATGGGCGCCGTTGCCTCCACCGACTTCCGCGACAGCCCGCAGGGCCTCTTCTCGGCCCCGCCGCAATGCTACCTGCACCACCAGGCCAGCTTCATTCCGGCGTTCTTCCCGGAAGGCACCGAAGTGGGCGTCGATGCCGACTTCTTCTACTTCCCGGCCTATGCCGAGAAGGATCTCGGCTCTCCGGTGCTCGGCGCCGGCACGCTGTTCGCGATCACCGAGGATTCCCCCGGTGCCCAGGCGCTGATCGACTTCCTCGAAACGCCGATCGCGCACGAGATCTGGATGGCGATCCCGGGTCAGGGCTTCCTGACGCCGCTCTCCACCGCCAATCTCGACACCTACTCGGATGACACGAAGCGCGCGCTGGGTGAGATCCTCACCTCGGCCACCACCTTCCGCTTCGACGCCTCCGACCTGATGCCCGGTGCCATTGGCGCCGGCGCCTTCTGGACCGGTATGGTCGACTTCGCCGGCGGCGCTTCGGCGCAAGACGTCGCGGACGAGATCCAGACGGCATGGGACGCGATCAAGTAAAGCGTGCATGATACCGGGGCGGCCCATAGCGGGCCGCCCCATCGCCATTTGGGGGCGAGGTGCGCGGTTAAGGGAGGGCGGCCATGAACCCGGCTCTACAGGGCCTGCTGACGATCATCATCGGTGTCGGCGGCTGTATCGGTTACTTCTACTTCTCGAACATGGTGCTCGACTGGGTGATCTTCCCGGCGCGCGGCAAGAACGCGGGGCGCAACATCAACCGCGCCAACATGGTTCGACCCTGGCTCTTTCTCTTTCCGGCGATCTTCGCCCTTGGCCTTTACCTCGCCTACCCCGTCGTCGAGACGCTGCGCCTGTCGCTGACAGAGCGCATCCCCGGCGGGGGCCTGCGCTGGGTCGGCCTCGACAATTACATTCAGATGGCCTCCGAGACGAAGTTCTGGGAAGCCATGCGCAACAACATGATGTGGCTCGTCGTTGTGCCCGCCGCCTCGACCGCCTTCGGGCTTCTGGCGGCGCAGCTGACCGACCGCATCGGCTGGGGCAGCATCGCCAAGTCGCTGATCTTCATGCCGATGGCGATCTCCTTCGTCGGCGCCGCGGTGATCTTCAAGCTCATCTACGACACCCGCCCCGTGGATCAGGAGCAGATCGGCGTGCTCAACGCCGTCTGGCTGCAATTCGACGGCGGCATCTTCTCGATCCTGCTGCTCAAGATCCTGCCCGCGCTCTTCGTGCTGGCCTTCGGTGCCGGCGTGGCGCTGGTGGGCTGGCGCCTGGCCGAGCCGATGGTGAAGAACACCGGCGGCAGCCCCATCACCACCGGGCAGATGGTATTGCGTGGCATCGGCATTCTGGTGGCGCTGTTCCTGCTCTGGGCCAGCCTCTCGGGGCTCTATAACCTGGCCACCTACCGCTACAATTACGGCTCGCCGCAGACCTGGCTGACCGTGCCGTTCTGGAACAACTTCTTCCTGATGATCGTGCTCATCTGGATTCAGACCGGCTTCGCCATGGTCATCCTCTCCGCCGCTCTGCGGGGCATCCCGGAAGAGACGGTCGAGGCAGCGATCGTCGACGGGGCAAACCCCTTCCAGATCTTCTTCTCGATCAAGGTGCCGCAGATCATGGGCACCATCGTAGTGGTCTGGACGACGATCACCCTCGTGGTGCTGAAGGTCTTCGACATCGTCTTCGCTATGACGAATGGCCAGTGGGAGACGCAGGTGCTGGCCAATTACATGTACGACAAGCTGTTCCGCTCGAACGACTGGGGCGTGGGCTCGGCCTCGGCGATGGTCATCATGCTTCTGGTGACGCCGATCCTTGTCTGGAACGTCTATAACGCGCGCAAAGAAATGCGCTGAGGGAGGGCGAGACATGGCAACGGAAACACTGGACCCGACAGCCGACCCGGCCGCAGAGCGCGTGCTCAAGCCGAAAGCGGTGAGCAACGACGATGGCATGGCCGGCGAGACCGCCGGCCTCACCTGGGCGGTGCATATCTCGGTCGTGCTGCTGGTGCTGCTGTGGATCTTCCCCACGGTGGGCCTGCTGATCTCGTCGTTCCGCACGGCAGACCAGATCGCGACCACCGGCTGGTGGAAGGCGCTCTTCCCCTCCGAGCAGAGCCTGACCTACCGCACCGACGACCCCGACGATGTGCGCATCGAAGCGGGCGACGGGATCTATGTGGTCGAGGGCAATGTCTTCGCCGAAGGCTCCGAGAGCACCATCAGCGCCTGGGGTGTCTCCTCACGCGATGTGGCGGCCTACGAGCTGGGCGACACCGCGGACCTCGGCGACGGCGAGACGCTGACGCTCGTTGAGGGCGGCGATTACGTCTGGCGCGGCAATGACGAGCAGATCTCGGGCAATGGCCAGCGCATCTTCGTCACCGCGACGGTGCCGCCGCAGTTCACGTTGCGCAACTACGACACGGTGCTGGGCCGCAACGTGCTGCTCAACCTCATCATCTACGCTGTGGCGGGCACGGCGGTGGGCTTTGTCGCCTATTACGCCGCCCGCTCTTCCTTGCCCGGGCGAGAAAAGCTCATTGGCTGGGGCGCGGGCATCGTCGTGGCGCTGGGCTGCATCTTCATCTTCGGCCTGTCGGAGGGCACCGTCTCGGGCGCGCAGACGAGCGACTCGATGGCCAAGGCCTTCTTCAACACGATGACGGTGACGATCCCGGCCACGATCATCCCCATCGTCATCGCCGCCTTCGCGGCCTATGCACTGGCGTGGATGGATTTCCCGGGCCGCGCGCTGCTGATCGCCTTCATCGTCGGCCTGCTGGTGGTGCCGCTGCAACTGGCGCTGATCCCGCTGCTGCGCCTTCACCTCGAGATCGGCATCGGCAAGGGCTACCTCGGCGTCTGGCTGGCGCATACCGGCTTCGGCCTGCCGCTCGCGGTGTATCTGCTGCGCAACTACATGGTCGGCCTGCCGCGCGACATCATCGAGAATGCCAAGGTCGACGGCGCGACGGATTTCCAGATCTTCGTGCGCATCATCCTGCCCCTGTCCTTCCCTGCGCTGGCCTCTTTCGCGATCTTCCAGTTCCTGTGGACATGGAATGACCTGCTCGTGGCGAAGGTCTTCCTGATCGACTCCACGGGCGACACGACGGTGATGACCAACCAGATTGTCGAACTTCTGGGCACACGCGGCGGCAATTGGGAAATTCTCGCTACGGCAGCTTTCGTTTCTATCGCTGTCCCCCTCGTTGTGTTCTTCGCAATGCAAAAATATCTGGTCCGCGGGCTGCTTGCCGGCTCGGTGAAATAGCGGACTAGAGCGGAGACGCGTGTGGACAAGGATTGGTGGCGTGGCGCGGTGATCTATCAGATCTACCCGCGCTCCTATCAGGACGATAACGGCGACGGGGTAGGGGATTTGCGGGGCATCGCCCGGCGCATTCCCTACATCGCCTCGCTGGGTGTGGATGCCATCTGGATCTCGCCGTTCTTTACGTCGCCGATGAAGGATTTCGGCTATGACGTGTCGGATTACTGCGGCGTCGATCCGATGTTCGGCACGCTGGAGGATTTCGACCTCGTCGTCGCCACGGCCCATCACCACGGGCTGAAGGTGATGATCGACCTCGTGCTCAGCCACACCTCTGACCAGCACCCCTGGTTCAAGCAAAGCAAGCGCGACAAGACCAACGACAAGGCCGACTGGTATGTCTGGGCCGATGCCCAGCCCGATGGCACGCCGCCGAACAACTGGCTTTCCATCTTCGGCGGCACCGCCTGGGAATGGCATGGCGGGCGGATGCAGTATTACCTGCACAACTTCCTGACCAGCCAGCCCGACCTCAACCTGCACAATCCCAAGGTGCAGGAGGCGCTGCTGAACGTGGAGCGGTTCTGGCTGCGCCGGGGCGTCAACGGCTTCCGCCTCGACACGATCAACTTCTATTTCGCCGACAAGCTTCTGCGCGACAATCCGGCCCTGCCGCCGCATGAGCGCAACGACAGCATCGCGCCGGCGGTGAACCCCTATAACTGGCAGAACCACCTTTATTCGAAGAACCAGCCGGAAAATATCGACTTCCTGCGCAAGTTCCGCCGCGAGCTCGAGCCCTACGGCGCCGCTGCCGTGGGCGAGGTGGGCGATGCGCAGCGGGGGCTGGAGATCATGGCCGAGTACACCTCGGGCGGCGACAAGGTGCAGATGTGCTATCCGTTCGAGATGCTGCAGCCCCAGAAGCTGACGGCGGCTGGGACAGAGAAGATCTTCGAGCGGCTCTATGCCGCCGCGCCCGATGCCTGGCCCTGCTGGGCCTATTCCAACCACGACGTGGTGCGATGGAAGACCCGCTGGAACCTCTCTGACGAGGCGGTGCGCGTCTACGTGGCCATGCTGATGTGCCTGCGAGGCTCGATCTGCCTCTACCAGGGCGAAGAGCTTGGCCTGCCCGAGGCGAATATCGAATTCGACGATCTGCAGGACCCCTATGGCATTCAGTTCTGGCCCGAGTTCAAGGGCCGCGACGGCTGCCGCACGCCGATGGTCTGGGACAGCCACAGCCATGCCGGCGGCTTCAGCCACGGTCGGCCCTGGCTGCCGGTGAACGCGGTGCATCTGCATCAGGCGGTGGATGTGCAGGAGGATGACGAGGATTCGCTCCTGCATCATTATCGCCGCGCGGTCTCGCTGCGCAGCGCCAGCGCCGCCCTGCAGAAGGGCACGATGACCCTGCCGCAGGCCATGGGCAACGTGCTGACCTTCGAGCGGCATATCGGTGACGAGCGCCTGTTCTGCGCCTTCAACCTCGGCGCCGGTGCCTCGGCGCTGCATGTGCCGGGCGGGAAGTGGGAAAATGTGGCCGCCAATCTCGGCGGCGTGGACCCCGAAGAGGTGGCGACTCTCGGGGGGTGGGGCCTGTGCGTAGCGCGGGCCGTCTAATGGGAGGAAGAGAGACATGGCAGATCTGAAACTGACCGACGTCGCGAAGACCTACGGCGGCTCCGTCGAAGTCCTCAAGCATATCGATCTCGATATCGAGAAGGGCGAGCTGATCGTCTTCGTCGGGCCCTCGGGCTGCGGCAAATCCACGCTGCTGCGGATGATCGCGGGGCTGGAGAAGATCTCGGGCGGCACGCTGGAGATCGACGGCGTCGTGGTGAACGACGTACCCCCGGCGCAGCGCGGCATCGCCATGGTCTTCCAGAGCTACGCGCTCTACCCCCATATGACGGTGCGCGACAACATGAGCTTCGCGCTGAAGCTGGCCAAGAAGACGCCGGACGAGATCGACGCCGCGGTGACCAAGGCCGCGAAGATCCTGCAGCTGGAGCCCTATCTCGACCGTCTGCCCAAGGCGCTTTCGGGCGGACAGCGCCAGCGGGTCGCCATCGGGCGCAGCATCGTACGCGAGCCGAAGGTGTTCCTCTTCGACGAGCCCCTGTCGAACCTCGACGCCGCGCTGCGGGTGGCGACGCGGATCGAAATCGCTCAGCTCAAGGAATCGATGCCCGACAAGACGATGATCTACGTCACCCACGACCAGGTGGAGGCGATGACGCTGGCCAGCCGCATCGTGGTGCTGGCCAACAAGGGCATCGCGCAGGTGGGCACGCCGCTGGAGCTCTACGAGCGGCCCGAGAACGAGTTCGTCGCCCAGTTCATCGGCTCGCCGGCCATGAACCTGCTGGCCGGCGAGATCGTCGAGACCGGCGAGCAGACGGTGGTGAAACTGGCGAGCGGCGGCACCGCGGTGTCGGCCGTGCCCACCCAGGCTGCCGACAAGGGGCTGAAGGTGAATATCGGCGTGCGGCCGGAGGATCTGGTCGCCGCCGAGGGGCAGCCGCCGCTCTATACGGGCAAGGTGAACATCACCGAGGCGCTGGGCGAGGTGACCATCCTCTACTTCGAGACGGCCGAAGGGGCGGAAGAGCCGCTGATCGCCAAGCTGCCGGGCATCCACAAGGGGCTGCGCGGCACCGAGGTGGATCTGGTCGCGCCGGCGGACAAGGTGCAGATTTTCGCGAACGGGCAGTCGCTGTACTACCGGTGATGCTCGTCCGGCCCTTGCAGGCCGGCCTCGCGGGGTTTGGCGTGCGCGCCGGGTGGTGATGGAGGAGGGGGGCTGTCTGCCCCCCGCTGCCTGCGGCAGCCCCCCCGAGGATTTTTATTGGAGCAAAGACTGGGGGGAGTGGCGGTCAGCTTTTGGGGCCGGAGAAATCGGCCTTGTGGTCGGCGAAGCCGATGGGGGCCGAGCCGTGTTCATGGGTGATCTTCCAGGCGCCGTCCTTCTGGCGCAGGACCCAGGTGAGGCGCGAGGTCATCTGGCGCAATTCACGGTCGTCGGGTGAGATGGCGGCATAGGTGATGGCGCCGGCCATCAGGGCCATGTCTCCGGAGATGTCGATGCGCTCGGGCACGATCTTCACGCTCACCCGCTCTTTCTGCAGCGAGCCGAACCATTCGCGCACCATGTCGCCCCAGCGGCGGCGCCCGGCGATCGACCATTGGTCCCAGGTGTCATAGGCGAGCAGGCTGTCGTCGTAGATCGACAGGAAGCGGTCGACGTCTTTCTCCCATGCCGCGTCGGCATAGGTCTCGGCCAGCGCCGTGATGTCGGTCGGGTCTGTCATGGGAGGTCCTTCTCATGGCGCCGCACTTCGGCGCCTGTCGCTAGTAGGGCGCGTCTTCGAGCACGCCATCGGCGCTCATCTGCGCGTAGAGCAGCCCCTCGCGCAAGCCCCGGTCGGCCACCGACAGCCGGTCGGTCGGCCAGAGCCGCATCAGTGCCTGAAGGATAGCCGAGCCCGACATGATCAGCGCCTGCCGGTCGCGCCCGATGCGCGGGTCTTTCCGGCGGCCCTCGGGGCCGAGGGAGAGGTAATCGCGGATGACCGAGTCGATCTGGTCGGAAGTCATGCGCAGCCCGTCGACCTTGGTGCGGTCGTAGCGGCGCAGGCCGAGGTGCGAGGCGGCGACCGTGGTGACGGTGCCGGAGGTGCCAATGATCTGGAAGCCCTCACGCGCCTGCTCTTCGGCCGATGGGGCGAAGCCGGCGAGGTTCTCTTCGAAGAACCACGACATCAGCGCGAAGCGGGCAGCGTCGTCATCGACATCGCGGAACTGGTCGCGGAGCGTGGCGACGCCGAGGGGCACGGAGATCCAGTCCACCACCTTGGCGACGGGGAAGGGCGAGGGCGCCTGACGGAAGCCGGCATGGAGGCGCATGATCGCCCGCGGGCGCTCGCGGCCCGGCACGTTGGAGAGGTCGATCCAGACCAGCTCGGTCGAGCCGCCGCCGATATCGACGACCAGCAGCTGTTCGGTGCGGGTGGACACGAGCGGCGCGCAGGAGATGACGGCCAGGCGCGCCTCTTCTTCGGGCTCGATAATCTCAAGATGCAGGCCGGTCTCACGGCGCACTTGTTTGAGGAAGGCGCGGCCGTTCTTGGCCCGCCGGCAGGCCTCTGTCGCCACCAGCCGCATATGGCTGACCTTGTGGCGCTGCAGCTTCTGCTTGCAGATCTTCAGCGCGGCGATGGTGCGGGCCATCGACGAGCGTGACAGGCGACCGGTATTCTCCAGCCCGTGGCCGAGCTGGACCGTCTTGGAAAAGCTGTCGACCACGTGAAACTGGCTGCCCTTCGGCTGAGCGATGAGCATCCGGCACGAATTGGTCCCGAGGTCCAGCGCCGCATAGAGCGATGCCGGGTCGGGTGTTGCGGGCGCGGGGCTCTCGACCGCCTTGGGGAAAACACGCGCGCCGTCTGGGCGCTTGGGCGCCATGGGAACGCCCTCCGATATCAAGTTGTCTGGAAGTTTAGGACGCCCGGACTAAAGGAGCAAGGGAGAAGCCCCCGGGTTGCCCCCATTCGCGTTCCGGCGATATTGTTGCCTTGGAAACGAGCGGCCCGGAGGAGGGCGTACGCCGGGCTCGGCGCCTTACGTCGCTGGGCCCTCTCGTTTCGTCGGAATCAAGCCGGGCCGCCGGCCCGCACGCGGTTACATGCGGCAAGGCGCCAGGATGCCGGCGTGCAGGAGGATTGGATGCAGCAGATCACCATCATCTACTGGCGGGACATCCCGGCGCAGGTGATCGTGGGGGCAGGGCGCAAGGCTGCCAAGCGCCCCCTGCCGGAGCGATTCGAGCAGGCCATCGACCGGGCCGCGATGCGCACCGGCGCGTCTGGCACGGATGAATACCTCGCCGACTTCCGCAAGGAGCCTGCCGGCGAGGCCGAAGGCGATGCTGCCGAGGTTGCCGCCGCTGCCGCCGAGCGGATCGACAGGGAATATGATGCTGCGCGCCTGAAGGCGCTGATCGAAAATGACGGACGCGCCTGAGCGCCCGCGCCGCCCCCGCCTGAAGGAGTTTGTCATGTCGCTTCTGCCGTTCCGCCGCCGCGCCGAGCCCCAAAACGAGGCGGGCAATGCCGCGCTTCACGCCTTTCTGGAGGATTTCTCCATCGAGGTGATGCCGCGCACCGCCGAGAAGGTCGATGATTTCCGCGCCCTGCTGCCGCAGCACACGCGCGTCTACATCGCCCATATCGAGGGCACGCCGATCGAAGACATGGTGGCGACCGCAAAGCGCCTCGCCGGCGAGGGCTTCGCGGTGATGCCGCATTTCCCGGCGCGCATCATCAAGGATCGCGCCACCCTGCAGGACTGGATCGCCCGCTACCAGGGCGAGGCGGGCGTCGAGCAGGCGCTGCTGCTGGCGGGCGGCGTCGCTCAGCCGCATGGGGAGTTCGAGCATTCCATGCAGCTCCTGGAGACCGGCCTCTTCGACGAGCACGGCTTCAAGCGCCTGCACGTCGCTGGCCACCCCGAGGGCAACAAGGATATCGACCCCGACGGGTCGGACGCCAATGTCTCTGACGCGCTGCGCTGGAAGCAGGCGTTCAGCGAGCGCACCGATGCCCAGATGGCCATCGCGACGCAATTCTGCTTCGAGGCCAAGCCGGTGATCCGCTGGGCCGACCGACTGCGGGAGGAGGGCATCACGCTGCCCATCCATATCGGCGTCGCCGGCCCCGCCAAGCTGCAGACGATGATCAAGTTCGCGCTGGCCTGCGGCGTTGGCCCCAGCCTGCAGGTGCTGCAGAAGCGGGCGAAGGACGTGACCAAGCTGGTGATGCCCTTCGAGCCCGACGACTTCCTGCAGGAGCTGGCCGATCACAAGGCGGCGCATCCCGACTTCAACATCGAGAGTGTCCATTTCTTCCCGCTCGGCGGCATCAAGACCTGCGCGACCTGGGCGCAGGAGCATGGCGGTGCCTCTGCCGTTCCGGCCGCGCCGGCAGACGCCTGAGCGATGCCGCAAAAGTCGCTGCTCTTCGATCTGGACGGGACGATGCTGAACACCGACCCGATCCACCAACAGGTCTTTGCCGATCTGCTGGCCCCCCATGGGCTGCAGGTCGATGAAGACTTTTATACCCGCTACATCCACGGCCGGCTCAATGCCGACATGTTCGCAGAATTCCTGCCCGACCATCCCGATCATATCGGCCTGTCGGAGCGGAAGGAGGCCGAGTTCCGCCGCCGCTTGCCGCGCCCCTATCCGGCCACGCCGGGCCTTTCGGCGCTGGTGAACCGGGCCGAGGTCGAGGGCTGGCGCGTGGGCGTGGTGACCAATGCGCCCCGCCTCAATGCCGAGGCGATGCTGGATGCCATCGACATGCGCCCCCGCGTCGAGGTCATGGTGATTGGCGACGAATGCGAGCGCGGCAAGCCGCATCCAGACCCGTATCTCGCCGCGATGAAGCTTCTGGGTGCTGCGCCCGAGACCTCGCTGGTGTTCGAGGACAGCGCCTCGGGCGTGCGCGCCGGCAAGGCCGCCGGCGCCCGCTGCATCGGGCTGCGCACCGTACTCGATGACGCGGCCCTGCGCGCCGAGGGCGCCGACCTGACCATCGCCGATTTCACCGACCCCGCGCTGGCGGGTGTATTGACCGCCTTTCAAGGAGAGCCTGCATGACCCGCACCATCGTCGAGAGCGCCACGAAGACGGCGATCATCGGTTTCGACCAGCCCTTCTGCGTGATCGGCGAGCGCATCAACCCGACGGGCCGCAAGAAGCTGGCCGCCGAGCTTGAGGCCGGCGACTTCTCCACCGTCGAGAAGGATGCCGTGGCGCAGGTCGCCTGCGGGGCCACCGTGCTCGATATCAACGCGGGCGTCGTCTACAACTCCAACCCCAACCCGAATGAAACCGAGCCGCCGCTGATGACGAGCATCGTCGAGCTGGTGCAGGGGCTTGTGGACGTGCCGCTGTGCATCGACTCGTCGGTGCCGGCGGCGCTGGAAGCTGGCCTCAACGCCGCCCATGGCCGCCCGCTGGTGAACTCGGTGACGGGCGAGGAGGACCGGCTGGAATACGTGCTGCCGCTGGTGAAGAAGTTCAACGTGCCGGTCGTGGCGATCTCGAACGACGACACCGGCATTTCGGAAGACCCCGACGTGCGCTTCTCGGTGGCGAAGAAGATCGTCGAGCGGGCCGCCGATTTCGGCATCCCGGCGCATGACATCGTCGTTGACCCGCTCGTCATGCCCATCGGTGCCATGGCGACGGCCGGGCACCAGGTGTTCACGCTGGTGCGCCGCCTGCGCGAAGAGCTGGGGGTGAACACCACCTGCGGCGCCTCGAACATCTCCTTCGGCCTGCCCAACCGGCATGGCATCAACAACGCCTTCCTGCCGATGGCCGCCTCCGCCGGCATGACTTCTGCCATCATGAACCCCTGCGCGCTGCCCATCGGCCCCAAGGCCATCGCCGAGAAGCGCGAGGCTGTGGCCGCCGCGGGCATCATCCTGCCTGAGGATATGGATGACGAGACCTTCCTGACGCTGTTCAACCTCGGCTCCACCCAGGCCCGCCCGGGCAAGGAGATGGAGGCGATCCGTGCCGCCAACTTCCTGCTCAACAACGACCCCTCGGGCGCCGACTGGATCCGCTTCAACCGCCCGGCCGGTGCCGCCGGTGCCGAAACGCCCGGTCGCCGTTCCTCCGGCGGCCGCCGCCGCCGCGCCTGATGGGGCAGGGCCGGGGTCGCCCGTGGCAGATGGATAGCCCCTACAGCTTTCGCCGGGTGATGGCGGAGGACCGCGCGTTGCTGACGCGCTGGATGGCCGAGCCGCATGTGCGCGAATGGTGGGGGACCGACGAGCCGGCGCAGGGGTTCGATCTGGCGGATGGCAAGGTCGCCCGATGGATCGTCTCGTTCGGCGGCGCGCCTTTCGCCTACATGCAGGATTACTCGGTGCACGGCGAGGAGGGCCACCATTTCGCCAGGCTGCCGCCCGGGTCGCGCGGCGTCGACCAGTATATCGGCGTGCGCGACATGATCGGGCTGGGCCATGGCACCGGCTTCATCGGCGCGCGCATGCAGAAACTCTTCTACGAGGGAGCGCCAGCCCTTGGCGTTGACCCTGACCCGCGCAACGACCGGGCCATCGCTGTCTACCGGAAGCTGGGGTTCGAGGTGGCCGGGCCGCCGCAAGACACCCGCTGGGGCCCGATCCTGCCGATGGTCGCGCAGCGCTAGGCGCCGCTGGCCGCCTGGGCGTGGGCGGCCTCCACCTCGCGCACCGGCTCCGTTCTATCCATAGCGCGGAAGCTCGGCACCAGCAGCGGCGCCATCGTCGCCACGAAATAGGCGCCGCCGAGGGCGATGAAGGCGATGGTCAGGCTCCAGCCCTCCACCAGCGCCCCGGCGATCAACCCGCCGAACGGCATCCCCGCCCAGGCGATGGCGGTGAAGAGCGAGGTGACGCGGCCCGTCAGCGCCTTCGGCACCCGTTCGAAGATCAGCGCGCCGATGATCGGGTTGAGAAAGCCCGCCATGAAGCCGCCGAAGGCGATGCCGGCCAGCAGCGCCCAGAAGGGCAGTGGCAGCACGAAGAGAGCGAAGCGGGGCAGGCCGACGATGATGAAGGCGATGGCATAGGTCGGCAGCCGCGGCAGCTTCTCCGCATAGGCCGAGGCGACGAGCGAGCCGGCGACGGCGCCCGCGCCCATCACCATCTGCACGGCGCCGAGATGGCCGACGCTGCCCGTCTGCTCCGCCCAGACGGGCAGGAGCAGGGCGCCCATGCCCTGGTCGAGCATGTTCGTCGCGGCCACCATCAGCGTGATCGCCAGAAGCGTGCCGTCCTGCCGCAGGTAGCGCCAGCCGGCGGCGAGGCGGGTGAGATAGGGCTCGCCCTCTCCCTCACCCTCCGCCTCTGGCGGAGCCACGCCGCGCAGGCCAATGAGCACCGTCAGGGCCGCAACGCCGACAGTTCCGGCATTCACCAGCAGCGCATTGGCCGGCCCGACGACAGCCACCAGTCCCGCGGCGAGGCCCGCGCCGAGGAGGCCGGCCAGACGCTCGACGCTGGAGAGGAGGCCGGTCACCCGCGTCATCGGCAGGCCCGAGGTCTCGGCCGTGGCCGGGATCATCGCGTATTTCGCAGCATCCGCCGGTCCGCGCAGCAGGCCGATCAGCGCCATCAGGGGCACCAGCGTCAGCGGCACCAGCAGGCCGGCGGCGAAGAGCAGGGGCAGGGCGGCCAGAGCAGCGACCGAGAGCGTATCCGTCACGATAGAGACGCGCCGCGCCCCCAGCCGGTCGATCAGCGGCCCGCCGGCGGCCTTTGCCAGCACATAGGGCGCCATCTCGGCAAAGGCGACGATGCCGGCCAGCAGCGGGTCGCCGAGCTCCGTCAGCACCAGCCAGGGCACGGCGATCATGGAGAGGCGTGTGCCGAGGAGGGCCAAGCCCTCCGCCAGGATGAGGGCAACGAGGGGGCGCTTGCTCACGACTCGTCCTCCGCCTTGGGAAGGCCGGGATGCGGGAAGGCGTGCAGCTGCACCGTGAAGCGCCGCGCCCCCTCCGGCCCCGGCCCGGTGATCGGCGGGGTTGTCGCCTGCATGCGGATCAGCTCGTCGTTCAGCTTGTCGGTCAGCTCCTGGGCCTGCTCGGCCGTCAGCCAATAGGTGCCATCGCTGGCGGTGGAGGCCCGGCGCCATTCGGTGGGCAGGCCGGCATGGGCCTGCAGCCCGGCGAACAGCATCTCGACCTGCCGCTCGACCACCGTGGAGATATAGCCGCCCATCGCCTCGGCCTCGGGCGTGCCGGAGGGGGCGTTGTCCTCTGTCCATGTCGAATCGTGCGCAGCGCGCCACCAGCGGTCGCGAGCATTCCCCAGCTCGGTCGCCTCCTCGATATAGCCGTGCTTGGCGAGCTGGCGCAGGTGGTACGAGGTGGCGCCCGAATTGAGCCCGAGCTGCGCGGCAAGGCCAGAGGCGGTTTGCGGCCCCTCCAGGCGCAGAATGCCCAGCATCTTCAGCCGGTCGCCGTGCGAGAGGGCTTTGAGGGCCTCGGGCCCGGGGGAAAAGCGGCGGATATCTCTGGTCATGACCCGGGATATACATCGCAAAGAAACCTTCGCAAACGATTATTTGCAATCGGATGCTCTTGCATCGGCGCCCGCGCTCGCCTAGCCGTCAGACATGGCAAAAGGCAGCAAACCGAACTCTGGCAGGGGCCAGCGCGATCTCACCGTCAAGGTGAAGACAGCGCGGGGGCGCAAGCTGTCGTCGAAGCTCTGGCTCGAACGGCAGCTCAATGACCCTTATGTGCGGCGCGCGCAGGTTGATGGCTACCGGGGACGGGCCGCCTACAAGATATTGGAACTCGACGAGAAATTCGGCTTCCTCAAGCCCGGCGCCCGCGTTGTGGATCTAGGCTGTGCGCCCGGCGGCTGGCTGCAGGTGGCGGTGCCGCGCATCAATTCGCTGGGCCAGAAGGCCGGCAAGCCGCAGGGCCGCATCATCGGGGTTGATCTGCAAGAGGTCGACCCGGTGGCGGGGGCCGAGATCCACCAGCTCGACTTCATGGAAGACGGCGCTGACGACAAGGTGAAGGCCTGGCTCGGCGGCAAGGCCGATGTGGTAATGTCCGACATGGCTGCCAGCGCCTCGGGCCACAAGCAGACCGACCATATCCGCATCATCGCCCTCTGCGAGACGGCGGCCCAGCTGGCCTTCGATGTGCTCGAAGAGGGTGGCACCTTCGTGGCCAAGGTGCTGGCCGGCGGCGCCGAGGGCAGCCTGCAGGTGCTGCTCAAGCAGCGCTTCGAGAAGGTGGTGAATGTGAAGCCTCCGGCGTCGCGCTCGAACTCTTCCGAGAAATTCGTTGTGGCAACGGGATTTAAGGGGTGAAGCTGAGGTGAGTGATGCGGCGCCCTTCGACCTGTTCGTCATCGGTGGCGGGGTCAATGGCACCGGTATTGCGCGCGACGCGGCGGGGCGCGGCCTGAAGGTTGGCCTGGCCGAAAAGGGCGACCTCGCCTCTGGCACCTCCTCGGCCTCCACCAAGCTGTTCCACGGCGGGCTGCGCTACCTGGAATACGGCGAAATCGCGCTGGTCCGGCACGCCCTGGGCGAGCGCGAGCGGCTCTGGCAGATGATGCCGCATATCGCGCATCCGATGCGCTTTGTGCTGCCGCTCGACGCAAGCATGCGCTTCGATACCACCACGCCCGTCTCTCGCCTGATGCCCTGGATGCGGGGCCGGCGCCCGGCCTGGATGATCCGCACGGGGCTGTTCCTCTACGATCATCTCGGCGGGCGCGACAAGCTGCCGGCCACCAAGCGGATCGACTTGAGGAAGGCCCCGGAAGGCACTGTTCTGAAAGACACCTTCAAGACGGCGTTCGAATATTCCGATGTCTGGGTCGATGATGCCCGGCTCGTCGTGCTCAATGCCCGCGACGCCGCGGCGCGGGGTGCCACGATCCTGCCCCGCACCGAGGTTACCGGCGCGCGGCGCGAGGGCGAGTTCTGGCATATCGGGCTCGCGGGCGGCCGCGAGGTGACGGCGCGGGCGCTGGTGAATGCCGCCGGGCCCGCGGTGACCGAGGTGCTGACGGGGCCGCTGCAGCGCAATGACGCGCCGAAGATCCGGCTGGTACGCGGCAGCCATATCGTGGTGCCCAAGCTCTTCGATCACGGCAAAAGCTACTTCTTTCAAGGGCCTGACGGGCGGATCATCTTCGCGATCCCCTATGAGGATGCCTTCACGCTCATCGGCACCACCGATGTCGAGCATCCCTCGCCAGAGGTGCGGCCAGAGGCGAGCGGCGAAGAGATCGACTATCTCTGCACGTTCGCCTCGCGCTATTTCCGCCAGCCCGTCACCCCGGCGGATGTGGTGTGGACGTATTCCGGCGTTCGCCCCCTGCAGGACGACGGGCAGGACGCCAGCGCTGCGACGCGCGATTACAAGCTGGAGCTGACGGGCACGCCGCCGGTGCTGTCGGTCTTTGGTGGCAAAATCACCACCTACCGCCGCCTCGCTGAGGAGGCGATGGAGAAGCTCACACCGCTGATCGGCGGCACGGGGAACTGGACGGGCGGCGCGACCCTGCCCGGCGGGGATTTTCCTGCCGATGGACGGGCGGCGCTGGAGGAGAGGCTGCGCGGAGATTACCCATTCCTGACAGAGATTTGGGCGGCGAGGCTCATCCGCAGTTACGGCACCGAGAGCTGGAGCCTGCTGGACGGTGCCGGAGCCGAGGCCGACCTCGGCCGCGCTTTCGGCGCCACGCTGACAGAACGCGAAGTCGGCTGGCTCATTCGGGAGGAATGGGCCCAGACGGCAGAGGATGTGGTCTGGCGGCGCAGCAAGCTCGGCCTGCATATGAGTGAGGAGGAACGGGCGGCGTTGGCCGCCTGGATGGAGGAGCGATGAGCATTCTGGCGCTCGATCAGGGCACAACCTCGAGCAGGGCGATCCTGTTCGGCGATGACATGGTGCCCGTCCGGCAGCATCAGCTTGAGTTCAAACAGCATTTCCCCCGCTCCGGCTGGGTGGAGCATGACCCGGCAGACATCTGGCAGACGACGCTCGACAGCGCGAAAGAAGCCCTCGCCGGCGAGCAGGCCGACGCCATCGGCATCACCAACCAGCGCGAGACGGTGGTGGTTTGGGACAAGGCGGGCAGGCCGATCCACAACGCCATCGTTTGGCAGGACAGGCGCACCGCCGAGCTTTGCCGCACGCTGCGGGGTGAGGGGCTGGAGGCGGACGTCACGGCCCGCACCGGCCTGATCATCGACCCCTATTTCTCCGCCACCAAGCTGGCCTGGCTGCTGGAGAACGTCGAAGGTGCTCGCGAAAAGGCCGAGGCCGGCGAGCTGCGCTTCGGCACCGTCGACAGCTGGCTGATCTGGAACCTCACCGAGGGCCGGGTGCATGCCACCGATGCCACCAATGCCTGCCGCACGATGCTGTACGACATTCATCGCGGCGATTGGGACGAGGACATCTGCGCCCGGCTCGGCATCCCGCGCGCCATGCTGCCCGAGGTGCGCGATAGCGATGGGGACTTCGGCGAGACGACGCTCTTCGGCGGCGCCATCCCGATCCGCGGTGTGGCGGGCGACCAGCAGGCGGCGACGCTGGGCCAGGCCTGCTTCGCGCCCGGCATGCTGAAAAGCACCTATGGCACCGGTTGCTTCGCGCTGCTCAACACGGGGGGCGACGCGATAACGTCCGAGCATCGCCTGCTCACCACCATCGCCCACCGCTTGGGCGGCGAGGTGACTTATGCGCTGGAGGGCTCCATCTTCATCGCTGGCGCCGTGGTGCAATGGCTGCGCGACGGGCTGAAGCTGATCGAGGCCGCGCCCGAAGCCCAGCCGCTCGCTGAGACCGCAGACGAGGGCCATCGCCTGACGCTGGTCCCCGCCTTCACCGGCCTCGGTGCGCCGCATTGGGCGCCGGAGGCGCGCGGCGCCATCTTCGGCCTCACCCGCAATTCCGGCCCGGCGGAGTTTGCCCGGGCGGCGCTGGAGAGCGTGGGCTTTCAGACAGCCGATCTGATGGCCGCGATGAAGGCCGACTGGCCCGAGATGGGCGACGCTGTGTTGCGCGTCGATGGCGGCATGAGCGCCAGCGATTGGACGATGCAGTTCCTGGCCGATATCCTCGGCGCTCCGGTGGACCGCCCCGTGGTGCAGGAAACCACAGCGCTCGGCGCCGCCTGGCTGGCGGGGCAGGCCATCGGCGCCTGGCCCGATCAGGCCGGTTTCGCCGAGGCCTGGAAGCTCGACAAACGCTTCGAGCCGCAGATGAGCGAGGCTGACCGGCAGGAGCGCATGGCCGAGTGGCAAAGCGCCGTGGCGCGCACCATCGGTTGAGGCTGGCCGGCCGGCCCGAGAAAGCTTAGATTGATATCAACCTTCAGCGCCCGCGAGTCCCCGATGCAGCTGCCCGCCCTTTCCACCACTTCCGTCATCGCCCCCATCTTGGCGCTGCGCGGCGCCGAGGCGCCGGGCACGCTGGCGGTGATCACTGGCGTCGAGGGGCCGTCGTACAGGCCGCTAGGTGCGATGATGGCCGTTCTGCCCGGGCGGCAGAGGGCGGGCTCGCTCTCGTCGGGCTGCGTCGAGGGCGACATCGCGCTCCATGCCGAGGAGGTGCTGGAGGCCGGCAAACCCCGCTCTGTCCGCTACGGGCGCGGCTCGCCCTTCAAGGACATCCAGCTGCCCTGCGGCGGCGGGCTGGATGTGCTGCTGGTGCCGTCGCCTGACCCCGCCGCGCTGGCAGCGCTGGAGGAGGCCTATGCCGCCCGCCGTCCCGCCGTGCTGCGCATTGAGGCCGAGACGGGCGCCATGGCGCTGCAAGAGCAGGGCGCAACCGGCTGGGAGGGCGACAGCTTTCTCATCCGCATCGAGCCGGAGATCTGCTTCTACGTCTTCGGCAAGGGGCCCGAGACCTCCACCTTCGCGGGCCTCGTGCAATCTGCCGGCTACCCCAACCTCATCCTGTCGTCCGATGATGAGACTTTGGCGGCGGCGGAGGAGGCGGGCTGTGCCACGCGGCACCTCACCGGCGCGAGCTTTCCCGAAGACATCGCACCAGACGACCGCTCGGCCATCGTGCTGTTCTTCCACGATCACGATTGGGAGCCGCCCATCCTCAAGGCGGCGCTGCAAACGCCGGCCTTCTACATCGGCGCACAGGGCAGCCAGCGGGCGCGGCAGATGCGCGACTTCGACCTGCAGGCGCTCGGCGTGGCGGACGAGGGCCTGTCGCGGCTGCGCGGCCCCATCGGGCTGGTGCGCTCAGCCCGCGACGCGCGCACCCTCGCCATCTCGGTGCTGGCTGAGATCCTCGCCGAAGCATGACGCAACAGCTGTTGATTTGAAGCTGAGTATAGGCCCCGCCTATCACCCGGATAGGCATTCCTAATAAAATGCAATATCAACGGCCTGTGACTCGAACTTTATCTTCTCTTCACGTCACCGTCTGTTGCGCTGCGAAGGCACTGGCGTAGGCTTTCGCGCAAGCGGCGCATTGGCGCCTGTCCTGAGGAGGAGCGATCCATGGTGCAACTCAATGTCAACGGCGTCAGCCACGATGTGGACGTCGAGCCCGATACCCCGCTGCTGTGGGTGATCCGCGAACAGCTCGGCATGACCGGTACGAAATACGGCTGCGGCGTCGGCGCCTGCGGTGCCTGCACGGTGCATATCGACGGCCTGCCGACCCGCTCCTGCACGCTTCAGGTCGGTGACCTGCGCGAGGGCGAGAAGATCACCACCATCGAGGGGCTGTCGGAAGATCTGACCCACCCGGTGCAGAAAGCCTGGGCCGAACTCGACGTGCCCCAGTGCGGCTACTGCCAGTCCGGCCAGATCATGGCCGCGGCGGCGCTGCTCAACGATTATCCCAATCCGACCGATGACGACATTGACGCGATGATGATGAACATCTGCCGGTGCGGCACCTACAACCGCATCCGCGCAGGCATCAAGCGCGCCGCAGAGATGCTGTAGGGGAGGAGAATCCATGACCGAACAATTCAAACTCTCCCGCCGGGGCTTCCTGGCGAGCTCAGCGGCAGCCGGTGGCTTCGCTCTGGGCTTCGGGCTCAACTCTGCCGCCGCGCAGGACGCGGCTGCCGGGGCGACGCCCGAGATCAACGCCTGGGTCGTCATCAACCCCGACAGCACCGTGGTTGTGCGCGTCGCTAAGCAGGAAATGGGGCAGGGCACACTGACCGGCCTCGTCCAGCTCGTCGCGGAAGAGCTCGATGCCGATTGGGACAATGTCACCTACGAGCTGATCTCGGCCAGCGAGAACGTCGCGCGCGACCGCGTGTGGGGTGCCATGGGCACCTTCGGTTCGAACGGGATCCGTTCTAGCCAGCAGATGGTGCGCACCGGCGGCGCTGCCGCCCGCCACATGCTTCTGGCCGCCGCGGCCGAGCAATGGGGCGTCGATGCCGCTGAGCTGACCGTCTCGAAAGGCGTCATCACCGGCCCGAACGGCGACACGCTGACCTATGGCGACGTGGCCGAGGCCGCTGCCGGCATGGAAGTGCCCGAAGAGGTGGCGCTGAAGGACCCGGCGGACTGGACGATTGCCGGCCAGCCGATGCCGCGCCTCGACACGCTCGACAAGCTCGACGGCAGCCGCATCTACTCGCTCGACCACACGATGGAGGGCATGCTCAACGCCGCCGTCATCATGTCGCCCGTGCTGGGCGGCGTCATCACCAGCTTCGATCAGGGCGCGGTGATGGACATGCCGGGCGTCAAGAACGTCCTGCAGCTCGATGACAGCACCATCGCCGTCGTGGCCGACACGTTCTGGCGGGCCAAGGTTGCGGCCGATGCCCTGCCCATCGAATGGGATCTGGGTGAGAACGCCAACTTCGGGCAGGAACAGCTGCACGCCATGCTGGATGACGGACTTGATGCCGAGGAAGCCTTCGTTGGCAACCAGAGCGGCGATGTCGAAGCGGCGCTGGCCGATGCGGCGCAGGTTGTCACCGCCGACTACCACTTCCCGTGGCAGCACCACGCCACGATGGAGCCCATGAACGCCACCGCGCTCATGACAGACGGCGCCTGCGAAGTCTGGACGGCCACGCAAGACGCCGAAAGCGCCCTTGCCGCCGCCTCCAACGCCTCTGGCCTCGATATCACGGCCTGCCGCGTTCACCGGATCAATCCTGGCGGCGGCTTCGGGCGCCGGGCCTCGAGCCAGGATTACGTGACGCAGGCGGTGCAGATCGCCAAGGAGATGCCGGGCACCCCCGTCAAGCTCATCTGGACCCGCGAGCAGGACCAGACGCACGGCACCTACCACCCGACGACCAAGGCCCGCTTCACCGGCGGTCTCGATGCCGATGGCAACCTGACGGCGATGCACATGCGCATCTCCGGCCAGTCGATCCTCGCCGGCCTGATGCCTTTCGCCCTGCAGGACGGCATGGACCAGACGATGTTCCAGGGCCTCAACGCTGAAAGCGAAGAGGGCGAATTCGGCTACACCGTGCCGAACCTGCTCATCGACCACGCCATGCGCAATCCGCCGGCGCGGCCCGGCTTCTGGCGCGGTGTCTGCAACAACCAGAACGCCTTCTATCTGGAGAGCTTCATCGACGAGCTCGCCGTGGCGGCCGGGAAGGACCCGCTGGAGTTCCGCCGGGGCCTGATGCAGGACCATCCGCGTCACCTTGCCGTGCTCGACAAGGTGGCCGAGGGCATCGGCTGGGATACGCCGCCGGAAGAGGGCGTCTATCGCGGCATCAGCCAGCACATGGGCTACGGCTCCTATGTGGCGGCGGCGGCCGAGGTTTCGGTCGATGACCGTGGCAACGTGAAGATCCACCGCATCGTCGCGGCGACCGACCCGGGGCACGTGGCCAACCCGCAGCAGATCGAAGCGCAGATCGATGGCTCCTTTGCCATGGGCCTGTCCGCCGGTCTCGTCAGCGAGATGACCATGGAAAACGGTCAGTTCCAGGAAACCAACTTCGACACCTACCCCGTGGTGATGATGGCGGACATGCCGCCGGTCGAGCCGCATCTGGTGCCGTCGGGCGGGTTCTGGGGCGGCGTGGGCGAGCCGACGATCTTCGTCGCGACCCCCGCAGTGCTCAACGCCGTCTACCAGGCGACCGGCAAGCGCGTGCGCCAGCTGCCGCTCTGGAAGACGGACCTGACAGCTGACTGACGCCAGCGCCTAACGCCGCTGCGGCCCCCTTGGGCGGGCCGCCGGCAAACACCCCAGGCGGGCGGCTCTGAGAAGGGCCGCCCGTTCATCCCCCGCCTGAACCCTCCAAGGAGGCGCCGATGCGGTTTGCATTCACAGCTTTGATCCTGGCCTCGCTGCCGCTGGCCGCCTCTGCGCAAGACGCGCCGGAGACGCTGGCCGGCATGATGGCAAACGCCCCGCCGGGCGGCCTGGCCTGCACCGGCTGCCATGGGGTGACCGAGGACGCGCCGCTCTCGCTGGCGCAGATGGCGCCGGAAGATATCGAAGCGGCCATGGCGCATTTCCGCGCGGGCGAGCGAGAGGGCACCATCATGCCCCGCATCGCCCCGGGCTTCTCGCCCGATGAGGTGGCGGCCATCGCGGCCTGGATCACGGGAGTGAGCGAATGACCCTCAATCGACGCACCATGCTGGCGGCGACCGGTATGGCTATCGCCACCGCGCCCTTCGCGCTTCGCCCCGTCATGGCGCAGGATGCCGGCCGCATTGTCGTGGTCGGTGCCGGCTTTGGCGGCGGCACCGTCGCCCGGCTGCTGGCCGGGGCGGGCCACAACGTGACGCTGGTCGAGCGCAATGCCGAATTCAGCACCTGCCCCTTCTCGAACACCGTGCTCGGCGGCATCAATGCCATGTCCGCCATCACCTTCAGCTACGAGGGCCTGCGCGCCGCCGGGGTCGACGTGATTCAGGGCGAGGCGGTGGGCGTGGATGGCCAGAGCCTTGTGCTCGCCTCCGGTGACAGCCTGCCCTTTGACCGGTTGGTGCTCTCGCCTGGCGTCGACATGCGCTACGACGCCATCCCCGGCTATGACGAAGAGGCGGCGGAGCTGATGCCCCACGCCTGGAAGGCCGGGCCCCAGACGGAGCTTCTGCGCAGCCAGCTTGAGGCCATGCCCGACGGCGGCACCGTCGCCATCTGCCCGCCGGCCAACCCCTTCCGCTGCCCGCCCGGGCCCTACGAGCGGGCGAGCCTGATCGCGCATTATCTGAAGACAGAGAAGCCGAACTCGAAAATCCTCATCCTCGATGCCAAGGACGCCTTCTCGAAGCGCGACCTCTTCGAGGAGGCCTGGGCGACGCTCTATCCCGGCATGATCGAATGGGTGCCGTTCTCGCTGGGCGGCAATGTCACCTCAGTCGATGCCGACGCGATGACGATCAACACCGACTTCGACAGCTACCAGGTGGACGTAGGCAACGTGATCCCGCCGCAGAAGGCCGGGGCCATCGCCGAGGCAGCCGGCGTGGCGGATGAGACGGGCTGGTGCCCGGTGCATGCCGACACCTTCGAAAGTACGCTCGTGCCCGGCATCCACGTGCTCGGCGACGCCTCGCTCGCCGGCGCGATGCCGAAATCGGGTTTCTCGGCCAATGCGCAGGGCAAGGTCGTGGCCGCCGCCATCGACGCGATGATGCGGGGTGACACGCCGACCACGCCCAAATACATCAACACCTGCTACTCGCTCGCGGCGCCCGATTACGGATTCACCGTTGCCGGCGTCTACGATGTGCGCGATGACGAGATCGTGTCGATCGAGGGCACGGGGGGCGTCAGCCCGCTCGGCTCTGATGCTGCAACCCATGCCGCCGAAGCGGATTACGCCCGGGCTTGGTATGAGACGATCACGCAGCAGATCTGGGGTTAGCGCCGTGCTGGCCGCGCTTGTCGCAGCCGCACCAGCGCTCGGTCAGGGGATGGAGGAGCCCCTGACCACCAATCCCGGCGACGTGGCGAATGGCCGGGCCATCGTCACCGAACCCACACGCGGGCTTTGCGTGCTCTGCCATTCCGGCCCGTTCCCCGAGGTGCCCTTCATGGGCGATCTCGCGCCGCCGCTGAACGGGGTGGGCGACAGGCTGAGCGTGGCGCAGCTGCGCCAGCGCATCGTCGACAGCCGGGTGATCAACCCGGCCACCATCATGCCGCCCTATCACGATCTTGAAGGGCTCGACCGGGTTGGCGATCGCTGGGAAGGGCATACATTGCTGACAGGGCAGGAGGTGGAAGACGTCGTCGCCTTCCTCGCCACCCTGACGGAGGAGCAAGAGTGACCCTGCTGAACCCCACCCGCCGCGGCTTTCTCGCCGCCGGCCTCGCCAGCCCGCTGATCCTGCGGATGACGCCGGCTTTGGCAACGCCCGAGACGATGCGCACCGCCATCGACGAGTTCACCGGCGGCGCCGAGGTTACCGTGGGCCGCGTCGAACTCGACATTCCGCTGCTGGTGGAAAACGGCAATACCGTGCCGCTGCGCGTGGCGGCGGAGAGCCCGATGACGGGCGAGGACTACGTCGAGGCCATCGCGATCTTCAACGAGATCAACCCCTTGCCCGATACGGTTCGCTTCTTCTTCTCCCCCATGTCGGGGAAGGCCGAGGCGCAGACACGCATTCGCCTCAACGGCACGCAGCATGTCCACGCCGTGGCGCGCATGTCTGACGGCTCGTTCTGGTCTGCCGAGACCAACGTCGTCGTGACCGCGCCCGCCTGCAGGGAGACCTGAGCCATGGCCGTGATGATCAATGTGCCGGAGACGGCGGCAAAGGGCGAGCAGGTCGAGATCAAGCTCATCATCTCGCACCCGATGGAAACGGGCTTTCGCACCGGGCCCGACGGCAAGCTGGTGCCGCGCAACATCATCCACGAGATCACCTGCCGCTACATGGGGGCAGAGGTGTTCCGGGCCGAGCTGCACCCGGCGGTGGCGGCGAACCCGTTCTTCTCCTTCTGGCTGACGGCCGAGGAGAGCGGCGATGTCGAGCTGAGCTGGGTGGATGAGGCGGGCGATACGGCCACCGAGACGCGGCCGCTCGAGGTGAGCTGATGGGGCGCCAGGCGGCCAGTGTGGAGGGGGGCGCGGCCCCCCGCCTTCGGCCCCCCCGGAGTATTTCGAAGAAAGCGAGGGCAGGGGCGGCGCTTGCCGGGCTGGTCTCGCTGGCGGCCCCGTTGGCGGGGCAGGACGGGCGCGTCTCAAGCTACGACATCATGGCGCCCGAGCTGCAGCAGATGCAGGACGACGATTTCTCCAACCCCGGCCTGCTCTGGGCGCAGACCGGCGAGGGGCTGTGGAGCGAGGCGGCGGGCAGCAAGGAGGCCTCCTGCGCCGATTGCCATGGCGCGCCGGAGGATATGGAGGGTGTCGCCGCGCGCTATCCCGACTGGGATGAGGAGAGCGGCCGCGCCGTCGATCTGGCCGGGCGCATCAATCTTTGCCGAGAGCGGCACCAGGGCGCCGAGGCGCTGGAGCGCGGCAGCGAGCCGCTGCTGGCGCTGACGACGCTAATCTCGCTGCAATCGCGCGGGCTGCCCATCGCGCTGCCCGAGGGCGAGGCGCTCGATGTCGTGCGCGCCGAGGGAGAGCAGATGTTCTTCACGCGGATGGGCCAGCTCAACCTCTCCTGCGCCTCTTGCCATGACGACAATGCCGGGGCGCATCTGATGGCGGCGGAGATCCCGCAGGCGCATCCGACGGGCTATCCGCAATACCGGTTGGAATGGCAGGAGATGGGCGACCTCGACCGGCGGCTGCGCAATTGCATGGTGGGTGTGCGGGCCGAGCCGTTCGGGGCCGGCAGCGAGGAATTCGTGGCGCTGGAAGCCTATCTGAAGGAGCGCGCCGCCGGGATGGAGATGGAAGCGCCGGCGATCCGCCCCTGAGGCTTCCGACACTAAGAGCCGGCCGGCGCGAGGAGGCACGCCGGCCGGTGGCTTCCCGTTTGTCAGCCAAACATCCAATTCGGGAGGAAGAGGACGAGGCCCGGGAAGAACAGCACGATCGCCACGACTGCGAAGATCGCGAGGAAGAAGGGGATCGACTCCCGCACGTATTCCTCGACCCGTACGTTCAGGATCGAGCAGACCGTGTACATCGCTACCCCTACCGGCGGGGTCATCGAACCGAGGGTGACGATGGTCATCATCAGGATGCCGAAATGCACCGGATCAACCCCCGCCGCCTTGACGACGGGCACCAGAATCGGGGTGAGCAGCAGCACCAGGATGGTGCTCTCGATGAAGAGGCCGGCGATGAACAGCCCAAGCAGCACGACGGCGACAATGACGATGGGGTTCTGCAGCCCGGTGAGCAGCGCGTCGGCCACCTCCTGCGGTACGCGCAGGAAGATGATCGCAAAGCCCAGCATGCCCGACATCAGGATGATGAGCATCACCATGCCGATGTCGCTGAGCGCATCACCAAGGGCGCGCTGCATCCCCTCCCACTGCATCACCCGGTGGCCGAGCGTGCCGACGAGGATGGCATAGACCACCGCGAAGGCGCCGACCTCGGAGGGGGTGAACACGCCGCCGCGGATCGAGACGATCAGAAGCACCGGGAAGAGCAGGGCCCATTTGGCATCCCAGGCCGCCCGGCCGAGGGCGCCGAGCGTGGGGCGCACGGCCTCGGGGTCGCCATAGCCGCGGCGGCGGGCGATGGCCCAGGCGGCGACCATGAGGAAGGCCATCATCATGAAGCCTGGCACGATGCCCGCCATGAACAGCCGCCCGATGGAGACCTGGCCGACATAGCCGTAGAGGATCAGCCCGATGGCGGGCGGGATGGTGGCGGTGATGAGCGATGAGAGCGCGATGACCGCAGCGGTGAAGCCCTTGGAATAGCCCGAAGACAGCATCTGCGGCCCGACCACCCGGCTTTGCATCGCCGCATCGGCCACGGCGGCGCCCGAGACGCCGCCCATCAGCGTGGAGAGGATGATCGAGACCTGCGCAAGGCCGCCGGCCATCCAGCTGACGGCGACATGGCTGAACTTGAAGAGCCGGTCGGAAATGCCGCTCTCGTTCATCAGATGCCCGGCGAAGATGAAGAAGGGCACCGCCAGAAGCGGGAAGCTCTGGCTGACCGTGGCGATCTTCTGCACGGCGATGGAGAGGGGCATTACGTCGCTCTGCAGAAAGAACGTGAAGCCTGCCATGCCGATGGCGATGGCGATGGGCGCGCCCAGCACCATCAGGGCGACGAAGACGATGGAGATCATGCCCATCAGATCGCCTCCGACCGCGAGCGGGCGGCCTCGGCCGAGGGTGTTTCGAGATTGCGGTCGAAGACCAGCCGGTCGTCGGAGCGCCAGGCGCCCAGCAGGTTGGCGCTGATCGAGCCGCCGAGCAGCAGGCTGCCGGCAGGCACCGCGATGGTGACCCAGGCGTAGGAAAGGCCGCTGTCGCCGAACTGCCGCTCGATGTTCAGCAGGGTCAGCTTCACCCCCTCGACCGCAAGCACGGCGAGGAACACCAGCGTCAGCAGGGCGATGCCGGTCTCGACAAGGCGGCGGATGCGGTAGGGCGCGAGGCGGATCACCAGATCGACACCCAGATGCGCGCGCTGGCGCAGGGCACGGGTGGCGCCGATGAAGCAGAGCCAGATGAACAGAAGCTGCGCCAGATCGACGGACCAGACCAGCGGGTGCCCGAAGGTGCGCATCAGGGCGGCCACGAAGACCAGCCCGGTGATCACCATCAGAATGAGCGCGCCGATCACGAATTCGGCGCGGGTGTAGATGTGGGCCATGCCCCCTCCCCGGGAAGGCGGCGGGCCGCGATGGCGGCCCGCTGCGCGTGGTTACTCGCCGGCGGCGATGGCGCGCACCTGGTCGCGCAGATCGCCGTAGCCCAGATCGTCGTAGACGACGGCGGTCGCGTCGCGGAACACCTGGGTGTCGATCTCGTCGACCGTCACGCCGCCATCGACGAGCTGCTGCTCGATTGCATCGAGGCTGTCCTGCGTGCCGTAGGAGGCGATGTCGCCAGCCTTCAGGCTCTCATCCAGCAGCATGGTCTGCAGGTCTTCCGGCAGGCTGTCGAACCAGCCGGCCGAGGTGACGAGGCCGGTGATCAGGTTGATGTGGCCCGTCTTGGTGACGTGGTCGATCACCTCGTTGAGGTTCGCGCCAACGATGGCGGGGAATTGCGCCTCGGCGCCGTCGATGACGTTCGAGGACAGGGCGGAATAGACATCGGCCCAGGGCATCGGGGTGGGCGTGGCGCCCATTGCCTCGATCGTGCCCATCCAGACGGGCGCGCCGGGGGTGCGCATGCGGATGCCGGCCAGATCCTCGGGCCCGGTGATGGCCTTGTTGGTCAACAGATGCCGCTCGCCCTGCCACCAGTTGAAGCTGAGCACCTGCAGCCCCGAGCTGTCGGCCATCTCGTCGACCCAGCCCTGGAAGACGTCGGAGGTCACGACATTGCGGATGCCCTCGTAGCCCGAGGCGAGGAAGGGCGCGCCGAGAATGCCCATCTCGTTCTGATAGACGGCGAGCCGCCCGCCATCGACGACGACGGCGACAGGTGCGCCGGCACGGGCCTGCTCCAGCACGTCTTCGTCAGGGCCGAGCTGCGAATTGGGGTAGAGCACGATCTCCAGCCGGCCATCGGAGGCCTCGGCGACATTGTCGCGCAGCGCCTCGAGCCCGGCATAGAGCGGGTCGTTGGTGGCGAGGGCGGTGTTGATGTTGAGCGTGTAATCCTGCGCCTGCACGGCGGCGCCGAAGAGCAGGCCAAGGGCGGTCGCCCCGGTCAGTACGGAATGCTTCATTGTCTCTCCTCCTGTTGGTGCGGGTGTTCTCTCCCCCCGCGTCTCCTCACTCGAAGTGGGTCTCGTTCTCGCCGGCGATGATGGGCAGATCGTCGACGATGGTATTGAGATGCCGGCGCATCGCGGCCTCGGCGGCCGTGGGCTCGCCGGTGGCGATGGCCTCGACGATGGCGCTGTGTTGGGCGATGAGCTTCGCCTTGGGAAAGCGCTGCAGGCTGAGGTAGCGCACCCGGTCGAGCTGAGCCTTCAGCCCCTCGATGACATGCCAGGCATGCACCCGGCCCACGCCCTCGGCGAGCAGGCGATGAAAGCCGTCGTCGAGCTCGATGAAGGCGGGGATGTCCTCGGCCTTCTGCTGCAGGGCCACGAGGGCGCGCAGCTCGTCGATATCGGCGGCATGCATGTTGCGGGCGGCGAGGCGCACGACATCGGCCTCGATGGCCTCACGCACGAAGCGGGCATCCTCGACCATACGGCGCGAGATCTTCGGCACGATGGTGCCGCGCTGGGGGCGGATCTCCAGCAGGCCCTCTTCGGCGAGGCGGATGAACACCTCGCGCACGGGCTGTCGGGAGACATTGAATTCCGCCGCCACGCCGGCCTCTGACAGGCGGGTGCCGGGCACCAGCTCGCCGCGCACGATGCGCAGGCGCAGCTTGTCGAACAGCTGGCCGCCGATGGGCTGGCTGTCGTTAAGCACGGATTGCGGCTGCATGATCATCGGTCTCACTCCCTGCAAAGACGGTTGCACCATTCTACCATACTAGTCAACAATGCGCTGGACAGGCCGCCCAAGCTCTGGCCAGAAGAGACGACAGTTGAGGGGATGAGGATGCGCGAAAGTTGGCGCTGGTTCGGGCCGCAGGATCCGATCACGATCGAGGATGTGCGCCAGACCGGCGTGCCAGCCGTGGTGTCGGCGCTGCACCATCTGCGCTCCGGCGAGCTGTGGGCGGCGGAGGAGATCGCCCGCCGCCAGGCCGAGATCCGCGCCGGCGGGATGGAGTGGGAGGTGGTCGAGTCGCTGCCCGTTTCAGAGGCCATCAAGCGGCAGACCGGCCCCTGGCGCGAGCATATCGCCACCTATGTGCAGAGCCTTGAGAACCTCGCCGCCGCCGGCATCGAGGTGATCTGCTACAACTTCATGCCTGTCCTCGACTGGACGCGCACCGATCTGGCCTGGGGCCTGCCGTCGGGCGCCACGTGCATGCGGTTCGACTATGTCGATTTCGCCGTCTTCGACCTGCATGTGCTGGGCCGGGCAGGGGCCAGCTACCCCGATGACATCACCGCCGCCGCCGCCGAGCGCGCGGCGGAGATGGACGAGGCCACCCGCGACCGCCTGACCCGCGCCATCCTCTTCGGCCTGCCGGGTGAGCCGGAGGGCCTATCGCTGGAGAAGCTCACCGCCGAGCTCGACGCCTATGCCGAGATCGGGCCGGAGGTGCTGCGCGCCCATCTCATCGCCTTTCTTGAGGAGGTTGTGCCGGTGGCCGAGCGGCTCGGGCTGCGGCTCTGCTGCCATCCCGACGATCCGCCGTTCCCGCTGCTCGGCCTGCCGCGCGTCATGTCGACCGAGGCGGATTACGCCGCGGTGCTGAACGCAGTCGACTCGCCCGCCAATGGCATGACCTTCTGCACCGGCTCGCTCGGCGGGCGGGGCGACAACGACCTGCCCGGCATCGTGCGCCGCTGGGGGCCGCGCATCGCCTTTCTGCATCTGCGCAACGTGGCGCGCGACGCGCCTGTGCCGCCGGCCTCGTTCCACGAATCGGGGCATCTGGCTGGTGATGTCGACATGCTGGCGGTGATCGAGGCGGTGCTTGAGGAGGAGGCCCGCCGCCGCGCCGAGGGCCGCGCCGATCATGACATTCCCTTCCGCCCCGACCACGGGCTCGACATGTCAGACGATGCCCGCCGCCGTGCCCAGCCGGGCTATCCGCTGGTGGGCCGCCATGTGGGCCTGGCGGAGCTGCGGGGCGCCATCGCCGCGATGTCACGCAAGCCCGGGGCCTGAGCCGGCTACCAATAGGCGGCGCAGTACATATGCTCGCGCGCCACGCCGAGGGTCTGGCGGAAGTGCGCGCGCATCTGCCTGGCCTCGGCCTTGCTGGCGGCGAACCAGTAATGCGTCTCGCCCTTCGGCCCGCGCAGGCCGGCGGCGGCCTCGGTTAGGCTCTCGCCCTTGCCACGGATCAGCCAACGCGCTTCGATCTGCGAGGCGGTTTGCACCTCCTGGACGGCGCTCTCGTCCCCGGCCAGCAGCAGCACCTCACCCCGCTGGTCGGGCCGGGCCTGCTCCAGCATGCGCAGAAGTGCCGGCACTGCCGTCTCGTCGCCCGCCATCATCAGCCAGGGCTCTACGGGCGTGTCGTCCTTGCCCGAGAAGGAGAGGCCGACCCGTTCGCCGATGGGGCGGGAGAGGCACCAATCCACCGTCGGGCCGCCCTCGTGGCGGAAGATGTCCACCATCATCACGCCGGCATCGGCATAGACGTGGCGGGCCGTATAGGCGGGGCAGAAGGGCGCGCCGGGCCCCTTCGGCCAGTCGACGGTGCCGCGGGCCGACATGCGCGGCCAGACGGGCGCGGCGATGCCGGGCTGCTGGCGGAACATGCGAAAATGCAGGCCGCCGGCCGCGAAGGGCGCCATGTCGCCCTCCAGCGTGAGGCGCAGGTATGAGCGGTTGAGCTCGCGCACATCCACCACATCGGCGAAGTGGAAATTGGGCGGCACTTGGCCGCTCAGATCCTCGCCGCTCCAAACAGGCTCGGCCAGCACGAGGTCGTAGCCGCCGAGGTACCACGAGACGAGCCCGCGCGTCGCCACCAGCCCGCCGATGTCGCCCGCCTCCACCGCGATGCGGGCCGCGCCACCGCCGAGGTCGATCTTGGCTCGACCGGTCTGCCTCTCGGCCTGCAACTGGCCGGGCGCCGGCTGCGAGAGGCCAAAATCATCCTCCGCCGCGCGGGTTGCGAGGTAATTGCGGAAGGCGGCGGTGTCTTCGATGGTGACGAAGGTCGCGCTTTCAAGCTGGGTCACGGCGGGCATCCCGGGCGATATTGAAGTCGGCAGATTCCTATCCGATGAAATCAGTCAGGAAAAGTCGAAAGCCGCGCACGAAGCCGTGGGGCGGCGGCGGCACGCAGCACGGAACCGCCGGCGCGCGGCCAATATCCGCCGGCCTTTGACGCTTTTTGCAAATGTCTCAATTGGGGGATGCCGATTGACAGGTCTCGCCCATCCTCTGACCATCCGAGTCGCCTGAAGGGTTCGCATCAGCCGCTGCTTGGAAGAGCACCGCTGAGAACGGGCGCGTCGCGAGGAGGAAAGCGGCGCTGTCCGATCGGCCCGGGCAAGGAGGAGGAAAATCATGAGATCTGCACTGACATTACTGCTCGGCAGTACGGCAGCGCTCGGCGGAGCGCAGGCGGCTGTGGCCCTCGACGCCGACTACTGGCGCGGCGGCTGGCGCACCGAGCTCGGCACCGATCCGCATATCTACGAGTTCGTCATCGAGGGCAAGACGGTGCGAGGCTACTACTGCACCAGCTGCTCCGACGTCACCACCGCCGGCTTCATCGACGGCACGTGGAGCGAGGAGGAGGGGCTGAGCTACACCGTGCGCTTCCCCAATCCAGACGGCTCGATCCATACGACGCTGACGCAGCACGCGATGCTCGATGGCAGCCAGATCACGGTCACGGGCGATGGTGTCGAGGGCGATCTGGCCCTCATCAAGGATCCGCGCGGCCCCGATATCGGCGCCAATCCGGTCGAGATGTATCCGCCCGGCACGCCGGCGACGCCCGCCATGGAAGAGGTGCCGCCGCAGGGCAAGACGGCTGGAACGACCGTGCAGGCGGCCTCCGACGGCTACTGGCAGCCTGCGGAGTTCACGCAGGAGCTCGGCATCGATGACGTGGCCGGCACCTGGATCGCCCTGTTCTGGGGCGGCGTCGGCATGAACAAGCAGCTGTTCAATTTCGTCCGGTTCGAGGACGGGATCCGCGGCTATGTCTGCGGGCGCTGCGACAACCCGTGGACGCACGGCAGCCTTGAGGACATCGTGATCGACGGCGAGCTGGTCTACTATAAGATCGCCCATGAAGACTGGGGCCCGCCCGGCTCCTGGCACCAGGATGTCGGCCGCATCGTTCAGAACGAAATGGTCGTCGCCGCCTTCATCGACCAGGACGTGAACGCGGAGAACATCCCGGCTGAAGCGCCGCCCATCGAAGGCTACGTCTATTCGATGCTGGGGCCGATCTCGATGGAGGCAACTGCGGGTAATTCCTCGGAGAATGTCGACATCTGGGGCCCGGGCACCGGCTCCTCGGTCCAGCCGCCGGAGGGCCGCGAGCCCGTCGCCTTCGCCTTCCCGGAGTAGAAGGCTGCCGCGCCGGAGCGGAGTTCTTGCGAGCTTCGCTCCGGTGTACCCCGCACCCGGATTGCCTCTCCGCCTAGAGGATCATCAGCCGGATGAGATAGGCCACCGCGCCCACGCAGGCGACGCTCGCCAGCCAGAGGCCGGCGAACCAGAAAAGCCGCGACACGCCGCGCTTCAATGATACCCCGCCTCGGGGTCGATCTTGCCGCGGAATACCCAATAGGCGAAGGCGGTATAGATCAGGATGATCGGCACCAGCACCGCGGCGCCGATCAGCATGAAGATCTGGCTGTTCTCAGGTGCGGCGGCCTCCCAGATCGTCACCTCGGTCGGTACGACATAGGGGTACATCGACAGGCCGAGCCCCGCGAAGGCCAGCACGAACAGCCCCAGCGACAGCACGAAGGGCAGGCCGTCGCGCCCGTTGCTGCGCAACGTCATGGCCAGCAGGCCGGCCAGCACCAGCGTGATCACCGCCACCGCGACGGCCAGGCCAATGCGCCAGCCGCCGAACCAGCGCAGGTAGTAGCCCTCCTGCAGGAAGGGCGTCCACAGGCTGACGAGCCCGATGAAGATTACCGTGCCGACCATCAGCACCATGGCCTTGCGGCGCATCCGGGCCTGCAGCGCGCCGGTGGTCTTGGCGACCAGCCAGGTGGCGCCGAGCAGCATGTAGCCGCACATCAGCGCCACGCCGACGAGCAGCGAGAAGGGCGTCAGCCAATCCCACCAGCCGCCGGAATAGGCGCGGGCGGCCTCGTCGATCTCGATACCCTGGAGCAGCGCGCCAAGGGCGATGCCCTGCGCCAGCGTGGCGACGGACGAGCCGAGGATGAAGGCCCAATCCCACATCCAGCGGCCCTTCGTGGCGCGCCAACGGAACTCAAAGGCCACGCCGCGAAAGACCAGCGCCAGCAGCATGGCGATCAAGGGCGCGTAAAGCGCCGGCAGGATCAGCGCATAGGCCAGCGGAAAGGCCGCCAGCAGCCCGCCGCCGCCGAGAACGAGCCATGTCTCGTTGCCGTCCCAGACAGGGGCGACAGAGTTCATCATCACGTTGCGGTCGTCCTCACGCCGCTCGGTCGCGAAAAGCATGCCGAGGCCCAGATCGAAGCCGTCGAGCACAACATAGACGAGCACTGCGAAGGCGATGATAAACGCCCAGACGACGGTCAGATCGAAGGAGATGCCCTCAACGAACGGCATGAGCGCCTCCACGTTTGCCGGAATGGCCGCGGGCCGCCTCGCCCGGGGCCGGGGTGATGCCAGAGGCGCGGGTCGGCCCGTCGGTGGAATCCTTCAGGCGTGGCTCGCCGGCGGCTGGCGCATGGCCCATGAGCCGCAGGATGTAATAGGTGCCGGCCCCGAAGAGCGCGAAATAGATCACGATGAACGCCACCAGCGAGGCGCCCACGGCCGGGGCTGCCAGCGGCGCCGCGCTGTCGACGGTGCGCAGCATGCCGTAAACGGTGTAGGGCTGGCGCCCGACCTCTGTCGTGATCCAGCCGGCGAGGACCGCGACCAGGCCCGACGGCCCCATGAGCACGCCGAAGCGGTGCAGCCAATGCGCGTCGTAGAGCTGCCCGCGCATCCGAGCGATGAGCGACCAAAGGCCAAGGCCCAGCATCGCGAAGCCAAGCGCCACCATGATGCGGAAGGCCCAGAAGACGATGAAGACCGGCGGCTGGTCCTCGTCCGGCACGGTATCAAGCCCGTCGAGCGGTGCGTCCCAGCTGTGCTTGAGGATCAGCGACGACAACTTCGGGATGCCGATGGCGTAGTCGAGCGTCTGCGTTTCGTCATTCGGGATGCCGAACAGGTAGAGCGGCGCGCCGTCGGGATGGCTCTCGTAATGGCCCTCCATGGCCATCACCTTCACCGGCTGATGCTCCAGCGTGTTCAGCCCGTGCTGGTCGCCGAGGAAGATCTGCACCGGCGCCACCACCACCGCCATCCACATCGCCATCGAGAACATCGTGCGCGTCGCGGGCGTCGCCAACTCGTTGCGGCGGCGGGCGCGCAGCAGGTGCCATGCGCCGACGCCGCCGACGATGAAGGCGGTGGTGAGATAGGCTGCGGTGACGGTATGGGCGAGCCGGTAGGGGAAGGAGGGGTTGAAGATCACCTGCCAGAAGTCGGTCGGCAGGAACTGCCCCGTCTCGGGATCGATCTCGAACCCCGCCGGCGTCTGCATCCAGGAATTGACGCTGAGGATCCAGAAGGCCGACAGCGCGGTGCCCCCGGCCACGGCGATACAGGCGATCATGTGCAGCGCGGGGCCGACACGGTCGCGCCCGAAGAGCATGATGCCGAGGAAGCCGGCCTCGAGGAAGAAGGCGCTGAGCACCTCATAGGCCATCGGCGCGCCGATCACCGGGCCGGCCTTGTCGGAGAAGACCGACCAGTTGGTGCCGAACTGGTAGGACATCACGATGCCCGAGACGACGCCCATCGCGAAGGCGATCGCGAAGATCTTCACCCAGTAGCGGAAGAGTGCGAGGTAGCGCTGCTCCTTCGTCCACAGCCACATGCCGTTCAGCACGGCGAGATAGCTGGCCAGGCCGATGGTGAAGGCGGGGAACAGAAAGTGGAAGCTCACCGTGAAGGCGAACTGGATGCGCGCGAGGAGGATGGCGTCGAACGATCCAAGCATACGCAGGCCCTCTGTATCGGCCCGCCGCAGGGGTGGCAGGCGCAGCTCCTCAATAGCACGGGGGGCAGGGCGCGGAAACGGGGCGCCGGGTCGCACCCGGCGTCACAAGCTGCTTTTGCGGGGGCAGGGCGCCCGATGGCGCCTTCCCTCCGGCTCTGGTGCATGCTAACCGCGCCGCGATCAATTCAGCCGGCCCCGCCGGCCCCATCCATCAAGAGGTAAGCCCATGGCCACCGAACGCACGCTTTCGATCATCAAGCCCGACGCCACCCGCCGCAACCTGACCGGCGCCATCAACAAGAAGTTCGAGGATGCCGGCCTGCGCATCATCGCGCAAAAGCGCATCCTGCTGACGGTCGCTCAGGCCGGCGAATTCTACGCCGTGCACAAAGAGCGCCCCTTCTTCGGCGAACTGACCGAATTCATGGCCTCCGGCCCCGTCGTGGTGCAGGTGCTGGAAGGCGAGAACGCCATCAGCAAGAACCGCGAAGTCATGGGCGCGACCAACCCCGCCGATGCCGCGCCGGGCACCATCCGCGCCGAATTCGCCGAGAGCGTCGGTGAGAACTCCGTTCACGGCTCTGACGCGCCGGAGACGGCGGCCGAAGAGATCGCCTTCTACTTCTCGGGCCTCGAGCTGGTTGGCTGACTTGGTGGGTGCGTGCTGAGCACGCACCCTACGGCCTGACATGAAAACGGGCACGCGCCGGCAAGGTGCGTGCCCGTTTCTCGTTTGGGGGTGTGCTCAGCCGCGTTCGGCGGCGCAAAGCTCGCGGCTGTTCAGCCCGGTCTCGACGAGCAGGCAGCGGTCGCGCGCCTCGTAATAGTAGCCGCGGGCATACCAGCCGACGGCCGCGTCGATATCGCCGTCAGAGACGAGCCAGGCGCCGCGCAGGTAGCGGCCGGCATATTCCAGATTGGTGGCCGCATCGAGCAGGCCGGAGGGCGGGCCGTCATAGCCCATCGTTCCGGCCGTGGCGGGCAGGATCTGCATGAGCCCGTAGTAGGGCCCGTTGCGAGCGCCGGGGTTGTAATCGCTTTCGCGCTGGATGACGCGGTGCAGCAGCTCTTCGGGGATACCGAGGCGCTGGGCATAGGCGCGGATCATCTGGCGCATCTCGCCGGTCTCGCCGGGATATAGCGTCGGCGCCGAGCGGGTGACCTCGGGCTCTTTCGTAGCGCAGGCCGAGAGGGCAAGGGCCGCCGCAAAGGCAGCCAGGGCAAGGGATTTCATCGCGCAACCTTTCGCGGGAGCTGACCGTGGAGGGAGCGGGGCGAAAGACCGGCGGGCCGGAGGGCGGCAATGGATGCCGCCGCGCTGGCCTGGCCGGTGACGATAAGTGTCGTTCTGCCGCTCATGGCGGCACATTAGCCGCGGAGCGGGCCAATTCCAGAGGGCCGCACAGTCATCGGCGCCTCTCCGCCCATGTAGGGCGAAGGGCGTGGGATGCGGGCGCTCGTTCCCCCGAGGGGCCTAGATGCTGGCGTAATCGCGGAACATCACCGGCACCGGCTGCGGGGCCGGCTGGGAGGGTTGCTGCTGGGGTTTCGGTTGCTGTGATTTCTGCGTCATTTGCTCGTCCTCAAGTTGCGCGTTCGGCTCTTCCGTCCGCACGCCTCCACCACTGCGTCTCAGTCAGCGTGTGGATGCTGGCGCTCATCGGGTGGAAGTGGGGCAAGATCAAGGAGCGTCGAACAGGGGGCCCGGGGCCGGCCTCTTTCCGCCGTTCGAAGGCGGGATCTGGCCGGGGAATGTTTCAGGCGGGCAGGGGGTTAAGTGTCTGAAATTATGAGGGGTTCATGAAAATGGTCAACGGACTGCTGCACGAATGCCGCGCCCGAAACTTATCGTGAACCGTGCCGACGCTTTCCCGTCACAGATCGGCGTGCGGCCCGGCCTGTCACCGCCGTGCCCGCGATTCGAGATGCACCACTGCTGCGGCGCCGCGCCCGGTGGCGGCTGGAGCCTTGTCATTGCAGGGTGACCCCCGCACGATGACGACCGGGAAGGAGATTTGGATGGATTTTGCCGACCGCAGACTGGACGACGCCGCGCGGGCCGCCTGGCTTTCCTATATCGCCGGCAAGAAGCAGGACGAGATCGCCCAGATCATGGGGATCTCCCGGCAATCGGCGCAGCGTCTCATCAGTCAGGCGCAGGCCGCCGGTCTGGTGAAGGTGCGAATCGATCACCCCATCGCCCGCTGTCAGGAGCTGGCCGCGCGCCTCAGCGACAGCTTCGGGCTGGAGCTCTGCGAAGTGGTCCCCACTCTGACCTCGCCGGCGACCTCGCTGTCGGCGGTGGCGCAGGCGACGGGCGACATCCTTGAGCAATGGCTGCTGCGGCCCGAGCCGCTGGTCATCGGCCTTGGCACCGGGCGCACCCTGCGCGGCGCCATCGAGCATTTGCCCCATCTCGACTGCGCGCAGCACAAGGTCGTCTCGCTCACTGGCAACATCGCGCCCGATGGCTCGACGGCCTATTACAACGTGCTCTTCACTATCACCGACAAGGTGACGGCGCCGACCTTCCCCATGCCGCTGCCCGTCATCACCTCGACCCCCCAAGAGCGCGAGGCGCTGCTGGGTCAGGAGATGCTGGCCACCACCCGGGCGCTCGCCTCGAAAACCGATGTGCGGTTCGTCGGCGTCGGTACGCTGGGCGAGCGGGCGCCGCTGCGGCTGGACGGGTTCATCAGCGTCGAGGATCAGGAGCGGCTGCGCGCCAAGGGCGGCGCCGGCGAGGTGATCGGCTTCGTCTTCGATGCCGAGGGGCGGCTGATCGACGACGAGGTGAATGCCCGTGTCTCCTCTGCGGAGATCGTCCCGTCGCCGGCCACGCCAACCATCGCCGCGGCGCAGGGCCGCGAGAAGGTAACCGCGATTCGCGCGGCGATGCTGGGCGGCCTGGTCAGCGGCCTTGTCACCGACGAAGACACGGCTGACGCACTTCTCGCGCAGTAATAACCTTAAATCAAAAGCTTGTACGTCGAAGCTCGCGCTCACGCCGCAGCGCGGCGACGATTGTCTGTTGACCATCCTCACCCATTTTTGAGAAAAAGCCCGCGAGCTTAGCATTTGCTCAAGACCTTGGGAGGATCTTATGACCAAGACCATCCGCGCCCTCATGGGCGCCACCGCGCTGTCTGCCGTCGGCTTTGCCGCGGCCGCGCAGGAAACGACCCTGACCATCGCCACCGTGAACAACGGCGACATGATCACCATGCAGGGCCTCACCGACGACTTCACCGCTCAGCACCCCGACATCGCCCTCGAGTGGGTGACGCTGGAAGAGAACGTGCTGCGCCAGCGCGTGACGCAGGACATCGCCACCGGCGGTGGCCAGTTCGACGTGCTGACCATCGGCACCTACGAGGTTCCGATCTGGGCGAACCAAGGCTGGCTCGTGCCGCTCGACAACATGGGCGACGATTACGCCGCCGATGACCTGCTGCCCGCCATCTCCGACGCGCTCAGCGTTGACGGCACGCTCTACGCCTCGCCCTTCTACGGCGAGAGCGCCATGGTGATGTACCGCACCGATCTGGCTGAAGAAGCCGGCGTGACCATCCCCGAGAACCCGACGTGGACGGACATCATGACCGCCGCCGAGGCGATGACCGACCGCGACAACGAGATCTACGGCATCTGCCTGCGCGGCAAGGCCGGCTGGGGCGAGAACATGGCCTTCCTGACGGCCATGGCGAACTCCTACGGTGGCGCCTGGTTCAACAACGACTGGGAAGCCCAGTTCGAGAGCGAGCCGTGGCAGTCCGCCGTCGCCGACTACCTGATGATGATGGAGAACTACGGTCCTCCGGGCGCCGCCAACAACGGCTTCAACGAGAACCTGTCGCTCTTCCAGCAGGGCAAGTGCGGCATGTGGATCGACGCGACGGTCGCGGCCAGCTTCGTGACCAACCCCGACGATTCCACCGTGGCTGACTCGGTTGGCTATGCCGTCTTCCCGAACAAGGAAGGCGTCGACAACCACGGCAACTGGCTCTGGGCCTGGTCGCTGGCCATCCCGGCTTCTTCCGAGAAGCAGGATGCCGCCAAAGCCTTCATCGCCTGGGCGACCGGCCCCGGCTACGCCCAGATCGTCGCCGATGCGAACGGCTGGCGCTCGGCCCCTCCCGGTACGCGGACCTCGCTCTATGAGAACCCCGACTACCAGGAAGCTGCGCCCTTCGCCGAGATGACGCTCAACGCGATGAACGCGGCTGACACGATCAATCAGTCCGTGATGGAGACGCCCTACACGGGCGGCCAGTTCGTGGCGATCCCGGAATTCGCGGGCATCGGCACCCAGGTCGGCCAGGAAATCTCTGCCGCGCTCGCCGGTCAGCAGACGGGCGAAGAGGCTCTGGCCAATGCCCAGGCCTTCACGACGGACGAGATCGAAGCCGCCGGTTACTAAGCCTGCCTGAAGACAGGCCAAATTAGGGGGGCGGCTCTAGCTGCCCCTCCACCTTCCGGGGGGCGGCAGGCCCGCCCCCCGGCATCGCTCCTGGATCACTCGTGGTGGGTCCGGTCGAGCATAAGGGGAGGACACCGCGCCATGGCGACACAGCATTCCCGCTCCGCCGCACGTCTGATGATGACCCCCGCCGTCGTCCTGCTTCTGGCCTGGATGCTCGTGCCGCTCATCATGACGCTGTACTTTTCGTTTACCGATTACCGGCCCCTTCGCGGCGTCTTCGACTGCTGCGTGGGCTTCGACAATTACGAGCGCTTCATCACGTCAAGCTCGTTCATCGATTCCGTTCTCACCACGCTCATCATGGTGGCCGGCATCCTCGCCATCACCGTCATCGGCGGCATCCTTCTGGCGCTGCTGCTCGACCAGCCGATGTGGGGGCAGGGGATCGTGCGTATCCTCGTCATCGCGCCCTTCTTCGTGATGCCCACCGTCTCGGCGCTGGTCTGGAAGAACATGTTCATGGACCCGGTGAACGGCGTCCTGTCACATCTATGGCGCTTCTTCGGGGCGCAGCCGGTCGACTGGCTCTCTCAGGCGCCGCTCTTCTCGATCATCCTGATCGTCAGCTGGCAATGGCTGCCCTTCGCCACGCTCATCCTGCTCACCGCCATCCAGTCGCTCGACAGCGAGCAGCTCGAGGCGAGCGAGATGGACGGTGCGCCGATGCTCAAGCGCTTCTGGTTCATCATCCTGCCGCACCTGGCGCGGGCGATCACCGTGGTCGTGCTGATCCAGACGATCTTCCTGCTCTCGATCTTCGCAGAGATCTTCGTGACCACGCAGGGCAGCTTCGGCACCCGCACGCTCACCTACCTGATCTACCAGCGCGTGCTGGAAAGTCAGAACGTCGGCCTCGGCTCTGCCGGGGGGATCATCGCCGTCATCCTTGCCAATATCGTCGCCATCTTCCTGATGCGCGCCGTCGGCAAGAACCTTGACGCCTGAGGGGGAGGAGCAGACATGGCACGCGCCGTCACATCTCAGCGCAAGACGCTGAACACCATCTTCGCCTGGGCGATCGGCCTTCTGATCTTCTTCCCGATCCTCTGGACGTTCCTGACCAGCTTCAAGACAGAAGGCACGGCCATAGCCAATCCGCCGGTCTTCCTGTTCTTTGACTGGACGCTGGAGAACTACGCGACCGTGCAGGAGCGCAGCAACTACGCCCGCTACCTGTGGAACTCGGTCGCCATCGCGGGGGGCTCCACCATCCTGGGCCTCATCGTCGCCGTGCCGGCGGCCTGGTCGATGGCCTTCGTGCCGGGGCGGCGAACCAAGGACATCCTGATGTGGATGCTCTCGACCAAGATGCTGCCGGCGGTGGGGGTGCTTTTCCCGATCTACCTCATCTGCATCCAGCTCGGCATTCTCGACAGCAAGATCGCGCTGATCGTCATCCTGATGCTCATCAACCTGCCGATCATCATCTGGATGCTCTACACCTACTTCCGCGAGATCCCCGGCGAGATCCTCGAGGCCGGGCGGATGGACGGGGCGGGGCTGAGGGAGGAGATCCTCTACATCCTCACGCCCATGGCGGTGCCGGGCATCGCCTCGACGCTGCTGCTCAACTTCATCCTCGCCTGGAACGAAGCGTTCTGGACGCTCAATCTCACCACGGTCAACGCGGCGCCGCTGACGGCCTTCATCGCGAGCTATTCGAGCCCCGAGGGCCTCTTCTTCGCCAAGCTCTCCGCCGCCTCCACCATGGCCATCGCGCCCATCCTGATCCTTGGCTGGTTCAGCCAGAAGCAGCTGGTGCGCGGCTTGACCTTCGGTGCGGTCAAATGAGCCGGGCAGAGTACGACATTTCTAGGGGGAGGGGCCAAGGCTCCGTAGCGGGCCAAGGCCGGGACAAGGAATAAAGACATGGGACGCATTCAACTCAAACAGGTCCGCAAGGCTTTCGGCGAGGTCGAGGTCATCCCGCCGCTGGATCTTGAGATCAACGATGGCGAGTTCGTCGTCTTCGTCGGCCCCTCGGGCTGCGGCAAGTCCACGCTCTTGCGCCTGATCGCTGGGCTGGAGGATGTCTCCTCCGGCCATATCGAGATCGACGGCAGCGACGCCACCATGGTGCCGCCCGCCAAGCGCGGCCTCGCCATGGTCTTCCAGTCCTACGCGCTCTATCCGCATATGAGCGTGCGCAAGAACATCGCCTTCCCGCTGCGCATGGCCAAGATGGACCAGGCCGAGCAGGACCGGCGCGTGAATGCCGCCGCCGAGGTCTTGAACCTCAAGGCCTATCTCGACCGGCGCCCCGGCCAGCTTTCGGGCGGCCAGCGCCAGCGTGTCGCCATCGGGCGTGCCATCGTGCGCGAGCCGGCGGCCTTTCTCTTTGACGAGCCGCTCTCCAACCTCGACGCGGCGCTGCGCGTCGGCATGCGGCTGGAGATCAGCGAGCTGCACAAGCGGCTCGATACGACGATGATCTACGTTACGCACGACCAGGTCGAAGCCATGACCATGGCCGACAAGATCGTGGTGCTGCAGGCCGGGCATATCGAGCAGGTGGGTTCACCGCTGGAGCTCTACCGTGCCCCCCGCAACCTCTTCGTCGCCGGCTTCATCGGCAGCCCGAAGATGAACCTGCTGACCGGCCCCGAGGCAGAAAAGCGCGGCGCCAAGACAATCGGCATCCGCCCCGAGCACATCACCGCTTCGTCCACCGAAGGGGCGTGGCAGGGCAAGATCGGCGTGTCCGAGCATCTGGGCAGCGACACCTTCTTCCATGTGCATCTTGAAGGCCGCGAAGAGCCGATCACCGTGCGGGCCGGCGGCGAGGTCGACCTGCACCACGGCGACACGATCTACCTGACGCCGCAGGAAGAGCACATGCACCGGTTCGGGCCCGACGATCTGCGGATCGCCTGAGCCTGCTCCCGGGCCGCCGTTCCTCCTGGCGGCCCGGGCCAATTCTCTTGCCACCAGGAAGACCCCATGTCGGTTAAGCTTTCCTTGTCGACCCTCGATGACCTGCCGCAGAATGTGGGCCGGCCCTCCTATGCGCGGGCCGATCTCGCCCCCGGCATCCTGCATTTCGGCGTCGGCAATTTTCACCGCGCCCATCAGGCCATGTATCTCGACAGGCTGTTCGAAGCCGGGGAGAGCCGCGACTGGGCGCTGGTTGGCGCCGGCGTCTTCGAGGGTGAGAAAAAGGCGCGCGATGTGCTTCAGGCACAGGACTGGCTGACGACGCTGGTCGAGCAGGAGGCGGAGAGCAGCGAGGCGCATGTGCTGGGCTCGATGGTCGATTTCCTAGAGCCTGCGAATGCGGAGGCGATCATCGCCCGCATGGCCGAGCCCGATATCCGCATCGTCTCGCTGACGATCACAGAGGGCGGCTACTTCCTCGATTCCAAGGATGATTTCGACCCGACGCACCCGGCCATCGCCGCCGATGCGGCGGACCCGGAGCATCCGAAAACTGTCTTCGGCATGATCATCGCGGGCCTGCGTGCCCGGCGCGACGCCGACCTCGCACCCTTCACCATCATGTGCTGCGACAACATCCCCCATAACGGCGCCGTCACCCGGCGCACGCTCGCCGGCCTCGCCCGGCTGAGCGACCCGGATTTCGCGCAGTGGATCGAGGACAACGTCTCGTTCCCCAATGGCATGGTCGACCGGATCACCCCCGCCACGGGCGACCGCGAGCGGACCATCCTGAAGGAGGAGTTCGGCGTCGAGGACGGCTGGCCCGTCTTCTGCGAGGGCTTCGTCCAATGGGTGCTGGAGGATGACTTCCCCCTCGGCCGCCCGGCCTTCGAGGAGGTCGGCGTGCAGTTCGTGCCCGATGTCGCGCCCTTCGAGCTGATGAAGCTGCGCATCCTCAACGGCGGCCACGCCGCCATCGCCTATCCCGCCGGGCTGATGGACATCCACTTCGTCCATGAGGCGATGGAGAACGAGCTGGTGCGGGCCTTCCTGCGCAAGGTCGAGGAAGAGGACATCATCCCCACCGTGCCGCCGGTGCCGGATACAGATCTGCAAGGGTACTTCGATCTCATCGAGACGCGCTTCTCCAACCCCAAGATCGGTGACACCATCCGCCGGCTCTGCCTTGACGGCTCGAACCGTCAGCCGAAGTTCATCGTGCCAACGCTCCGCGACGCTCTGGCGCAGGGCCGCTCGTTCGAGGGATTGGCGCTCGAATCCGCGCTCTGGTGTCGCTATTGTGCCGGCACGACGGATAGCGGCGCCGAGATCGCCCCGAATGACCCAAGCTGGGACAGGCTTGTCCCCAAGGCGCTAGAGGCGAAGGAGCGGCCCGACGCATGGCTGGAGATGAGCGCGATCTATGGCGATCTGGGCCACGATGCCCGCTTCTCGTCCGCCTTCGCCAAATGGCTCCGCCAGCTCTGGGCCGAGGGCACGGCCGCCACGCTGCGGGCCTATCTCGACGGGGCCTGACATGACGGCCGGCGCAGCACTCGCGGGCGCGCCGCCGGCCCTGATCATCTTCGATTGCGACGGTGTGCTGGTCGACAGCGAGCCCATTTCGCTGGGCGTGACGCTTGAGATGCTGGCCGAGGCGGGCCTCAGCCTCACGCCGCGCCAGGGCTATGACGAGCTGCTCGGCCGCTCGCTGGGCACCATCGCCGCATGGGCGGAGGAGGAGCATGACGTCTCGCTCACCGCTGCTCACCTTGCCGCGATGCGCGAGCGGCTCTTTGCCCGCTTCCGGGCCGAGCTGCGCCCCGTGCCCGGCGTGGCCGAGGCGGTTTCGGCGCTGCCCTGGCCCGTCTGCGTCGCCTCCTCCTCGCAGCCAGACCGCATTCGCCTGAGCTTGGAGCTGGCGGGCCTCTTGCCGCTGTTCGAGCCGCATATCTTCAGCGCCAGCATGGTGGCGCGCGGCAAGCCGGCGCCCGATCTCTTCCTGCATGCAGCCCGTGAAATGGGCGTGGCCCCCGCCGATTGCGTGGTCATCGAAGACAGTCCCGCCGGCATCGCGGCGGCCAAGGCGGCGGGGATGCGCGTGGTCGGCTTCACCGGCGGTGCCCATGCCGCACCGGCCGGGCTTGCCGAGGCGGTTGCAAATTCCGCCCCCAGCGCCATCATCTCCAGCATGGCCGAATTGCCCGCGCTGCTCGGCGCAGAACACTGAAGGCGAGGGGGCCGGGAGGGGGAATGTCCGGGTACATCTGTGCCGTTGATGTCGGGACGCGCAGCGCCCGTGCCGGGCTGTTCGACGCAGCCGGAAGGATGCTGGGCCGCGAGGTCGCGGCCTTCCGCAGCTATGAGACCGGGGCGGACCGGGCCGAATACGCCTCCGACGAGATCTGGGCCTCGGTCTGCGCCGCGGTGCGGCAGCTCCGCGAGCGTGCCGGCGTGGGCGCCGAGGAGGTGCGGGCGCTGGCCTTCGACGCCACCTGTTCGCTCGTCTTGCAGGATGCCGACGGGATGCCCCTGCCGCTCGGCCCCGGCGGGCGCGACACCATCGCCTGGTTCGATCATCGCGCCACGTCGGAGGCGGAGGAGATTTCCGCCACCGGCCACCCGCTGATCCGCCATCACGGCGGCGCTCTCTCGCCCGAGATGCAGGCGCCGAAACTGCTCTGGCTCAAACGCCAGCGCCCCGAACTGTGGGAGCGGCTCGGCAGCGCCCGCGACCTGACGGATCATCTGGTCTGGCGGGCGACAGGGCAGCGCATCGCCTCGGCCTGTACGCTCTCGGCCAAGTGGCCTTACCTGCCAGAGGCCGGCGGCTGGCAGGACGATCTGCTCGGCCAGGTGGGCCTGGAAGATCTGCGGGCGCGCGCGGCTTTGCCCGAGGCGCCCGCGCCCGTCGGCCGAGTCGCCGGCACGCTCACCGGCGCCGCCGCCGCCTCTTTGCGCCTGGCGGTCGGCACGCCCGTGGCCGTGGGGCTGGTCGATGCCTATGCGGGCGCGCTCGGCTGCCTTGGCGCCGCGGGTGATGACGGGCGCGGCCTGACCCTGATCGCCGGCACCTCGATCAGCCTGATGGCGGTGACGGAGACGCCGGTCTTCGCGCCCGGCCTCTGGGGGCCGTTTCGCGATGCGGTGCTGCCGGGCCTCTGGTGCTCCGAAGGCGGGCAATCGGCGGCGGGCGCGCTGCTCGACTATGTGCTCGATCTCTGGCCCGGTGCATCGGCCGCCGCGCACCCGACCCATGACAGCGTGCTCGACAGGATAGAAGTGCTGCTGCGCGAGCAGGGTCCGGGGTTCGGCCGACCCATCCATGTGCTGCCCGATTTCCGCGGCAACCGCTCACCGCTGGCCGATGCCGCCAGCCGCGGCGTCATCTCGGGGCTCACGCTCGACCGCAGCTTCGATGGGCTCTGCGCGCTCTACTGGCGCACCGCTGTCGGCCTTGCTCTCGGCGCCCGACAGATCCTCGGCCATATGAGCGCCGCCGGGCTGGCGGCGGAACGGCTGGCCATCGTCGGCGGCCTCACGCGTTCGCCGCTGATCTCTCAGCTTTATGCCGATGCGACGGGCCTTGCGATCCACCGCCCCGAGGTGAAGGACAGCGTGCTGCTTGGCACCGCCATGGCTGGCGCCGTAGCCGCGGGGATGCAGCCCAGCCTTGCAGAGGCCGCGCGCCAGATGGCCGGCGATGTGGAGAGCTTCCTGCCCGATCCGGACCGGGCCGAGGGCTACCAGCAGGATTACCGCGCCTTCTGCCTGATGCAGCGCCAGCGCGAGGAGCTGGCGGCGCTCTAAGGGCGGCCCAGCCATGCGCGCGCCGCGAGTCCGTCTTTCGCCCGGCGGGATTGTAACGCCGGCGCGCCTGCTTAGCTCCATGACAGACCGGGGAAAATTCCCCAGCGAGATCAGCCGCCCGGCGCCGTGCGCCTGGGCGCGAAAGGACGACCCACATGACCGATTCACCGCTCTTCCAGCCCTACGACCTTGGCCGCATCCGCCTGGCCAACCGCGTCGTCATGGCGCCGCTCACCCGCAACCGCGCCGGCGCCGGCCTGGTGCCGAGCGAGCTCGCCGCCGAGTATTACAGCCAGCGTGCCAATGCCGGGCTGATCATCACCGAGGCCACCCAAATCTCCCGCCAGGGTCAGGGCTATCAGGACACCCCCGGCATCTACACGCCCGAGCAGGTCGAGGGCTGGAAGGCCGTGACGCGCGCCGTGCATGACAAGGGCGGCAAGATCTTCCTGCAGCTCTGGCATGTCGGCCGCATCAGCCATGTCGACCTGCAGGAGAATGGCGCCGCGCCCGTCGCGCCCTCTGCCATCCGCGCCGAGGCGAAGACCTTCGTCGGCGGCACCTTCGCCGATACCTCCGAGCCGCGGGCCCTCACGCTGGAGGAGATCCCCGGCATCGTCGAGGATTACCGCCGCGCCGCCGCCAATGCCATCGAGGCCGGCTTTGACGGCGTCGAGATCCACGGCGCCAACGGTTACCTGCTCGACCAGTTCTCCAAGGACGGTGCCAATGAGCGCACCGATGCCTATGGCGGCTCCATCGAGAATCGCGCTCGCCTGATGCTGGAAGTGGCCGGAGCCGTGGCCAAGGAGATCGGCGCCGACCGCACCGGCATTCGCCTGTCGCCCGTCTCGCCGGCCAACGGCGTCTCGTCCAGCGATCCGCAGGCGCAGTTCGACTACATCGTGGATGGGCTGAACGCGCTCGGCCTCGTCTACATCCACGTGGTGGAGGGGGCGACGGGCGGCCCTCGCGATGCCGTGCCGTTCGATTTCGCCGGGCTACGCAAGCGCTTCAAGGGCACCTGGATCGGCAACAACGGCTATGACCGCGCCCTCGCCGAAGCCCGCATCGAGAGCTGCGAGGTCGACCTCATCGCGTTCGGCCGCGCCTATATCGCCAACCCCGACCTCGTCGCGCGCCTGAAGACAGGCGCCACGCTCGCCGAGGCCGATCGTGCGACGATGTATGGTGGTGGTGCCGAGGGCTACACCGACTACCCGGCGCTCGAAGAGGCCTGAGGGCGATGGCCCGGCCGGAGGGTCGGGTCGTTCATCGGGTAGAAGAACCCATATCGCGAGAACAGCTCCGCCCGGGAACCTCCCGGGCGGAACCACGTCAGGGCCAGGGGTATACGGCTGTCTCGATGCCGCGGTCTGCGAGCTCTGCGACAACCTCGCGGCGGTAGTCGACGATGTTGCCGACCTCCAGCCCCCGCAGATAGGCGACCTCGTCGCCATCGAAGGGCTGGTAATCCTCCGGAAGCGAGGTGCCGGCCCACGTTTCCACGATGAAGTTCAGCACCTCGGCCACATCGGGCTCGTTCAGGCCCGAGCCTACAACGTTCGGCACATTGGCGAGATAGGCGCGGCCGGCCTCGTCGGCGGCGAAGGTGCCGATCAGGTTGACGAAATCGGGGATGCCGACCTCTGTCAGCCCGTGCCCGTCCACCCCGTGACAGCCGACGCAGCGCAGGATGTAGTTCGTCTTCGCGGTGCGCCCCGAGCTGAGGTCCGTCGCCATGGCGGGCATCGCCGCCCCGGTGAGGGCGGCGGCGCAAAGCAGGGGGCGGATCATTCGAGCGCCCCTTCCCGCAAGGCATGGATCGCCGAGCCGTCGAGCGGTGCCGCGCGCAGCCCGGCAAGCGTGTCTGCGTCGAGCTCTGGCTCGAGGCCGTTCAGCTCGCCGAGCACGTAAGCCGCAAGATCGACGATCTCGTCGTCCTCCAGCCAGTCGTGCCGCGGCATCGCCACGCCGATATACATCACGCCGCCGGCGGTGATGCGGCCGGTCAGACCGCCCAGAACCACCGAGCCGAAATAGGTCGGCGCGTCGTCACCCAGCCCCTCCCAAAGCGGGGCATCGACCAGCGGCGGGGCAAGCCCCGGCTGGCCGATGCCGCCCGCCTGATGGCAGGCCGCACAGTTTTCATCGAACAGCGCCGCGCCCCGGGCGGCGTCCTGCGCCGCGGCCGGAGCCGCAAGCGCATTCAGCCCGCAGAGCAGTATCGCGGAAGGCGCAAGCCTCATTCCGCAAGCCCCACGACGATGGCAACGGTGCAGTGGATGCCCTTGTTCTCGTTGGCCATGCACCAGCTCGATTCAGAGGCGAGACCCAGGCGATAGCCCGGCATGTCGCCTTCCTGGCGCGAGCAGCCTTCCGTGCCGCAGCCGCCTTTGCCACAGCAATCGTTGTACGAGACGAGGTAGTCCTTGTCATCGTTCGGGTTGCGGCAGGTGCCGACCCAGGCGACCTTCGAAGGCGTCGAGCCGGGCGGGCATTGCGTGACGGTGCCCCCGCACTGGCTGCACAGGCCGCCATGCAGCGAGCAGTAGCGCCAGTAGTCGCAATCGTCGGGCAGAACCTCGGGCTCGCCGAAGCCGCGGGCATAGGCCGCGCCGTTGGAATTGTCATAGGGCAGCATCGGCAGCACGCCCCCGCCAACCAGCGCCGCGCCGGCCTTGGAGAGGAAACTGCGCCGCCCCGAATGGTGGGCGATGTTGCGGGAGGTGCCCTCGATCTTGGCGTCGAACCAGTCCGAGAACGGTGTGAACAGCGATTTCAAAGCACGTATCCTTTTCGTTGAGACGGAAGTGAGGGGCTTAGTGCACGGGCTGTGCTTCGAGCCCGTCCATGTAGGACTGGATCGAGGGGGTCTTCATGTCGAAGGCATTGAAAAGGCTGTCGAACTGCTCGCGGCTGTTCACCAGGCCCTTGGCGCGCACCACGCCGTGCTCATCGAGCAGGACGGCATAGGGCAGGCGGGCCACCCGGTAGGCGAGCCCCAGCTCGGTCGTGACGACGTAAGGGTAGCTGTCCAGCTTCGCCGTCTCGATGAAGCGATCATGCTGCTCGGGCGAGCCGCCGTCAGAGGCGAGCACGACGTCGAGCCAGCTGCCTTCGGCGTTGCGGATCGATTCCACCACCGGCAGCAGCTTCTTGCAGACCGGGCAGGTCGGCGAGAGGAAGAACACCAGCGTGGCCCGGTTCGGCCGCGGGCCGATGGGGACCATGCCGCCGGTGCGGCTTTCGAGGTTGAACTTGGGGCTGGCCGAGCCGACCTCGGGGCCGGAATCGTTGACCAGCGCCCCCATGGGCGAGACCCGTTCGAAGAGAATGCCGACCTGACGGGCGAGGGCCAGTAGGGCGACGGCCAGTCCGATGATCATCAGGAACATGGCCGCGCAGATGAACGCGATAGCTGTCATGTGTTGTCCTTTGTTGCCTGGCTCAGAGCGAGCGGCGCGCGAGCGAGGCGTTGGAGAGCAGAAGGTCGGCCATCAGGAAGGCGACCCAGAGGAGGATGCCGGCAGCCAGAGCAGCGACTACGGAGAGGGCGGGAAGGCCGCCGGAGGGCAGGGCGGCGGCCAAAAGCGCCACGGCCGCGAGGATGCCATTGCGCCACAGAAGCGCCGGGCCGACAGCCTGGGGCGCACCGCCGCAACCGCATTCCACCGTGGTCCGCCCGCGGGAGACGTTGATGCCGATCGCGGCGGCGTAGAGCAGGAAGAGCCCCGCCCCGAGCACCATCGCGTAGCGCAACCCGCCCGGCACGACAGTGCCCAGCACCACCGCACCCTCGGCGATGACCAGCCCATAGGAGGCCGGGCGCACCAGAGCCTCGGGCAGGATCCGGTAGTCGGCGACGAAGCCGGTGAACTCGGTGAACTCCGAGACCTTGTGGTAGAGCGCCCGCAGGAAGATCAGCGCGACACCCGATCCCAGGGTGAGAGCCAGCATCGTTGAGACGGCGTCACTGTTCATTGCAGCGCCGCCGTTTCCATCACCGTCGAGAAGCCGATCCCGACGTTGGTCTCTGCCTTCTTCACCGCGAACTTGGCCTCGGTGTCGACCTCGTATCTGGCGATTTCATCGTCACGCAGGCTGAGCGTGTAGAGCACGGGCTCGGCATCGTCGGTCACGAAGACCGAGGTCGCGTTGGCCGCGGGCGAGCGGTAGAGCAGCGTCCCCGCCTCGATGTCATAGGCCCAGATCTCTTCCGAGCCGCGGTGATGCGTGCCGATCTCGTCGGACATGTGCATCGGCACGAAAGCGACGCCATTGGCCTCGTTGACGGTGAACGGAACATAGCCGCCCGGCAGCCAGCCCTCGGTGCCTTCGGTCATGGGGTAGGTCGTCACCAGCTCGACGGTGCCGGAGGCATCGGCGGCGCGGTAGATATTCCCGTTGTAGGACAGGAACATCAGGTCGCCCTGATAGCGGTCGGTGGCGAGATAGATCGGGTCGGCGTCGGGGTCGAAGATCATCTCGCTCCGCGTCGTATCGACGGTCTGGCCCGCGTCATCGAGAGCGACGGTCATGAAGCTGCCGTCGGAGCAGATGGTCGAGAAGCTGTGCCCTTCGAGCGTCGGGTACACGCCGAAGCAGCCGGGCGTCGGCACTTCCTGCACCACGGTATTGGTCGTGAGATCGACGATTGTGACCGAGGTCGCCGGCGTGGAGTTTTGAACGTAGATGAGGGTCTCGTCGGCGCTGAGCCGCAGCAGCGACGCATCGGCCGTGTATTGCGCGACCTTGAGCGGCAGCTCGATTTCCCGGACAGGGTTCAGGCGGTCGACGTCGAAGATCTGCAGAACATGCTCGGCATCGCCGTAGCTGAAGCGGCTGTAATAGCCCGAGACGTAGTACACCGTCTTGCCATCTGCCGAGACCGCCGAGTTCCCCTGCAGGCCCGCCGACATGATGCCTTTGAAGCCCAGATCCTCGGCGCCGTAGACGCGGATCGAGCTCGCGCTGTCCCAGCCCTGCATGTTGACGAAGATGTTGGGGCCGGGTTCGATCGTCTCCCGCACGCTGGTGGTTTCGAACTCGAAGGCTGGCTGATCGGCAGCGTCCTGGGCCGCGGCTGTCTGCGCCGCGAGGCTGCATAACAGCCCGATGCCGAGGGTCAGAGGTCTTGTCATCTGGATCTCCTTCATGACGAACGAGACCGGATGATGCAGGCGGGCCTGAAACGTGAATATCCAGTTTTGACGGGATATTCAGCCTATCATTCGAGCAGCTGGCGAACCGATTCTGCCTTTACCCCTCGGCAAGGCGAGGCGTAGCTTTTGCGGCAATTCCAGTGAATGTCTGTTCGGGTATCTGGTGATGAACCTCCACGCCACCTCTTTGTCGATCACGACCTATCTAGACCCGACGCTGCAGGAAACCGGCCTTCGGGGCTGGGACCAAAGGTACATGCGCACCGTCGCCGGCGAGTTCGAGGGCAGCGTCACCCGCATCGATTTCGGCCCTGTCGTCATGCTCGACGAGCGGATGAACCTCGGGGTCATCCAGTGGAGCGCACCGCCGCCGGGCACCATCGTGCTCGGTTTCATGCCCGCCGCCGATAACCCGCGGATGAACGGTGTGCCTGTCGGGGGCATGGCCATGCTCCAGCGCGGCGGGGCGGAAGTCATGGTGAACAGCCCGCAGCATACCCGCGGCGTGGTCATCCAGCTCGACAGTTCGGCCTTCGTGCTGCCCGACCGGCTGTTCCACCGCAGCCCGATCGTACTTCACCCGATGACGGCCGGCATGGACGACACCGCCCGCTTCATAGAGACCATCCTGGTCTCGGCGGCCGGAAACATCTGCTTCTCGCCAAGCGAGTTCGGGCGGATGATGGGCGAGGTGCTGGTTGCGAGGGTCCAGCGGGTCCTCGACGAATTCGGCGACAGCGCCCAGGCCACACCGCTGGGCATCGACCAGGCCGTAAGGATCGTCGAGCAGGCGGAGCGGGCGTTCACGGCCCATCAGGCGGAAGGCCTCACCGTCGCCACCATGGCGGAGGCGCTGCACATCTCGCAGCGCCAGTTGCGCGAGGCCTTCTCGACGGCGCTCAGCACGACGCCGCGGGAATGGCTCCTCTTGCGGAAGCTCGACGCGGTGCACCGGCAGCTCCTGAAGGGCGGCGATCAGTCCCTGACCCGCCTCGCTCTCGACAGCGGCCTCGGCCACCTCGGCCGGTTCGCGGCCTACTATGAGCGGCTCTTCGGGCGATTGCCTTCGGCGGAGCGATAGGGCTGGGCCTCGGCGGGTTGGTCGGTCTTCCTGCGGATGTTGGTAGCCACTCCATGGGGGGTGAATGGGGGCCTGTCGCGACGGGCGAACCAGTCGATTGACCGTGGAGGCCAGTGTCGCCAGTCTGGAGCCCATGAAAGCAGCAAGCCCGCACATCTGGCGCGCCCCCCCGTGCGCGGCTCTCACGTGATGAGCACGCCGGTCTACAGGAATGCTGGCCTCAGCGAAATCGCGCTTCTGCTCGATTGGGCGGCGGCAGAGGGCTGGAACCCCGGCCTCGATGACGACGCCGCATTCCATGCCGCCGATCCGCAGGGCTTCTTCGTCGCAGAGCTGGACGGCACGCCCGTGGCCGGCATCTCGGTCGTGAACCACTCGCCGCAGTTCGCCTTTCTCGGCCTCTATCTCTGCCTGCCCGAGCACCGGGGCAGGGGGATCGGCTACGGCCTGTGGCGCCATGCGCTGGCCCACGCGGGCGAGCGCACCATCGGGCTGGATGGGGTGGCGGCACAACAGGCCAATTACGCCAAGTCCGGCTTTGCCCTTACAGGCCGCACCGTGCGCTTCGAAGGCCGGTTTCCGGCCACTCAGCAGGAGCTGCCCCTGGCGTCGCCCGATCAGCTCCCCAGGCTCATCGAGCTGGACAAAGAGGCCACCGGGACGTCCCGCCCCGCCTTCCTGACCAGCTGGACGGCGCAGGAGCCGTCTCGGAAGACGGTCGTATCGGCAGAGGGCGGCCACATAACCGGCTTCGCCACGGCGCGTTTGTGTCGCAGCGGCTGCAAGATCGGCCCGGTTGTCGCGCCCTCGGTCAGTATGGCGCTCCTCCTCGCCACACAGGCGGCGGCTGCCCTGGGCTGCGAGCAGGTCGCCATCGACATACCGGACGGGCAGGGCGCGTTCGAGGGGCTTCTGCGCGCCCGGGACTTCGCAGAGACATTCGCAACCGCCCGCATGTACCGGGGTGCCGTGCCCGCAACGGGTGAAACGGGGCGCGCGATTGCATCCATGGAATTGGGGTAGCCGCGGCTGTCAGGCCGCTGCACGGTTCAGGCGTTGCCGATTGCCTACGATCTATTGTCGTGCTGCTGAAGTCTGAGGGCTGACACAGTATCGGCGTTTAGATGGGTCGACGACTGTCGGCCCCGGGCGTTCTGGCCGGTCACCCTTGGGCGTCGGCGAAGGCTCCCGGTGGCCTGCCTGTATGACGGACGAAGGCCACGCTGAATGCACTCGCCGACCCGTAGCCAACCTTGCGTGCGATCTCGGCGATCGGGGCCGTCCTCTTCATCAGCATGTCCCCTGCCAAGGCCATGCGCCAGTTGGTGACATATTCCATGGGGGCGGTGCCGATGTCGCGGTGAAACCTCTCGTAGAAGGTCGATCGCGACATCGCGGCGGATTTTGCCAGGGCTGCGACCGTATGCGGCCGTCCGGGATCCGCATGGATCTCACGCAAGGCGACCGAAAGCTGGGGATCGGCCAGGCCACGCAGCATGCCGGGGGAGGCGATGGTGCCCGCGGTCGAGCGAAGCGCCTCGATCAGCAGCAGCTCCAGCAGGCGCCCCAGGACCATGTCGCGCGCCACCCGGCCGCTGCGTGTCTCGTCATCGATCATCTGCACCAGCTGCATCAGCCGGGCCTGTCCCTGGACATGCACGATATCGGGCAACAGCGACACGAGCAGCGCCCGGTCCCGCGAGGCAAAGGAACAATGGCCGACCAGCATGATCACGTCTGTGGGCACGTCGGGGTCTCCCTGCCGGATGACGCCGGGGCTGATCTCGTGCCACCGGGTCGGTGCCTGCGGCCCCGGCGGCACGAGGCCCGTGATCACGAAATCGAAGATCTCGGGCACCAGTACGAAATCGCCGGCCTCCAGCCGGATCGGATCACGCCCCGAAGGTGTCAGCAGGCACCCGCCCGCAACCATGGCGCAATAGAAGGGGTTGCCCATCTCCGTGCGTTCCACGCGCCAGCCTCCCCCCGCCGTCACCCGCTTGGAGATAGACGGGACGGGTTTCAGCAGGCCGACGACATCTGTGAGAGGATCGCTCATGGCTTCGGACATACGCTAATCATTCCCGGATTATCCGTTATAGAAAGTCCGGGGCGCGCCGTCCATCTCCTCGTCATGTGAACCGCTGGAGTTCAGACGCCGTGATCCCGGGTCCGGGCGCGGCGTCACCCCTTCATGACCAGGAGCTTTTGTCCCATGAACAACCTCATCGACCTGTCCCGCCATATTCCCGCGCCCGATGCGGCCCCGACCGTGGCCTATACCCCCCTCACCCTTCCGATGGAGGGTCGCCAGCCGCTCGAGCTGCGCATCACGGCGCCGGTGCAGGGCACGGGCATCCCGATCGTCCTGCTGTCGCATGGGCACGGGCCGTCGAACTACATCGCGTCGAAGGATGGATACGCCCATCTGGCGCAGTTCTGGGCCGAGCGCGGGTTTGCGGTGATCCAGCCCACCCATGCCAGTTCCCATGTTGCCGGATTGCCCGCGGACGCCGACGGGGCACCTTTCTTCTGGCGCGAGCGGGTGACCGAGATGAAGACTATCCTCGACCGCCTGGATGAGATCATGCTGCAGGCTCCGGCAATCTCGGGGCGCCTGGATCCGGCCCGGGTCGCCGCCGTGGGCCATTCGCTTGGCGGCTACACGACCAGCCTGCTGCTGGGCACCAGCGTGAAGGGAGAGGACTTCCGCGATCCGCGCATCTCTGCGGGCATCCTGTTGACCGCGCCCGGCCGTGGCGGCAGGGAGCTGACCCCGGAGAGCGCAGAGCGTTTTCCCTTCTTCAAGGTTGATTTTTCGACCCTGAAAACGCGGACCCTCGTGGTCTGCGGCGATGCCGATCAGCCGCATTTCACCACGCGCGGGCCGGACTGGTTCGCCGATTCCTTCCACGATGGCCCCGGGGCCGAGGCGCTGTTGACGATGCATGGTGTCGGCCACGGGCTGGGCGGCATCGCCTCGCTCGACGCAAAGGAAACCGAGGCCGAGGTCCCCGACGTCCTCGAAGCCACCAAGCGCATGACGCTTGCCTGGCTGCGCGACGCGCTCGGACTTGAAGAGGCGGCGTGGCAGACGGCTGTCGACGCGCTGGATGGCGCGGCATCTGCATTGGCCCGGGTTACGTCTGCGTAGCAGGCGACCCCTGCTCAGGATCGCGCGCTAGTAAGACGGCTGACGGTCGTGGAGGGGTTGGCACCGGTCAGCTCCTCTGCGCCTCGTTGCAGCCCGCCTGAGCGAAGCGCTTCGGGCCAAAAACACCTCCAGCGCCGCTCTCATTCCGACCCCGTCGGCGCGGCGAAAGGCGATCATCGTTCGAATGATGGATGACTACACTCGTCCCGGTCGCACGACACCCAAATAAGCGGCTTTCGCGGGCTCAAAGCGGCCGCCCGCCCTTGTAATTCGCGTCCCGGCATGGGAGCTTGCACGCAGCAAAATAAGGCGGAAAGTCCCGTTATGTCACAACAATCCCTGATCCGTTACGAGAGCGCCGATGCGCAGGCAGGCGGGCAGAAGCGCCCCTTCGCCAAGGCCGTCCGGGCGGGCGACTACGTCCACGTGTCGGGGCAGGTGCCGACGGTCGACGGCGAGGTCGTGACCGGCGGGATCGTGGCGCAGACCGAACAGGTCATGGCCAATATCATCGAGGTGCTGGCGCTGGCCGATTGCGGGCTGGAAGACGTGGTCAAGGTGAACTGCTGGCTTGATGACGCGCGGGACTTCTCGTCCTTCAACGCCGTCTTCGCCAAGCATTTCGGGCCGAACCCGCCGGCGCGCTCGACGGTCGAATCGCGCCTGATGGTCGATGCGAAGGTGGAAATCGACGTCCTCGCCTGGAAGCCGATCTGACCCCGACATGAAGATCCTGATCCACCAGACCAAGGCGCTCGCAACCGACTGCGCGGCCAGCCTGATCGCCGCGCGCCTGAACTGGCAGCCGGACACTGTGCTGGGGCTGGCCACTGGCGGGACGATGGAGATGGTCTATGCCGACCTCATCGCGCGCCACCGGGCCGGGCAGGTCAGTTTCGCGCAGGCCACGTCGTTCAACCTCGACGAATATGTCGGGCTGCCGGAGACGCATCCGTGCTCCTACTGGCACTACATGCGCGCAAAGCTCTTCGATCACGTCGACATCGACCCGGGGCGGGCCTTCCTTCCGCAGGGCGATGCGCCCGACGCGGAGGCCGAGGCCGAGCGCTACGAGGCCGCGATCGCAAGGGCGGGCGACATCGGCCTGCAATTGCTGGGCCTTGGGCTGAACGGGCACATCGGCTTCAACGAGCCCACGTCGAGCCTGTCGTCGCTCACCCGGATCAAGACGCTGACGCGCTCGACGCGGGAGGCCAATGCCCGCTACTTCGACGACCCCGAAGACGTGCCGCGGCTGGCGATCACCATGGGGATCGGGACGATCCTGCGCGCGCAGGAGGTCGTCCTTCTGGCCTACGGTGCCGAGAAGGCCGATGTCGTGGCCCGCATGATCGAGGGTCCGGTGGCGGCCGCCTGTCCCGCGTCGGCGCTTCAGATGCACCGTAAGGTGACGGTCGTGCTCGACGAGGCCGCGGCGGGCGCATTGGAGCTGCGCGACTATTACGAGCAGGTTCACCCGCGGGTGGACGACAGCTCGAACTGATCCAGCGCGCGGCGCGGGGCCGCGGCTGTCTTGCGGTCGGCCCCGCCGCCGACTCCGGCGGGGTCGACCGCGAAGGGATCCCGCGTGATCAGGCGGATCGCCGTTCCAGCGCAAGCAGCAATGCCGCCCCGGCGACCCCGGCGATGCCGCCCATGACCGAGGCGGTGCCGTAGCCGCCCACCGCCGTGCCAAGCGCGAAGATGCCCGACCCCAGCGCCGCCCCGAGGAACATGTTCACCGCGATGAGCGAGGCCGACAGGCCCGGCCGATTGCTGATCAGATCGAGCAGGTAGCTGATGGGCAGCGAGATGATGCCCGCCGCGGCGATGCCCGCGACGACGCTCGCCGCGTAGACATGCCAGGGCGCCGAGGCCATCGCGATGGCCGCGAGATACGCCAGATAGAGCAGGGCCGAGACGGCCAGCGCCGTCGTCAGGTGGATATGGCGCACGGCGCTGGCCCAGGCGATCATGAAGATGACCTCCAGCACCGCGACGAGGCCGACGAGAAAGCCGATGTCGGAGGCCGCACCGTTCGCCCGCCCGGTCACGATCAGCGGCAGGACGGTGGCGTTGACGGTCAGGACCTGCGTGATCAGGGCGACCCCCGCGATGCGCAGGCCCATGCCCCAGGACAGCACGCTGATCAGGTCCGGCAGCATCGCCGGACGCGGGCCGGTGGACTCAGCGGGGGCGGCCCTGGCCTTCACGCCGAAGAGGATCGTCAACACGCAGGCGAGTGCCACGAGGGCCGCGATCCCGTAGGCGTCGATCATGCTCTCCCGCCGGGCGAGGTAGAGGCCGACGATGCCGGGCACCAGAACCCAGGACAGCGAGATCATCATGCGCATCAGCGCATTGGCGATGGCCGCCTCGGCCGGGGCGAAATCGGAGGTCTGCGCGCGGACATTGCCGAAGAGCAGCGAGTTCGTGGCATGGAACAGCGCCAGCGGCCCGATGAGCGCGATGGCGAAGGTCGCCTGTGACGGGTAGAGCCAGACCATGCCGTAGCCCACGAAGCCGAAGCTCGCCATGACGATGAGCGGCGTGCGGTAGCTCTGCGCTCGGTCCGACAGGTAGCCGGTGCCGACCGCGATGAGCACCTGGAACACGGCGCCCACGAGGGCCACCGCCGCGTAGGCGGCATCCGACAGGCCGAGCTCGCGGATGCCGATGACCGACTGGTAGGGCGAGGTGGCCGCCCCGGAGAACCCGTAAAGGAAGATCGCCGCCGCCGAGGCGCGCACGACCGCATGGTCGCGCAGGATGGAAAGCCAGGCGTTCACGGATCAGCCGGGGAACCGTGCGGAGGGCTCGGCCTCTGGGGTGTAGTCTGCACGGGGCTCGAAGGGCAGCGTGCCCTTTGCCCTGAGCCGGTTCGACAGGCGCGGGATGTCCTGGTTGATGACCCCGTCGGTCAGCGCCATCAGGCTTGGATTGGCCAGCGGCGCAAGCTCCGGCGACAGGTAGCCCGATTTCACGACCAGCAGCGCCACGGCCCTCGGGTCGAGCCCCAGCATCTCGAAGTCCGCGATGTTGTGATAGGGCCGCCGCCGCGCGGCCAAGACGAGGGTGATGCCGCCGATCCGCACGACCGCCTGCCGTTCCGCAGGGTCTGTGGCGTCTTGCAGGCGCTCGACGCGGGCGGTCGTCTCGACCGTGGCGCCCGCAGGGTCGAGCGTGCCGCCGATCCTCAAATCCAGCGTCGCGCCTTCCCCGGCGGCGAAGCAGGCCTCGACCGCCGGCCGGTCGGTGATGCCGGCCACAAGCGCATCCTGCCAATCCGCGGCGATCAGGGCGGCCAGCACGTCGCCGCGGTCGCCCACGCCACCGCCCGTCGGGTTGTCGCCGCTGTCGGCGAGGATAACGGGGCGCGTCGTGGCCTTGGCCGCGATGTCCAGCATCTCGTCCAGCGGGCCGGTGACGGGGCCGAAGTGGAACTCGTCCCGCGCGGCCCAGAAATCCTGCGCGATGCGCTCCCCGGCGCGGGCGGCGGCGTCCTTGTCTGTGCCGGTCACCACGGCGCAGGCAGTGGCGCGCGGCTCGTCGGCCCAGACGTAGCCGATCATCAGGTCGGTCCGCCAGACGCCCTCGCTCTCCAGCTTCGGAAGGTCGGCGTAGAGACGGCGGGCCGGTTCATCCTCGGTCGAGGACCGCTCGCCGGGCAGAAGATGCGGGACAGGCACGCGGACGACGCCGGGGCGGGTGCCCTCCTTCAGCGCGCGCGTAAGCATGTCCACCGAGGCGGTCATCGTCTCGGCGACGTCGATATGCGGGGCCGTGCGGTAGGCCGCGAAGATGTCGATCTGATCGACGATCTTCTGAGAGACATTCCCGTGCAGGTCGTAGCTGCAGGCGATCAGCATGTCGGGACCGACCGCCTCGCGCACGGCGGCGATCCAGTCGCCCTCGGCGTCCCACATGCCGTCGACATGCATGGCGCCGTGCATCGCAAGGTAGACGGCATCGACCGGCTGCGCCGCCTTCAGCCGATCAAGGAACTCCGCCTTGAAGAGATCGTAGGTTGGCCGGGCCAGCGGCCCGCCCGCGACGGCGCGGGCATGCAGCAGCGGGGCGAAGTCGGCATCGAAGGCCTTGAGGAACGCGAAGTGAGGGGAGGCCAGAAGGCCCTCTTCGCGAACGACGCGAAAATCCTCGGGCTGCATCAGAACGGGCGAATAGGTCGAGCATTCGGTGTGAATGCCGCCGACGGCGATACGCATAGAGCTCACTTTCGACTCAAAGGGTGGGGTGCAGACGGACCTGGCGGGCGAAGCGCTGCCAGTCCTTGTGGGCCTTGTCGGTCCACGCCGCCTCTGCCATCGCGCCGAGGCGCGGGAAGACGAGGTCGTTGAACCAGGCTTTGGTGGTGTAGTGCTCGCACCAGATGCAGGCCTGGATGCCACGCATCCGGTCGCGCAGCTCCTCGGGGAAATCGCCCTCCGCCTCGAAGGCGTAGCTTTGCTCGGGGGGGACAGGCCCGGCCCAGCCAGCGCCGTTCTCCAGCCAGTCGCCCGATTGCACCATGTCGAGGTAGTAAGCCTGTCCGGGCGTCATCACGACGCCGTAGCCGTCCTTCGCAAGGTCGATCCCAACGCCGGGGTTCTCCCAGGCCATCACGACCGTGTCCTCGGGCGGCACGCCGCCGCCATGGGCGATCTCGTTCCAGCCGACCATGACCTTGCCGCGCGCATCCAGCATCGCCTTGATCTTGCGCATGAACCAGCTTTGCAGCTCGAAGGTGCCAGCGAGGCCTTCCCGCTGCATCAGCACGCGCGCGCGCGGCGAGCCGAGCCAGGCATTCGCCGCGACCTCGTCGCCGCCGATGTGAATGTACTTCGACGGGAAGATCTCGATGATCTCGTCGAAGACCTTTTCCAGCATGTCGTAGACGGCTGGCATCGCCGGGTTCAGCGCGTTGTTGAAGAAGCCCTGAACGGAGAAGTAGGAATTGGGCTCCTCGTCGGGGTCCTTCAGTTCGGGCATCGCGGCCAGTACGCAGATCGCGTGGCCCGGCGTCTCGATCTCGGGCATGACCTCGATGCCAAGGCCCGCGGCATGGGCCACGAGGCCGCGCATCTCGTCCTGCGTGTAGTACTGGCGCTTGGGCTCCGGCCCGTCGCCCAGTTGCGGCAGCATCTCGGGCAGCTCGGCCCCGCGGGTCGCGCCGGCGCCGGTGAGCTGCGGCAGCGCCTTGATCTCGGCCCGCCAGCCTTCGTCATCGGTGAGGTGCCAGTGGAAGATGTTCAGCTTGTGCCAGGCGAGGATGTCGACGACGCGCGCGACCTCGTCGATCTGCCAGAAGTGGCGCGAGACATCGAGGTGGCAGCCGCGCCAGCCGTAGCGCGGCGCGTCGGTGATGTGGCCCGCCTCGGGGAACTTGTAGTCGGGATCGGTGAAGGCGCCGTGCAGCATCTGCGCCAGCGCGATCAGCCCGTAGCGGCGCCCGGCCTCATCCGATGCGGTCAGGGTCACGTCGTCGCCAAAGTCGAGCCGGTAGCCCTCGGCGGGCAGGCTTTCGTCGGTGGCAAAGCGCAAGGCGCGGCTGCCCGGCACGGCGGACAACTGGAACAGCCGGCGGGCCTGCGGGAACAGGCGGCCGTGCAGCGCGTCGACGGAAATCATCAGCCGCAGATCGGCGGTCGAGGCGCCGGCGGCGTGCAGCAGGACGGGGGCCTCTCCCGGCTCGGCGTCGATCTCGTTCGGCCACGGCAGAAGGGCGAAGGGCAGCGTCAGCCGTCCTTCGGGCAGGCGCGGCTGCGGCAGGACGGGCGTCATGCCCCCGTGGGTCAGATCGCCCACCACAACGTCGTGGTGCGTGCCGTCCGAGGTGGTGATCCACGCCGTCTTGGCAGCATCGTTGCGGTGGAACGGGGAGCGGTTGAGCCCCTCGACGGAAAAGCTCCAGCTCTCGCCGCTGGCCAAGGGCGTGGTGTCCTTGGGGGCGAACTCGTGAAAGTTGGCGGCGCGCTTGTGGAAGACGGCGCCCGTGATCTCGTGCTCCGGCATGATGCGCGTGATCGAGGTCAGCGACAGCTTGAAATCCGACAGCGGCGCGTCCGACAGGTTCGTCAGGGTGATCTGCCAGGTGCCGGCGGGGGCCGGGTCGGGCAGCCATGCATTCTCTAGGAAGTAGGTCATCGGTTGATCCTGTTATCGGTAGTCGTCGGATTGGCTGAAGGTGGCGGCCAGCGCGGGGATGCCGGCCGTCAGGCCGCAATCCACGGGCAGGCAGGTGCCGGTGATCGCCGCGGCGAGGCCCGAGGCGAGGAAGCCCACCGCCTCGGCCACGTCCTCGGGGCGGACGATCCGGCCCAGCGCATAATGCGCCGCGGCCTCGTCGAAGACGCCGGGATTGGCCTCGGCGCGGGCCTCCCAGGCGCGGGTGCGGACGGTGCCGGGGGCCACGGCATTGGCCCGCACGCCGAACTTTCCGTACTCCACCGCGATCAGGCGCGTCAGATGCATCATTCCGGCCTTGGCGGCGGAATAGGCCGGGTGCCCGAAGACCCCCATCCCGTTGACCGAGGAGATGTTGACCACCGATCCACGCGCCGCGATGAGCTGCTCGGCCACCGCCTTGAAGGTCAGGAAGCTCGCGTCGAGGTTCAGCGCCCGATCCGCCTGCCAGTCGTCCAGCGTCGTGGCCTGCAGGCTGACCGCCCGGGCCGCGCCCGCGTTGTTCACGAGCGTGGCGAGCTTGCCCATTTCTTGGGCGTGAGACGCAAGCGCCGCGCAGGAGGCGGCGTCGGTCACGTCCATCTCGAAGGCCGAGCAGCCCGCACCGATCTCGCCGGCGGCGGTTTCGGCCCCGGCGACGTCGCGGTCCGCGAGGATGACGCGGTCGTGGTCGCGCAGCAGGCGCCGCGCGATGGCCTGGCCGATGTCACCGCTGCCACCTGTGACGATGGCGACTGTTTCTACCATGTTCGAACTTCCCTTGGCGGCGTTGTGAAGTGCCGCCGATGCGTCCGCCAACGCACCGGCGGGCAGGGGTCAGTCGCCAAGCATCTGGCTATCGTCGCCCTCGTCGCGGTGGCGGATCAGCTCTTCCTTGATGCCGCGCAGAAGGCGGGTGGACCGCGCCCGATCGCTGTAGGCGAAGAGGTTCGCGATGATGTCCACCACCGCGATCGAGGCATAGCGGGTCGAGGTGGCGCGGAAGATGTTCTTCCCCTCCGGCAGGTTCACCGCGACGACGACATCGGCCACCTCCGCCAGCGGCGAGCCGTCCTTCGTCAGCGCGATCGTCGGAATGCCCCGGCTGCGCAGCACATCGAAGGCGTGGACCAGCTCCTTGTTGCGCCCGGTGAAGGACGACCCGAAGACCACCGTCCCCGGTTCCGCCGCGGCGCAGAGCATCAGGTTCATCGATTGGTCGCTGGATGCGGTGATCCGCGCACCCAGCCGGAACAGGCGGTTCTGCATCTCGCTCGCGATCATCGAGGAATTGCCGCCCGAGCCGAAGGCGTAGATCATCTTCGCCCCGGTCAGCAACGCCACGGCCTCTTCGACGCGGGGCAGGTCGAGATTGCGGTGCATCTCGAACAGGGCGTTCTGCGCCTTCGTGACGATGTCCTCGGCCACCTCTTCGGCGGTGTTGGTGACGGATTCGGGCTTGAGGTAGCGCAGGCCGACGTAAGGGCTCTTGGCCAGCTGCACCTTGAAGTCAGAGAACGAGGCGCAGCCGAGGCGGCGACAGAACCGCGTCACGGTCGGCGGTGACACGCCGGCCCCGGTGGCGATGTCCGAGATCGAGGCCGTGGTGGCATAGTGCACATCCGCCAGCACGAAGGCCGCCAGCTTCTTTTCCAGCGTCGACAGCTTGCCCTCCTCGTCCGCGAGGCCCTCGATCAGATCGGTGGCGCCGGACCAGCCGGCGACGGGGGAGGTGTGTGGATCGTTGGTCATGGGCTATCCTGTCGAAGGTCCTGATCCGGTCCGCTCAAGAAATTCATTTTCACGATTTTGAGCTACTGGGGCACATTCGACTGGATTTTTCCAGTGGTTATATCGCAAAGTCGAAATCAGTTTCACGAGGCGATGAACATGACGGCACGCGACCCCTTCCAGAACCCCTTTGGCGATGACGACACCGACCGCGCCGCGATCTGGGAGATGCTCGTCCCCCGCGACATCGACGCCTTCGTCGCGGCAGACTGGTCGGCGGTGGCGGATGACTTCATCTCCGACAACTTCACGGCGATCAGCGGGCATTTCCAGTCCGACCCCGATGGCTTCGACATGGCCTACCCCCATCTCGAGGCCTACCGCGACGACTGGCTCAGGCAGGCGCAGGATTTCGTCGACCAGCGCGACGCCGGGGCCTACGCGGGCGATCCGCGCAGCGGCATCTTCCACGCGACCCGGCTGGAGGAGATCGAGATCACTGGCGACGCAGCCCTGGTGCGCAAGAAGTTCGACGGCGCGCTGCCGCGGGCGGACGGCACGTCGGAGAGGATGAACTGGCAGACGCTCTACTGGTGTCGCAAGGTGGGCGGCTGCTGGAAGATCGCGGGCTTCGTGGGGTATCTGCCGCACGTCCAGGACACCTGAGGGATGGCCGCAAAGCGCATCTTCACCGCCGCCATGGCGACGGAGACGAACACGTTCTCGCCGATCGTGATCGACCGCCGCGCCTTCGTAGACTCGTTCTACGCGGCCCCGGGTGCGCACCCCGAGACCGCGACGCTTTGCACCGCGCCCATTCCCGTCGGTCGGCGGTTCTGCGCGGCGGAAGGCTGGGAGCTGATCGAGGGCAGCGCCGCCTGGGCCGATCCGGCCGGCCTCGTCTCGGGGCCCGCGCATGTCGGCCTGCGGGACGAGATCCTGGACCAATTGCGCGCGGCGCTGCCGGTGGATGCCGTGGTGCTGGGGCTGCACGGGGCCATGGTGGCGCAAGGCTGCGACGACCCCGAGGGCGATCTTCTGGCCCGCGTGCGCGAGATCGTAGGCCCCGACGTTCTGGTCTGCGCGGAGCTCGATCCGCACAGCCACCTGACGGCGAAGCGGGTCGCGGCGGCGGATTTCTTCGTGGTATTCAAGGAATTTCCCCACACCGATTTCGTCGAGCGGGCCGAGGATCTCTGGCGGATCGTGGTGGACACGCTGCATGGCCGGGTGCGGCCCGTCATGTCGACCTATGACTGCCGGATGATCGACATCTTCCCCACCTCGCGCCAGCCCATGCGCGGCTTCGTCGACCGGATGATGCAGATCGAGGCCGAGGACGCCCGCGTCCTGTCGCTCTCTGCCATTCACGGCTTCATGGCGGGCGACGTGCCCGAGATGGGGACCAAGATGATCGCCGTGACCGACGGCGACGCCGCCCTGGGCGCCGAGCTTGCGGAGCGACTGGGGCAGGAGCTGTTCGCCAACCGGGGCCGCCACATGATGCCGGTCCTGACCGCCGAAGAGGCGGTGGCGCAGGCGATGGCGGCAGAGGCCTTTCCGGTCGTGATCGCCGATATCTGGGACAACCCCGGTGGCGGCACGGCGGGCGATGCGACGGTGGTGCTGAAAGAGCTGATGGCGCGCGGGGCGATCGGCGTCGCAATCGGCACGATCTGGGACCCGATCGCCGTTGGCCTCTGCACCGCGACCGGGGTGGGGGGCGTCATGCCGCTGCGCTTCGGTGCGAAATCCGCGCCCGACACCGGCGAGCCGGTCGATGCGCTGGTCCGCGTCGAGGCGCTCGAGCCCGAGGCCGCGATGGTCTTCGGCGAAAGCGTGGTGCCCTTCGGCCCGGCTGCGCGGATCGCCCTGCTGGATGCGGAGGGGCAGGACATCGGCATCGAGGTCATCCTCAACACCGTGCGCGCGCAGAGCTACGACCCCTCGCTCTTCACGGCCATGGGGATCGATATCGCGGCGCAGAAGATCCTGGTGCTGAAATCCACGAACCACTTCTACGCGGCCTTCGCGCCGATCGCGGCGGAGATCCTCTATTGCTCCGCCGGCAAGCCCTATCCCAACGACCCCGCGACGAACCCCTACCGCTTCGTCCGGCCCGATATCTGGCCCCGCGTGGCCGATCCCTTCGCGACTGGAGCCTGAGATGGACTTCCCCTGGCCCGACGTCGGCACGCCGCTGTCCGATGTCCTCACCCCCATGCCCGTGATCGACGAGGACCGGCTGGCCGGTAATATCGCGCGGGCGCAGGGCTACATGACGTCGCACGGCCTGCCGTTCCGCCCGCACATCAAGACCCACAAGATCCCCGAGGTCGCGCGCCAGCAGGTCGAGGCCGGGGCCATCGGCATCAATTGCCAGAAGGTCAGCGAGGCCGAAGTCTTTGCCGAGGCGGGCTTCGACGACATCCTGATCACCTACAACATCCTCGGGCCCCAGCGGCTTGCACGGCTGGTGGCGCTGAACGAGCGCGTGACGACCCTTCGAGTCGTCGCCGACAGCGCGGTCACCGTCGCGGGCCTGTCAAAGGCCGTGGGGCAGGGCAGGCCCCTGCGGGTGCTGGTGGAATGCGACACCGGCGCCGGCCGCTGCGGCGTGCAGGGGGCCGAGGCGGCGGTGGCGCTGGCGCAAGACATCGCGGCAGCCCCCGGCCTGCAGTTCGACGGGCTGATGACCTACCCGGCCGTCGGGGGCGCGGCGGCGGTCGAGGCTTTCCTGCAGGATGCGATGGCCCGGCTCGCGGCGGTGGGCCTTGAGTGCCCGGTTCGCTCGAATGGCGGCTCTCCCGATCTCTTCTCGGCGCATCTGGTGCCGAGTGCCACGGAGCATCGTGCGGGCACCTACGTCTACAACGACCGCGCGATGCTGCGGGCGGGGGAGTGCGGCGCGGAGGATATGGCGATGGAGATCCTCGCCACCGTCGTCTCGCGCCCGACGCCCAACCGGGCCGTGCTCGATTCGGGCTCGAAGGCGCTGACCTCGGACCTCTTGGGCTTCGAGGACTACGGCACGATCCCGGCGCTGCCGGGCGCGCGGATCGTCTCGCTGTCCGAAGAGCACGCGGTGGTCGACCTGACGGACTGCGGGGCGGATCGCCCGGGCGTCGGCGCGCAGCTGCGGATCGTGCCGAACCACACCTGCGTGGTGTCGAACCTCTTCGACCGCATGGTCTTTCATCGCGGCGGTATCGTCACGCGGGTGCTGCCCGTCGCGGCGCGCGGCACGGTGTGGTAGCTGGCGCCATGATGCAGATGACCGCCTATCACGCGCCCCGCATCTTCGACGGGGCCGAGTGGCACGAGGATGCCGCGCTTCTCGTCTCGGAGGGGCGCGTCACGGGGATCGCTCCGCGCGCCGAGGCGCCGGAGGGTGAGGTGCTGGAGCATCCGCTGGTGCCGGGGTTCGTCGATCTGCAGGTCAACGGCGGCGGCGGCGTGCTCTTCAACAACACGCCCTCCACCGACGGCATTGCCGCGATCTGCGACGCCCATGCCCGCTTCGGCACCACGTCGACCATGGTCACCCTGATCACGGACACGGCAGAGGTCACGGGCCGGGCGATCGCGGCGGCGCAAGCGGCCAGCCATCCCGGCTTCCTCGGCCTGCACCTCGAAGGGCCGCACCTGGCCCTGTCCCGCAAGGGCACGCACGACCCGGCCCTGATCCGCCCGATGGGCCCCGAGGATCTGCAGGTGCTGACGGAGGCGGCAGAGCGGCTGGGCCGGATGATCTGCACCGTGGCGCCCGAAACGGTGACGCCCGCGCAGATCGCGGCGCTCACGAAAGCCGGCGCGGTGGTGAGCCTCGGTCATTCGGATTGCGATATGGGCGCGGCCCGCGTCGCCGCCGATGCGGGGGCCACGATGGTCACGCACCTGTTCAACGCGATGAGCCAGCTGGGGCACCGCTCCCCGAACCTCGTCGGTGCGGCACTGGACGACGGGCGGCTTTGGGCCGGATTGATCGCCGACGGCTTTCACGTCGATCCCGCGGCGCTGCGCATCGCCCTGCGGGCGAAGGCGGGGCCCGCGGGCCTGTTCCTCGTCTCCGATGCCATGTCGACCGTGGGGACCGATACGAGGGAACTGGTCCTGAACGACCGGCGCATCTTGCGGGAGGGCGGTCGGCTGACGCTGGAAGACGGCACGCTCGCGGGGGCCGACATCGCGCTGGTCGATGCGGTGCGCTACCTCCACCTGACGCTGGGCACCCCGTTGGGGGAGGCGGTGGCGCTGGCCTCCGCCGCACCGGCGGCGGCGATGGGGCTGACGGATCGCGGCCATCTGCGGCCCGGCGCGCGCGCCGATTTCACCTGCCTCACGCCGGGGATCGAGGCTGCGGAGACGTGGATCGCGGGCCGCCGCGTGGGCGTCGCGGCATGATCCTGTGCTGCGACATCGGCGGCACCGCCATCAAGGTGGCGGAGGCGCACAGTCCCGACGATCTTGTCCTGAAGGGGCGCATTCCGACGCCGACGCGGGACTTCGATGCTTTCGCCCAGGTCCTGCGCGACGCCATCGCGGCGGCCTCCGAGCCGCCCGCGGCCATCGCCTTCTCCATTGCGGGTGTCGTCGAGCCGGGCACGGGGGTGGCCACGGTGGCCAATATCCCCTGCCTGACCGGGCGACGGCTGGAGGATGACCTGACCGCGGCCCTCGGGCTGCCGGTGATCCTTGCGAACGACGCGGACTGCTTCGCGCTGGCCGAGGACGAGCTGGGCGCCGGGCGGGGACACGAGGTCGTCTTCGGCCTGATCCTCGGCACCGGTGTCGGCGGCGGCGTCGTGGTGCGGGGGCAGCTGGTGAACAGCAGCGGGTTCGCGGGCGAGATCGGGCACGGGCCGGTGGCGGGGCGGATCCTCGACAGCCTTGGCGTGACCTTGCCGGCCTTTCCCTGCGGCTGCGGACTGACGGGGTGCCTCGACGTCGTCTGCTCGGCCCGCGGGATGGAGCGCCTGCATCTCCACCTGCACGGGCGCGCGCTCGATAGCCGCGAGATCGTCGCCGCGTGGCAGGCAGGGGAGGCGGACGCCGGGCAGACCATCGCCGTCTGGCTGGAGGTTCTCTCCGGCCCGCTTGCCATGGTCGAGAACGTGCTGGGGGCCGGGATCATCGCGGTGGGCGGCGGGCTGTCCGGTGCAGCGGACCTGATCGCCGCGCTGGACGTGGCGGTGCGCGAGAAGATTCTCCGTCGGCTCGACAGGCCCTTGATCGTGCCGGCGCAATGCACGGTCGAACCGGGGCTGATCGGGGCCGCGATCCTGGGGCTGTCGCTGGCGTCGCGCTGACGCGTCAGAAGTTCTCACGAGGCGCAAAAAAGCGGCCTTTGTGAAAATAAATTACAGGGTTCCCGGCGTCTCGAAAACTTCTGCGGAAATATCTTGACGCAAACGCCGTGTAACGGCCAACATCAGAAAATGAATTTCTTTCGCGGAGTCGTGGCATGAAGGTCGCCATCATCGGGTTGGGGTATCGCCTGGGGTATCTAGGTCACGTCTTCAACGAGATGGATCCCGACTTCGAGATCGTCGGATATTTCGACCCGGACCCCGCCGGAATGAGCGTTCTGGACGAACACGGCATCAGCCCGGGCGTGCAGCACGGCTCCCCTGAAGATCTGGTGAAGGCGGGTGGATATGATCTGCTGATGATCGGCTCGCCCAATCACCTGCACCTCGATCACATCCGGCTGGGCCTGGAAGCGGGCAACAAGGTCTTCAGCGAGAAGCCGATCGTCTCGACCATCGAGCAGACCTACGCCCTGGCCGAACTGATGGCGAAACACGGGACAGAGCGTCTGCTCGTCGGCCTGGTGCTGCGGTACGCTCCGCTCTACCGCGACCTGATCAAGGCGCGCGATGACGGGATGCTGGGCAAGATCGTCTCGGTCGAGGCGGCGGAGCACATCTACCCCTATCACGGCGCCTTCTTCATGCGCGACTGGCGCCGCTACGAGAAATGGTCCGGCAGTTTCATGCTGGAGAAATGCTGCCACGATCTGGACCTCTACAACGGTCTCATCGGCGCGCGGCCCGAACGGGTGGCCAGCTTCGGCGGGCGCAAGACCTTCGTGCCGGAGAACGACCCGCGGTCCGAGGGCGTGAATGACATGAGCCTCTTCCACCGCAAACCTTCGGGCTGGAACGGGTCGGACAAGGTCTTCGACAGCGACGGGGACATCATCGACTACCAGGTGGCGATCATCGAATACGCCAACGGCGTGGGCATGAACTTCCACACCAACCTGAACGCCCCCGACCAGTTTCGCCGCTTCGCCGTGTTCGGCACCAAGGGGCAGGCGGAAGGGGACTTCATCCGGGCCGGCTTCAAGGTGACCGACGTGCTTACCGAAGCGACCACCATCGAGAAGACCTACGAGGCCACGGCCCTGTCGCAGCACTACGGCGCGGACGAGACGATGGCCGCCGAGGTCGTGGCGCATGTCATGAAGGCAGGGCCGCTCCCGGTGTCACCGCTCGACGCGCTCGAGGCCGGCATCCTCGCGCTGTCGATGGACGACGCGCGGCGCAGCCGGAAGGTCATCGACATGCGCCCGATCTGGGATCGTTACGACGAGGCGCTGACCGTCAAGGGAGCCGTCGCATGACCCAGTCGCGCGCCGCATGGTATTTCGCCTGGGCGCTGCTGGCGCCGGCGATCCTCTACGTGCTGGTCATCGTGGCCTGGCCGCTGGTGGAGACCGTCCGGCTGTCGTTCACCGATGCCTCCCTGCGCAAAACGGTGAATTACGTCGGCTGGGACAACTACACCCGGATCTTCGATCGCGACTTCGCCGAGATCATCCTGCGCACCTTCTCCTGGACGTTCTTCTCGGTCCTCTTGAAGATGGTGATCGGCATGTTCGGCGCGGTCTTGCTGAACTGCGCGGTGCCGGGGCGGAACCTCTTTCGCATCCTGACGATGCCGCCGTGGATCGTGCCGATGGCCATCGGCATCTTCATGTGGGGCTGGATGTACAACGGCCAGTTCGGGATGATCTCGGGCCTGCTGCAACGGTTCGGCTTCGTCGACGGCCCCGTCGCCTTCCTCGCCTACGGCAACACCGCCTACTGGGCCACGATCGTCACCGACGTCTGGATCGGCGTGCCGATGGTGACGATCTATTTCCTGGCCGCCATCCAGGCGATCCCCCGCGACCTCTACGAGGCCGCCTGGACCGACGGCGCCAGCCGCTGGTACCGCTTCCGCCGCATCACGCTGCCGCTGATGTCGCCCGCGATCATCACCATGTCGATGCTGTCGCTGATCGCCACGTTCAACAGTTTCGACATCATCTGGATCCTCACGCAGGGCGGGCCGTCTGGGTCGACCACCACGATGATCATCGACACCTACCAGACCGCGATCGGGTCGAAGAAATACGGGCAGGGCGCCGCACGGGCCGTCGTGATCTGCATCTTCCTGTCGCTGTTCTGCCTCGCCTACTTCCGCATGACCCGCAAACTGTCCCAACAGGAAAAGGTCTGAGCCCACCATGATGAACCCCGCCCGCCGCGCCACCCGCGCCCTGGCATTGGTCAATCCCTTCTCGAAGCGGGAACGGACGAGCGCCATGATGGACCGCTACAGCTGGTACGAGATCGTGCTGATCTATCTGGGGATCTTCGTCTTCCTGGCCTTCATGCTCGCCCCCTTCCTCGAAGGCTTCCTCGTCAGCCTCAAGCCGCTCTCGCAGCTTTTCTCGACGCCCTACAGCTTCTGGCCCGAGAACGGCTCCTTCGAAGCCTACGTGACGATGTGGGAGCGGATCCCCTATTTCGCGATCTACATCTTCAACTCGCTGCTGATCGCAACTGCGGCGACGCTCATCGTGCTGGCCCTCGTGGTGCCGGCGGCCTATGCCTTCGCGCGGTTCAGCTTCAAGGGCATGCCCTTGCTGCTGGGGGCGTTTCTCGCGGTGTCGATGTTCTCGGGCGCGGTGCTTCTGATCCCGCTCTTCCGGCTGATGCGCACGCTGGGGATCCTGAACACCTACTGGGCCATGATCATCCCCGGGGCGGCCTTCCTGATCCCCTCGGCGATCTGGCTTCTGCGCACCTACATGATGCGGATTCCGCCCGAGCTGAACGAGGCGGCCTACATGGACGGCGCCTCGCAGTTCTACACCTTCCGCCGTGTGATCCTGCCGCTGGCGCGCCCGGGCATCATCGTGGTGGCGATCATGACCTTCATCGGCGCCTACGCGCAGCAGTTCATCTTCGCGCTGACGTTCAACTCGAAAACGGAATTCATGCCGCTGCCGGTGGGGCTCTTCGCCTTCTTCGGCCGGCAGGAGGTCATCTGGAACGAATTGATGGCGGCCAGCTTCGTGGGCATCGCCCCCGCGCTGGTCATCATCTTCTTCCTGCAACGCTATCTCGTCGGCGGGCTGACCGCCGGGGCGATAAAATAACAAACCATCCAACAAGGAGACTTCGACATGACGACACCTATCCAGAAGAGCCTGATCGGCGCGATGCTCGCATCGGCAACGGCGCTGCCCGCCTTTGCCGAGGACATCAGCTGGATCTACTGCGGTGACAGCATCGACCCGGTGCACGAGCAGTACATCGCCGAGTGGGAAGCCGCGAACGAAGGCTGGACCGTGACCCCCGAAGTCGTCGGCTGGGCCCAGTGCCAGGACAAGGCCACCACGCTGGCCGTCGCGGGCAGCCCCGTCGCCATGGCCTACGTCGGCTCGCGCACCCTCAAGGAATTTGCGCTGAACGAGCTGATCGTGCCGGTGCCGATGACCGAGGAAGAGCAGGCCGAGTACTATCCCAACATCGTCGACACGGTGACCTTCCAAGGCACCCAGTGGGGCGTGCCGATCGCCTTCTCGACCAAGGCGCTCTACTGGAACAAGGACATCTTCGAGGAAGCCGGCCTCGACCCCGAAACGCCGCCCGCCACCTGGGAAGAGACGATCGATTTCGCCCGCCAGATCACCGAGAACACCGACTACGCAGGGTACGGTCTGCCGGCGAAGACCATGGACAACACCATGCACCAGTTCCTGCACTGGGTGTATACCAACAACGGTCAGATCATTGACGCTGACGGCAACATCGTCATGGACAGCCCCGAAGTGCTGGCCGCCCTCCAGGCCTACCAGGACATCACGCCCTACTCGGTCGAAGGTGCCACCGCCTACGAGCAGAACGAGATGCGCGCCATCTTCCTCGACGGGACCGTGGGCATGATCCAGACCTCCGTCGGCGCGGCCTTCCTGCTGGAAGACACCGACATCGACTGGGGCGTCGCCGACCTGCCGCTGGGCCCCGATGCCGAAGGCCCGGGCACGCTGCTGATCACCGACAGCCTCGTGATCTTCGACGGCACCGGGGTCGAGGACAAGGCGATCGAGTTCGCCAAGTTCATCACCTCGCCCGAAGTGCAGGAAGCCTACGAAGCCGGCGGTGCAGCCAGCCTGACGCCGCTGCGTCCCGGCCAGGCCGTGGACGACATGCTGGCGGCCGGGCCGTACTGGCAGCCGTTCATCGACGGCATCGAGTTCGGTGGTCCCGAGCCGCTGTTCACCGACTACAAGGGCTTCCAGAACGTCATGATCGAGATGGTGCAGTCCGTCGTGACCGGCGCTGCCGAGCCGGAGGAGGCGCTCTCCGAAGCCGCCGGCGAACTCGAAGAGTACAAGTAAGACCCTAAGTGTGCCCGGCCCTCCCCCGGGGTCGGGCACGCCTTTCTTTGCCCATCGAGGCCACACCCAGAATTTCGCAGGAGACCCGCCTTGGGCCAGCTATCTCTCAAGCAGATCACGAAGACTTTCGGGACCTTCGAGGTCGTGAAGGACGTGTCGCTTGACGTCCACGAAGGTGAATTCATGGTCTTCGTCGGGCCGTCGGGCTGTGGCAAATCCACCTTGCTGCGCATGATCGCGGGCCTGGAGCACACCACCAGCGGCGACATCGTCATTGACGGCAAACGCGTCAACGATCTGGCTCCCGTCGACCGTGGCATCGCCATGGTGTTCCAGTCCTACGCGCTCTACCCGCACATGTCCGTCTTCGAGAACATCGCCTTTCCCCTGCGGGTCGAAGGCGCGCCTGCGGCCGAGATCAAGTCCAAGGTCGAAGCCGCGGCCCAGATCCTGCATCTCGAGAACCGGCTGGACCAGCGCCCCGGCAACCTGTCCGGGGGGCAGCGGCAACGGGTCGCCATCGGCCGGGCCATCGTGCGCGAGCCTGAGATCTTCCTCTTCGACGAACCCCTGTCGAACCTCGACGCCGCTCTGCGCGCCGACATGCGCATCGAGCTGACGCGCCTGCACAAGCAGCTTGGCGCCACGATGATCTACGTCACGCACGACCAGATCGAGGCGATGACGATGGCCAACCGCATCGTCGTGCTGAACGCGGGCGATATCGCGCAGGTCGGCGCGCCGCTCGAGCTTTACCACAAGCCGCAGAACACCTTCGTCGCGGGCTTTATCGGCAATCCGCGCATGAATTTCCTGCCCGTCACATGCACGGAGGTGACGGACAGCGGCGTGACGGTCGATTTCAACGGCCAACGCCTTCACGTCGAGGTCGAGGCCCCCGCCAACCTTCGCTCGCACCTCCCCGGCGCACCGCTGACGCTGGGCGTCCGTCCCGAGCACATCACTCTCGGCGGCGGCAACGCGTCAATGACCGTGACGCCCGCGGTCATGGAATACCTGGGCCAGAATACCATCGGCTACGCCCCGCTGCCGGACCGGGAGGAGACCTTCTGTTTCGTCCTTCCGGGCACGCAGACCGTTCCGGCGGACACCCCGATCGACGTGACCTTCTCGACCACCGATTGCCACCTGTTCGATGCAGACGGCCGCGCGCTGCCGCGGCGCGCGAACACGGAAGACCTCGGGGCCCCTGCGCTTCAGATCGAGCGCACGACGGCCTGAGAAAAGGGCAGGGCGGGTCGGAGAGGTTCGGGAAGAGACGTTCGCGGTCGTCTACCGGGATTTCCCGCCGAACAGCGGTCTTGGGACCGAAGGTCACGGGAAGCCGGCATCGCACGCACGCGGAGGCCAGAGCTGATGACAAGGCGATCTATGGTGTCGAGCCGCCTTGTCCCTCAAGCGTTGGCAATTGCCGTCATCACCCGCCGGTTCGCCGGGCGAGGAACGTCTCGAGTTGGACGAGGGCGTCGTAGATCAACACCGCGAACAGACCCACGATCAGGCCGCCCTGCAGCACGAAGGCGGTGTTGTTGGTCAGAAGCCCCGCGATGATCACCTCGCCCAGCGTGCGGGCGGCAACAGTGGAGCCGATGGTTGCGGTGCCGAGCGCGATGACGACCGACAGGCGGATGCCGGTAAGCATCACCGGCAGCGCCAGCGGAAGCTCCACCCGCCAGAGGCGCTGCCACCGGTTCAGCCCGATGCCTCGCGCCGCTTCCATCGTCGCAGGCGGCAGGGTCGTCAGCGCTGTGACGGTGTTCTCGAAGATCGGGAGCAATCCGTAGAGGAAGAGGGCGATGAGGGTGGGCCCCGCGCCGAAGCCGAGGACGGGAACGGCCAGCGCCAGCACGGCCACCGGAGGGAACGTCTGGCCCATGTTGGTGATCGTCCGCGACAGGGGGCGGAACGCCGCTCCCGCCGGTCGGGTCACGAAAATCGCCAGTGCCACCGCGATAAGCGTCGCCGCCGCCGTTGCCGCGGCGACGAGGCCGAGATGGCTGAGCGAGAGCGACAGGAGCGAGCTGCGCTCATAGATCACCGGAGCACCCGGCGGCGCCAGCGGCGCGAAGACGGGCGCAAACCAGCCGGGCCGCAGCACCAGCGCGAGCAGGAGGAGGACGAGCACAGGCCGGAGGATCGTCCCGACCTTCATGCGTGCAGTTCCGCCCGGGCGCGGATCGCGGCGAAGGTCACCCGCCCGATCGTGGCGCCGTCCTTCTCCACCGGCACGGCGCTGCGGCCGGTCCAGAGGCAGGCCGCGAGGGCGTCGCGAAGGCTGGCCCCCGCCGGCATCGCCGCGCCCTCGGCCTCGCCGTCCTCGACGAGGTCGGAGAGCGGGATCAGCGACAGAAGACGCAGGGGCCGCTCGACGTCGCCCACCATCTCGGCCACGAAGGGGGTGGCCGGTTGGGCGATGATCTCGGCCGGGGTGGCATACTGGACGAGCCGGCCGCCATCCATGACCGCCACCATGTCGCCGAGGCGGATCGCCTCCTCCATGTCATGCGTGACCAGCATGATCGTTGAGCCGAGCTGCCGCTGGATGCGGCGCAGATCGTCCTGCGCCCGCGCCCGGATGATGGGATCGAGCGCGCCGAAGGGCTCGTCCATCAGGAGCAGGTCCGGGCGCGAGGCCAGCGCCCGCGCGACGCCCACGCGCTGCTGCTGCCCACCGGAGAGCTCCGCCGGATAGCGGCTGCGGAAGGCCGCCGGGTCCATGGAGAAAAGACTGAGCAGCTCGTCCACCCGGGCGCGGATCTTGTCCTTCTCCCAGCCGAGGAGTTGCGGCACAGCGCCGATGTTTCGGGCGACGCTGTGATGCGGGAAAAGCCCGTGCCCCTGGATGGCGTAGCCGATCCGCCGCCGCAGCAGGTGCGGCTTGGTGGCGAGGGTCGAGTCTCCGTTGATGCGCACCTCGCCGGAGGTCGGCTCCTCCAGCCGGTTGATCATCCGCAGCAGCGTCGTCTTGCCCGAGCCGGAGGTGCCGACGATCACCGTGATCGTCCCCGTCTCCACCGTCATGGTGACATGGTCGACGGCGGTCGCCTCGCCGTAAGTCTTGGTCAGGTCGTCGATCTCGATCATGCGGTATCCTTCGGGATCGGACGTGAGAGCTCCACGAGGATGTCCATCACGATGGCGGAGACGAGGGCGAGCGCGACGGTCGGCAGCGCGCCCAGCAGGATGAGGTCCGTCGCCGTCTGGTTCAGGCCCTGGAAGACGAAGGTGCCGAAGCCGCCGCCGCCAATGAGGCCCGCGATCACCGCGAGGCCGATGTTCTGCACCAGCACGATGCGCAGGCCCGTCAGGATCACCGGCAGGCCGAGCGGAAGCTCGACGCGCCAGAGCCGCTGGCCCGGCGTCATGCCCATGCCGCGCGCCGCTTCCAGCGCGGCCGGCGGGGCCGAGGCGAGGCCGGCAACCGTGTTGGCGACGACGGGCAGCAGCGAATAGAGCACCAGCGCGAGGAAGGCGGGCGCGAAGCCGATGCCGGCGATGCCGAGCGCCCGGGCGCCGGGCACGCTGTCGCCCACCCAGCCGAGGATCGGGATCATCAGCCCGAACATGGCCAGCGACGGGATCGTCTGCAGCAGGCTGAGCGTCGGCAGCACGCTGCCCCGCAGCCCGGCCCGGCGGTGGCAGAGGATACCGAGGGGGAAGCCGATCCCCGCCGCCACGGCGAGCGAGCCGAAGGCCAGCGCCAGGTGGCGCAGCGCGGCATCGGCGAAACCGTCCCGGCGGCCGGCGTATTCCTGCATGATCGACAGCGGGCTGAGCGCGCCCGACCACAGGATCGTCGCCACCGCCGCCAGCACCGCCGCCAGCAGCCCCGCCCGCGCCAGGGGCCCGGGCGTCCGCTGCGCCAGCGCATCGGCGAGCAGCAGCATCAGGATCAGAAGGAGGCACCAGAACCCCAGCGCCGGCGAGACCCGCGCATACTCGCCCGCACCCTCGATGAGGGCCGGCGCGCCGCGCATCAGCAGCCAGAAGAGCCCGCCGAGACCAAGGATCGCGCCGCCGACCCGCAGCCATTGTCGACCCGCTTGCACGCCGAGCAGAAGTCCAGCCACGACGGCAGCGATACCGGGCACGGTCGCCGCAGGGGTCGCCAGCTGCCAGACCGGCACGCCTTCACCTGCGACGATGCGGTTGGCCGCGAGCGTCATGAAGGGGACGAGCAGCGCCGCGAGCCCCAAAACGGCAAAGAGAACGCCCGGCGGAGAGCCCCCCCGCCGGGCGAGCGGCACCGATCGGGTGCCGGACGTCAATCCAGCACGCCGGCTTGCGTCAGGTAGTCCCGCGCCACGGCCTCGGCCGGCTCGCCGCCGACCTGGATGCGCCCGTTCAGGCCCTGAAGGGTGACCATGTCGAGCTCGGCGAAGATCGGGTCGAGCACCTCGGGGATCGACGGATACTCCTCAAGCACCTCGGCCCGGACGATGGGCGTCGGCTCGTAGACGGGCTGCACGCCCTGGTCGTCTTCCATGACGACGAGGCCGGTGACACCGATGCCGCCATCGGTGCCGTAGACCATCGCCGCGTTCACGCCCGAGGTGCCCCGCGCGGCAGCCTGGATCGTCGCGGCCGTATCGCCGCCCGACAGGATCACCAGCTGATCCTCGCCCATCTCGAAGCCGTAGGTCTCCTGCATCGCGGGCAGGACGGCGGGGGAGGAGACGAACTCGGTCGAGGCCGCGAGCGTCACGTCGCCGCCGCCGGCGACCCATGCGCCGAAGTCGGACATGGTGGAGAGGCCATTCTCCTCCGCCACCGGGCCGGTGACGGCGATGGCCCAGGTGTTGTTGGCCGGCGCGCTCTGCAGCCAGGTGACGTCATTCGCCTCGGCGTCGAGCTCCGCGGCGCGGTCATGCGCCGCTTCGGCGTTCATCCAGACATCGCTGTCGGCCTCGTTGAAGAAGAAGGCGGCGTTGCCGGTATACTCGGGATAGATGTCGATCTGCCCCGCCAGCAGCGCCTCGCGGACGACCTGCGTGCCACCGAGCTGCAGGCGCCGCTCCACCGGCAGGCCGGCATCTTCGAGAGCGAGGGCGATGATGTTCCCCAGGAGGCCGCCCTCCGTGTCGATCTTCGACGAGACGGTGATCTCGCTGTCCTGGGCGGTGGCGGCAGAGGCTGCGAACAGCCCGGCGGCGACGATGAGAGGTGTCTTCACGGATGATCTCCTTCCGGGGACATACATTGCACGACGCCGTTCGGCGTCAGCTCGTAAATGTAGGTAGGTGGAGTCGGCTGGCTGCCAAGCCGGCAGGGGGCCTATCGGGTTCGAACTGCTCCTCAGGGTTTCATGGCAGGGAGACGGCGCCAAGAGCTGAAGGCCAAAGGGTGCGGCACGCGAAGCGAAAGGTAACGACTGGAAGGGGTGTTCGCGACCCCGGCTACGATCCTCTTGCACATTTAGCGAAGGTCCGCTTTTCGCACGAAAGTGCCGGCCGCTGTTGCCTACCAGGTTCTCGATCTGCTGCATCGCCGCATGACCGCGTCGAGCCCAGATTGACCGCGTTGGCCGCAGAATGCTTCGCAGTTGCAGCTTGAGCGCGCTTGTCGCGAGCGGCCCGGAGCGGTCATTCCCCAGAGCACCCATGACGATCCCCAAGGCCCGAACCAGCGGTGGTCGCTCGACTTCGTGTCAGACGCGCTGCCGGACGGCTGCCGGTTCCGCATCCTCTGCGTGATCGACGACTTCAGCCGGGAATGCCTGGCGACGGTCGTGGATACGTCAATCTCCGGCATCCGGGTCGCCCGCGAACTTGACCGGATCGCCGAGATGCGCGGCTTGCCCTGCATGGTGGTCGACGACAACGGCACGGAGCTGACATCGAACGACTTGCTGAAGTGGCAGGAGGCTCGCCAGGTCGAATGGCATTACATCGCTCCCGGCAAACCGATGCAGAACGGCTTCGCGGAGAGCTTCAACGGCCGCCTGCGGGTCGAATGCCTCAACGAACACCTGTTCCCGACCCTGCGCCATGCTCGCCATCTGGTTGCTGCATGGCGCGACGACTACAATTGTCACCGCCCGCACACGAGCTTCAACGGGCTCCGCCTTCGGGAGTATCACCAACGGTCAGAAGAGGGCCAAATCCTGAAAAGAGCTAACCTATAAACGCGGACTCCAAGGGGAGCAGGTCAAAGAGCTGCTCCATGCCGTGCGTTACGACGTTCCGGTCAAAGAAGTCGCGCCCGTCACCATTATCAGCGATCAAGTCAGCGAGGTTTTCGATTCCCTCGGCCATCCGATAATCCTTGATCACCGGGTTGAACGTGCAAGCTTGCCTGACTGTCTTGATCACTTGGGCTGCTCCCCACCCTTCGTTTCTTCCGGAGCGTTTGGGACCGCTTGTCCATGACGATCGCAATAGTCCAAGATCATGACTTCGACCATGTTGGCCCGCGACCGATGCTCTTGTTCGGCCGCATTTCGCAGGGCGTAGCGCTTCACGGGAAAGCCCCGAAATCAGTATGGATTGATGGCTTCAGCCGTGAGCGCTTGGCGGCCGGGGGCAGGCCAGCGCTGACCTTCTGCGGAACGCAAGCCGGGGGCCGGATCACCGGCCCCCGCAGAATTTCGTCAACTTAGGATCACTCGGCGGCGAGCGTCGCGTTCCACAGATAGACCTTCTCGTCGGCGCGCGGCGACCAGTCGACGCGGTTCGACACACCGTAGAAGTCGGGCTGGAAGTAGAGGTGCAGCCAGGGGCCGTCGTCGTAGAAGACCTGCAGCATTTCATCGATGATCACCCGACGCTCTTCGTCGGTCTCGGCCGCGTTGATGTCGTCCCAGCGGTCGAACCAGCGCGGGTCGTCCCAATGGGTGTAGTTCGTGCCCGCATCCACGGCGGAGAGGTCGGCCATGTCGTAGAGCGGCGACCAGAGCGCACCACCGGAGCCGATGAAGTAGAGCGGGCCGGCATTCCGCTCGCGGATGAGCGGGATGTAGACGCTGGACCATTCCATCGTGTCGAGTTCGACATCGAGGCCGACGTCACCGAGGTACTGGGCGATGGCCTGCACGACCGAGGCGTCGTTCAGGTAGCGGCCCGGGCCGGCCTGAAAGCGGATCGGGAAGCGCGTGCCGTCTTCGCCGCGAGGCCAGCCGGCCTCGTCGAGCATCTGTTCGGCCATCTCGGGGTCGAACGGGTAGGGCTCGAGGCTCTGGTTGGCGTTGGGCGGGTTGACGATGCCCGTCATGCGCTCGCATTCGAACTGCAGCAGCTGGGCGCAGATCGTCGGCACGTCGACCGCATATTGCAGCGCGCGGCGCACCATCGGATCCTGGATCGCGTCGCCGCCGGGCTCTTGAGCCATCTCGTCCGACAGGTTGAAGCCCACATACATCCGGCGCGTGCCCTGGATCGGCTCAACCACGGCGTTGCCGCGCGAGTTGATCGCTTCCATCTGGTCGGGGGCGACGTTGGTGATGATGTCGACATTGCCGGCGATCAGCTCGGCAGAGCGGGTCGAGGCCTCGGGGATGATGCGCCAGATGATGTGCTCGAAGCCGGCCTCGGGATCGACACGGTCCATCACGATTTCAGAGCCGCGCGTCCACTCGGCCATCTCGTAGGGGCCGGAGCCGATCGGGTTGGCGCTGGCTTCATCCAGGCTCATCGCCTCGTAGCTGTCTTTGCAGTGGATGAAGACTTCGTCGATCAGGCCGAAGGCGATGGGGTTCTCGGCGCCGAGATTGATGTCGACGGTCAGATCATCGACGACTTCGGCATTCTCGAAGGCGATCGACGAGAAGACGAAGCCCGGCGTGTTGCCGGTGAAGCCGTTGGCCGGGTCCTTCGCACGGTTGAAGGAATAGGCGACGTCCTCGGCCGTCAGCGGCTCGCCGTCGTGGCAGGTCAGACCTTCCTGCAGCGTGTAGGTGTAGGTCTTGCCGTCTTCGGAGACCTCGTAATCGGTCGCGAGGCCGGGCTGCTCGACACCGTCACCGTCGATGCTGAAGAGCGTGCCGAAGATGTGGCGCGCGACGTTGGAATTGTCGCGCGACGAGATAGCGGCCGGGTCCATCGTGGTGATGTCAGCAGAGAGACCGACGACGATGGCGTCGTCAGCCGGCTGAGCCAGAGCTGTCGTGCCAAGAAGCGCGGCGGCAGCGCTGATCCCTATGAGGCGTTTTGTGGCAGGCATGTTCGTTCCCTTGTCCTATTGGGTTGGGTGAGCCGCCCTGTTCTTGCTTTTATAGGGGGCGGCGGTACGAGCCGGACCTGTCACGAAAGTGGGCGCGACCGGTGCGGGCGTCAGGTCTCCGCGATCGTCTGCGGATCGATCTCGTTGAGGTTTCGGGTGTGGTCCGCGATCAGCTTCATCGCCAGCTCCTTGTCTTGCGCTTCAAGCGCGTCGACGATGGGAGAGTGGTTGGCGGCGATCTCGGCAAGGGTGGGGCGGTGGCGCATCCGTAGAGCCATGATCTGGTGGATGCGCAGGTAAAGGTTGCGCCACGAGGCGAGGAGCAGGTCGTGATCGGCGATCTGGATCAGCGTCCGGTGGAAGGCCTCGTCTGCGGCGGTGAGCGCTTCAAGATCATCCGCCTCGGCGGCGCGCTGCATCTCATCGCAGAGGGGGCGCAGGGCGCTGGCATCGGCGCCGCGCTCGATGATGCGGCGCACGGCCATCACCTCGTAGGCGGAGCGCAGCGAGTAGATCTCTTCGACTTCGCGGGCGGTCAGCGGCTTCACCCGCTTACCCTTGTAGGCGATCGTTTCGACAAGCCCGTCATTCTCGAGGATCTGGATGGCCTCGCGAATCGGCGCGCGACTGACGGTCATCTGTTCGGCCAGCGCGGTCTCGACCAGGGGCTCGCCAGGCTTCAGCCGGCCCGACAGGATCGCCGCGCGAATGCGGTCTGCCACCTGAACGCGCAGGGGCACATGCTCGATCGGTCCCATTCCGTCGGCGTTCAGGGCTGTCAATGTAGAAGCGGTCATACTCGGGTTCCTCACCAATTCACGTTGCCGCTGCGTCAGCGGCTGCGGTTGGCTCGACTTACACCGGCGTATGGAGCGACGGGCAAGAACATTCGACTGTCGGATTGGCGATTGCAGACAATCTTCCGGAGCTCTCCGGTGTAGTCGGCTGTAATCTGCATGTTGTCGACAATCCATAGGGCGACAATGGGCGGCATGGCGGCGAGCTGTCAAGTCGAACGTGATCTTGGTCAGGTCGTCTTGATGCAGGCGCTGAAATGTCCGGCACTTATCTCGGTCAGGGGCGGCACAACCTTGGCGCATTCCTCGCTCGCCAGCGGGCACCGGCTTCGAAACACACAACCCGAGGGCGGATCGATGGGCGAGGGGATGTCGCCCTTCAGCAGGATTCGGTCGCGCCGGCGACCGGGCTTCGGCTTTGGCACAGCCGACAGCAGCGCCTGCGTATAGGGGTGGTTCGGCCGGCTATAAAGATCCTCCGACCGCGCCACCTCGACGATGCGACCCAGATACATAACGATCACCCGGTCGCAGAAATGCTCCACCACGCCCAGATCGTGCGCGATGAACAGCATGGTCAGACCGAGCTCGTCGCATAGATCGTCAAGCAGATTGATCACCTGCGCCTGAATCGAGACGTCGAGCGCACTGACCGGCTCGTCGGCGACGATGAATTCCGGCTCGACCGCGAGCGCCCGGGCGATGCCGATGCGCTGCCGCTGGCCACCGGAAAACTCGTGCGGAAATCTGTCGAGGCTGTCAGGCCCGAGGCCGACCTTTTCCAGCAGCGCGATGGCGCGGTCGGGGCGGTCGCTCGGTGTGCCGATCCCATGAAGGCGCAGGGGATGGGTCAGTATATCGCGGACCTTTTCGCGCGGGTTGAGACTGGCGAAGGGGTCCTGGAAGATGATCTGCATGCGGCGTCGCATCTTCCGCATTTCGTCTGTCGATAGGGTCGTCAGATCGGTGCCAGCGAACCGGATCTGCCCGCCTGTCGGCTCTTCCAGCCGCAAGAGGGTGCGGCCCGCCGTAGTCTTGCCGGAGCCCGATTCGCCGACAAGGCCGACGACTTCGCCGCGGCCGATATCGAAGGTGATATCGTTGACGGCCTTCACCTCGGCCACCACCCGGTTAAGTAGGCCGCCGCGAATGCCGAAGGTCTTTCGCAGGTTGCGAACCTCCAGCAGCGGCTCTTGGATAGTACGGTCGCGCAGGGGCGTGTCGTGTGCGGTCATTCTGTCCCCATCAGGTCGAGCGTGATGTCTTGCCAGCGCGCGCAGCGCACGAGGTGGCCGGGGCCAGCTTCGTCGAGCTCTGGCTCCCTGGCGCGGCAAATATCGGTGGCGTGGTCGCAGCGGGGGTTGAAGCGGCAGCCGGGTGGCAGCTCGGTCAGCGGCGGCACGGCACCGCGGATCGCCTTGAGCCGCTGGCCGCGATGCGCGCCATCGAGCCGCGGGATCGAGTTCATCAGCCCGCCGGTATAAGGCATCCGCGGCGCCTCGAAGATCTGGTGCACATCGCCGCTCTCGACGACCTGGCCGGCATACATCACGACCACGCGGTCAGCGACTTCGGCCACGACGCCAAGATCGTGCGTGATGAAGATGATCGCCATCCCCATCCGGTCCTGCAGATCCTGCATAAGCTCCAGCATCTGGGCCTGAATGGTCACGTCGAGCGCCGTGGTCGGCTCGTCGGCGATCAGGATGCGCGGCTCGCACGACAGGGCCATGGCAATCATCGCGCGCTGGCGCATGCCGCCAGACATCTGGTGCGGATGGTTGCGGGCGCGGCGCTTGGGCTCGGGGATGCCGACAAGGTCGAGCATCTCCACGGCCCGGTCCATGGCGGCACGTTTGGACAGGCCGCGATGACGGATCACCATCTCGGAAATCTGCTGGCCGACCGTATGCACCGGGTTGAGAGAGGTCATCGGCTCCTGAAAGATCATGCCGATCTGCTGGCCGCGAATATCGCGCCACTCATGCTCGGGCAATTCGCGCAGCTCTCGTCCATCCAGCCGCATCGAACCGCCGGTGACGCTGCCCACCCCCTTCGGCAGCAAGCCCATCAGCGAAAGCGAGGTGACGGATTTGCCCGATCCGCTTTCGCCGACAATGGCGAGGGTCTCGCCGGGGCTCAGGTCGAAACTCACGCCGTCGACGGCTTTGAGCGATCCGCCGTCGCCCATGCGGAAGGAGGTTTGCAGATCACGCACCCGCAACAGCGGATGGGTTGTCGGTGGCGTGCCCTCGTCCTGCGGCAGCTCTTGCATCATCGTCACGGGCGCCCCTCGTGGTGGTTGCTGGGCGAGGTGGCCGCGGCCCCCTCATCGGCTCTTGACGGCCAACCGACCGAGATGGTCTATTGTCGACAGTATGCGACTGACCCTCCCGATCATCGGCGTCATTGTCAAGCGTCGGGACGAGGAGGGGAAGCGAACGGCTCCGCAGACGAAGGGAACATCGCCCGTGACCGACCGCCCCGCCCATCTATGCGTTGCCGGCGCCCGAAAATCGGGCTGACGCAACATGTGGAATTTCCTGATCCGCCGCCTCTGGCAAAGTCTCATCGTCATCATCGGGGTGACGCTGATCAGTTTCATCTCGCTGCAGATGGGGGGCGACCCGACCTATCTGTTCGTCTCCGAGAACGCGAGCGCTGAAGAGATCCAGCGCGCCCGAGAGGCGCTGGGCTTCGATGCGCCGCTTTATATGCAGTATCTCAATTACATATGGGACGCTGCTCATCTCGATTTCGGCAATTCGCTCAGCTACCGCCAGCCCGCGATGGGCGTGGTGCTGGAGGCGATGCCGGCCACGATCGAGCTGACCTTCTTCTCGCTGCTCGTTGCCATCGCGCTGTCCATCCCGCTCGGCATCTATTCGGCCCTGAAGCGCGGCACCCCGGCTGACGGTGCGATCATGACCTTCGCCATGCTCGGCCAATCCATCCCGAATTTCTGGATGGGCATCATGATGATCATGTTCTTCGGCCTGTACTTGGGCTGGCTGCCGATCTCGGGGCATGTGCCCTTCCTCGTGCCGCTGTTCCAAGGCGATCTGCGTGAGGCCTTTGGCAACCTGCCGGGCAGTCTTTACCACATGATCATGCCCGCCATCGCGGTTGGCTCTTACACCCTGGCCCGTAATGCCCGGCTGATTCGCTCCTCCATGCTGGAAGTTCTCAGCCAGGATTTTGTGCGAACTGCTCGATCCAAAGGCATTATGGAGCGGCAGGTCATTATTCATCATGCCCTGCGCAACGCCTGGCTGCCGGTGGTGACGATGATCGGGCTGGAGTTTGGCTTCCTTCTCGGCGGCGTCGTCGTGGTGGAGACGGTGTTCTCCTATCCCGGCATTGGGCGGCTGGTGTTCAACGCGATCAACCAGCGCGACATCCCGGTGGTACAGGCCTCTGTGATCCTGCTGGCGCTGGTTTTCATCGCGCTGAACCTGATCGTTGACCTGATCTACTCGCGGCTCGACCCGCGTGTGAAACTCTAAAGAAAGGGGCGCCGCACATGGCGAATATCGACAGCGAGGCGCGGCTCGATCTGCAAGCGCCCGCTCCGGCGCGAAGCTACCGGCGCCGCGAGATGGCGCGCGCGATGCGCAGTCTCGTGGCCAGCCGCTGGGCGCTGGTGGGACTGATCGTGCTGGTGATCGCGGTCTTCGTCGCGATCTTCGGCCCCTGGCTGGCGCCGTTCGACCCCAATCGCCAGAACATCATGGCCCGCCTGCTCGAGCCGGGCGCAGAAGGCGCGAACGGGGCCGTCTACTGGCTGGGCTCCGACCAGCTGGGCCGCGATGTGCTGAGCCGGCTGCTCTACGGGGCGCGGGTGTCGCTGACGGTGGGCATTGCCTCGATCCTCGTCGGCGGCACGCTGGGCACCTTCCTCGGGCTCGTCTCGGGCTATTTCCGCGGCTGGGTCGACGATGTGATCATGCGGCTGGGCGATATCCAGCTCGCCTTTCCGTTCATCCTGCTGGCGATCATGTTCCTCGTCGTTCTGGGGCCGGGGCTGATGAACATCATCCTGGTTCTCGGCATCGGGCAGTGGATCACCTATGCGCGCATCGTGCGGGCGCAGACGCTGTCGCTGCGCGAGAAGGAATATGTCGAGGCCGCGCGAGCGATGGGCGACGGCACGGCGTCGATCCTCTTCCGCACCATTCTGCCCAATATGGTGGCGCCGCTGACCGTGATCGCCTCGTTCAACGTGGCCAGCGTGATCCTGTCGGAGGCCGCGCTGTCGTTCCTCGGCCTCGGCGTGCCGCCGGATGTGCCGACCTGGGGCTCCATGCTGTCGGAGAGCCGCGACCACCTGCTCAGCAACAAATGGTGGATGGCGGTGTTCCCGGGGCTGGCGATCGTGTTCGTCGTGCTGGCCTTCAACATCATCGGCGACTGGCTGCGCGACTTCCTCGACCCCCGGCTCAAAGAGCGCGGCTGAGGCGCAGGTACGGCGAGAGTAGGCGACAACGAAGAACGGGGGCCGCTCTGGCCCCCGTTTTTTGTCTGGATCGAAAGCAGAGGCTAGGGGCGCACGAAGCGGCCGCCGCCCTCGACGCCGGTGACATCCGTCCCGTTCCAGACCGTCTTGCCCGCCAGCAGGGTGCGCGCAACGCGGCCGCGAAAGCTGCGGCCATCCCACAGATGCGCCACATCGCGGGCATGGCTTACGAGGCCGCCGAGCCGCACATCGGTGGTGCCGGCCAGATCGACCAGTGCCATGTCGGCATCGGCGCCGGGAAGCAGGGTGCCCTTGCGCGGGGCCAGCCCGTAGAGCCGCGCGCCATTGGCGCAGCAGAGGTCATGCGCCTGCTTCAGCGACAGCCGCCCGGCACTGACCGCATCCAGCATGGCCGGCAGCATCGTCTCGATCCCCGGGCTGCCCGGCGGCGCGGCGAAGAAATCGCCCGCCGCCGCGTTTTTCTCGGCGAAGGAGAAGGGCGCGTGGTCGGTGGTGACATGGGTGATGATGCCGTCGGCGATCGCCTGCCACAGCGCGGCCTGATCGGCCTGAGAGCGGATCGGCGGGTTCACCTTGGCGAAGACGCCGGCGCGGTCGACGTCGTCTTCAGTGGCAAAGAGGTATTGCGGGCAGGTCTCGGCGGTGAAGTCCGACGTGCCGGCGAAGGCGCGCAGCACGGCCACCGTCTCGGCGCTGGTGACATGGGCGATATGGAGCTTCGCCCCGGCGCGGATGTTCATCGCCAGCAGCTTGGCGACCGCGACGCTTTCGCAAACCGACGGGCGCGCGGCGTTGTGGGTGTAGCCCGAGGTGGGGTCGAGCTCGGCCCGCGCCCGCGCCTCGAAATGATCGAGCAGCGAGGCGCTTTCGGCATGCACCACGACGGGCCGCCCGGTGCCGGCCAGAAGCTCCAGCGCCCGCAGCTGGTCGGCCTCGCCCGGGAAGGCGAGCCCGCCGAACTCGTCGGCCCGGCCCGGCGGGGCAGGGGTGGTGAAGATCTTGAAGGCGATGGCGCCCGCGTCGAGAAAGCGGTCGCGCGTCGCTTCCGTCAGGTCGCCCGGCGCGGCATAGAGGCCGAAATCGATGACGGCATGTTCGGCGAAATGGGCGCGGCGATCCTCGAAGATCTCGGGCGTGGCGCAGCAAGGCTTGCTGATCGGCATCTCGAACAGCGTCGTGACCCCGCCCGCCGCCGCCGCCCGTGTCTCGGACAGAACCGTGCCGCGCTCGGGGTAGGCCGGGGCGCGGACATGGAAGTGGATGTCGACGAGGCCGGGCAGAACGGTCAACCCGCTGGCATCCATCACCTCTGCCGCCTGCGGCGCTGTGCCGGGGGCGTGCAACCCCTGCACGCGCCCGCCCGCCACCGACACATCCACCCGCGACAGCCCGTCCGGCAGCAGCACATCGCCGCCCGCGATGACAAGATCGGTCATTTCAGGCCCAGCTCTTCCAGCGCCTTGGCGACGCCATCGAGGTTGGTCAGCTTCATCGAGGCATAATTCGGCGACAGCACCACGCCATGCCCGCCGGCGCGGTAGGTCGCCATGACCGAACGATAGGCGATGTCGGGCGTGCAGACCGCTTGGTCTTCGCGCACGCGCGGCGCGTCGATGCCGAGGCCCATGAACACCTTCGCCTTGCCGTGCACGCCGCGCAGCGCGTCGGCGCATTGCCCGCCGACATAGATGTCGGGGTCCATCCCCTCCTGCACGGCGCTCGCCAGCGGCGGCGCGCCGAGGCCCAGCATCTTCGACATCACCGCGGCGGCCTCGCCCGCGTCGAAGTCGCGCAGGATCGATTGGTGCAGGAAGCCGAATTCCTTGTGCCAGATCTCGCCCGACTGATGCTGATAGGTGATCGGCTTGACCCAGTCGGCATACATCGTCTGCTCGTCCCACGGCCATTGGGCGCGGCGGAAGATGTTGAAATGGTTGCGGTTCCAGACGTTGAGCCCGAAGGAGAGGCCCGGCTTGCACCATTTCACCAGCCCGAAGATCTCGCGGTCGAGATCCTTGTTGCGCTCCAGCCAGAAGCGCTCCCAGATCAATATTTCGGGGTGGCGCATCAAGGTGCGCAGGAACTCGATGAAGGCGCCATCGTCGAATGCCTCGCCGGAGCGGGCGGCTTGGCAATACTCGTAGAGCGCCATCATCCCCCGGCGGCAGCCTTCGGTATCGATGCCCCGGCGGCGCGCTTCATCCAGCGTCGCTTCCGAGAAGTCGCCGGGCGCCTGACCCTGGATGCACTGATCCAAGGGCGAGTTGCGCTCGTTGCACCACATCAGCCCGTCGATATCGTAGCGCCGTACCTGATCCTCGATCATCGAGAGCATCCAGGTGCGGTACTCGGGGTTGGAGGTCGAGGGCTCGTCCTTTATGCGGCCGAAGCAGTCGATCTCCATCACCTGCGGCAGGTTCGGCACTTCGATGGTGTTGGCGCTGCCGTGGCCGGCATATTTGAAGAAGGGCTCCATCAGCTCGGGGAAGACCTTCATGCCGCGCTTGTGCGCCTCGGGGATGACGAGGTCGAGGATATCGACGCCCTCCATCTCGGGGTCGGTGGCCCGGAAGTCCTTGATCATCGTGTTGGCGTAGAACTTCGGGTCGGGGTTGAAATAGGCGCCGCCCTTCATGGTGAAGGGCTCCGGCACGCCATGGTCGGGCCAGCCGTCGAGTTTGTGGCTGATCGACCGCCCGGTCTTCAGCCCCAGCCACGACACGGTGCCCAGCATCAGCACATTGACACCGACGCGCTCTTTCAGCGTGTCGAGCACGGTGTCGACGCCCTCGTCGATGAAGGAAATGGGCGAGACCTGGATGCCGACGAATTTCTCGGCGGGGTCGGGCTTGGCGAACTCCATCATGCCGCCTCCTTCGCCTTGGCGACGAAAGCCGAGATGCGCTCCATCGCCTCGCGGATCATCGGCAGCGGTTGCAGGTAAGAGATGCGGATGAAGTCGCTATCCTCCTCGCCGAACATGTCGCCGGGGAAGACCATGACGCCGGTCTCGCGCAGCAGCGCCTCGCAGAAGGGTTTGGCCTTCATGCCGGTGGAGGAGATGTCGGTATAGACGTAGAAGGCGCCGCCCGGCGCGCCGTAGCGCAGACCGGCAGCGTCGAGCGCGCCGGTCAGCCAGTCGCGCCGTTCGGCGTAATCGGCGAACATCTGGTCCATCGCGTCCTGCGGGCCGGTCAGCGCGGCGAGGGCGGCGTGCTGGCTGATGGTGCAGGTGTTGATCGACAGCGTGTGCCGCGGCTCTGTCACCTTCTCGACGAAGTCGAGCGGCGCAGCCATGTAGCCGACGCGCCAGCCGGTCATGGCGTAGGTCTTGGAAAACCCGTTGAGCGTGATTGTCCGCACCTTCATGCCCGGCAGGGTGGCGATGGAGAGGTGCTCATGGCCGTCGTAGATGAGCTTGGCATAGATCTCGTCGGCGACGATGAGGATGTCGTGCTTCACGGCCAAGTCCGCGATCTGGCGGATCACCTCGGGCGGTGTCACCGCGCCGGTGGGATTGTTCGGGCTGACGAGCACGAACATGCGGGTCTTGTCTGTGATGCGCGCCTCGATCTCGGCCGGATCGAGGGCGAAATCGTCCTTCAGATAGGTCGGCACCGGGATCGGCGTGCCGCCGCACAGATGCACGGCGGTGTCATAGGTGGTGAAGCGGGGCGAGGTGATCAGCACCTCGTCGCCCGGTGCGCAGAGGCCCAGCATCAGCAGCATGATGCTTTCCTGCACGCCCGCCGTCACCACGATCTCATCGGCGCTGTAGTCGAGCCCGTAGTCAGCGCGCAGGTTGCCCGCGATGGCCGCGCGCAACTGGGGCAGGCCGGTCGGGCCGGTGTAGTGGTGGGCATTGGCGTCGAGCGCGGCCTTGGCGGCGTCGACGATATGCTGCGGCGTGTGAAAATCGGGGTCGCCCCGGCCGAGCGCGATGACATCGTCCATCTCGGCGGCGATGCTCAGCATCTTGGTGCGGAAGGCGCCGTCTTCTTCGACGATGCGGGGGGCGAGGCGGTCATGAAGCAGGGACATCAGTGCATCCTCTTTCCGTCGATATAGGTCTGGCTGACGCGCTCCAGCGCGCCGAGGTCTTCGTCGGGCTTGCCATCGACGACGATGACATCGGCCAGCTTGCCGGCCTCCAGCGTGCCAAGCGTGTCGCCGAAGCCGTTGAGCACCGCCGCCCGCGCCGTGATGGCGCGCAGGGCGTCGAGGTTGTCGGGGCAGACGCCGACCTCGACCATGAAATTGAGCTCCGGCACGATGCGGTCATGCTCGACGGCGGGGCTGCCGGCATCGGTGCCGAAGACGATGGGCACGCCGGCCTTCGCCGCGCGCAGCAGCCCGTCGAAGCGGGATTTGTCGGCCACCGCCTTCTGCCGCTCTTCGATCTTCCATTCGGGGATGCCGAAGGCGCGGGCGATCTCGGGATCGGCCTGGATGACCAGCGCCGAGAAGGTGGTGACGATGGGCAGCTTCCTGTCGAGCAAAAGCCGAATCGTCTCGTCCGACATGGCGCCGCCGTGCTCGATGCAATCGACGCCGAACTCGGCCACGCGGGCGATGCAGGCATCGAAGGTGGCATGGGCGGTGATCGGCAGGCGGTTGCGATGCGCCTCGTCGATCACGGCGGCAAGCTCGTCATCGGTGAATTCGAGCGTGTCGTGGCAGGCCATGATCTTGATGAGGTCAGCCCCGCGCTTCACCTGCTCGCGGACGGCGCGGCGCATCTCGTCGGCACCGCTGGCCTCGCGGCAGACCCAGTAGGTATGGCCGCCGGTCTGGATGATGCTCTCGCCGGAGACGAGCAGCCGGGGGCCGGGGAAGATGCCCTGCGCCACGGCCTGCTTGGTGAAGAGGTTGGCGTCATGCACGCCCAGATCGCGCACCAGCGTGATGCCGGCCTGCAGGCTTTTCAGCATGTTGCCCGCCGCCTTGTAGGCGCGGATCTCGGGGGCATCGTACATCGACTGCTGGCTCAGCTCATGGATGCCGTCCCACGACAGATGCGCGTGCGAGTTCATCATGCCGGGCATGATCGTGCCGCCCGTCTCGACCGTATCAGCCACATCGGGGGCGTCTGCCCGGGCGCCGACCCAGGCGATCTTGCCGCCTTTGATATGAACAGCGCCATCTTCGATCACCTCGTCACCGACAGCGGTGATGACGCGGCCCATCAGCAGGCGGTCGACGGCGGGGGCGTCGAACATGCGCTTGGTGATCTTCTGGTAGTGCCAGGCGGCTGGTTCGGGCATGTCGTCTCTCCTCGGGGATCAAAGCGCGATGACGCGCGCGGCGATGGGAATGTCGGATTGAAAGCGGGAGGGCACCTCGGTGGCCTCGTCCGCCGCGATCAGGGTGTTGATGGTGCGGTAGCCGTCGAGGCCGGGGCGGTAGACGCCGGGCTCGGAGGAAAAGACCATGCCGGTGGCGGTGCCCGTCTCGTCGCCCGGCGCGAGCCACGGGGCCTCGTGCCCCTCCAGCCCCATCCCATGACCGATGCGGTGGCGGATCGCGGCACCAAGGCCGGCATCGTGCAGGGCGCCCAGAGCGGCGCGGTTGATGGCGGCGCAGGGCAGGCGGGCATGAAGGGCCTCTTGGGCGGCGAGGTCGCAGGCCTGCATCGCCGCCATCACGCGGGTCTGGTCGGGCGAGGGCGCGCCCATCGTCCAGGTGGCGCCGCTTTCGGCGTGGTAGCCGCCCAGCGAGGCGCCGATGCCGGCGATCAGGGTGTCGCCGGGCTGCGGCACGCGCGGCAGAACCGCGCCATGGGGCAGGGCGGCGCGGGGCCCGGAATGGACCGAGGCGGTGATGCCCATGGGCGTGCCGGCGAAGGCGTCGCGGTGCTTGGCCGTCAGCGCGCCCTTGGCATGGGCCATGGCGTCGGCCATCAGATCCTGCTCGGTGCCGCCCTGGCGCACGATATCGGCGCCGGCCTCGTGCAGGCGGTGCAGGAACAGATCGGCGAAGGAGGCCGCCTCGCGGATCAGGGCCAGCTCTTCGGGGTGCTTTACCGTCCGCTCGAGCATGGCGTGATCGCGCAGGTCGAGCGCGGCGGTGGCTTCGCGCGCCGCATCGAGCAGCCGGGCCTCCAGCGCGTCGATGCCGAGCCGAAGCCGCCCGATCTCGCCCAGCATCCACAAGAACGGCGGCACCTCGCCGGGGAATTCCTCGTAAAGGCGCAGATCGGCGATGCCGGTGCCCTCGGCATTCTCGCGCTCCAGCCCCGGCATGAACAGGATCGGCGCGCCCGCGACCGGCAGCCAGACCGCCATCGGGCGCTCGTTGGCCGACAGGAACAGCCCCGTGGCATAGGCGATGTTGGAGGCGCGCGTCAGCAGCAGCCCGTCGAGCCCGGCCCGCTCTGCCCGCGCGCGCAGGCGCTCGCGGGCGGCGGCGTGAAAGGCCGGGGCCAGCGGGGCGAGGCTCACAGGATGTCGCCGCGATAGGCGCCCAGCGTGGTCAACTCGGCCTTGATGCCCAGCTCTGACTTGAGGCGCGCGAAATCTTCCAGCACCGCATCGGCCACCGGCACGCCGTTTTCCGATTTTGCCGCCTCGCGCCGGGCTTCCTGCTCGCCGGGCACCATGATCTCGTCAAAGCCGGGGCGCAGCGCGCGGCTCTTTGCCATGTCGACGAACTCGCCCATGCGGGCGGCGTAGTCCTCCGGCTCCATGAACCAGGAGATGTCGATGGCCGTGAACATGTGGCTGACGTCGAGCTTGCTCGGGTCGGCATAGGGCGTCAGGCCAAAGCCGCCGCCCGAGAGCACGCCCGTCAGCGCCTCGGTCATGAAGGCCAGCCCGTAGCCCTTGTGGCCGCCGATGGCGAGCAGGGGGCCTTTCAGCGCCGCCGCCGGGTCGTCGGTTTCCTCGCCGTCGGGGGTCAGGGCCCAATCGAGGGGCATCTTCTTCCCCTCTTTGACGTACCAGTTCATCATGCCCTTGCCCGCGGTGGTCAGGGCGATGTCGAGCACGGTGGGAAAGCCCTTGTCGGACGGGGCGGCGATCGACCACGGGTTGGTGCCGGTCACGCCCTCGCGCCCGCCCCAGGGGGCCATCTCCGGGCCGGCATTGGTGAAGGCGATGCCGATGCAGCCCTCTTCCAGCGCCTGACAGGCGTGCACGGCGGAGGAGCCGTAATGGGTGGAATTGCGCACCACGACCGTGCAGATGCCGTTTTCCTTGGCCTTCTTCACCGCCAGCCGCATCGCCTTGGCCGCGGCCACGGTGCCGATGCCGTTATGCGCGTCGACCAGCGCGAGGCTGGGCGCCTCTTTCAGCACGGTCCAGCCGGCGCGGGGGTCGACCTCGCCATTGCCGATCCGCTCCTGATAGCGGCGCAGGCGCATGACGCCCTGGCCCTGGCCGGGATGGAAGCGCAGCTCGGAGAAGATCAGCGCCCCGGCGAAGATCGCGGCATCTTCCGGCGTCAGTCCCAGCTTTTCGAAGCCCTCGGTGACGAAGGCGCGCAGGCTCTCCTTCTCGACATTCGTCATCGCGGTGGCGCGGGCGGGGGTATTCTCGGTGGTCATGGGCGCAGCTCCAGAAGGTCGGCGATGTTGGTGCCGGGCGCCTCGAAGCAGCCCAGCGCGCCGCCGGGGGCGGTCATCACGATGGTCATGCCGGGGCCGTAGCCGGCGCGGGGGCCGTCGGTCTGGCCGACGATCCCGATCGACATCGCGCCGCGCAGATAGCCGTGGTTGTAGCGGCTGTCGGTGTCGGCAATGGCGACGACGTCGCCGAGGCGCAGATTGTCCAGCCCATGCGCGGCCAGCTCCGCCCGGTCGGTCGATTGCATGTGCAGCGAGCCGCCTTCGGAGGTCAGCCCGGCGCCGGCGCCGACCATGTGGGGCGGCACGGTGGCGACGACACCGATCTTCAGCGCGCCGTCCTCCACGCGTTTCGGCAGGGCGTCGAAGAGGGCAGGCGAGAGGGACTTGATCGCGACGGCAGGGTGATCGGGCAGGGCGAGACCCACGCCCTCGGCCATCACGGTGACGCTGTCATCCACCGCCATCTTTTCGCGCGTGGGCAGGTCGAAATGCACGATCACCTGGTCGGAGAAGCGCCCCGATTTGCCGGTGACGGTGCCGGTGGCGCCCTTGGCGGCGCCGCTGGTCACCATGGCGCGGTTGCCGACGCAGGCAAAGACATTGAGACCGCGGTTCTTGTTGGCATCGGGATGGGCGATGCTCACCGAGGGATGCACGCAATCGCCCGACCAGCCGAAGGCGCTGTCGCCGATGCTGACGTTGTAGACGATGCCGCCGAAGGTCGGCCACAGGAAGGCCTTGCCGTCTGCGTCCAGCCGGTAGGGTTCTGCCGGCAGGCCGGAGAAGGCGGGGTTGGCGACGCGGCCCTGTGCAGAGACGGCGACGACGTCGGCGGCGTTGGTGGCGACATTGGGGGCGGCGCTCATTGGGCGGCTCCAAGTTTCATGAGATCAGAGATGTTGGCGGCGGGGTCGATGCTGAAATCGATGCTGCCCTCGCGCGCGGTGATAAGGGTCAGGATGCCGGGGCCATGGCCTGTCATGACGGAATCGCCGTGGATACACAGCGCGATCGAGACGGCGCCCTCCCGGTACGACCGGCCGAAGTGATGGTCGGCATGGCGGATGGCGATGAGATCGCCGAGGCGCATCTTGTCGATGCCCAGATCGGCCATCAGCGCGCGGTCGCCGCTCATCAGATCCTGATCGACATATTCGGCATTGAGCTCGGCGCCCGAGCCCATGATGCGGATCGGCAGCTCCATCGCCACGCGCACCTGCAGGCGGCCGTCCTGCACGTCGAGGCCCATGGCATGGAACAGGCGGGGAGACATCTTCTTCATCTCGATGCCCGGAAGATCATCAAAGGCCAGCCCGCGCCCCTGGGTCATGATCTGGATACGGTCGCCGGGGGCGATAAGGCGGTGCGTCTTGTCGTCGAACTGGCACAGGATGCGGGCATGCTCGCCGATCACCACACCGCGTGCGCCGGTCGCCATACCAGAGGTCACGACGCAATCGTTGCCGATGCAGGTGAGGTAATGCAGCGCGTGGTGGCGGCCGCTGTCGGCATCGTCGTCGATCGAAACGCCGGGTTCGACATGGTCGCCCGCCCAGCCGAAGGCGCGATCGCCGCAGCGCACGTTGTAGGTCACGCCGAACATGCCGGGCAGCACCGTCGCGCGCCCGTCGGGATGCGGGATATACTGGCCCGGCCGCACCGAAGGGGTCGTTACCGATCCGGCAACGGCCATGGTGACGAGGCTTGTCTCATTGGTCGCTGGCTCCGCCATGCTGGGGCGATCCTCCTGCCGGTTTCGCCCGGCTTTGCGGTTGACAACCTTCCGGGACATTGACACCAGTAGATTGTCGACATTCTGCGAGGAATGGGAACCATGCCCGATCCGGCCTGTCAAGCGCCGCTGGCGGCAGCCCCCCGCAGAGACGACAGGAAATGACGAAGGAGCCGCCCGATGAGCCTCGACCGGATGCTGACCCTCTCAGGTCAGGTGAACGACCTGCTGAACGCCAGCTCCGTGCTGTCCTGGGATGCACGCACGATGATGCCGCATGGCGGCAGCACGACGCGCGCCAAGCAGCTCGCCACGCTCACCGTCGCCGCCCGCGACCTGCTTTGCTCTGACGAGATGAAGCGCGCGCTGGACGGGGCCGAGGCCGAGGTGCAGGGCCGCGACGATGCCGACCCCGAGGCCCGCATGGTGGCGCAGGTGCGCGAGGCCATCGAGTATCACGAGCGCATCCCGGCCGAACTGCTGCGCCGCAAGACCGAGCTCAGCGGCATCGGCCACGACAGCTGGGCCGAGGCCCGCGAGAAGGCCGATTTCTCGATCTTCGCGCCGGCGCTGAAGGATATCGTCGCCGTCAGCCGCGAGATGGCCGAGGCCATTGGCTACGACGATCACCCCTATGACGCGCTCATGTACCGCTTCGAGCCCGGCACCATGACGAAAGAGCTGCTTCCGCTCTTCGCCCGCCTGCGCGAGGGCATGCAGCCGCTGGTCGACAAGATCGCGCAGGCCGAGCAGCCGCGCTCTGATTTCATCACCCGCGAATACCCGCCCGAACGCCAGATGGCCTTCGCGCTGAAAATGGCCGAACGCCTGGGCTACGACCTGAACCGGGGCCGCCTCGACACCACCGTGCATCCGTTCGAGATCAGCTTCACCCGCAACGACGTGCGCATCACCACGCGGGTGAACCCAAAGTACATGCCGATGTCGCTCTTCGGGGCACTGCATGAGACCGGCCATGCCATGTACGAGCAGGGGGCCGACCCGGCCTATGTGCGCACGCCGCTGGCAACGGATCTGGTCGGCCTCTATGCCGTCTCGGGCGTCAGCTTTGGCGCGCATGAAAGCCAGTCGCGGCTGTGGGAGAACCACGTCGGGCGCTCGCGCGCCTTCTGGCGCAACCATTTCGCCGAGCTGCAGGCGGCCTATCCCGGCACGCTCGACGATGTGGATGCCGAGGAATTCTACCGCGCCATCAACCGTTCGCATCCCTCGCTGATCCGCGTTGAATCGGATGAGCTGACCTATGATTTCCACATCATGCTGCGCGTCGACATCGAGCGGCGGCTGGTCGACGGCACGCTGGAGGTCGATGATCTGCCGGCGGCCTGGAACGCCGAGATGAAAAGCAGCCTCGGCGTCGACGTGCCCGACGACGCGCAGGGCGTGCTGCAGGATGTGCACTGGTCCTCCGGCCAGATCGGCACCTTCTGCAACTACACCATCGGCAATGTCATGGCCGCCCAGCTTTTCGAGACGGCGCTGCAGGAGCAGCCCGCCATCAAGGACGCGCTCGACGCCGCCGATTACGCGCCGCTCAAGGGCTGGCTCGACGACAAGGTCTGCCGGCATGGCCGCCGTTTCGGGCGCGACGAGCTGCTGGAGCGGGCCACGGGCCGGACGCTCGATCCAGAGCCCTATCTGCGCCACCTGACGGCGAAATTTTCCGAAATCTACGGCCTTTCGGCCTGAGCCCCGGGGGGAGGACGACATGAGCAATACCCACCGTCTCGCATCGCGCGTGAAGCTGTCGGAGGAGCATCTGATCACCCGGATGCTCAACATCGCCGACGGACTCGACGATGTGATCAAGCTCGGCCGGGGCGATCCCGACCTCGACACGCCGGAGCATATCGTCAAGGCCGGGCAGGAGGCGCTGGGCAGCGGCGCCACGCATTACACGCATCCCGCCGGCATCCAGCCCCTGCGCGAGGCGATCGCGGCGCAAATCAAGCAATATGGCGGCGCCGATTATGCCGCCGACGAGATCCTCGTCACCCCGGGCGGGCAGCACGGCATGTTCGTGATCGCGCTGACGCTTCTGAACCCCGGCGACGAGATCATCGTGCCATGCCCGGGCTACAACCCCTACGGTCAGGCGGCCGAATTGTCGGATGCCAAGGTGGTGCAGGTGCCGATGGGGATGGAGACGAACTTCACCCTGACGGCCGAGATGATCCGCCCGCATATCACCGAGCGCTCGAAGATCCTCGTGCTGATCAACCCCAACAACCCCACGGGCACCGTCACGCCGCCCGACGAGGTGGCGAAGATTGCCGAGCTGGCGGCAGAGCATGACCTCATCGTCATCTCCGACGAGATCTATTCGCGGCTCACCTTCGGCAACAACCGGGTGCAATCCGTCGCCGCCCTGCCGGGCATGCGCGAGCGGACCATCACGCTGTCGGGCTTCTCGAAAGCCTATGCGATGACCGGCTGGCGGATCGGCTATCTGGCCGGGCCGAAAGATCTCATCACCCCGATGACCGAGATCAACCACGCCTTCGCAATCTCCGTCGCCGGCGTCAGCCAGCACGCCGCCCTCGCCGCCGCCACCGGCCCGCAGGATTGCGTCGACGAGATGCGGGCCGAGTACGACGCCCGCCGCAAGGCCATGCTCAAGGGCCTCGGAGCCATGGGCATGAGCTATGCCGAGCCGCAGGGCGGCTTCTACGTCTATGCCGATGTGGCCTCGCTGGGCCTCGGCATCGGCGCGGGCGCCTTCTGTGAACGGCTTTTGGCCGAGGGCCGGGTGATGATGTACCCCGGCACGATCTACGGCGATCACACGGACGATTTCGTCCGCATGTCGATGACCCAGCCGGTCCCCCGCATCGAAGAGGCAATGGCGCGCATGACCGCCGTCGTCGACGCCATTCGCGCCGAAGCCAAAGCCGAAGCCCCGGCAGAGTAATTTCCCCTTAGCAGGAGACCCCCATGCGAAGTGACAACCCCAACGTTCAGGGCATCAAGCACATGGCCTTCGCCGTGAAAGATGCCGAGGCCGCTCTGGAGGCCTATTCCAAGTACCTCCATGTGCCGACCGACACCGAGATCACGCTCTTCCCCAAATCGGGCAACAAGGTCGCGCTCTTCTATCTTGGCGGCATCGAGTACCAGCTCTGCCAGTCGACCGAAGAGGGCGGGCGCTTCGACGCCTGGATCAAGGAGCGCGGCGCCGAGGGGCTGCACCACATCTGCTACGCGGTCGATGATATCGACGCCGCGCTGGCGCACGCGCAGGCGCAGGGCGCGAGCTTGCGCGAGTGCAAGGCCTGCAAGAAGACCGGCAGCCATGCCCATCCCGAAGGCTGGGTGGCCTTCCTCGACAACGATGCCGGCGGCATCGAGATCGAGTTCATGCAGGTCTACACGCCCGAGCAGCTCAAAGCCTGGGAAGAAGGCGGGGCGGAAGCGGTATGAGCACGGCAGCCAATGAGAGCCTGAGCGTCGGCACGGCCACGGCGGCCCCCGGCGAGGTCGCCCGCGGCCATATCGAGGTCGGCACGCTGGCCGGCGGCATCGAGGTGAAGATCCCCGTGATCGTCATCAACGGCGCCGGGCCGGGCAAGACCTTCTGGGTCAACGGCGCCATCCACGGCGACGAGCCCGAAGGCCCGCGCGCCTGCCATCTGGCGCAGGAGCGGATCGATGCCTCCGCCCTGCAGGGCGCCGTGGTGCTGGTGCCGGTGGTCAACCCGATGGCCTTCTCGGCGATGGAGCGCGGCAACCCGCTCGATACCTTCACCTACGACATGAACCGCTGCTACCCGGGCAAGCCCGATGGCTACTACACCGACCGCGTGGCCCATGCGCATTGGACGGCGATGAAGGACGTCGCCGATCTGGAAATCTCGATCCATTCGGGCGGCGCGCACAGCTTCCTCGACAAGGCGATCTTCTGCGACGAGCGCGCCGAAAGCGTCGAACTCGCCAAGGCCATGGGCAAGGGCTGGGGCTGCATCATGTCGAACTTCTCCAAGACCGGCAGCCCGATGGCGATGCTCAACCAGAACGGCGGCACCGCGATCACCGTCGAACTTGGCGGGCGCTCGGCGACCTCGCCCGAGAAATTCCGCTGGGTGGCTGACGAGCTTGCCAAGTCCATCGTCAACATCTGCCGTCACTACGGAATGCTGGAGGGCGAGGCCGTCTATCCCGACCCCTGCTGGAAGGGCGCGCAAGAGGCGCTGCTGGCCCCGGCCTCTGGCATCTTCCTGCCGGCAGAGGGCGTGCAGTTCCTGACCATGATGAAGAAGGGCGACCCCATCGCCCGCATCGTCGACGTCTGGGGCGACGAGGTCGGCGCGCTCGAAGCGCCCGCCGACGGCATGTTCTTCGGCCTGCGCGCGCTCGCCAATGTGCAAGAGGGCGATTGGTGCTGCTTCTTCAACAAGGTGGAGGGGCCCCGTGACTAGGCGGGACCAGCCCAAAGGAGCCGCATGATGGAACGCGACTTTCGCGGATACGGCGCCAAGCCGCCCGCCTATCGCTGGCCGGGCGGGGCCGGGCTGGCGGTGAACTTCGTCCTCAACGTTGAGGAGGGGTCGGAGTATGCGCATGAGCATGGCGACAGCCGCTCCGAGGGCGCTCTTTTGGAGGTTCGCGCGCCGCGCGTGCCGACCGGAGAGCGCGATCTCGCCGCCGAGTCGATGTACGAATACGGCCAGCGCGTCGGCTTCTGGCGCATCCACGATCTGTTCCGCGAGCGCGGCCTGCCGCTGACGATCTTCGCCGCCGCCCAGTCGCTGGAACGGGCCCCCGATATCGCTGCCGCCATTGCCGCTACCGATTGGGATATTTGCGCCCACGGTTACCGGTGGGTCGAGCACTACCTGCTCGACCGCAAGACCGAGGGGGAGCACATCGCCCGGGCATGGGACAGCATCAAGGCCAGCACGGGCCGCGCCCCTGCCGGCTGGTACTGCCGCTACGCGCCCTCGCTGCACACCCGCGAGCTGGTGGCGGCCCACGGCGGCTATCGCTACGACAGCGACGCCTATAACGACGAGCTGCCCTATTGGACCGACGTCGCCGGCAAGTCGCATCTGGTGCTGCCCTATTCGCTGGTGACCAACGACGCCAAGTTTCTGTCGGGCGACGTCTATCGCCCGGCCGATTTCGCCGACATGCTCATCGACACCTTCGACGTGCTGCGCGCCGAAAGTGCAGGCCGCGCAAGGATGATGAACGTCGGCCTGCATAGCCGCATCATCGGCCATCCGGGCCGGCTTTCGGGGCTGACGCGTTTTCTCGATCATATCGCGGGCGCCGATGACGTCTGGATTGCCGGCCGCGAGACCATCGCCAACGCCTGGGTCGAGATGTCTGGCGCGGCGAGCGGCACGGGGGCGGCTGCCACATGAGTCTGCCGGCTCTCCGCCTGTTGCCGCCAGACCCGGTGAGTTTTGCTCCCTTCGGCGAGTTCATCGACCCCCCGGCCGAGGGAGATCGCCGCCATTTCTACTCCGCCCATTTTGACCCGCCGCCCGGCCAGTCGGCGCCGGTGCTGCACACCAATCGGGTCATGCATTCGCAACTGCCGCTGACCTGCGATCTGATCGAGCGTCATCCGCATGCCGCGCAAGTGTTTCTGCCGCTCGATGTCGCGCGCTACGCGGTGCTCGTCATGCCGTCGGCAGAAAACGGCGCGCCGCTGCCGGAGCGGGCGCAGGCCTTTCTCGTGCCGGGCACGCGCGGCGTCGTCTACCGCCCCGGCACCTGGCACATGGGCGCGACCTCGTTCGACCAGGTCGGGCATTTCGCCGTGCTCATGTGGCGGGGTGGCCCGCGCGCCGATGACGAGTTTCGAACAATCCCGCCGCTCACCTTGATCGAAGGCCAGCCATGACCAAGCTCCCCGAGCTCTACGTTCCCGCCATCACGCCCTTCGCCGAGGATCTGTCTGTCGATACCGGCCGGCTGGTCGATCACGCGCTGGCGCTGCTTGAGGCCGGCGCCCATGGCCTGGCCCCCTTCGGCACCACCAGCGAGGCCAATTCACTGAGCGTGGCCGAGCGGATCGCGGGGCTCGAAGCATTGATTGCCGGCGGCATAGACCCCTCCCGCATCATCCCCGGCACCGGCTGCGCCGCGCTGCCCGACACGATCACGCTGACCCGCCATGCAAGAGAAGCGGGTTGCCGGGGGGCGCTGATGTTGCCGCCGTTCTACTACAAGGGCGTGCCGGAGGCGGGGGTGGCCGACGTCTTTTCGCGCGCCATCGAGGGCGCGGGGGCCGAGGGCCTCAGCGTCTATCTCTACCACATCCCGCAGATGTCGGGCGTGCCCATCACGGCGGGCCTGATCGAGGTGCTGACCGGGCGCTTCGGCAGCGTCATCGCCGGCCTGAAGGACAGCTCTGGCGATTGGGAAAATACCCGCGCCCTGATTGAGGCCTTCCCGGCGCTCGACATCTATTCCGCCTCTGAATCGCTGATCCCGCAGAATGTCGCGACGGGCGGGGCCGGCTGCATCAGCGCCTCAGCCAATGTGAACCCCGCCGGCATCCGCGCGCTTATCGACGCGCTGGGCAAGGACGGCGAGGCAGCGGCGCTGGCGCAGGTCTCAACGGTGCGCTCGATTTTCGAAGGGCTGCCGCTCATTCCCTCGATCAAAGCTGCGGTTGCCGTTCAGCGGGGCGACGCAGGATTTGCGCGCGTGCGCCCGCCTTTCGTGGCCGCCGATCCGGGTGGAGAGGGCGTGCTCAAGGCTGTCGCCGCCGCCCAGATGGGCCCGCCGGCCTGATGCGCCATGTCGCGATCACCGGAGCGGGCGGCTTTGTCTGCGCGGCGCTGTCGCGGGCCTTCGCGGCGCGTGGCTGGCAGGTCAGTGCGCTTGACCGCGCCTTCGATGGGGCCGAGCCGGGGATCGAGCAGGTGACTTGCGATCTGCTGGAGCAAGAGGGCGCCATCGCCTCGCTGCGCCCGGACGCCGTCGTGCACGGCGCCGCCCTGACCGGCGCGCCCGAGACGATGGGGATTACAGCAGCGGCGCATCTGGCGGCAAACATGAGCTTGACGATCCGGGCGCTGGAAGAGGCGCGGGCAGGGGGGGCGCGCGCATTCCTCTTCCTCAGCTCGACCGGCGTGTTCGCTCGGGCCGACGGGGTGGGCCAGAGCCGCCTGACCGAGGATGTCGCGCCGACCGGGCAGGGGCCCTATGCCGCCGCCAAGCGCGCCGGCGAAGAGATCACGTTTGCTGCGGCAGAGACGGGGTTCGCCACGCTCTCGGTGCGGCTCGGCAATATCTTCGGCCCCCGCGAGAGAACGCGCGCCTCACGCCCGCATCGCAGCCTGCCGCACCGCATGGCGGCTGAGGCCGCGGCGGGCGTGCCGATCAGCGGTATCGAGGGCGCGCTGCGCGACTGGGCCTGGCTGCCGGACCTGTCGGACGGGCTGGTGCGCACGGTCGAGCATTTGCCGCAGATGTCCGCCGGCACGATCCACGCCGGCACCCCGCCCGCTATGGCCGATGCCGATATGGCGGCGCTGGTGGCGCCGGGCGCGGAGCGTGACTTCGCGCCCGGCCCGCTTCGCCCGCCCATGGGCTCGCTGCGCGCCAGTCCGCTTAGTGATATCGCCTGGACGCCGGTGGCCGAGGGGCTTAGGCGCCTCAGCCTGGCCGGGGTGGTGGCGTGATGCTGCGGGTCGTCGTCATTGGCCTTGGGGCCCGGGCGCGCACCTGGCTGCGGGTGCTGGGCGCGCATCCGGGCGTCGTCGTGACCGGTCTCGCCGATCCTTCGCCCGAGGCGCGGGATGCGGCGCGCGCAGCTTTCCCCCAGGCGGCTCTGGCGGAGGATGCCGCCGGGCTTGCCCGCATCGCAGAGGCCGATGCGGCGCTTCTCGTCACCCCGCCCGGTGGGCGGGCGGCGCAGATCGACGCCTGTCTTGGCGCCGGTTGGGACATCCTTGCCGAGAAGCCGCTGGCCGACAGCGTGGCAGAGGCGGCGCGTTTCGTGGCTCTCGCCGAGGCGGCGGGGCGCATGCTGCTGGTGGGGCTGAACTTTCGCTACCTGCCCGTGACCGTCGCCTACCGCGCCGCGCTGGATGAGCGCCGGGTCGGGGCCCCCGAGTTCGGCCGGTTTCTCTATGAGCGCTGGCGCAACGGGCGGCTGCCGCATCTCAACCGCTATCCGCTTACCATGGATCACCCGATGCTGTGGGAGCAATCGGTGCATCACTTCGACCTGATGCGCCATGTCTACCGCGCCGAGCCCGCGCGCATCGATGCGCGCACCTGGAACCCGTCGTGGTCGATGTACCGCGGCGATGCCAATGTCTCTGCCCTGATCGAGTTCGAGGGTGGGCTGCATCTGACCTACCAGGGTACCTGGGCCGGCGGCGTCGACCGGCTCGATTTCGACTGGCGCACCGATTGCACCGAAGGCGTGCTGGTTCAGCGCGAGATGATGGGCGGCCTTTGCGCCGCGCGCCGCGACGAGGGCAGCTACACGCCCGTCGCCACCGCTCATCACGAGCCGTGGATCACTGACGCCGCCGCGCTGCTGGATATGGCGGTGCGCGCCTTCACCGGCACCGGCCCGGCGGAGTGCACGGGCCGCGACCATCTCAACTCGCTCCTCATGCTCGAGGCCTGCATCCGGTCTTCGCACCGCGGCGGGCCAGTCGAGATGGCGGAGCTACACGACGACCTGAATCTGGAGGAGACGGCATGATCCGTACGGCCATCATCGGGGCGAGCTTCGCCCGCAACGCCTACCTGCCGGGGCTGGCCCATATCGACGGGGCCGAGGCGGTGGCGCTTGCCTCGCACCGGCTGGAAAGCGCAAAAGCCGCGGCAGAGCCGCATGGGATTCCCCTCGTCACCGACGACTGGCGCGCGATGCTTCAAGAGGCGCAGCCCGATCTGGTGCTGATCGCCACGCCCACCGACACCCATGCCGAGATGGTGCAGGCCGCCCTGGATGTGGGCGCCCACGTGCTTTGCGAAAAGCCCACGGCGATGTCTGCCGATGAAGCGCGCGCGATGCTGAGCGCGGCGAAGGCGGCCGGCAAGCTGCACATGCTCGACCATGAGCTGCGCTTTAACCCCAACCGCGCCCTCGTGCAGGAGATGATCGCCAACGGCGACCTCGGCGAGATCCGGCACGTCAATGTCACCAATATCGGCGCGTCGTGGAACGACCCCGCCGGCCGGCCCAAGGGCGATTGGTGGTCGGATGCCGCGCGTGGTGGTGGCCGGCTCGGCGCCAACGGCTCGCATCAGGTCGATATGCTGCGCTGGTGGCTGGGAGAGCCGGCCAGCGTCGTCGGCCAGGCGCTGACGCTGGTGCCGGACCGGACAGACCCGAAAACCGGCGAGAGCTGGACAGCGACGGCCGACGATCTGTCGCATCTGACGCTGCAAATGCCCTCCGGCGCCGTGGCGCAGGTGTTCATGTCGGGCGTGGCGGCGGCGAACATGGGCAACGAGACGCAGATCTTCGGCTCGAAAGGCACGATCACGCTGTCGAATTCCGACGAGCGGCTCTGGTTCGCCCGCGGCACCGCGGGCTTCGAAGAGATCACCGTGCCCGACCCGACGGCCGACCTGCCGGGCCTCAATAAGGGCATCTGGAACGTCTCGGTGACCTCGGCTCTGCGCGAGCTCTGCGCCGCCATTGCCGAAGGGCGCGAGCTGCAGCGCGGCGCCACCTTCGTCGACGGCCTGCGCAACCAGATGGTGCTCGACGCGGTTCACCTCTCCACCGCCGAGCGGCGCTGGATCGACCTCGATCTGGCGGCGGCCTCGTGATGGGGCTGGAGGGGCAGCGCGTCGTCGTCACCGGTGCGGCGCAGGGGCTGGGGGCTGCGGTCGCGCGGGCCTTTGCCGCTGCCGGCGCCTCTGTGCTCGCTTGCGACCGCGATGCCGACGGGCTGGAGCAGCTGGGGCTTGAGAGCTTCACCTGCGACCTTGCCAGCCCGGACGGGCAGGCCGAGGCCGCCGAGCGGGTCGCCGCCTTCGCCCCCACCACGCTGGTGCATAATGCCGCCATCCTGCGGCCTAGGCCCTTCGTGGAGACCGGGCGGGAGCTCTGGGAAGCGACCATGGGCGTCGGCATCGGCGCCGGCTACCGGCTGGCGCATGCCGCCTGGCCGGGCATGGCGGCAGCGGGCGGCGGGGCGCTGATCTTCGTCTCCTCCCGCTCCGGCATCGAAGGCTTCGCTGATGAGAGCGCCTATTGCGCCACCAAGCACGCGCTGGAGGGGCTGTCGAAATGCCTGGCGATGGAAGGGGAAGCATCGGGCATCCTCTCCTGCACCATCACCCCCGGCATGTATATGAAAACGCCCATGTCCGAGGCGAACTACCCGCCAGAGCTCAAAGCGAAATGGGTCGAGCCCGACCGGCTCGCCCCCGCCTTCCTCCATATCGCCAAAACCCGCGACCCGGCCCTGTCGGGCCAGCGCCTCGATGCGTGGTCGCTATCGCAGGAGATCGCGTCATGACCGAGACACCCGTCATCACCCCCGAGATGCAGGCCATCTACGATTACATCGACGCGCATGCCGACGAGTTCATCGCCGATCTGCAAAGCTTCGTGCAGCAACCCTCTGTTTCGGCTCAGGATATCGGCCTGCGCGAGTGCGCCACCCTGATCCGCGACATGATGCACCGCGATGGTCTGCCGGCGGAGTTCCAGGAGCTGAAAGAGGGCCCGCCCGTCGTATTCGGGCGCGTGCCGTCCTCGACGTCGAAGAAGCGCCTGCTTTGCTACTCGCATTACGACGTGCAGCCGGTGGAGCCGGTCGAAGCCTGGACGCACGGCGGCCCCTATTCGGCAGAGATCGTCGACGGTGTGCTCTACGGGCGCGGCGCGACCGACAACAAATCCGGCGTGCTGGCCTTCAACAAGGCGGCCAAGGCCTTTCTCGCCGTGCGCGGCGATGTGCCCGTTGAGTTGAAGCTGCTGATCGAGGGCGAGGAAGAGATCGGTTCGCCCAATCTCGGCCCCTGGGCGGAGCAGAACAAGGAGCTGCTGGAAGCCGACGGCATGCATTGCCTCGATGGCAGTGTCGAGATCGGCGTCGATGTGCCCGACGTCTCGCTCGGGCTGAAATCGGTGCTGTTCTGCGAGCTGGTGGCCAAAGGCCCCCGCACCGATGTGCATTCGCTGAACGCGCCGCTCGTGCCGAACCCGGTGTGGGATCTGATCCATTGCATGGCGACGATCAAAGACCGTGAGGGCAACATCCTCATCCCCGACTGGGCGGAGGGCATCTATGTGCCCGACGAAGACCATGAGGGCTTTCTCGCCGACAAGGCCTCGCGCATCGATTTCGACGCCTGGCGCGACGAGCTCGGGGTCAAGGAGTTCGCCAAGGGCCGCGACGGGATCGACGCGGTGAGGGCGCGGACCTACGAGCCGACGGCGAATATCCAGGGCATCACCGGCGGCTATACCGGCAAGGGCACCAAGACCATCGTACCGGCAGAGGCGCGGGTGCGGATGGACTTTCGCCTGATCCCCAATATCCAGCCCGACGTGGCCGCGCGCAAGCTGCGAGAGCACGTCAAGGCGCAGGGCTTCGACAATATCGAGGTGCGCACCTTCGAGCGGGCGGAGGAACCCTACAAGATCTCCGCCAAGGAAGACATTTCCGAAGCCATCATCGCTGCCGCGCATGAGGTTTATGGCGAGCCGCCCATCGTCAACGGTGTCTCCGCCGAGGGCGCGATCCTGCGCCACGTCTGGATCCCCTGCGTGCTGACGGGCTTTGCGAATACGGGGTGCAATCTGCACGCCCCCGATGAGAACATTCACATCGATAAGTATATCCAGGGCATCAAATACGCCGCTGCAATCATGGAGCATTTCGGGCGCAGCTAAGCGCCGGCAAGCAAATAGGGGCGGGATCGCTGCCCTGTCTCGGCCTCGGCTCTTCAGGAGCCGGGGCCGCTCGGCTTTGTGCCTCTGGAACTGAATGTTTGGCGTCAGCCTATGCTGATCTATCTGGCGGCTCCGCGAGGTCCGGAGACCATCGCTTCTGCGGCGGTGCAAAGGCTGGGGAGGTGCTTTCGGACCCGTCGAGGCTCCGAAGACCATGGGAGTTTCATTGGCGCCGTCTTCATGACCGTCTGTCCGTCGATCCTTCCACGCGCAATCCGTTCTACGAGCAAACGCGATTCTACCATCTACCGCCTGAACGAAGTCGTCGGCGTCTACGGCCCGACGATCAAGGCGCTGATTCATGAAAAGTTCGGCGACGGCATCATGTCGGCGATCGACTTCGACATGTCCGTGTCCCGGGTCGAGAACCCCAAGGGCGACCGGGTCAATCGACCGTGATGCCCGCGGACGGCATCAGCTCGCTTTCGCGATCTCCGATCAGGAATGGCCAGCGGTAGGTCTTGCCCGTGCTCTGATAGCGCAGGCCGACAGTATCATGACCTTCAGTTCGTCGGGATGGGCCGGTATACCGCGTTCTGCTAGGTACCCGGGCGAGGCAAAGCAGGATCTGGTAGGGCGGCAGCCGGCGCGACAGCAGCCGCGAATCCTCCAGGTCGCCCATCCGCAAGGGTAGATCGATCCCGTGCTCGGCCAGAGCAACAATGCGGTCGCTAAGCTGAAGAAGGTTTGATCGATGACGACCATCTACCACAACGCCGCCTGCGGCTCGTCGCGGAACGTGCTCGCCATGATCCGGCAGTCGGGGGGCGAGCCGGAGGTGATCCTCGATCTCCAGACGCCCCCGATCCGCGACCGGCTCATCGTGACAATCGCCGAGATGGCCGCTCGGCAAGCGACTTGCGGCGCTGCAAGGGCACGCCCTACGAAGAACTGCGACTCGACGATCCCTCGCTCACGGAAGCCGTACTCGTCGATACGAAGATGGCGCACCCGATCCTGGTCAATCGCCCCATCGTCATCGCCGATAAGGGCACGAAGCTCTGCCGTCCGTCGGAAATCGAGCTCGAGATCCTCGAGAACCCCGACATCGGGCCCTTCACCAAGGAAGACGGAGAGGTGGTGATCCCGTGACAGACCTGCCGAACATCGATTTCGAACACCTGCATCGCATTGACCCCGCAGACTACGTGGGCGCGAAGGATGATGGTCACGCCCCGCGCATCCTGATCCTGCACGGCTCCCTTCGCGCGCGGTCCTTTTCACGGCTCGTCGCAGAGGAGGCGGGGCGCCTCCTGACGCATTGGGGCGCGGAGGTCCGCCATTTCGATCCCGCCGGCCTGCCGTTGCCCGACGGCGCAGAGGCGGGTCACCCGAAGGTCGCAGAGCTTCGCGAGCTCGCGACATGGTCCGAAGGCATGGTCTGGTCCTCGCCCGAGCGGCACGGCGCGATGTCGGCGGTGATGAAAGCGCAGATCGACTGGATACCGCTGTCCCTCGGTGGCGTGCGCCCGACGCAAGGAAAGACGCTTGCCGTCTGCCAGGTCTGCGGCGGGTCGCAGAGCTTCAACGCGGTCAACCAGATGCGCATCCTCGGTCGCTGGATGCGCATGGTCACGATCCCGAACCAGTCCTCGGTACCGAAGGCCTGGGACGAATTCGACGAGGCGGGACGCATGCGCCCCTCGCCGCTCTACCTGCGGATCGTCGACGTGATGGAGGAGCTGATGAAGTTCACCTACATGGTGCGCGGACGCTCTGCCGCCCTAACGGACCGCTATTCCGAGCGCGTCGAGAGCGCAGCCGAGCTTTCGAACCGGGTCAATAAGTCCAGACTTTGATCTGGTACCTCGGAACAGCCTTTCGAAGAAGAATGAATGGCATGAGTGGGCTCGGAGTGGACATGCGGCGGCGAAGCAAGATGAACACTTGGCTGGCCGCAGGGACTGTCGCTCACGCCCTTAAGCCGACCTTCAGAGACGGCCCAGCTTGCTGCCACGCAGCTCGCCCAAGCTGTCGTTCGCCGCGCTTGCACGCTTGGGCGGAGGCGGGAGTTCGGTCAAGCGGACGAAACCCACCATAGCGACATCCTCAGGACAGGTCGCTCTGGAGGCAGGGTTCCAGCGCCAGCACCGCCTTGTGCTGTTCCAGCACGAACATGGTGGTGAACTGGATGACGTTCGCGTTGTCGGAGAAGACACGTTCGCTCAGCGCCTGGAACTCCTCCATATCGGCAAGGTTCAGCATGATCACCGCGTCGGTCTCGCCTGACACCGAGTAGACGTGCGAGACGGCGGTTTCGCGGTCGAGGTCGGCCAGCCACTCCCTGCGCGCTGACTTGCCATGATCGGCGAGCTTCACCGTGATGATCGCCTTCAGGGCGCGCCCCATCTTCTTGGGGTCCGTCAGGATGACGGTTCGGGTGATGACGCCCTCAGCCTTCAACCGACGGACACGCCGCAGGCAGCTGGACGGTGCGAGCCCCACGCGATCGGCGAGATCGTTGTTGGGAATCGCGGCGTCCTGCTGAAGCAGTGCGACAATCTTCCGGTCGATCCGATCCATCGGATTTGCTCCTGGATTGCGTAGCCTTGCAATTAGATTGCAAATCTCACCAATCTTCAATCACCCATTTCATCCGCAATGAGTCAGGGTCGCTCCAACCGAAGCACCGAGGACGACCCCATGCCAAGACACCAAGACATCCGGATCGACTTCCGTAGTGATACCGTCACGCGGCCCACCCCCGGCATGCGCCAGGCAATGGCTACGGCCGAGGTCGGCGACGATTACTATCGTGACGATCGCACGGTGCGCGCTCTGGAAGAACACGCGGCGGCGCTTTTCGGGAAGACCGGCGCGCTCTTCACGCCGTCGGGCACGCAATCGAACCTGATCGCGGTGATGAGCCATTGCGGCCGGGGGGACGCCTAGATCGTCGGCGACCGGTCGCACAGCTATGGACAGGAACTTGGCGGCGCCGCCGTCGTGGCCTCCGTCCAGCCGCAGGTTCTGCGCAACCAGGTCGGCGGAACGCTGCTCCTGTCCGACATCGAAGACGCGCTCTCTAGGCCCTCGATCCTCTCAGCCCCGGTGCGGATGATCGCCCTCGAGAACACGTTCAACGGGCAGGTCTTGTCTCTCGACTACATCGCGGAGGTCTCGGCCCTCGCTCAGCGCCATGGGCTGGCCCTGCATCTCGACGGAGCGCGGGTGTTCAACGCGGCCGTCGCCCTCGGCGTCGAGGTGGCCGAGATCGCGCGGCATGTTCACAGCGTGAGTTTCTGCCTGTCGAAAGGGCTCGGGGCGCCGGTCGGCTCGCTGCTCGTCGGGCCGGCGGATCTGATCGAGACGGGGCGCCGCCATCGCCAGATGCTCGGCGGCGGCATGCGCCAGGCCGGTGTTCTGGCTGCCGCGGGGCTTTACGCGCTGGAGCATCACGTCTCGCGCCTGTCCGATGATCACGACAAGGCGGCCCGGCTTGTCGCAGCGCTGGCAGAGATCGAGGGCCTCCGGCCCCATCCCGCACAGACGAACATGGTCTTCTGCGATGTCGATCCGGCCATCGAGACCAGCTTCCGCGCGTTCCTGGCCGACCACGGCATTGCCGTCTCGGGGACAGGATCCCGGCAGAGGTGGGTCACGCATCTCGATATCGATGACGCCAAATTCCAGACCACGCTCGATCATCTCTCCGCCTTCGCGCGGCAGCCGGTTGCGGCCTGAAGACCACCCCCAAACACATGGAGATCACGATGGACAACATCACGCTTTGGAACGGCAAGAGCGCCCCGAGGATCGGTATCGGCACATGGGTCATGGGGGGAATGCAATATTCCGGCGGCAAGCCGATTGGCTGGGGCGACGTGGATGACGATACATCCGTCCGCACGCTTCAGACGGCGTTCGACATGGGCGTGCGCATCATCGACACCTCCGTCAGCTACGGGGCGGGTCACGCCGAGGAGGTGATCGCCCGCTCGATCCGGGAAAGCGGCATCGACCGCGACGACTTCGTCATCTGCACGAAGGCCGGCACGAATTGCGACCCGGCAAGCGGCGACATCATCGGCCCCACCGACGACAAGGACGACATCACCGCGGCGATCGACGCCTCCCTCCGCCGCTTCGGCACCGATCACCTCGATCTGGTGAAGTTCCACGTCAACCGGCACCCGGCAGAGCGCAGCCACGGCGTGTTCGAGGCGCTCTCGGAGGCCCGGGAGGCCGGCAAGATCGGTGCCTTCGGGTAGAGCAACGACGATCTCGGCGGCGCGATGGCTTTCGCGGATCTGCCGGGGTTTGAAGCCGTCCAGCATGACCTCAATCTCTTTTCGCCCGCCGACGATCTACTGCGCGCCATCGAGGCCCGGGACCTCTGGTCGTTCAATCGTCAGCCGCTGGCGATGGGGCTGCTGTCCGGCAAGTACCGAGGGCAGAGCCCGAAGGTGGGCGCGAACGACATGCGCAGCAGCGGCCTGACCTGGATGCGCTATTACGACGAGACCGGCGCTCCGACGAAAGCGCTCGTCGAAGCGGTCGAGGCCGTCCGGGCCCTGCTGACCACGGACGGCCGCACCGTCGCCCAAGGCGCGCTGGCCTGGTGCCTGGAGCAATCGAGCCGGGCGATCCCCCTCCCGGGCTGCCGGACACCCGAGCAGGCGAGGGACAACTTCGGGGTGATCGACAGGGGCCCGCTCGCGAGGGAAACGGTCGCCGAGATCGACGCGATCATCGGCGATCTGCTGCGGCACGTCCGGTAGCTATGTGGAGGTTCGAGAAAGCGCCTGCCGACATTCTCGGTACTGCTTCAGATCAGTGGATCTGGGCTCAAATCCGACGTGCCCCAATGCGGCGGCAAGAGTGCCATGGGTAGGCCTGGAAAGCATTATATGGCTGAAATAAAACGGTTTTTTGGAAGATCTGCCTGCGCAAGGGCAGCGCTATGGCGGAGAGACAGAGAGACACCCCGTTGATCACGCTCCGGTAATTGTCGCATTAAACCAACAGTAGGTCTGTTTTCCGCAGAGACAGCTGGATGCAGCGATTACCTGTGGATTGAGCCGGCAGCCGGCGACGCCAGGTCCAGACGGCGCCGCGTCGGAACAGGTGAGTCTGGATCGTCATCGTTCGCCTCCATCGAGAGGCGGTCCGGACCGGTTTCGAACTCCCGGTGTGCGACACCCTTGTGCGACACACCTGTGTGACACGACTGGAGCTGCGGATGCAGTTCCTGCGTCAGATCAAAGACTTGAGAGGGAAATTGGCTCCGGCGGTAGGGACCGGAGCCAAATTCCTCCGCGATACAAGCCATTGAACTTAAAAGAAGTTCGAACGGATCGCGGACCGCTGTGTTACAGTCCTAGCGCACACCGTCGCACAAGACAGTTTCGGGAACAATGGGTGAACTGCAGCACGTCTCCCCAGCCGCCAGTCTCCGATGCGCCGGCGTTCGCAAACGGTGGCTCGGGAGGCTTCTCGGCGTCGATCCTTTGCGGGCTGGGCTCGAGGTCGAAGACATCGACTCGATCACCTTCGGGCTGTTCGAAAGCGGCCAGATCGACCGGATGCCGAGACGATGTGGATGATCGAGACCACTCATCGCGCCGGGCCGGAAACGGCTCGACTTGCCGCTGGATGGCTTGCCGCCATGCGCTATAGCGGCTCGCGGGAATAGGCAGGCTGGAGCGGTGCGACCGATGTCGGTCTGGGAGCCGGACGTTGACGAAACTCTACGGCGCGATCACACCGAGCAATAGGCATCGGCAAGAGAAGGCTCTGCGAGCGTAGGCGCTGATTGACGGCCGACGTCGGTCACCGCGCCGATCGCCCAACCACGGTCCGAGGTTCCGCCATGGAGGCCGAATCTGGGAAGAACAGGACAGGCTTGGGGACGTGGAGGTTGGCGGGTAGGAGTGGAACGTGGATAGTCTCGACTCGACCAAAACACGCCTCAGTGGCCCGTCGCTCCGCGGGTTCATCGCGATCGCCGACCGGTGGGCGATGTCAGAAGCGCAGCGAACTTCATGCCTCGGCGCGCCTGGCGTAGAGAGCTACCGGTCCTGGGTCGCAGCTGCGGTGGCCAGTGAGGATATCACCCTTCCCCAGGACGTCCTCCTGAACATTTCCGCGCTACTTGGGATCTGGGCCGCTCTTCAGACGGTCTTCTCGTCAGAGGCCGAAGGGGAGAACTGGCTGCGGGAAGGGCTGGTCAGTGGTGGCCGTGAGGGGCAGGGGCCTCTGAACCTCATCGTCGGAGGTGAATTTGAAGACCTGATGCTGGTCCGGCGGCATCTGGACGCATGGTGTGCAGGCAACTTTGGCGGAGCGTCCGGAACATCTGGATCCTACGAGCCGGTCAGCGAGCAGATGATCGACCTTCGCTGAAGGTCGGGCCGGGTCCCAGCGGCCGGTCTCCACGGCAGTGTGTCTTCCTATAAGAGACGGAGTTTCTGTAGGGAGTCGTTGCAAAGTGCAGATATAAGAAGCGCCCCCGCGCAACCGATCGTGGCGCTACGGGCGGGGAGCAGCCGTTCGCCGCGGTCGCCACCGAGGTCAAGGAAGGGCGGGAAGCAGTCGTTCGCTGCTCTCTACACCAAGGTCGCGGTAGGGCGGGTAGCAGCCGTTCGCTCCGTCAGCGGTCGAGGATTCCACGGCGGAGACCAAACCTTAGCGCTTTGGCAAAACAACAATCTGGAGAGTGGTGGATGGCTAGTCGTAGCGGCCCTTCGGGGCCGATCATGTCGCAAAGATGTGGACGGTCGCAGTGGTCGCTACTACCTATCCGAAAGCAGCAAGCCAAAATCGACAATTCGCAAAGTCATGCCCCATGGGCCAAGTGACCGGGAGACGTGTCGGGTTCTCCAGCATTTGCCATGAAAGGCACCAAGACACATGTTCATCCGCTTCGGCTTCGAAATCGCGCTGGAGAGCCCGGCCCCGCTACCGCTCATTCTGGCGCTATCGCCGCATTCCTCCTTCGGCGGCCGGGTGATAGGTCACGATCATATCCGCTCCGAGCCATCGGTGCCGATCGAGGAATTCCTCGATCCGTTCGAAAACCGCCGCGCCCGGCTGTTGGCGCCACCAGGCCCATTGCGCATCTGGTCGGACAACCTCGTCGAGGATGACGGTGCGCCGGACGAATACAACTGGAACGCTTACCAGCACGAGGTCGGCGAGCTGCCGCCCGAGACACTGCCCTTCCTCACCGCCAGCCGCTATTGCGATTCCGATGTGCTCACGGCCCGCGCGTGGGAGCTGTTCGGCGCGGTGGCGCCGGGCTGGGCGCGGGTGCAGGAAATCTGCAACTTCGTGCATAACCACCTGACCTTCGGCTACAAGTTCGGACGGCCCACCAAGACCGCCTCGGAGGCGATGCGCGAGGGCACGGGCGTTTGCCGCGATTTCGCGCATTTGGCCATCGCGCTCTGCCGGGCCATGAACATCCCCGCCCGCTATGCCAGCGGCTACCTTGGCGATATCGGTGTCCCGCCCTCGGGGCCAGGAGACTTCTGCGCGTGGTTCGAGGCCTATCTGGATGGGCGCTGGTACACGTTCGACGCGCGCTATAATACGCCGCGCATCGGGCGGGTTCTCATGGTGCGCGGCAGGGATGCCGCCGACGGGGCGATGCTCACCTCCTTCGGCGCCTACCAGATGACGCTGTTCCGAGTCTGGTGCGACGAGGTGGATGCATCGGCTGACGACAGCGCACGGCAAGCCCTTTTGTCCCGCCTACCCAGCGCCCCCGCACTGACGCTCGCGATGGCGGGGACCTCGTAGCACCGGCCCTCTTGCTGCAGTGCAGCATCGTGCCTATCTGACCTATTCCAGCTTCGGCGTTCTAGACAGAAACTGCCGGGGAGGGCGACCTGATCGCTCTCAGTTCCTGACCGTTCGCCTCGCCCGCAGCGGCGAGCCTTGGGGTCTTTTGCCGGAAAGGCAGACCAAATGAACGATGTCTTCAAAGTCTCCATGCAGCGCTCGCTCGACTTGACCCTTGCAGGCAACCCGGCCAAGGCAACGCGCGTCATCCAAGCCGCCTTGAACGGCGCCGGCGCATCCGCCCCGGCGGGCGCGGCAGCAAGGCCGTTGGCTACTGCGAGGGGCACCAAGCGGCCACGAGGAAGGGCGCGGGCGGCGGAGCCGGTCGAAGACGCGGTGATCGTTGAGGACGCGCCGCCCGCCAAGGCGGTCCCCCGAGCAGACCCAAGAGGGCAGGATGGCCTTGAGAAGCATGGCCATCACTCGGCCCATGGCGCGCGGGACTACTGGCTGCACGTTCCCGCCGATCACTCCGCCATCCGCGGGGTCATCATGATGCTGCATGGATGCACGCAGACCGCACTCGATTTCGCCCGCGGCACGCAGATGGTGGCCGCGGCAGAGGCGGCCGGCTTCGCCACGATCTGGCCGGAGCAGACGCGCTCTCATAATTCCTCGTCCTGTTGGAACTGGTTCCGGGTGAGCGACCAGGCCGCTGCCGGTGGCGAGCCAGCCCTCCTTGCAGACCTCGCCCGGTCTGTCGCCGAGGGCCTCTCTGTGCCCGACGGCAATGTCTTCGTGAGCGGTCTTTCAGCGGGCGGAGCGATGGCCGCCATCTTGGCTGATACCCATCCCCGGCTCTTCGGTGCTGTCGGCATCCATTCCGGCCTTGCCCCCTGTTCCGCACGGGACGTGATGTCGGCCCTTTCCGCCATGCGCGGCACCCCAGCGCCCGGTGCCCGGGCGGTTACCGTGCCCTGCATCGTGTTCCAGGGGCTGGCGGATACGACCGTCGCCCCCGGCAACACCCATCAGATCACCGGCCCGCTGACGGGCAGCACCACCCGCACCACCGCCTCTGGCGGGCGCTCAACCCGGGTGACCTCGGGCACGAACAGCGCGGGTCGTCCGGTGGAGCTTTGGGAGGTGGCCGGAGCAGGCCATGCTTGGGCCGGTGGCTCGCAAACAGGCTCCTTCACCGACCCCTCGGGCCCGGATGCCTCGGCCGAGATGGTCCGCTTCTTTTCAGCGCAGTGCTGACGCACTTCGGCCTGGCCCACATTCGGTCGCAAACCTCTGGGGCAAGGGGCCGGATCGAAATATATATATCCCCAGTCCTTTCAGCGACTTGCTGATGCCGCGCCAATTTATTCTGCGGTTCGTGATGCTTTCTGCATAGACAGACCTACATGAATTGTTGAGCGGAGATGATTCCGTTCTCGTTTTATCGCCGACTGAGCAGAAGCCTGCCCCGGCGAACCACCGCTAGCCCGTCTTGTGCGCCGGCGCAGTTTTCTAGCCATCCGTTCCACGATGACGCCTCTCCGGCGTCGCTTCCTGGTCGCCTTGCGCACGCTCTGAACCGTGCGTCCTCCCCTGGCAGCCAAGCCCGACAGGACATTTTCCCGATTGCGAGCTCTTCAAGATCAGACCGCCCCACCGCAGACAGGACGAGATTGGGTCCGTGTGCTCTCGGCCTATCGTGACCCCTCGCCGAGGCGCAGCGCGCTCGAGCTCGCGCTAACGGTCGGTCCCTTCGTCGCTCTGCTCGCCCTTTCCAGCTGGGCGCTCTCGATAAGCCATCTGCTTGCGGCAGGGATTGCTGCCGTCAACGGCGCTTTCCTCGTCCGCCTGTTCCTCATCCAGCACGATTGCAGCCATGGAGCGCTCTTCCGCTCGCGGTCCGTGAACGAGTGGGTCGGGCGTATCCTCGGTGTCGTGACGCTGACGCCCTTTGATGTCTGGCGCCGGTCGCACTCGCTGCACCACGCCTCCGTCGGCAATCTCGATGAGCGCGGCCTAGGCGACATTCCCACGCTGACCGTGGGCGAATACCGTCAACTCTCGTCGCTGCGAAGGGCGATTTATCGCCTCTATCGTCACCCGCTATTCCTGTTCGGCATCGTCCCCGCGTTCGTCTTCGTGGTGCGCAATCGTGTGCCGGCCGGACAGATGCGGGCGGGCCGGCGCTACTGGGTCAGCGCCATGCTGACGAATATCGCCATTGCCGTGATGCTTGGCATCGGTATCTGGCTCGGCGGGGCTGCGGCGCTTTATGCGATCGGCCCCACGATTCTCGTCGGTGCCACCATCGGCATGTGGCTCTTTTACGTGCAACACCAGTTCGAGAAGACGGTCTGGGACCATGAGCCCGAGTGGGATCTTCACGATGCCGCCCTGCATGGCAGCTCACATCTTGTGCTGCCGGCTCCGCTGGCCTGGTTCACCGCCAACATCGGGGCACATCACGTGCACCACCTGCACGCGCGCGTGCCGTTCTACCGGCTCGCGGAAGTCCTGCGCGACCATCCGGGGCTCGACATGGCACAGCGACTGACCCTCTGGCAGAGTTTCCGCTGCGCCCGCCTTCACCTGTGGGACGAAGAGCGCCGGCAACTGATGACCTTCCACCAAGCGCGCGCGGTCCCGCAGATCGCACCGCCCCGCATGGCCGCCTGATTTTCCCCTCCCTCAAAAAGGATCCCGACATGGGTTATTCGTCCCCGAAGAAACCGTTCGACCTCAAAGCTTTCCTCGAGGCCCCGGCCAAGCCTGGCAGCTCCCGCGGCCCCCGCCGCTTCCGCTCGACGGCGTACACGATCCGCAAGGCGAACAAGGAAGCGTCGCCTGACACGACGCAGTCGAGCTGAGAGACCATGTCGGGCCGCCTTTGGGCGGCCCCGCTTTCATTCTGCGGTGGACCGATCCGTGGCTGGGAGCAGGCCAGGCAAGCTCGGAGTAATAGCATAACGCGAAGCGGCATCTTCGCTCCGCTCAGCTGTCATCTAAGCTGCAGAGATGCGGCGTGGTATTCGAATGTCAGGTTTCGTGTGGCCGCGCCGCGCCGATGAATCGGCCAGCGAATAGCAGCAATGGGCCGTGAGCGACGTCCGCTGATGCCAGCCTGGTGGCTAACCCGCTGCGGCGCCGCAAGTCCGCTTCCAGCCCAGATCGACCACGTTGATGTTGGGTGCGTTCGCCATTGCAGCATGGGCGCGCCCGTCGCGACCGGCCCAGAGCTGCCGATCAGGCCCTAGCCGTTGCCGCAGCGCAGCTTAACCAAACCGGCCATTCGTCCACCGCGCAGCATTTTTTCGGGGGTGACGGTCAGCTATGCGGATGAAGCTGGCATAGACTCTACTCTATCGGGTGCCGAGACGCCTAGGTAAGCACAACCTTGTCAAAGACCTTTACACCAAGTCCGTTCTTTAGAGGGATTAGACTTTCAGGAAGCTTTTTTCCAATCACCGGAACTGCGAAGGCGTCAATTTTTCTCCACTAAGCGCTGCTTGCGCTTCCAGAACGACGCGATATTTCAGACACTGGAACAGGCCGCGGGCGATATCGCCTTCACTGGATATGTGGGCACGGACGTCTCGACCAGTGGCTGCTCGGCAAGGGCGCGGCGGATGAGGTTCTCGGCGATCTCTAGGAGAGCGTGCACGGCCTTATGCGCGGAGCAGGGGGCCTCGGCCCCTCCGTCAGGGCGCCTTGGCCGCGATGGCCTCGTGATGGATGCAGGCGACCCGGTGCCCCTCGCCCACATGCTCCGGGGGCGGCACGGTCTCGGCGCAGGCCTCGGTGGCGTGGGGGCAGCGGGTGCGGAAGACGCATCCCGAGGGAGGATTGATCGCCGACGGGATCTCGCCCTCGATCACCTCGTGGCGCCGCCTGCGCGGGAAGACGATGCGGGGCGCGACATCGACGAGCGCCCGCGTGTAGGGGTGGCGGGGCCGGGCGAAGAGGTCTTCGGTCTCCGCCACCTCCATCAGCCGGCCGAGATACATCACCCCCACCCGGTCGCAGACATGCTCGACCACGGAGAGGTCATGCGCGACCATCAGGATCGTCAGGCCGAGCCGATCCTTGAGGTCCTGCAGCAGGTTCAGGATCTGCGCCTGGATCGAGACGTCGAGGGCCGAGATCGGCTCGTCCGCGACCAGAAGCGTCGGGTCCACCGCGAGGGCCCGGGCGATGCCGATGCGCTGGCGTTGCCCGCCGGAGAATTCGTGCGGGTAGCGTTTCGCGGCGTCGGCCGGCAGGCCCACCCAGTCGAGAAGTTCGGCGATCCGCTCCTGCCGGGCGCGGCCCTTCGCCAGCCCGTGGATGGCCAGCGCCTCGCCGATGATGCCGGCGACCGTCTTGCGCGGGTTCAGCGAAGCGAAGGGGTCCTGGAAGATGAGCTGGATGCGGCGGCGATAGGGGTGAAAGCCCTTGGCGTCGAGGGACAGGAGGTTCTTGCCGTCGAACCAGACCTGCCCGCCGGAGGGCGCGTTGAGCCGCAGGATCGAGCGCCCGACCGTCGTCTTGCCCGAGCCGGATTCGCCGACGAGCCCGAAGATCTCGCCCTTGCGGAGAGTGAAGGAAACATCCTCGACGGCATGGACCTCGCCCACCTGCCGGCCGAGCACGCCGCCATGGATGGGGAAGCGGGTGGTGAGGTTCTTCACCTCGAGCAGCGTGTCACTCATGCGATCTCCCTCCAGCGCAGGCAGCGGACCCGGCGCCCGCCGGGGGCGTCTTCCAGCGGCGGCTCCTGCTGGCGGCAGGCGTCGCGGGCATGCTCGCAGCGGGGGGCGAAGGCGCAGCCGGGCGGCAGGTTGAGGGGGCTTGGCACGTTGCCGGGGATGGCCGTGAGCCGCGCGCCCCGTTTGGTTGTCGCCCCGCTGGCCTGCCCGGCGCCCGGGATCGAGGCGAGGAGGCCGCGCGTGTAGGGGTGGTGGGGCGCGGTGAAGACCTGCTCCACCGGGCCTTCCTCGACCACGCGCCCGCCGTACATGATGACCACCCGGTCGGCGATCTCGGCGACGACGCCGAGGTTGTGGGTGATGAACATCACCGCCGTGTCGGTGTCGCGGCTGAGGTCGCTGATGAGCCGCAGGATCTGCGCCTGGATCGTCACGTCGAGCGCCGTTGTCGGCTCGTCGGCGATCAGCAGGGCCGGGCGGCAGGAGAGCGCCATGGCAATCATGACCCGCTGGCGCATGCCGCCGGACAGCTGGTGCGGATAGGCCGCGGCGCGCTTCTCGGGCGCCGAGATGCCCACGAGCCGCAGCATGTCGACGGCGGCGTCGCGGGCCGCTGCCCGGCCCTTGCCCTGGTGCAGCGTGATGGCCTCGGCGATCTGGTCGCCCACCGAGTAGACCGGGTTGAGGCTCGTCATCGGCTCCTGGAAGATCATCGCGATGTCGTTGCCGCGCAGGCGGCGCATCGTCTGGGCGGGGGCACGGATCAGGTCGTGGCTGGTGCCGGCCGCATCGCGGAAGGTGATCTCGCCGCCCTCGATCCGCCCCAGCGGCTTCGGCAGGAGACCCATGACGGAGAGGCTGGTCACCGACTTGCCCGAGCCGCTTTCGCCGACGATGGCGAGCGTCTCGCCGCGCCGCACGTCGAAGGTGACGCCGTCGACGGATTTCACCACGCCGCGCTCGGTGTGGAAGTAGGTGCGCAGGTCGCGCACCGACAGGACGGGCGGGGCCGGTTGGCCGGCTTGGGTGTCAGGGGCGTCTAGCATGGGGCGCGGGCCTCCTTGAGGGCGGCGGGCAGCAGGCGTTCGATCTGCTCCGAGAGGGCCAGCGAGGCGGCGCTGTCGAAGAGAAAGGGGGCGCCGCTGGCGATGGCGCCGCAGAAATGGTCGATCATGGCGGCGTAGGGGTCCATCGGGGCGTAGGTCTCGGTGGTGCCGCCGAGCGTCAGCCTCACCGGCTTGTCCTTGTGGGAGATGGGCCAGTCGATCTCGGCGATGCCGCGCTCTCCGATCAGCACCAGCCCCTGCCGCTTGGCCCCGGCGAAGGAGGCCTGCACGCTGAGGCGCATCTCGCCGGCGCGGGCGAGGGCGGCGAAGCCGAGGTCGACCGCGCCGTCCATCAGGTGATCGGCGGCCAGCACGTCGGGCATCCCGCCGCAGAGACGGGCCATGAGCGACAGCCAGTAGCCGCCGAGGTCATAGGCCGCGCCGCCGCCGAGGTCGGGGCGGGCGCGGAAGTCTCCGGCGAGGTCCAGCGGGTTGCAGAAGGTCAGATGGCCCGCGTCGAGCGTGCCGAGGGCGCCGCTGGCGATGGCCTCCCTGAGGGCCACGTTCGCCGGGTGGTAGAGGTGGCAGAAGGCCTCCATCAGCCGCGCGCCGCCCGCGTCCTCGGCGGCGCGAAGGCGGGTGACCTCCGCCGGGGTCATGGCGAGCGGCTTCTCGCAGAGCACATGGCGGCCAGAGCGCAAGGCCTGCTCGGCCCAATGGGCATGGGCGTCGTTCGTGAGCGAGATGTAGACGGCCGTGATCGCCGGGTCGTCCAGCAGGGCGTCGTAGCTCTCATGGGCGGCGGCGATGCCATGCGTTTGCGCGAAGGTGCGGGCACGGGCCGGGTCGCGGGTGGCAACGGCCTGCACACGCTCGCCGGCGGCGCGCAGGCCGGGGATGATCGCCGCCGCCGCGATGCGCGAGCCGCCGATCAGCCCCCAGGACAGTGGCGCGCGCCCGGCCATCAGGTCGTCCCGGCCCGGGCAGACCATTGCGGCTCTGGCGCGTAGTCGAAGTCGCGCTGGAAGGGGAAGGTCGGCACCGGGGTCCGGCTGCGGGGCAGGCGCTCGACGTATTGGTCGACGATGCCGGGGGAGAGCGCCATCAGCGAGATGGCCGCGTGGGCCTTCATGTCCGGCGAGAGATAGCCCGATTTGACCACGACGATGTCGAACTCGGCGAGGTCGATCCCGAGGCGCGCGAAATCGGAGAAGTGGTGGTAGGGCCGGCGGCGCGCCGAGGTGACGAAGGTGATCCCGCCGGCCCGGAAGACGGCCTCGTTCTGCGCGGGGGCGTCGCCGTCGGTGATCAGGCGCAGCACCTCGGCCGTCACCTCGATCCGCTCGGAGCCGCCGGTGTCGATGGTGCCACCGATGGGCAGGGTGATCTCGGCGCCGACGCCGGCGGCGAAGGCGGCCTCCGTCGCCGGGCGGTCGGCGATGCCGGCGAGGACGGCCCGTTGCGCGCCCGCCGCGATCAGCGCCGCCAGCACGCCGGCCCGGTCACCGGCGCCGCCGGCGGTGGGGTTGTCGCCGCTATCGGCCAGCACGACCGGGCGGGGGACGTCGCCCATGGCCTTGGCGATAAGCGCGCGGGTCTCGCCAGTCTCGGTGCCGAAGTCGAAGTCTTCGCGGGCGTCCCAATAGGATTGGGCGATGTCCCGCGCGGCCTGCTCCATCGCCGGCCGGTCCGTTCCGGTGACGACGGCGGCGGCGGTGACGCGGGGCTCGTCGACCCAGACATAGCCGACCATCAGGCCGGCATCCCAGATCCCCTCCGGCGCTTCATGCTGCTCCAGCGCCGCATAGAGCCCATCCGCCGGGGCTGCCTCCGTCGAGGTGCGCTCGCCGGGCAGGGACACCGGGATCTTCGCCCAGACGACACCCGGCCGCTCCCCGGTGGTCAGGCAGCGCATGAGCTGGCGCATCCCGCGGCGGTGCGTGTCTTCCACGTCGATATGGGGGGCGGTGCGGTAGGCGGTGAACATGTCGATGCTGTCGATGATCCGCTGGCTGAGATTGCCATGCAGATCGAACGAGGCCGAGATCGGCATGTCCGGCCCGACCAGATCGCGGATGGCGGTGACGAGATCGCCCTCGCTGTCCTCCATGCCGGCCACGTGGCTGGCGCCGTGAAGCGGCAGATAGAGGCCATCGAAGGGCATGAGGGCGCCCAGCCGCTGCAGGATCTCGGCCTTGAAGGCCTGGTAGGTTTCCATCGCGATGGGCGCGCCCGGCACGGCGCGCGCATAGAAGGCGGGCAGGAGCTCGGCATCGAATTCCGACAGGACGGAGAATTGCGGCGACTGCGTGATCTCGCGCCCGCGCAGGGTGATGAAATCCTCGGCGTGGGAGCGCGCGGGATTGTAGCTCGAGCATTCGATATGCAGGCCGGCGACGGCAATTTTCATTCTTCGTCCTTGGTCAGGGGAGGCGGAGGCGTGAGGAGGAACCGTTCGGCGGCGACAGCGGCGGCGCCCCGGGCCCAGAACGCGGCGGAGACGGTCTCGAACTCGATCCGTGTGCGCGCGGCGAAGCGCGGCAGCAGGTTGGTTTCGAGCGTCTGGGAGACGACGCGGTGCATCAGCCCGTCGATGCTGCCGATCTGCAGGACGATCAGCACGAGCTCGGGGTTCAGCATCTGCACCGCGTGGGAGACGGACAGGCCGAGCGCGCCGCCGGCCCGGTGCAGGATCGCGATGGCGTCGGTGTTGCCCTGATCGGCGAGGGTTTCGACCTCTTCGAGGCTCCCGGCCTGCAGGCCCGCGGCCCGGGCGTCGGCCACGATGGCGCGGCCGGAGGCGATGGTGGTCAGGCAGCCGCGCTTGCCGCAGCGGCAGGGCGGGCCGCCCGGCTCGATCGTGGCGTGCGACAGCTCTCCGGCGCCGCCGCCATGGCCGCGGCGCAGCTTGCCGTCGATGAACATCGCGCCGCCGATGCCGGTGCCGAGGGAGACGAGGAGGAAATCGTCGCACTGCCGGGCGCGCCCGAAGAGCCGTTCGCCGAGCGCGACGGCGTTGGCGTCGTTCTCGATGTAGGTGGCGATGCCCGTGACCTCGCGGATCTCGGCGGCGACGTTCCTGTCGCGCCAGCCCATGAAGGAGGACTGCAGGCAGGTCTGCTGGTCGGCATCGACGAAGCCGGGCACCGCCAGCCCAATGGCCACGATGCGATCGGCGGTGATGCCGGCCTCTGCGCAGAGCTTGGGCAGCAGCGCCGCGATGGACTGGCCGAGCGCGGCCGGATCGCCGCTGAGGGGCAGGGTAGCGGAGGCGAGATCCTTGCCCTGCAGGTCCGTCAGCACGACGGCGCAGGGGTCATGATCGAGCGAGACGCCGATGAGGTAGCCGCCGCCGGGGTTGAGGCCGAGGCGAATCGAGGGACGTCCCTGCCCGTAAACCGTCTCCGCCTCGTAGATGAGGCCGGTGTCGAGGAGGTCTCGGCTGAGGTTCGTCGCCTGCGCCCGCGAGATGCCCAACATTTCAGCAAGCTGCGCGCGGGACAGTGGGCCGGAGGCGCTGATCGCCCTGAGGAGGGCGCGGGCACTGCCTGAAAGAGCTGGTTGCATGGGTGTCTTTCGCTGTCAGGGCGCCGTTCCCTTGACAGATAAAATAGTCCGTGAACTTAATCAACCTTGGTTTAGACACCCATTAGCAAAAGTCTCCGCCCATTTGATGCACAGGATCACAGGGAAGTCCTCATGACCCAGACACGCCAGACCAGCCTGCGGGTGGCCACCTGCGCCGCCACGCTGAGCCTCACCACGGCCCTCGCCGGCCCCGCCTTCGCGCAGAGCGTCACCATCCTGCAGGGAGAGCCCCCGGCGAGCATGGAGCCCGGCACGATGGGCGGCACCTACAACATGTCGATCCTCGCGACGGTCTTCGAAAACCTCGTGGCGCTGGACGCGGACCTCAACCAGGTGCCCGGCCTCGCCACCGAGTGGAGCGCCTCCGAAGACGGCCTGACCTGGACGTTCGAGCTGCGCGAGGGCGTGACCTTCCACGACGGCACCGAGTTCAACGCCGACGCCGTGGTCTACACCTTCGAGCGGCTTCTCGATGAATCGCAAGGTTTGCCGAGCGGCGGCCGCTTCCGCCCGATCATCGACACGGTGACGGCGACGGATGACTACACCGTCGAATTCGGCCTCAAGCAGGTCTACCCGGCCTTCCCGGCGCTCGTCGCCATGATGCATGCCGGTATCGTCAGCCCGACGGCCGGCGAGGAAGGCACGCTGGAGACCGCCGGCATCGGCACCGGGCCCTTCATGCTGGAAGAGTGGGCGAGCGGCGAATACGTGCTGCAATCGGCTTACGACGAGTACTGGGGCGACCCCGCCGAGGTCGAGGAGATCCGCTGGATCTGGTCGAGCGAGCCCTCCGTCGCCTCCATGGCGCTGCAATCGGGCGATGCCGACGTCGTCAACGCGCCCTCGCCGATCTTCGCCCAGCAGATCGAGGCCAACCCCGAGCTTGAGCTGAACAGCGGCGCCTCCAGCCGCGTGTTCTGGGCCGCCCTGACCACCACGATCGAGCCCTTCGACAGCCTCGAGGTGCGCCAGGCCGTCAACTACGCCACCGACCGCGAGGCGCTGGTGCAGGCGCTGCTCTACGGCTACGGCTCGCCGGCCAATTCGCCGCTCGGCGAGGCGGTCTTCGGCTACGACGACACGCTCGAGCCCTACACCTACGACGTGGAGCGGGCGAAGGAGCTTCTGGCCGAGGCCGGCTACGAGGATGGCGTCGAGGTGAACCTCTTCGTGCAGGACCAGGAAGCGCCGATCGCGCAGGCCCTGCAGGCCATGTGGGCCGAGGCGGGGATCGATCTGGAAATCACGCGTCTGGAGACGGGCGTGATGTCCGACGTCATGTTCGCGGGGCCCGAAGAGAAGGCCGAGCAGGACGTCGACATGATCATCGCGTCGTTCTCGTCGGCCACGCTCGATGCCGATACGCAGCTGCGCGCGCTCTATCACACCGACAGCTTCAGCCCGACGGACGCCAATGTCGGCTTCTACTCCAACCCGGAGCTGGATGCGCTGATGGACGAGGCGGCCTCCAACGGCGACACCGAAAGCCGGATCGCCCAGTACCTCGAGATCCAGAACATCATCAACGAGGATGCGCCGCACGTGCTGCTCTACAAGCCGGTCGACCTCTTCGCCACGGCGACGGACATCGAGGGCATCTGGGTGCGCCCGGGCGGCCTGCTGGTGGCGACCGACGTGAGCGTGACCGAGTAATCCTCGCCACCTGAGAGACCCCCGGGGGCGGGTGCCGCCCCCGGGGATACTGTTTTTCCCGGTGCCGCGTGACGGCAGGAGCCGCCTCCCTTGAAAGCCTACTTCCTGCGCAAGATCCTCGGCCTGCCGCTGATCCTTCTTGGCGTGTCGCTGATCGTCTTCCTTGCCGTCCGGGCGCTTCCCGGCGACCCGGCCCGCCTGATGGCCGGCCCCGACGCGCCCGAGGCGGTGCTCGTCGACGTGCGCGCCCGGCTCGGGCTCGATCAGCCGGTGATCGTGCAATACGGCCTCTTCCTGAAGAACGCGGTGCAGGGCGATCTCGGCAATTCGCTGCGCTCCAAGCAGCCGGTGGTGCAGGAGATCGCCAAGCGCTTCCCCAACACGCTCGCCCTCGCCATCGTGGCCTATGTCTTCGCCATCGTGGTGGGCATCTCCGCCGGCGTGCTCTCGGCGGCCTATCGCGGGCGATGGCCCGATCAGATCGTGATGGTGGCCGCGATCCTTGCCGCCTCGCTCGCCAATTTCTGGCTGGCGCTGATGGGGATGAACTACTTCTCCGTTCAGCTCGGCTGGCTGCCGCTGATGGGGATGGGCACGTGGAAGCACTATGTGCTGCCCGCACTCACACTGGCCCTGCTGCCGACGGCGATCATCGCAAGGATGACGCGCTCGTCGATGATCGAGGTGCTGGGGCAGGATTACGTCCGCACCGCCCGCGCCAAGGGCGTGGACGAGCCGCATGTCTACCGCAACCACGCGCTGCGCAACGCGCTCATCCCCATCGTCACCATCGTGGGGCTGAACTTCGGCGCGGTGGTCTCGGGCGCGGTGGTGGCGGAGACCGTCTTCAACTGGCCCGGCATCGGGCGGCTTCTCGTCGATAGCGTGCGCTACCGCGATTACCCGGTGATCCAGGGCGTGACCCTGCTGACGGTCGCCAGCGTCGTGGTGGTGAACCTGTTGGCCGACCTGATGATCATGCTGATCAATCCGCGCGTGAGGGTGAGCTGATGGCCAATGTCTCCCGTCCCCAGGCTGCCGATGGCACCGACGCGCCGGTGAACGCCCCGCTCTCCCCGGTGGCGGAGCCCGCCTTCGTGCCGGTCCGCCCCGGTATCTCGTGGCGGTGGTGGCGCAAGCGGCCCAACCTGCTGGTCGGCGCCGTGCTGGTGGCGCTGATCGTGCTGGCCGCGATCTTCGCCCCGCTCATCGCGCCGCAGGGCCCCTATGAGCAGGACCTTCTGGCAACGCTGCGGCCGCCCTCGGCCGCGCATTGGTTCGGCACCGACCAGTTCGGCCGCGACATCTTCGCCCGCGTCATCTTCGGCGCGCGCATCTCGCTCTTGGAAGCGGCGGTGGGCGTGGGGCTGGCGGTGGCGCTGGGCGTGCCGCTCGGCCTTCTCTCCGGCACGGCAGGCCGGCGGATGGATGCGGCGATCATGTGGGTGATGGACGTGCTCTTCGCCTTCCCGGCGGTGGTGCTGGCCATCCTCATCGTCTCGATCCTGGGCCCGAGCCTGATCAACCTGCTCATCGCCAACGCCATCTTCGCGGTGCCGGTCTATGCCCGCCTGACGCGCAACATCACGCTGTCGCTGCGCGAGATGGATTACGTCGAGGCCGCCATGGCGCTGGGCGCGAGCCGGCTGCGGCTGATGTTCGACCACATCCTGCGCAACGCGCTGGCGCCGATCATCGTGCAGTCGACGCTGACGGCGGGCACCGTGGTGCTCTCGGCGGCGAGCCTGTCCTTCCTCGGCCTCGGCGCGCAGCCGCCCCTGCCGGAATGGGGGGCGATGATGAGCGAGGGGCGCAACTTCATCGGCGTCAACGTCTACCTGTCGCTGTTCCCCGGGCTGGCGGTGATGGTCATGGTGCTGGGCTTCAACCTTCTCGGCGACGGCCTGCGCGACCTGCTCGACCCGCGCCCCTGAGCGCGGCTGCCTTCTGAAGAACCGGAGACCCGACCATGACCCCGCACCCCGCTCCGCCGGCCCACGATCTGCCCGCGCCGCTCTCGCCGGAGAAGAAGGCGTGGTTCACCGAGGCGCGGTTCGGCCTCTTCATCCACTGGGGCCTCTACGCGCTGCCCGCCCGCCACGAATGGGTGGCCAAGCGCGAAGAGATCGCCGCCGCCGACTACGCCCGCTATTTCGAGCGCTTCGATCCGCAAGGCTTCGACCCCGCCGCATGGGCGGCCGAGGCGAAGGCGGCGGGGATGGGCTACGTGGTCATCACGGCCAAGCACCACGAGGGCTTCTGCCTCTGGGACAGCGCGCTGACCGACTACAAGGCGACCAACACGCCCTTCGGCCGCGACGCGCTGGCCGAGATCGTCGCGGCCTTCCGGGCCAAGGGCATCCGCATCGGCCTCTATTACTCGCTGATCGACTGGCATCACCCCGATTTCACCATCGACCCGATCCACCCCGAGCGGGGCGCCCCCGATGCGGTGGCGCAGAACGCCTCCCGCGACATGGCGCGCTACCGCGCCTACATGCTGGGGCAGATCGAAGAGCTTCTGACGGGCTACGGGCCGATCGACATCATCTGGTTCGACTTCTCCTATCCGCATCGCGAGGAGAATGGCCTGCGCGGCAAGGGGCGCGAGGATTGGGGGTCTGAGGCGCTGATCGCCCATGTCCGCAAGCTCGCCCCCGACATCCTCATCAACAACCGGGTCGACCTGCCCGAGCTGGTGCCCGACGTGGTGACGCCCGAGCAATACGTGCCGAACGCCTGGCCCACGCGGGACGGCGAGCGCGTCACCTGGGAGGCCTGCCACACGCTCGCCGGGCCATGGGGCTATTCGCGAGAGGCGGGGCCGGGCAAGAGCGGCGAGCAATTGCTGCGCATCCTCGTCGACACGGTGTCGAAGGGCGGCAACCTGCTCATGAACGTCGGCCCCACGGCCCGCGGCGAGTTCGACGCCGCCTCGCGAGAGGCACTGGAGACCTACGCCCGGTGGATGGCGCTGCACGGCGAGGCGATCATCGGGGCCGGCGCGGCGGAGATCGGGCCGGTGCAGGATTGCCGGGTCACGCAGCGGGGCAACCTCCTCTACCTGCACGTGCTCGCCTGGCCCTTCCGCCACCTGCATCTGCCAGGGCTGGCCGGTAAGGTCGCCTATGCCGAGCTCATGGCCGATGGCTCCGAGATCAGGACGCTGGTCGCGACGCCCGACAACCACAATGACGACATGCAGATCGCGGCCACGGCGGGCGACCTTGTGCTGGAGCTGCCGGTCGCCCGGCCGGATGTCGTCATCCCCGTCATCAAGCTGGAGCTGACGTGACCCTCGCCCGGAACGCCGAGCCGGCCGAGGGCGCCCCCGCCCGCAGGGCGCCGCTGACCATCGCCTGCAGCCTGCCACCCGCCGAGGCGGCGATGGTGGAGCGCCACCCGGCGGTGACATGCCGCTCCGTCCCCGCCGCGGCGCCGTGGGAGGTGGCCGAGGACGCGGAGGTGCTCTTCACCCATCAGGCGCAATGGGGGGCCGCGGGCGGGCGCCCGGATGGGTGGCCGCATGGCCTGCGCTGGCTGCAGACCATGTCGGCCGGTGTCGAGCTGCTGCCCGACTGGGCCTTCGAGGTGCCGCTGGTGACGCGGGGGGTCGGCATCCAGTCGCAGAGCATCGCCGAATTCGTGATCGGCGCGGTCTTCGCCGTCGAGAAGGGCCTGCTCGATGCGCCCATGCGGGGGCCGGAGGACTGGCAGCGCAAGGCGCTGGGCTCCGTCGCGGGCAAGGTGTTGGGCATCGCCGGGCTGGGCGACATCGGCCTCGCCTGCGCGAGGCTGGGCCAGCGCGTCGGCATGAGCGTCGTCGGCCTGGCCCGCGCGCCCCGCGAAGTGCCGGGCATCGAGATGGCCGGCGATATGGCGGAGCTGGCGGCCCGGTCGGATCACCTCGTCCTGGCGTTGCCGCTGACGCCGGCGACCCGCGGGATGGTCGGCGCAGAGGTGCTCGCGGCGGCCAGGCCCGGCCTGCATCTCGTCAACGTCGCCCGCGGCGCGCTGCTCGACGAGGCCGCGCTGCTCGCGGCGCTGGATCGCGGCGCGCTGCGGGCGGCCACGCTGGATGCGACATGGCCCGAGCCGCCCGAGGCCGGGAGCCCGCTCTATGCGCACCCCGGCATCCGCCTGTCGCCGCACGTCTCCGGCGTGACGGATCGGGCGGAGCAGGCGCAGGCGGCGCGGATGACCGAGAACATCGACGCCTATCTCGCCGGCGAGCCCGTGCCCGGCATCGTCGACCCGGCACGGGGCTACTAGGCCGTGACAAGACAGGAGAGGGCCGGATCATGATCCAGCTGGAAATCTGCGTCGACGCGCCGGAGAGCCTGCGCGCCGCCACCCTCGCGGACCGGGTGGAGCTCTGCGCGGCCCTGCCGCTGGGCGGCCTCACGCCATCGCCGGGCCTGCTCGCCGTCGCCCGCGATGTCGGGGCGGAGGCACATGCCATGATCCGCGCCCGCCCCGGCGGCTTCCTCCATGACGCCGACGATCTCGCCGCTGCCCTTGCCGATATCGCGGCGATGCGCGCCGGCGGCGCTGCCGGCATCGTCATCGGCGCCTGTCACCCGGGTGGCACGCTGGATCTCGTGACGCTCGCGCGGCTGCGCGACGCGGCGGGCGGGCTTCCGGTGACGCTGCACCGGGTGATCGACTGCACGCCGGACCCCGTCGAGGCGACGGGGCAGGCGGCGGAGCTCGGCCTGACGCGCATCCTCACCTCCGGCGGAGCGCCCTCGGTCGGCGAGGGGCTGCCGGTCATCGCGGCGATGGTCGCGGAAGCCTCCGGCCGCATCGAGATCATGGCCGGCGGCGGCCTGCGCACGGCTGACATCGGGGCCCTGCAACGCATGGGTGTCTCCGCCGTCCACGCCTCCGCCGGCTCCGTCGATGTGGCGGAGAGCGGAGCAGAGCGGATCGGGATCGGCCCGCCTCGCCTCACCCGTCCGGATCGTGTGGCTGCGCTGCGCGAGGCGTTGGCGTTTTAGAGCAGTGGAATGAGAAACCTCGTGCCGGTGGTTCAATGCCGCCCCCGCACACCCACGGCTCGGTCATTGCCGCGGACTACGCAGGCCGCCGAGGCTACCTGAATCTCTGCGGTGAGAACGGATTCTGGGAGTTCTGCCGCCACCCGCCTCGAACCAAATCGCGCACCATCATGCCTGTCCGCGATCCGCTCGCCATGCCGATATGGCCATGGCCGAAGGCGTAGATGACATCCGGCGAGCGGCGCGATGTCCCGATGACCGGCAGGGAATCCGGCATCGATGGACGTCGGCCCATCCAGAGGGAGAGGTCGCTGTCGGCATAGGGGCCGGACAACCCGGGCAGCAGCTCGCGCGCCTGGCGGAGCAACAGCCTGGCGCGGCTGAAATCGGGCGGGGCATTGAGGCCGGCGAACTCGACAGTGCCGGCCAGCCGCAACCCGTGCTGCATCGGGGTCGCGACATATTTCGAGCTCGCATCCGTGATCGGCAGGGCGGGGACGGTTTCGGGCGCCTTGATCATGACGTGATAGCCGCGCTCGGTATCCAGCGGGATCCTGTCTCCGAGGCGGGCGGAGAGCTGGGTGGAGTAGGCCCCGCATGCCACGACCGCGTGCGTCGCGGCGGTGGGCCCGGCCGGAATGCACGCAGCATGACTTGCAGGACATCGTAGTCTTCGACTTCAACGAAGCATGCGAAGAGCATCCTGCACTCCGGCAGAGGTTCTTCAGGGTTGGGGAGTTTCCGCCGGCAGCATAGAGCGGTGAGGAGGGAATAGAGAGATGTGCAACTGCTCTACCAATGATCGGTGGCGCTAGAATGCAGCTCTCCGTTCGCACCGCAGCATTGGTCGAAACGGGCTCGAAGCGGAACATGCGGCATCGCAGCATAGCTCCGCTAAGAGCCGATTCTGTGGAAAACACCCCTTCGCGAGCGCAGAAATTCGGCGCCCGCGATTAGCGCAGGGGCCTTTCTGCTCAAGCCCTTCGTGGTTGCTGCGGTGCGGGAAGGATCTTCGCCAGTTTCCTGAGGTTCTGGGCGGTGGCGGCGAGCAGGAATTCGCCGTTCGCGCCGCAAGGTCCCCGTAGTCGGAGACTTCCGAGCCCGAGGATGCGCTTGAGGTGCGCGAACAGCATCTCGACCTTCTTCCCTAGCTTCATCACGGGACCTCGACCTCTGGTCCTATGCCAACGACGTCACCCTGGACTTCTCGCGGCCCGGAAAGCCGACCGACAACGGGTTCATCGAGGCGTTCAATTCGAAGCTCCGGGCAGAGTGTCTGGACGCGCACTGGTTCATGAGCCTTGCCGACGCCCGCGAAAAGCTCGAGGATTGGCGTAGGCACTACCACGAGGACCGACCCCACAGTGCGATCGGATACAAAGTCCCGATCGCCCTGCATTATCCCGGTGACGCAGCCAGCCCGTCATCGTGAGACGGCCGGAAAAATCTAACTTCCGGCGGTCCAAAGTTGGGGAGCGGAGCAACAACTCGCGGACTCTCCGAATGGTCCGAGGAGAGTCGGGGCTCAGGTCACTTACCACATAATCCAGCTCGTAGCTTCCCAATGCCGTTTCTTCCAAACGCATTAAAATTTTTGGACTATCCGACTTTCCCGAGGTAGCGACTGATCATTGTGCGTGTCGCAGCTCTGTGCCGATCCCTCCAGTCATCCGAGGCGATGTCGACAGAAAAGATCGTCGTCAGCGTATGCATGTTGGAGATATGAAATTGCGACAGCGCCACGAGCTGGATGTAGAGAACCAGCGGATCGATGCCTGGCTGGATCGAACCCTCTTTTTCACCCCGCTCCAGCAGGCCGCCGATCTGATCCAGAACCGGCGAGGACATCTCGCCAATGGCTTTTGATGCCTTCATGTGGCGGGCGCCTTCGATATTCTCGTTCGTGAGAAGACGAACCAGATCCGGCGTCTCCCTGAAATAGTCGTTGAGAAAATCAGATAGCTTCAGAAGCCCTTCGATGGGTGGCTCGTGAGCAAAATCTACCATCATCTCTCGTTCACGCAGACCTGCGAGGCTGCCTTCCAGTACAGCGAGGTATAGGCCGGATTTGCCACCGAAATGATGGTATATCATCCTGGGATTGACACGCGCCTGCTTGACGATGCGTTCGATCCTCGCCCCTGCAAATCCGTGAGAGACGAATTCATGATGGGCCGCAGCGAGTATGCGATCCTCGGTCGCGACCTCAGGTTTCCGGTTGGTTTTGGCGGTCTTCATTGGCATTGTCCTGCCCGTCTGCTCGGAGGTGAAAAACTCCCGCTCCGATCGGCTACATTTAACAAGGACCTTTGGCCCTCTACAGTGGAGAGGGCACCCCCGGTGTCGCCGCCTTGACCCTTGGTCAGACGGATCCTGGCATCTCATAGCCCGCTATGGAGGCAGAGGCAGTGGCGGCGACCGAGCGCTCGCTGCAGGTCATTTTGCCCGGGGTAGCGCGCGTAGCACGTCGCCCGACTCGCAGACGAAGCCAAAGCACTTTTTCACGTTCCAGATCGACGCTGCCGTGCAGAAGTCGGGCGAGGTCGTCGCGCAACAATCGGTCACCATGATGCAGCCGTAGCCCAGGAAGTTCGCATCCGTCAGCGTATGCAAGACGCATTGATCGGTGTTCACTCCGGCAAACAGCACCGTCCTAGTGCCCAGATTGCGCAGGATGGAATCGAGCGGCGTGTCCCAGAAGCCGCTGATCCGGTGCTTGTCGACCTCGTAATCCTCGGGCAGGGGCGCCAGTTCGTCGACCGTGGCGGCCGCCCAGCTATCCTTGGTGAGCACCTTGTGGCCGTTCGGCAGCTCTTCGGTGATGCCGGTGCCGGCGCCGGTGGGCTTGTAGAGATGGATCTGGTTGGGCGGCAGGTTGGCCGCGTCGGGGCGGACCCCCCAATTGACCCATATCACCGGCACACCAGCGGCACGCAGCGCGGGCAGCAGGGCTTGCAGCGGCTCGATAGGGGCGCGGTCGGGGGCGACGTCTCCGCCGATATGATCGACCCAGCCGCCGCTGGTGCAGAAGTCGTTCTGCATGTCGATGACGACGATGGCCGTGCGGTTGAGATCGCAGATCACCGATTGCGGTTGTGACAAGATCTCGATGCGGCGGGGGGCCGGTTCGCGCATGGACATGTCGACGGTGTCCGGCGTCGCTCTCCAGCGGAAGGTGCGGCCAATACCGAGCGCTTCGCCTTCTTCATCGGTGCTTGGATCGTCTTTCATCGGAAAACCTCCGTGGGCGGGTGTGTAATCTCACCCTGCGCCAGACGGGCGGGCTTGCCCATCGCTGCCCGGACTTTGACCCCATCATCTTTTATGACTGACCTAACGTGAGGCGATCGCTGAACATCCTCGCTCAAAAAGTAAACACTTACTTACCAAATGGGTCAATTTGCTCTATCCGTCCTTCGCAGGCCGCGAGAATCGGGTTTGGCTCGGGGCGACCCGGATGGCGAGAGCACCAAGTCGCATCACCCGGACGGGCGCACCTTGGATGTCATGAGAGGACAAGACATGCTGAACCGCCGAACATTCGTCTCCTTCGTCGCTCTGGTCGCGGCGCAACTTTCGTCTACCGCGGCCGTCGCACAGACCGAAACGCACAATGTCGGGGTGCTGATCCCCGGGTCCACCTCCGACAAGGGCTGGATGGAATCGGGCTATGACGGCCTCGTCGCCGCGCAGGCCGAGCATGGCGACCTGCTCAAGGTGCAGATGATCGAGAACATCAGCGACGCCGACATGGAGCAGGCGCTGACCCAGTTGGCGATGGCCAACGATCTGGTCATCGGCGTCGGCGGCCAGACGCAGCAGGCGGTGTTCAAGATCGCAGCGCGCTTCCCCGACACGAGCTTCTCGATCGTTGGCGGCAACGAGGGGCAGGAGGCTCCGAACGTCGCGGGCTACGACGTGAAACAGGCCGAGATCGCGTTCGTTGCCGGCGCCGCCGCTGCGCTGATGTCGGAAACCGGCGCCGTCTCCTATGTCGGCGGGGCGGAGATCCCTTCGATCGTCAACGCGGGCGAGGAGTTCGGTGCCGGTGCGCGCTACATCAATCCCGACATCCGGTATTTCGAAGCCTATACCGGGGACTTCGACGATGTCGCCGGCTCGAAGGAAGCCACGCTCGCCGCGATCAACCAGGGCGCGGATGTTCACTACCACATCCTGAATCTCGGCCTGCGCGGCATGGAGCAGGCCGCGGCCGAGAACGGCACCCACATCATCGGCAGCTATTCCGACTATTGCGGCGTCGATCCCCTTTACATCGCCTATTCGATCACCGGCGTTGGCTATCAGGTCGAATATGCCATTGATCAGCTCGTCGAGGGCACATGGGAGCCGGGCTACAAACCCTTCGGGCTCGCCATGGGCAGCGAGGCGTCGGACATGGTCGTCTGCAACAGCGATCCGGAGGTTGAGGCCGAACTCGAGGAGATCATGCAAAAGCTCCTCGCGGGTGACATTGAGACGCTGGAAGGCTGATATGCAGGCGGATAAGCCTCTTCATCCGCCCACGGATGCCGCGCCGCTCTTCGAGATGCGCGGCATCACGAAAGCGTTCGACGCCTTCAAGGCGCTGGACGGAATAGACCTGCGCCTGAATGCCGGCGAAATCCATTGCCTTCTGGGAGAGAACGGGGCGGGGAAATCGACCCTTTGCAACCTGATCTTCGGAGTGCTGCGGCCAACCGGGGGTCAGATGGAATGTCTGGGCGCTCCTTACCTACCCCTCGGGCCGCGGCAGGCGCTCGAGGGGGGCGTTGCCATGGTGCATCAGCATTTCTCGCTCGCCCCCGATCTGACGGCGCTCGACAACCTTCTGCTCGGGAGCACGCTGCGGCGGCTCGATCGCAGGGCGGCCCGCGCCCGGATCGAGGCCCTCGCGGCGAGCTATGGTCTGAAGCTGGACCTGACGCAGCGGGTGGGCGATCTGGCCGTTGGCGAGCGGCAGCGGCTCGAGATCGTGAAGGCGCTCGTTCGACGCCCCTGGATACTGGTCCTCGACGAACCGACTGCCGTGCTCCTGCCGGACGAGATTGGCGCCTTGCTGGAGACCTGCCGCCGTGTCGCCGATGAAGGGTGCGCCGTCATGCTGGTCACCCACAAGCTGGCCGAGATCCGCCAGGCGGCGGACCGCGTGACCGTCCTTCGGGCAGGGCGCTGTGTCGCGACGTCCCGTTCGCCCGCCCGGGACATGGACCGGATCGTCAGCGCCATGATCGGTCGCGACAAGCTGCCCGATGCCAGTCGGCGCCGCCGAAGGGCGGGCAAGAGGCGCGGTGCGGACGTGATGCAGGCCGACGGGCTGAGCTACCGCGACGCGATGGGCGCCCTGCGCCTCGATCGGGCAAGCTTCACCGTGAGCGCGGGCGAAGTCGTCGGTATCGCCGGGGTCGAGGGCAACGGCCAGACCGAGCTAGGCAATATCCTCGCGGGCGTGCTGCGCCCCAGCGGCGGGCGCTGGTTCGCCGGTAATCGCGAACTCACCCATGTGACGGCGCGCGATGCTACCCGTCAGGGGGTCGGGATCGTGCCGGAGGACCGGCACGGTGTCGCCATAGCCGACGGGATGAGCGTCGCCGACAACATTCTGAACAACCGGCTCGAAGCTTACAGTCGCTTCGGTTTGATGAACCGGACGCGGATGCGGCGCGACGCCGCCGGCCTCATGGATCGGTTCGACGTGCGCGCCTCAGGCCCCGGTATTGCAATCGGGGACCTTTCGGGAGGAAACCAGCAAAAGGCCGTTCTGGCGCGCGAACTGACCACGCCGGGGCTGAAGTTTCTCCTCGCTGCGCAGCCGACCCGTGGGCTCGACATCGGCGCGGTCAATTCCGTCTACGACATGATTCGCGAGGCATGCGAGGGGGGCGTCGGCGTCCTTCTGATCTCGTCGGAACTCGACGAGGTGCTCGCGGCCTCCGACCGCATCCTCGTCATCTACCGTGGCCGCATCGTCGCCCACCGCAAGGCCGACAGCACCGACCGCGAAGAGATCGGCGCGCTGATGGCGGGGAATGCCGCATGAATATCAGCGACGTCACTCGCGTTCCCGGCGCCGTGCAGGTGATGTCGGTGCTGGGGGCCTTCACCGTGGGTGCGCTGCTGATCCTCGCCACCGGGGCCTCCGTGTCGGCATCCGTTGGTGCCTTCATGCAGGGCGCATTCGGCAGCGGATATTCCCTATCCATCTCCATCAACCGCGCGGTCGTTTTCGCACTCGTCGCGCTGGGATTCATCATCGCGTCGCGGGCCGGGCTGACAAATGTGGGGGGCGAGGGCCAGATCGCGATGGGAGGCGTGGCCGCAACGGCCATCGCCCTTCACGGCGGGGCCGAACAGCTGATTTGGCCGCTGCCGTTCTTATATCCGATGGCTGCCGCCTGTCTGGCCGGCGCTCTTTGGGGGGGCATCGCGGGGGTCCTCAAGGCCAGGGCAGGCACGAACGAGGTCATCTCGACCCTGCTGTTGTCTTTCATCGCGATCTGGGTCGTCTATTGGACCGTGCAATCCCCCGCGCTGCTGCGACAGCCCGCGACGTCGGCGGCGACGCTGCCGGAATCCTCCAGCATTCCCCTGAGTACCCAGATTCCTTTGCTCACCGGGTCCTACGCGGCGCCCGTGACGGCGGGCGCGATCCTTGCCGTGATCCTCGCGGCGGCGACCTGGCTTCTGCTCGAGCGTTCGGTGTTCGGTTTCCGCCTGAGGCTTGTCGGAGAGAACCCCACCGCCGCGCTTCGCGCCGGGGTCGCCGTCGACCGCCACATGATTCTGGCGCTGGCCATTGCCGGCGCGTTCGGCGGGCTGGCCGGCGCGATCATGATCCAGGGCGAGCAATATGCGCTGAAGGCCGGGTTTAGCTCGAACTACGGCTTCGATGGTCTAGTCGTAGGCCTGCTGGCGCGCGGGCGGGTCTCGGGTGTGATCCTCGGGGCGCTGCTCTTCGGCTTTCTGCGCTCGGGCGGGATCATGATGGAGATGGTGGCCTCCGTCCCGACCGCGCTGGTTCAGATCGTTCAGGGGCTGATCGTCGTCTTCGTCGCGGGCGCGGCGTTCTGGCTGGAGGGCCGACGCCGATGACCTGGGACCTGATCGGATTGTTCCTCGGCTCGACCTTGCGGCTCTCCGCCCCGCTCGCCTTCGCCGCGCTCGGCGAGTACATCTCGGAGAAAGCCGGCGTTCTGAACATGAGCGTCGAAGGCATGATGCTGACAGGCGCTTTCGCCGGCGCCGTCGGGTCGTGGCTGACAGGAAGCCCTATGCTGGGGCTTCTCTTCGGGCTGATCGCCGTTCTACCCGTCGCCGCGCTGCAGGCGTTCCTGACGAACGTGATGCGGGCGAACCAGATCGTCACCGGCATCGGCATCAACATTCTGGTCATCGGGGCGACGACTCTCGGCTACCGGCTGCTCTTCGGTGCCCGGTCGCGCGAAGTGATCCCGGGCTGGGACAAGTGGGAGCCGTGGCCGCTCACCGAGCTCCCCGCAATCGGGCCTGCCTTCTCGCAGATCTGGCTCGTCTACATGATCCCTGTGGCAGGTGGTCTGATCTGGTGGGTGATGTATCGCAGCGGCCTCGGCATCGCGTTGCGCGCGGCAGGCGATGCCCCGCGTGCCGTCGCGAATTCCGGCGTGCCGGTGCGTTGGCTGCGGACGGGGGCGATCATCGCCACCGGCTTGCTCTCGGCTCTCGGCGGCGTCTTCCTGTCGATCGGCGACATCCATTCCTTCACCGAGGAAATGACCAGCGGTGCCGGCTACCTCGCGATTGCCGCGGTGATCTTCGGCAACTGGCAGATACTACGCACGATCCTCGCCTGCTTGCTCTTCGGGGCGGCCAATGCACTGCAGTTCCAGCTGCCCGCTCTCGGCTTCGATGCCCCTACGGCGCTGCTCACCATGTTGCCCTACCTCCTCGCGCTTCTGGCTGTCGCCGGGTTGGCGGGGCGGCAGAGGGCGCCAGCCTGTCTTGCGAAACCATGGTAGGGCCCATGTCAGCCACCGCGTCCGCCGACGAGGGCATCGTCTGCACGCCGGACCCTCTGGCGACGGAGGCCGGCCTGGCCGTGCTGAGGAAGGGCGGCACCGCCGCGGAGGCCGCAGTGGCCGCCGGAGCGGTCTTGACGGTCACCTGCCCCTATTTTTGCGGGCTTGGTGGAGACGGCGTCTGGATCGTCTCGGATCGTGAGGGCCTCCGGCGCTCGATCCTGGGGATCGGCCAAGCCGCAGCAGCGGTTCCTTGCGACCGCGGCCCCATCCCCAACCGTGGCGCTGGCTCGATGCTCACCACGGCCGGCCTCGTGCCGTCCTGGCAAGCCCTCCTGCGGCTTTCGGGCGACCGATGGACCGGCGGCTTGCCGCTCGGGGGCCTGCTGTCCGAAGCGAGGGACATTGCCGAGCAGGGCTTTCCGATCAGCGGATCGCACGCATTCTGGCTCGATTTCCGAAGTTCCGAGCGGGATCGTTGGCCGGGGTTCGCCGAGGTTTTCATGCCGGGGGGCCAGCCGCCCGAGGTCGGAACGTTGTTTCGGCAGGGTGCTCTGGCGCGGATACTTGGCCTGCTGATCGAGGAAGGCCTCGAGAGCTTCCGCACAGGATCTGTCGCGAGAGAGCTTGCGCTTGGTCTGCGCGAGGCCGGGTCGCCCATCGCCCTCTCGGATCTGGTCAAAACCGAGGCCCGATCCGAGGCGGCCCTGTCGCTCCGGTCGGGTGACTGGACCGTGTTCGCCCCGCCACCTCCCACGCAGGGGGCGACAACGCTGCTGATCCAGGCGTTGCTTGTTCGCTTGTGCGGGCCCAATCGACGCCCGGCAGATCCGACCATGCGAATGCACCTTCAGGTCGAAGCAGTCAAACAGGCCTTCCTGCATCGCTCCAAGCTGGGCGACCCGGACTTTTCCAACCAATCCAGGGCTATTCCATCTGGTCCTGCGATAGACAAAATGGCGGGCTGCATTTCCCCAGCTGTCGCGAACAATTGGCCGGCTACGCTGCAAACGGCAGACACCGCCTATCTTGCCGTCATCGATAACGAGGGTCGCTGCGTCAGTGGCTTGCAAAGCACCTACTTCGACTGGGGCTCGGGTATTCCGGTCGGCAATACCGGCATTCTATGGCATAACCGGGGAGCAGCGTTCAGCGGCGAAAGCAGCGATGCGAATGGCTTGAAAGCAGGCAAGCGGCCCTTCCACACCTTGACCCCGGGCCTTGCGGTACGAGGAAATGGAGAGACCATTCTTTTCGGAACGCAGGGGGCTGATGGGCAACCGCAGACCCTGACGGTCATTCTCGATCGGCTTCTATCAGATGGTGCGGAAATCGAGGAAGCTCTTGCGGAACCGCGCTTTTTATTGGGCCGAACGTTTTCCGATTCTCGTGACACGCTCAAAATCGAAGTAAATGCGGGTGTTGCGCTTCAAACGCGGCTGACAGCCATGAAGCACGAACTCACCCTTCTTTCACCTCTCAGCCCCTTGGCCGGTCAGGCGGGGGCGGTGCGCATGGGAGCCGGTGGCGAAAAGACGGCAAGTCATGACCCGAGGGGGAAGGGAACAGCTGGATCAACCCCGACCGATCGGAAAAGTGAACGATGAGTACTCAATTCCCGGAATGGTGGTGTCTATCTACACCATCAATGGCGTATTTTAGTGGAGTTTTCGGTCGTCTCAATTCTAGAGCGGAAAGGGGCGCAACTCTACAGATAGCGTTATTATATGAGTCTAGACAAATCTTAGAGTTTATCGCCCCGTCTCCGCCTATCTTTAGGTTGAATTTTGGGTTATATTTCATTTGTCTGAAGACGCGCGGCACGAAGCTGTCCTTGCCGCGGATATGCCGACGGGTCGTGTTCGATCCTAAGGTCCAGGCGTTAGGGCACGAGACTTTTTGTACGAGACCATCGGTCTCGTCGGTGTCTTGGAGCTGAGACGTGTCTGGAAGCCGCCTTCTGATTCTCGAAATGTCATTGCCCCTTTGGGCCAGGCCTCGCCCTCGGGTTGCCTCGCGCCTTTCCGGCAGCAGGGCGTCCCTTCGCGCGCTTTCCCAAAAGATCGTGGATGCCCGTTGGGCAATGATCTTCGGCAATCGGTTGAGTTCGGCAATGCGCCCGGCGCGCATCTGCCGCCAGCAAAGACGAGTAGCTGCCCGTATCAATGCCGGCGGCCGGTCAAGAGGCCGATGTTTCTCCTCCACTCACCTCATGACCCAGCGAAGGGGAGCATCGAGATGATGTCGAACGAGCACAAGTCGGGCGCATTGTCCGGGAATCAGGCCACGGCCTCTCGTGATGGCCAATTCGGCGCAAATACCGCCGCCTCTCCCCTCGTGATCGCCACGAACCTGCGGAATATGAGCCTGAAAGCTTGTCTCCTGCTCGGTCCGTCGGTCGCGGTGTTCGCTGCGTTGACCTCTCCGGCCCTGGCGGCCTGCTCCGTCACGACCGTGAGCGGCGTACCCACGGCAATTTGCACGGGGAATCTGTCGGGCGGCGCCACATTCCCGTCGTCCACCGTGCGCAGCCTGATCGTGAAGGATGTCACCGGCCAAGTGGGAAGCGATACCAGAAACAGGTCTCTATTCGGTCTGTTCGGCACGTCTGGGCCGCTCTCGCTGACCGTCGACCTTACACCCTCGATTGTCGTCGAAGCGCCCACGCCTCCCGCGCGCGCATTCTATGTCGAGGCCGAGGCCCGAACAGGCCGTCACGGTGCTGACGGCGCCCCGAGAGGCGAGAGCGGCGGGGTTGGCGGGGCAGCGCCGGCGGCGTCTGCCGACATAGCTGCAGGAACCGTTCGCGGTGGCCTCAATGCCGTGACCGTAACGAGTATCGGCGGCATGGGCGGCGGGGGCGGAGCCGGCTCCTCCGTGCTTGGCCGCGCACAGGGCGGCAACGGCGGCGCCGGGGGGGCAGGCGGCGCGGCCCACCTCACCATCCGGAACGGCACCTTTTCGGGGCCGCCGAGCAATGCGGACAGCACCGTTCTGAACGTCCTCAGCAGGGGCGGCTCCGGCGGTATCGGCGGGACGGCGAGGGGAGGGAATTCAGGCGGGGCTGACGCCGGCAACGGCGGTCATGGTGGCGCCGGGGGCCCTGCAGAGCTCGTCGTGAGGCAGGCGACGGTGACGGGGGGAAACATCGCTGGCCTGGCCTCGGCTGTCAGCAGCGGCGGAAACGGAGGCTTCGCCGGGGTCGCGGAAACCAGCGAGTTCGACACACGCAATGGAGGCGATGGCGGGAGCGGCGGCGCTGCGATGGATGCGCGGCTGAGCTTCGAATCCGGTGTGGCGGAGTTCTCGCAAGGTGGTGGCATCGCTTTGCTCTCGCAGTCGAACGGCGGTGAAGGAAGAGCTGGCGGAAGCGGCGCGGTCATCAACGGCGCCGGCGCGGCGGGCGGATCCGGGGGCAGTGGTGGCGTTGCGGGGCAGGCGAGCCTGTCCATCGGTCAGGTCCGCGTGAACGGCGGGCGCAGCGACGTTCCGGCGCCGATCGTTGTGGCCAGGTCGCTCGGCGGGGCTGGCGGCGCGGGCGGGGCTGCAAGCGCGCTCACGGGCTATGCGCGCGGCGGTCAGGGCGGGCACGGTGCCAGCGCGGGAGGCGCGGAGCTCACGCTGACCCAGTCGACGATCTACGGCTCGCGCACCACGCAGGGTCTGGGGGCCGTCGCGGCCCTGTCGCTCTCGGAGGGTGGAGCCGGCGGCGCCGGCGGCCGGGGCAATACCACCGGGACCAGCGGCACCCTGGGCGGCGTCGGCGGCGTGGGCGGGACAGGCGGCTCCGGCGGGCCGGCTACGCTGGAGGCGACGGACGTCAGCCTCACGACCGCCGGCATGGCCGTCGCCCTCGGCGCTCGCTCACTCGGCGGTCAGGGCGGCGATGGCGGGCAGGGCGATTTCGGCGTCGGACAAGCGCTCGGCGCCGCTGGCGGGGCCGGTGGCGACGGCGGGGCTGCGACGCTGAGCGTCGACGGCGGCACCATCGTGCGGAACGGTCTGAACGGGCGCGCGGCGCTGCAGAGCTGGTCGTCTGGCGGCGACGGCGGGCGGGGCGGAAACGCCAACTCGACGCTCGACGCCGGCGTGTCGCGGGCCGGGAGTGGCGGTCTGGGCGGTAATTCCGGCGACGCCCGCGTGGAGGCTCTGGGCGTCACCGTCACGGCCGATGCCGCGATGGGGATCGAGGCGCTCAGCTCGGCCGGCACCGGCGGTCGGGGCGGCGACGCAAGGGCCAGTGCCATCGGCGACGCAGCCGCGGGCGCGGGCGGGCAGGGCGGCTCCGCCGGCCAGGCAAGCATCGAGTTCACCGGTGAGCTCCACACGACCGGTGGCTTCTCGTACGGGCTGGTGGCGCGCAGCCTTGGCGGCGCCGGCGGTGCCGGCGGCAATGCCAATGCAGTGATCGGGGCGGGCACTGGCGGGGCGGGCGCCGGCAGCGGCCCCGGCGGGGGCGCGAGCGTCGAGGCCTCCGGCACAATCGTCACCGGCGGCCCGGATTCCACGGCGATCCTCGCTCAGTCGATCGGCGGCTTCTCCGGGAGTGCCGGAGGGGCCACGGGGATCGCCACCTATGGCGCCGGTTCGCAGAGCGCGGGCGACGGCGGGAAGGTCAACGTCATTGTTGCTGCGGGTGAAAACCAGATCGAGACGACCGGGCTTGCCTCCTATGGCATCAACGCCCAGTCGATCGGCGGGGGCGGCGGCACAGCCTCGAGCGCCTCGGGGATCGGCGCCCTCGGCGGCAACGGAAGTGCCGGAGGCGATGGCGGCCAGGTGACGGTCTCCGCCTGGGACGGCCTCATTCGGACGTCTGGCGACATGGCGCAGGGTGTGTCTGCGCAATCCATCGGGGGAGGCGGCGGCTCTGGCGGGGCGGCTTCCGGCATCGTGGCGCTGGGTGCCACGGGCGGCTCTGGCGGCTCTGGCGGGCAGGTCAGCGTCATAAGTGCCATCGATATCGAGACCGGAGGCCGCCTGGCCGTTGGCCTCAACGCGCAATCCATCGGCGGTGGCGGCGGCTCGGCGCAGCTGAGCGCCGGCGTCGGCGTGACCATCGGCGGCAACGGCGCGGCGGGCGGCAACGGCGGCGCGGTGGATGTGACGAACCAGCACAACGTGACCACGAGGGGCGCGGATGCGTCTGCCATCCTCGTGCAATCCATCGGCGGGGGCGGCGGAAACGGGGCGCAGGCCACGACCGGCGGCACGCTCTTCGGCCTCGCCCAGGGCGGGCAGGGCTCTGCCGGTGGCCATGGCGGGGCGGTGAGCTATGCCGAAGGCGAGGCGGCCCCCACCATCACGACGGCTGGCGCGCGGGCCTCGGGCATTGATGTCTCGTCGGTCGGTGGCGGCGGTGGCCGGGGCGGTGCGGCCGTCGCTGTGACGGCGGTCGATCTCGTGAACGTTTCGGTGGGCATCGGCGGCAATGGTGCCGCTGGCGGCGACGGCGGCACCGCAGCGGTCACGACAGCCGCGCAGGTCTCAACGTCGGGCGAGAGCGCTGTCGGCGTCAGCGCCGTCTCCGTCGGCGGCGGCGGCGGCAACGCCGGCCTGACGGTCAACGCCGCCACAGAAGCCCTCGTCAATGTCGGCGTCGCGGTCGGCGGCGCGGGCGGTGGCGGCGGCGCTGGCGGCGCTGTCTCTCTCATGGCCACGGGTGCGGTCAGCACCATTGGGGACCATTCCGATGGGGTGGTCGCCAGCAGCGTCGGCGGTGGCGGCGGATCGGGCGGGGTCGTCGTGAACGCGAACGCCGCCTCCGGTGTCGAAGTCGGCGTTTCGATAGGCGGGTCCGGCGGGGCAGGCGGGCACGGCGCCCCGGTCGATGCCACGGTGGGCGGCCTTGTCACGACGCTGGGAGATCATGCCGGCGCCGTACGTGCCGCGTCTATCGGCGGCGGCGGTGGCGACGGGGGCGTGACCGTTCAAGCCGGTGCCTTCGACATGGGCAGCGTCGACGTGACCGTCGGCGGAAATGGCGGTGCCTCGGGCCACGGCGCCGCGGTCTCGCTCTCCACCGGCGGAACCATCTCCACCGCCGGCGAAAACGCCGATGCGGTCACGGCCCGCAGCATCTCCTCTGGCGGCGGCTCCGGCGGAGCGACGCTCTCGGGCACGGCGCTGACCGGGGCCGATGTGCGTATCGGCGTCGGGGGCAATGGCGGCGCGGGCGGTGCGGCCGGGGCCGTCAGCGCCCAGACAGCGGGCGTCATCTCCACGGAAGGCGAGAACAGCACCGCGATCACCGTCGAGTCTATCGGCGGTGGCGGCGGCGATTCTGGCCTCACGGCCACCGGCGACGCGATTACGCTCGGGTCGATTTCGGTGACCGTCGGCGGGTCCGGCGGGAAGGGCGGAACGGCTGGCGACGTGACCCTTGAAAACACCGCGGCGGTGACGACGCTTGAGCATAATGCGGGCGCCATCCTCGCTAGAAGCGTCGGCGGGTCCGGCGGCACCGCGCAGGTGACCGGCGCGGCCGAGGCCATCACCATCGCGGCCGTCCCCATCACGGTCGGCGGCACGGGTGGCTCGGGCGGCACCGGCGGCGATGTCTCGGTGAAAACCGGCGGCGCGATATCCACCATGGGCGTACATTCTCCGGGGCTTCACGCCCTGAGCCAGGGCGGGTCCGGCGGCACGGGCGGAACGGTGTTCCAGGGCAGCATCACGATTGGCATTCCGGACGTGCCAGTGTCAGGGTCGATTGCCGTCAATGTCGGCGGCGCAGGTGGTGAGGGCGCGACGGCCGGCGCGGTCGAGGTCAGCAGCCTCGCAGGCGGCACCATCACCACCAACGATGTGGGCTCGCGCGGCATCTTCGCTCAGTCCATCGGCGGCAACGGCGGGGCGGGCGGTGCTGTCTATGCCGGCGAGCTCAATTTCTCTCCCGAGGCGAGCGCCGAGATCGGCGTGGCCGTCGGCGGTGCAGGTGGCTCTGGCGCCATTGCCGGGCCGGTAACGGTGTCGAACGCCGGCTCAATCGGCACCAACAGCGCGCAGTCGGATGGCATTCTCGCCCAGTCCATCGGTGGCAATGGCGGGGTCGGCGGCTCCGTCTTCACGCTGCGGGGCGGCCTTCAGGCTGGCAGTTCGCTCGACGCGCAGGTCGATATCGGCGGCCAGGGCGGCACGGGTGGCCACGCCGACGCGGTGACGGTCAGCAACAGCGGCGACCTGGTTGCGCGCGGCAACGACTCTCATGGCATCGATGCCCAGTCCATCGGTGGAGGCGGCGGCAGTGGCGGCAACGCCTTCAACGTCACGTTCAACCTCGCGGACATCCTCAAATACGGGAAGAAGAAGGACGGGGGCTCTGACGAGGGAGGAGGCTCTGGCGAGGAGGAATCGACTGAGGTCTCCTTCAGCGCCAGCGTCAATGTGGGCGGCGCCGGTGGCGCCGGCGGAGACGGTGATGCCGTCCAGATCGACAATACCGGGACGGTCATCACGCATGGCGCCAACGGCTTTGCGCTTACCGCGCAATCGGTTGGCGGCGGCGGCGGCCGGGCGGGCGGAGCCGGGGCCACGACCTTCGCCTTCCCGTCGCCCTGCAAACTCGCCGGCGTCATCACCGGCATCGGCTCTTCCCTGGCCTGCGATATTCAGTCGACCAAGGAGATCGTCAGCGGGACCTACGAGTTCGAGATTGAATACGACGTCACCGTCAATGTCGGCGGCGCTGGCGGCGCGGCAGGCAATGGCGCGTCGGTCCGCATAGGTAACGCCGGCACGATCCATACGACCGGCAGCCAGGGCGTCGGCATTCACGCCACGTCTATCGGCGGTGGCGGCGGCCATGGCGGCAGCGGCGAATACGAGCCCGAGCTCTTCGAGGGCCAGGACATTTTCAGTGACGTCGGAAAAATACTGCAGGATGGCTACGCCATCACGGCGATTGCCGAGGGCATCGACGTCGATGTCGACGTGCCCTTTGCCGAGCTTCCGTCTCTGGCCCACGAGTTGGAGATCGGCGTGGGCGGCGTCGCCGGCGCAGCCGGAGACGGCGGGCCGGTCACCGTGACGAACGACGGCACGATCGTGACCTCCGGAGACCAGGCGCATGCGATCTACACGCAGTCGATCGGCGGCGGTGGCGGCACCGGCGGGCAGGGGGTGAACGCAGCGGTCGGCCTCATCAACGTCGGCGGTCAGGGCTCGGGCGGCGGCCATGGCGGCGCCATCGATATTTCCAGCGCCGGCACGATCGTCACCACCGGGCTCGGCAGCGCGGGCATCTTGGCCCAATCGGTCGGCGGTGGCGGCGGAACGGCTGGCGACGTCGGCAATGTCTGGGGGTTCGCCTATGAGGACCACGACACGATCCACCGCACCGATCTGCTATTCGGCGACTATCTCCCGGGCGCTGGCGGCGATGGGGGCGACATTACGATCGACGTCTCAGGCGGCATCTCGACCACCGGCAACCTCGCGCATGGGATCATCGCGCAATCGATTGGCGGCAGCGGCGGCCTGGCGAGCGACGACGATGATGCCGATGACGAGAAGGAGGTCGATGTTGAGCGCCACGTCCAATTCGCCTCCAGCCGCGGCGATGTGGGCTCCTCCGGCGACGTGATCATCAGCTCTGTCGGCGGCACAATCACGACGACCGGCGACAGATCGCACGGCATCGTCGCCCAGTCTCAGATGGGCTCCGAAGGAGAAAACGGCGATGTGACGATAACGGCCGGAACGATCACCACCACGGGCGAGAGGTCGCGCGCCATCCTCGCCCTGGCCTATTCGAAGCACGATATCGATGATGATCTGGTCGAAGAGACTGACGAGGGGGCAGGTGAGGAGGACGACGAAGGCGACCGCCCGGACGACCTCGGCACCGTGGCCATCGAGGTGGACGAAGAGGCGGTGATCGCCACGCTGGGCTCCGAAGAGACCATCATGATCATGGGCGGCGGCGGCCAGAAGGGCAACGAGCCCAATACCATCGTCAACCACGGCATCGTCTCGAACCTGCTGCCCTCTGGCGAGGGCTATGCCATCCGCACGGATGGCGAGGCCGGGCTCAGGGTCACCAACACTGGCCTTATGCAGGGCCGCATCTCGCAGGAAAGCGGGGCGCGGGAGTCGATCGAGTTCATCAACACCGGCACGCTGGTGGCCGGCGATCTCCTGGCGCTCGGCGCGGAGGGGCATCTCGTCAACCATGGTGTTGTCGAGATGGGCGAGAGAGGCAGCCTTGATCGCATCCGCATCACCGGTGACGTCACGCAGACCGCGGACGCCCGGCTCATCATCGATGCGTCGCTCGGCGCCGGCGAGGCCGACATCATAGAGATTGACGGGGTCACCAAGCTCGGCGGCGTGCTTCAGATGCGTCCGGTGGGTCTGATCCCTCTGCAGGGCGAAGAGCAATCCGTTCAGATCATCCTAGGCGCCGAGCAGAATATCGACCCGGTCGACACCGCGGCCGTCGACTACACGACCGTCTACCAGCCGGTGGCCGGGCCCGACGATCTGATCCGGCTCGATTATCAGGTCGATTACCTGCCGGTTGACCGTGAACTGCAGGGCGATGAGCTGCGCTTCTCGCGCTACCTGATTGAGCTGATCGAAGAGCGGCGGACGTCTCTCGCGGCGGGTGGCGACGACCTGGCCTTTATCGATGGGCTGGCCTTCGACGTGCTCGAAGCGCCCACAGAGGCGGCCCTCGCCGAGCGCTATCGCGAGATGCTGCCGGGGAATCCCTTCGCCGGGGTCGCCGCGACCGACATTGCCGCCTTCCGCTTCTCCGACAGCCTCATGAGCTGCCCGGACCTGCAGGCTGGCACTCCCTCGGCCCAGAGCGACCTAAGCTGCCGCTGGCTGCGCCTGTCCGGCCAGACCGGCCGCCAGGAGGGCAGCGGCACGCTCTGGGGCTATGATGCGCAATCCTGGGGGCTCTCCGGCGGGCTCGAGATGGACATGGCGGCAGGCTGGACGCTTGCCGCCGCCGCGGCGGGCGAGCTCACCTCGACGGACGGCGCCGGTTTCAGCAGCGAGGGCGTCCGCTTCTCCGGCGGTGTCGCCGCCGCGCGTGAGTTCGACACGACGGCGCTCAGCTTCTCGCTTTCGGGCGGCTTCGAGACGGCCGAGCTCAGCCGTCGCGCCGCCATCCCCGGCGGCCATACCGGCGTCTCGGCCGAGACCGACCGGCAATGGCTGGCGGGCCATATGCGCGCCGGCACGCGGTTCGATATCACGCCCGGAGCATGGGTGACGCCGACCTTCGACATCGGCATCCAGCACCTCTCGCAGTCGGGCTACACGGAAGAGGGCGCCGGCGATTACGGCTTCGATGTGGGCGGGGTCTCTTCGACCACGCTGCAAATCAACCCCTTCATCAAGGGCGGCTTCCACGTCGCCCTCGGCGAGACACAGGGGGAGGTGACGCTGCGGGCCGGGGCCCTTGCCGTCTTCGGCGACGAGGCGATGACGGCGGAGGTTCGCTACGCGGGCCAGAACGGCACCGGCCCCTCGTTCACATTGACCGACGATATGACCCGCGTCTTCGCCGATGTCGGCGTCTCGGTCGATCTGGAGCTGAACGAGCGCACGACGCTGGGCCTCGCCGTCGATGCCTTCGCGAACGACGATTACCAGGATGTCAGCGCCTCGGCGCTGGTCTCGATCCGCTTCTGACCGGGCTGTGCCGGCGGCACGACAACACAACTCTGGAGTTCAACCATGACGGACCAAACAGGATGAACAGGCGAAAGCTCTCCGCCGCCCTGGTTGCGGCCCTGCCGATCGGCATGGGCGCCGGCACGGGGGCGCTCGCCCAGTCCACCGGGTTCCCGGGCGGAGCATCCTCATTGAGCGAGACCCATGGGGACTGGCTCGTCAGCTGCGATCTGCGCCAGGGCGAGGCGGACATCCAGCGGTTCTGCGTTCTCAGCCAGGAACAGGTCGACAGCGACGGGCAGCGTATCCTGATGGTCGAACTCGTCCCGCTCGCAGAAAGTCTCGGCGGGGTTGTGGCGCTGCCTTTCGGCCTCGACCTCGCGCATGGTGTCGGGGCGCAGATCGACGGCGCCGACTTCGGCGCCCCGCTGGCCTTCTCTACCTGTCTCGGCTCGGGCTGCCTTATCCCGCTCGACCTCGGCGGCGACGAGGTTGAGGCCATGATGAGCGGCGAGACCCTGACTCTCGCAACCCGGGTATTCGCTGGCGAGGAGCTGACCCTCACGGTCTCGCTCGCAGGCCTGGCCAGCGCACTCGCCCGCACAGACCACCTCCTCAATTGACGTTTGACCACGAAAGGGACACCACCTTGCGACACGATATCTTCAGCCTCTCCCGGCTCTCTCTCGCTGGCGCTCTGGCCGTCACGCTCACCTCGCCGCTTCATGCCGACGATGCGCTGCTCGAAGACGCGCTCTCCTTCGCGGGAGAGATCTTCTTTCTGGATTCCGACATTACCGGCCTGGTGATCGCCGGCATCCGCGACGGCGAGAGTGCCGTCTTCGGCTTCGGCGAGGTCGCGAAGGGCTCGGGCTTGGAGCCCAACGGCGACACGGCGATCGGCGTCGGCTCCCTCACCAAGACTTTCACAGGCCTCACGCTGGCCCAGATGGTCGCCGACGGCCGGGCCCAGCTGACCGAGCCGGCCGCGCCGCATGTGAGCCTCGCTGAACTGCCGCAGGGCGATGGTCGCCCGATCCGCCTGGTCGACCTCGCGACCCATTCCAGTGGCCTGGGCCGGGAGCTGGAGCCCGTCGAGGGGGTCGAGAAATACACCGACGCCTCCTTTGCGGAGAACCTCTCGACCGGCGAGCTCCACTTCGCCCCGGGGTCGGGCGCGCTTTATTCCAACGTCGGTTTCGACGTGCTCGGCATGGCGCTCTCTGACATCGGCGGCGCGCCTTACCCGGACGTTCTGCAGCAGGCGGTGCTCGAACCCATCGGCCTGTCAGCGACCGGCTACGACAGGCCTGCGGGCGAGAACGTCATGGCCGGCTACGACTGGGACGGCAACCCGATGGACGCGGGGGACCCGATCCCCAATCGGGCCGGCGCCTCCGGGCTTTATACGACCGCCAACGACATGATCCGCTACCTTGAGTGGAACCTCGATCGCTTCGGCGAAGAGGGGGCAGAGGCGCGCGCGCTCAGCCAATCGGCGCATCTCTTCCGCGACGGGCTCAGCCCCGTTCTCGCCCTCGACGAATCCGGCCACATGGATGCAATGGGCCTTGGCTGGGTCATCATGGTTCAGCAGGGCGACACCCCGCTGATCATCCAGAAGGCTGGCGGCACGAACGGCGTCTTCAGCTACCTCGCTTTCGCGCCGCATCGGGGCGTGGGGGTGTTCATGGCGATCAATCAGTTCAACTTCAGCGACAGCCTCGCAATGGCAGACGTGGTGAATGAGCTGGTGGCTACGCTGGCACCAAGGTGATTAGGCCTCTTGCCAGACGGCCGACATGTGGACGTCTGGCGCAAGATCCAGCCGAGCCTCCATGAGGAGCGTCAATGCATGGTCAATCGACCTGCCGGAAGACAGGCGCAGAACACCGCGGGCTCGGGAGAACCCGGTCGTGAACAGGACAGGGAAAAGACGGATGGGGCACATAATCAGCCTGAAACTGCGGCACGCAACGCGGGTTGCAACCTGCGGCATCGTACTGGCATCAACCGTCGGCGGCACGGCTACAGCCCAGGCCGACACGGCAGAAGACATTCGCGCCATCGCCCAGAGCCAGTTTGAGCAGCACAGCCTGAACTCACTCCTACTGGAAGTGCTCATCGACGGCGAGGTGATCCTGACCGAGGTGATGGGCAACGCCATGACAGGCGTTCCCGCAACCACCGAAGGCCGGTTCCGGAATGGCGCCGTCGCACTGACCTATGTTGGCGCCATAGCCCTGCTCCTTGCGGAAGAGGGTATAGTCGATCTGGACGAACCCATTTCGAAATGGATGCCAGCCCTGCCGGGCAGCGACACGGCGACGATCCGGATGTTGCTCAACATGACGGCGGGCTATCCGGATCACGTGGCCAACGATGAAGCGTTCGTCGAACCGTTTCTGGAAGACCCGTTCAGGACATGGACACCCGGCGACCTGATCGCCGTCAGCCTGTCGACACCGAGAATGTTCGCACCCGGCACCAACTGGGATTACTCGCACAGCGACTACGTTATCCTTGGCCAGGTGCTGGAGGCGGCGACCGGCCAGTCGATGTTCGAACTGATGGACGACTACATCCTTGGCCCGCTGGGTCTGACCGGTACCTTCGGCTTCGACACGGCCCAGATCCCGGCGCCCGCGATCCACGCCTTCACCGCCGAACGGGGCATCTGGGAGGACTCGACCTACTGGAATCCGTCCTGGAGCATGCCCTCGGGCGCAATCCAGGTCACCACGATCTCGGACATGGCGCAGAGCTTCGATGCGATTGTCGGCACCGATGGGTTTCTGACGCCCGACTCCCGCGCCCAGATGATCGACCCGGTGCTTATCGGCTTCGGCGCCCCCTTGGCCGGATGCCAGCGCTGCCACGAACTGACCGAGGCTTTCAGTTACGGTCTGGGCGTGAGGCTGCGGGGGGACTGGATCTTCCAGTCGCCGCGGTTCGGTGGCTATGCTTCGTCCGTGGGCAATTTGCCTGACGGACGCTCGGACGCCGGCCGGATCACTATCGCCGTGGCGGTCACCTACACCCGGGGATCTATCGACAACTGGGAAGAAACCCCCACGAACCTCGCTTTCCGAACGGTCCAGTTGATCGCGGAAGAAATCCATCCACAAAACCCGCCGCCGAAGTAGCGAGGCGCGGATCACCTCGACCTTTCCGCAGGCCGTTGTCGGGCCGGAGAGGGTGAGCCCCGCCATCAGTCGACGCGGCTGAAGAGTTCCATGCGCGGCGTCTCGTGCACCGCCTTCGGTGTTTCGCCTTGGGCGAGGCAATAGGCGGCCAGCGCCCCGACGCTTTCACCGATGTTCCACTCGACCGGTTGCAGGCGGTAGCAGCCATCTGTGATGTGGGTGGAGCCGCTGTTCTTGCAGGTGGGCAAGAAGTTCTGGACCCGCTCGGGGATCAGCGCGCCGAGGGGGATCTGGAACGGCCAGGTCGCGATCTCGACGCAATTGCGCGGCGTGGGGTGCAGGGGACCTCCTGGTCCGGTCGGGGGCCATTGGCCGCGGAAGCGAGATGGGCGTATCAAAGCGGTGGGAAACGAGCTGTTAGATCTGCTACTCAATCTGCTACCCGCCTTACGGTTCGGTTGTTGGGTACCTTCTGCAGAGTGAGATGTTAGGAGGCGTTGCGCCACGTTGGGCGGGAGTTCATCGGTTTCGGCTAGACGGTCTCGGGATCGAGGCATCCGGCAAAGGGCGCCCGTTTCCGTTCGGGGCAGCGCGGGAGAGCACCTTCTCCACGCAGGAGAAGGCGCGAGACGTGGCCTGCGATGATCGGCGCGGTCTGGTCGTTGCGGCCACGCTCAGTCGAGCGTGACAACGATCTTGGCGGCCGAGACCCCGGCCTTCTGCTGGTTCAGCGCGCCCTGCAGCGACTCCAGCCCGTAGCCCACGATCTGCGGTTTCGGCGCGGCCTTGTATCGGCCTTCTGCCAGAGCATCGGGCAGGACGTCCTAGTAGATGAAAGGACACACGGCATCGTCCTTCAGCGCGGTGCCGAAGATTTGGCCGACGGTGACGTCGTCGCGGAAGCCCTCGGGGGCCGCCAGGGTCGCCGCGATGGTGCGGCGTCCACCCGCACGCGCCACGACCTCGGCACAGTCCGCGATGCTGCCGGTGGCATGCAACGTCCCGACCAGGGTGCGACCTTGCAGGGCCGTCAGCAGATCCTGCACCAGGGTCGCACTGCCCAGTCAGAGGAAGCAATGATCCGCGGCGGAGATTTTGCAGAACTGCGTGCCTTCATGCTGGTCATGGAGACGCGAAATTTTCGCGAAGCGGCAGGTCGCCTCGGCGTCACGCCCTCTGCGCTCAGCCGGACTATCAAGCGGCTGGAGGAGAGGCTGGGCCAGCGGTTGCTGAACCGCACGACGCGCAGCGTCTCTCCCAGCAATGAGGGGCAGACGCTCTACGCCCGTCTCCTGCCTGCAGTCGCCAGCCTCGAGGACGCGGTGGATGATACGCTTGCCCGACGGGGCGATGCAGTCGGGACAATCCGCATCAATCTGCCAAGGCTGGCGGCGGAACTGCTCCTGATGCCGCGGCTGGCTGAGTTCTCGGCGCTCCATTCCGGCGTCCATCTCGACCTGGTGGTCGACGACTCCCTGTCCGACGTGACCGGAAAGGGGTTCGACGCGGGCATCCAGATGGGCGAGTTCCTGCAGAAGGACATGATCGCAGTTCGCCTCAGCCCGCCCTTCCGCACGGCCATCGTCGGAACGCCTGCCTATTTCGCCGCGCACGGGACGCCGCAGTCGCCGCGTGACCTAAAGCATCACCGCTGCATAAACTATCGCTGGGGAACGAGCCGACAGCTCTGGCGCTGGCCCTTTGACGGCCCCGACGGCCCCTTGTAGATCGACCTTGAGGGGCCGCTTTCGGTCAACGACACTGGTCTGATGAGGGACGCCGCGCTCTCCGGCCTCGGCCTTGTCTGTATCAACGAAGCGCTGGTGGCGGCACATATCGGAAAGGGCGATCTCGTCCGGATCCTCGATCCCTGGAGCAAGCTCTACGCCGGGTTCTTCCTCTACCATCCTAGCCGCCGCCAGACCCCGATGGCCTGCGCACGCTCATAACCTTCCTGACGCGCACTTGATCGTAGAGCCACCCCTCTCGTCCCGAGTGCGCTGCTCAGCGGATCTGGATACAGAGCGGGAGAGACTGTCGCAGCTCCCCCTGCTGCCCTTCCAGGCCCGATGCTGATCTCGAGCTGCGCCGCGGCGGCAGGTGGGCTTCTGCAAGCCGCCAGATCCGACCTGACGGATCTTGTGTCCCGACTTCAGGATGCGTTCGCCATTGCATGTGCCGTAAGCGTTGCATCTGACCCCTTGCAGCGACACTTTCCGCTACCGCATATTGCTTGTCTCTTGGCGCGTAGCGCCAAGATGGCTGCTCAGAGAAGATTGCTTTCTCAGCAAGATAGCCTCGGCAAGCACTGTCTATTCCACCGATAGATCGAGCAATTTCCTTCGCGAAGCTCCGGAGTCAGTGCATTTAAGGGCAGCAGCGCTCTTGCGCCTCCCCCGCGAACATCGTCGAGACTGCGCGGGAAGCAGTCACTGAGGGAGCGATCCCAGGACTGAAAGGGGGCGCTGAGCCGACGTTCGCTGCGGGCTGAACGCACGGCGAGGATGGGCGGGAAGCAGTCGTTCGCTGCTCTCTACACCAAGGTCGCGGTAGGGCGGACAGCGGACTTTCGCTGCAGCGTGCATGTACTCCGTCCTCTCTCAGCAAGCGGACATTCAGTGACCTATCAGGACCGACACCTGTCTTGTCGACTCGAAGGGCCGAGAGCGGCTCGATGTATGTGCGGCAGCGCGATCGCAGCATCCGGCTAGAGCAGCCGTGGCGCATTAACTCACCGCCCTGAGAGCACGGCAGAAAATACGATATGATTGCCAGTTCAGGTCCTCCGCGCCTGGTGCGCTTGCGCCAGAAAGGGGACCTGAATACCCAAATTCAACCTATAGACGCTCGCTAGGAACGAGGTGCCGGCGTGGCGCAGACGTCAGCTTCAATGCATCGCTGACCCGACTGTCCACCAAAACGGATCCCCCAAGGAGGGCATTGCAACAAGGGGAGCTCTTCAGATCAGGAATAAAGATCTCCAATTTCCCGTTCGACCAAGCGGAAGCGTTCCTTAACCTCTTCGCCCGCATAGAAAGCCAACATATCTTCCTTAGTGAGTGTCCCCTCGGCGAGAAACTTGATGAGGTAGCGCTGATTGAATTCGGCGAGGAGGACGCCCTTCTCAATTTGTGCGAGGATCTGCTTCATATTGTCGATGTTGGCGGTGACAAGGTGCTTCACCGACGCCATCTCGCGCGCATCTTTGATCAGCCGATTGACGATGATCTTGAGGACATCTGGGTCGAGCTCGAGCGTCTTTGCGTTGAGGGCGATGTCGCGCGCGAGCATGTAGGCGATCGCGAGGTTGCGATAATCACCCTTTTGGGAATCGATGATCGCGATCAGACCAATACCGGGCAGGAATTTCAGATCCTGCACCACAACCCGGATGCTATTGTCGACAAGCGAGGCGTCGAACACGATGATCCCAACCTGGCTGTCGCGGTTCGCCTGCGCTTCGAGGAGTTGGCTCCAAGCTGTGTCTGCTTTCTTCGTAAAGATGTCCTTGGTCTGGATGTCACCAAGGCGAATGCTTTTGTCGAACTTGCACTCGATCGCGATTCGTTTACCGCTATCACCGGCCAGATGGCAGACGATGTCGCCGGTTTTATTCCGACGGATCGCACCGGCACGATCGCCACTAAGCTCGATCCGGTCAGCGATCTTCTGGCGATCGAAAAACTCGGACAGGAAGTCGGCGATTTCAGTTTCAGCGAGCACGCCTTTGACTGCTGAGCGATAGAAAAGCTCCTTCTTCATATCGAAGATGAGCTTCAGACTTTCGAGCTCGGTGCCGAGCTCGTTGGCGGTTTTCGAAAGGAAGCTCGAGAGCCGGTCCTCCATTAGCGCCAAGACGCCGATGTAGAGAGCTTTGTGAAGCTGCTCGTCTCGGTCGGCTGAAGGAACCTTGTTGAAGAACTCGAACAGGATCTTGTTTTCGACTTCGAAGGCGCCAAACTGAACGCGAGAATTTCTTTGATCGAGGCCGACAAGTGGCATATCAGACCCGGCTGTAACGATAGTGACCCTTGATGGTCGACGCGAGGAAAGTTCCCTTCGATCCGGCCTGATCAAAAGCTAGGGCAATATGCGGCGGCACCTCATAATAATGATAACGGGTGTTGTTGAGAAACTCGACCTCAAGCAGTAGCTGATCTTCGTCGTAGCGGATTGCAGCGACGTTCGACGAGGTGAAAGGGGCGAAATCTTGCCAGGCCATATAGTTATTCCTTCTCAGGCAGGGTGGTGAGTGGGTGCTGCTGAAGCCAGGTCTCTACAAAATAGCGATAGTCCGCGGCAAAGTGCGTTTGCAGGTTCCAACCGCCCGGTGTCATCGAATCCTCGGGCGCAGCTTCGTCACAGATCAGTGGATCCTGGCTGTCGGGGCGACGATCGCGAGGCGGCGCCTGGATCATTGTCCGCATTGGGAGGCTTACCGCTTCACCGAGGATGATAGCCTCGCCGGTGCGCAGCACAGGCAACATGCTCGTTAAACCTTCGAGATTGTCAGAGAGCGCACTGGTCACATGTGAGCGGTCGGTGGCATTGCTTAACCGCATGGCAAAAAAGGTCCCGCATTGAGACAGGATCGTGGGATTGATCTCGGCCGGGCGCTGGCTGACGATCATCGCCCCGATCCCATATTTGCGCCCTTCCTTGACGATGCGTTGGGTCGCGATCGAGGCGGCGCTGCTTCCACTGTCGCCAAGATAGCTGTGCGCTTCTTCCATCACTACGAGCAGCGGGCGTTCGCGCCCGCCCTCCGAGAGGTTGCGCGCCCAGAAAAGACCATCGTAAAGGACGCGCAAAATGTTGCCGATGATGTCGTTAGTTACCGTTGAGGGAATGCCAGATAGATCGAGGATCGTGATCGGCTTGTCACTGCCGAGCCAGTGCTCGACCAGATCGGCGAGTGTCTTGGTCGTCGTACCATCGAGATCTGGGTGCCAATCGCCGGCCTTCAGCAGGAAGTCGTAGCGCGCGACGCGAAGCCGGGCGCCGAGCGCCTCAAGCGGCCCCCGAATGTTGAGGACGTCCGGGAGCCAATTGATCTTCTCCGGATCAGAGCCGACATTCTTGACCTTGCGAAAGCGCGGTGGAATCGCTGCATGCGGATCCCCCACTATCTTCTTGCCCGAAGGGTCGAGCTCATAGGCCCAGGTCGCCTGATCTGACGGGTTTGCGCCGCCGGCACTGAAATAGGTTCCGAACTCGCGGCAATAGAGGTCATACCAGAGCTTGTTGAGCGAGAAAGGCACAGGGCTATCGGCGGTTATGCTGGCTGGGTCGACACCGGCGATCGGTTGCGCTGAAAGGCTTGCGATCTTGGCCTGGAGGATCTGCTCGAGGATGATGTTGCGTGCTTTTCCATCAGGCGGAAGGCTTCCGAAAGTCACCCGCATGAGCTCCTCGAAGCTCAGCGCCCAGAACGGTATGCACAGTCGGTGCTCGTTAAGGCTGCGGGCATCCGGGGTGATCTTGAAGATGTTCGCGCGGTCGCCAAGTGCCTTGGCATATTCCCCGTGAAGGTCGAGGACGACGATCCGCGCGGAAGGAAAACGGCTCTGATCCGACAGGACGTTAAGCAGTCCGGCCACCGTGGTCGACTTGCCTGAGCCGGTGGTTCCGACCACAGCGCTGTGGCGGGTGACGAGCTTGTTAACGTCGACCAGCGCGTCGATCGATTCACTTCCCGCCACATGACCTACACGTACCAGATGGTTTTGCTTGTCCGATCGTCCATAGATGGCTTGGAGGTCGGCCTCGGAAACAAGATGAACTTCATCCTCGAAAGTGGGATATTGCGAAATTCCGCGTTGAAATCTACCAGTCCGATAACCTTCGCCGATCAGCTGGACCGTCATCCAGCGCAGCCCATTGGGCATGGCGATCGCCACCTTCTCCGGCACCGCACTGGCGCCTACCTGCGAGACGATCCCGTAGAGATCGACATAACCGATCGGGATTTTGACGAAACTGCCGATCTGGCCGATCTTGTGACCCTGGCCGTGGACAAAGCTCAAGCCTGAGAAGCGGTCCGAGGTCAAGGTCACGCTGACCGACGTGCCGCTGACGTCTTGAACCGTTCCGATGACGGTCGCCCGATCGACGAGATCAGGCCGCAACATCGCTCATTCCGTCACCGGAGAGGCCACGCAACAAAGTGCCGAGTGCTGCAAAATCTCCGAGCCGCAAGGTAACATTCTCGCCATCTCTCACGAGAATGGTGGGCGGCAGCAAGAGATCATCTGACCCGTCGGCAGTCCAACTGCCCAATGTGCGACCGATGATAGCTTTGTCGAAACCCAGCAGACTGAGATTAGGGGTCGACATCGCACACTGCCGGGCGAGCTTATAGGGACTTGCCTCAAGCTCGCCGAAAACACAGGCAAAAACGTGCGCAGTCGGATTGGCTTCAAGGCTGCGGCAGATCACGTCGTTGATATGCTCGTCAGCGAAGGAATAGCCGCAAATGAACAGCAGCGAAGATGGAGCGAGCAGGAAAGCTTTCAGGCGGTCGAGCATCGCTAGATAGGGCATCTTGCGGCTTTGGTCATATTTCAGGTGCGACGGGTAGATCAGATAACTCTGCTTGTCGTTTTTTTCATGAGTTCGAACAACGTCGGTTTCATTCTCAAGCCGCCAGTTTAGCGAGCCATGAATCTTCCAGAGCCGGGTCCACCGCGGAGGCAACAGGCCCTCATCCTCGACCGCACCCAAATCGAAGAATGCCTTTCGCGCACCGATGAAGCCGTCGAAATAGGGCGCAGAACTCTCCTCGAGCGCCTGCTCCATCAGTAGATCGTAGTTGGTAGTAAAGAGATGCACTGGACGCTCGCGGCGGATCGAACGACTCCAGATCGCGAGATTGTGGTAAGGGGTGTCCTCGGTCGGCAGCGAGCGAGTTACCTCTTGCGAGATGACACTGCAAACTTTAGTGTCAAGCTCTGTAAGTTCGGCCTGTGTAAGGCCGCGCACGTTCCCACTGCCAGCAACGCTCGCGAACACGCGAATGCGGCTGAGCAGCAGCTCAATATTACCACTGTCACCACCATCTTCTTTGACGATCTGGACGATTTTGTCCCAGCTTGTGGGATTTTTAGGGTCGCCACTCGAAAGGGTCTGAGCGATAACCTTCGTCAATCCGGCCACATCCCAGATCAGCGGGTCGGTAACGGCTATCCCATTCTCCTCGCGGTGGTTGACGCGGATCGACAGGGGGCAACCTGCACCAAGGAAGAATCCGATCGGCTTTCGGTTTTGCGAAAGGGCTTGCTGAACAAAGCTGATTTGACGAGCTGGATCATGTTTATGCATCTTGACCCCTTGCAGGCGTTCTCGTCCAAATCATCACACCCTGCCTTCCCTAGTCGAATATAACAACGCCCTTAAGACAGAAAGCATGTGTTCTTCGGTTTCTCAAATGAAATGTATGATGCTGCACCTGGGCGTCGTTGATGTTCTGGCTGAGGTGGTCAGCGGTGATGCTTGTTCCAAATTTTTTCTGCGCTAAGCCGTGAACGGCCGCTTCGGGGATGCCACGCTGCCGCATTGGCGAACTGATGACCGGCGGCAATGGGCCGAAAGAGGTGATCGTCGCTTCGTCCACGAGACGGCCGCCTAGGACCGAACGTGAGTTCGCGGTCCAGGTCATCAAACGCCAGTTCCGGGCCGGTCGCGACCGACCTGCCCGTCTCACTTAGACCTCCACCGCCTCGGCGATCGCGAGTGCATCCTCCAGTTCGACGCCAAGGTAACGCACCGTGCTGTCCATCTTCGTATGGCCTAGCAGGAGTTGCACTGCCCGGAGGTTGCCGGTTTTCCGGTAGATCTGCGCGACTTTCGTGCGTCGCATGGAATGGGTGCCATACGCGCTCGCCTCAAGGCCGATGGATGTCACCCAGTCTCGGACGAGGCGAGCATACTGACGCGTCGAGATGTGCCGCCGCTCATGAAACCGGCCGGGCCAGAGATGTTCCGATCCGACCATCAGTGGCGCTTCGAGCCATGCTCCGATTGCTTTCCGGGTCCCTTCGGTGATCTCGAAGCTAACCGGCCGCCGTGTCTTGCTCTGAACGATCGCGGCGCGGTGCTTGACCTGCCCCGCAGCATAGACATCAGCGACCTTGAGGCGCACCAAGTCGCAGCCACGCAACTTGCTATCGATGGCGAGGTTGAAGAGCGCCAGCTCGCGAGTCCGCTCCGCGATCTCGAGGCGGACTCGGATCGCCCAGACGTGCTTCGGTTGTAGTTGCCGCTTCTGGCCGACGATCCTCCCTTTGTACCAGGCGGGGCGGCAGGCGCGGATTGCTGGTAAGTTGGCGTTAGACATAACGGATCCTCCGATCCACCGCGCCCCGCCACATCCTCGACACTCAGTCGACGCCCCATCATAGCACCGATCTGCGGCGAAGGTCGGCTTCGAGCCCAAACCGGACGAGCTGCGGCCCGTCACAATCCAGTCTCGCACCGCAGATCGGACTGTGAGGTGACGCGCCGAGCGAGCCGGCGCGTCATGAAGGATGATCAGATCGACTGGCCGCCCGACACCTCGAGGCGCTGTGCGGTGACCCAGCGATTGTCGTCGCGCAGAAGGCTGGCGATCATCGGACCGATGTCGTCCGGCAGCCCGACGCGGCCGAGTGCGGTCATTCCCGCGAACTGAGCGTTCACCTCGGCGTTGTCGCGAACCAGCCCGCCACCGAAATCCGTTTCGATGGCGCCTGGCGCAACCGTGTTCACCGCGATGCCCCGCGGACCGAATTCCCGCGCCATATAGACCGTGAGCATCTCGACTGCCGCCTTGGCCGCCGAGTAGGCCGCGAAGCCGGGGAAGGAGACTCGCGTCAGGCCGGACGAGAAGTTCACGATCCGCCCGCCGTCTGCCAAGAGCGGCAGAAGGGCCTGAGCGAGGAAGAAGACGCCTTTCACATGGACCGCGAACAGGCCATCGAACTGCGCTTCGGTGGTCTCCTCGATCATGGCGAATTCGCCATGCCCGGCATTGTTGACGAGATGATCGAAGCTGTCGCGGCCCCAGATGTTGCGCAGCTCCGCGCGCAGGCTTTCGGCGAAGGCCGGAAAGCTTGCGGTATCGGCAACGTCGAGGGGCAGCGCCACGGCCCGGCGCCCCATCTCGCGGATAAGGGTCACGACCTCCTCTGCCTGCTCGACGTTCGACCGATAGGTGACGATGACGTCGCCGCCTCTTTCGGCGATGGCGAGAGCGGTGTTGCGACCGAGGCCGCGATTGGCACCGGTAACGAGAGCGATCTTGCTCATGAGACTGTCCTTTCAGGGTGTCATGGTGTCACTCTGAAGTAGAAGAGTGCCGGCGCTCGTGGTTGCCTGAACCTCGCCGCCTCTTGCCTGTTTCTATTTACCTCTTCCCGGAAGGGCCGGTCCCGGCCATAATATAGTGCATGACCTTTGCCCAAAGCAGTTCCCACCTTGCTCAGTTGCTCACCCATTGCCGCCGGTTCGCCGACGCCAATTCCGGGCCCGACGGTTCAGCGCCGACTCCGGCCCGCGGCCTGTCCGTGGTGCGCGCCTTGCGCCCGGGAGAGCTCATGGTGGCCGTCCAGAAGCCCGTGATCGCCATGCTGCTGCAGGGGAGAAAGCATGTGACCACGCTGGGCGCGAGCTTCGAATACGCACCGGGGGAGGCTATGGTCGTCGCGGCGGATGTCCCGACAGTCAGCCGGATTACCCGCGCCAGTATCGCAGCACCCTATTATGCGCTCGTACTCGAACTCGATCCCGCGATCCTGCGTGCGTTGCCACCGGCCGTCTCCCCCCGGTCGGGTGAAGCTCCGCCGGTGAGGGTGGAGCCGATCGACAGAGAGGTCATCGACGCCTCCCTTCGCCTTGCGCAGCTGCTGGATCGGCCCGAGGCCCTGTCAGTGCTTGCCGACGGCCTGCTACGTGAGCTGCATTACTGGCTTCTCATGGGGGTTCACGGCCCGGCAATCGCGGCGCTCGGGGTGCCGGACAGCCACGCGGGACGGATCGCGCGGGCGGTCGATATTCTGCGGCGGGAGTATGCCCGTCCCATCAGGGTCGAGGAACTCGCCGAGGCGGCCGCAATGAGTGAGCCCGCGTTCCACAAGCACTTCCGCGCCATCACAACCTTGTCGCCGCTCCAGTTCCAGAAGCAGCTTCGCCTGATCGAAGCGAGGCGGCTCCTGCTGGCAGAGGGCGCGAAGATCGCGCAGGCAGCCCACACGGTCGGCTACGCGAGCGTGACGCAGTTCACCCGGGAATACGGCCGTTTTTTCCATGCACCTCCTGGGCGGGACATCCGCATCGCAAACGCCGTCGTCTGAGTGCTCGACAAGCTCGCCTGCGCATGGGGCGAACGGCACCTTCGTCCCGCAATACTGCCCTCGGCGGGGTGGCCGTTGCTAGGCGAGGGCGCGGAAGTCCGCTCTCAGGATGCCGCACCGCGGCGCTCGCTCTTCATATGAATGTCGGCTAAGGGCCGTGAGCGACGTCCGCTGATGCCAGCCTGGTGGCTAACCCGCTGCGGCGCCGCAAGTCCGCTTCGAGCCCAGATCGACCACGTTGATGCTGGGTGCGTTCGCCGTCGCAGCATGGGCGCGCTCGTTGCGGCCGGCCCTGACCAGACATACTTGAGCATAAAACGCGCCGCAGTGCAGCTTTGCCAAAGCGGTCATTCAGGAAGGCACTTGAAAAACGATATTCTAGAACTCATATAAGTGCCCCAAGTTCTTTCGGCGGAAACGCCGTGTAGAAAACGTCATAGTCTTAAGTCGATAATTGCTGTTTTGCTTCTGGCGACCGGCATCCTCTACGCATTTGGAACTTTCGGCATTGGGCCGATGTCAATTATAGGAGGACTTGCCATGGGAACAGAAATCAACTCACTGATTGGAAGCTTTGGCATCGGATACTGCGCAAGCTACGTCTGCAACTTGACGTTTTCGCCGAAAGGGCTTGGTAAGTAGAATTCCCACCAGCTGGCTATGCCGCCCGCTGCTGCCTTTCGACCACCTTCACAGCGATCTTTGCTTTTCTCCTTGCTGTCGGTCACTCGACGACTCTACGCCAGCCTTGAAAGGCACTGTTTAGTCATGCTCCACGACTGGTGGACCAGCTACCGATACGTTGCCAGAAAACTACATGTTTGCAGGCGCTCCTTCAGAAGACTGTCTGGGCGAAATACACGGTCGGGTCTAGCGAGCGATAGACTCACACATCATACTGTCTGCGACGGTGCCCAATACAAAAAGAGCATAATGTGATCCAGACGTCGTTAGTCTCCGACCTCATCGGCCGCTTACTCTCTGCCAAGACACAAGCGTCCATGGTGTCCTTGCTCCGAAAGGAGGAGAGACCTCCCGTGACAAAGGCGCTGTCGGCGGATGTGAAGGCACATGTATTCGTGCTCACTAAGCACTTAGCTAAAAATCGACCGAGTGAGGCGATAGCGACCGCTATGGCGATGGTCTTTCTCGACCCAGATTGCGCGATTTCCTGTATGCGGCGCGAAGGCGTGCTCCGTGCCTCGCGATACGGATACCGAGGTTCCCTGATTGGCAGGGTCGCCAAGGCGGTACTCGGGGTCCCTGACGTTTTTAGAATTTCGCCAGATCGCATAGCATACCTAGAGTCAGTCAAGGCACTGTCGTGCCTCGCAGGAAACGCCCAAACTCTAAGAGAACAAATCGAGGCGACGGTGCGGGCGCGTCGATCGACGGTGCTGAAGACCGTCTTTGTATTGGTCAACTATCTTTTCTATCATGAATGGATTAACGACCACGATGCCAGTTCGCTAGATAGTAGGCGTTACTCTTCAGAAGAGTACGCGGAAGCAGCATCGTTCATATTGCATATCTATGCATCGATGTTCCCAGTTGATGGTATGTCCTTCGCGCATGTGGACACCGATGCCTTAGGAAAGAATGCGCTCGTCTACGAACGATTGTTGGTCGCCGCAATTCGGCTTGCGAAATTCAGGGATGCGGAGCAATTCATCGATGGGCTGCCATACCGTGCGGATCGCGAAGGAGGGGAGATCACGATCTCTTCAATTGATTCGGATGTCGAGCGTGCAGCGCGCCTTGGCTTCATACAGCAGCAGACCCAAGCTTTCATTCGGCAGTTCCATCTGCAGGAAGCAGATCAGCCAATCTCGATCCAAACGCTGATAGACACGGGATTTGGTAATGGCAGCTTCGACAATCTTCTTGATATTAAGGACCATCCCGTAAGACGTCTGATCATGATGATGCCTAAAGTCCCGGCAGTCTTCGATGCCTGTTTCGCAACCGATGAGCTGTTTCGAGATGAGATCCAGATGCTCCTGGAACTGGACGTCGACCACTTCGGTAAGTTCGATGACCTTGTCTTCCCCATCACAGACCAAATCTCATCGCTGGACGTTCTCAAGGTGCAGCGCTACTTCAAATTTATAAGTTGCGCGTACCAGCGTCGACTAGAAGACATCCAAGACCCAGTCGAGCGCGAAAAGTTGACCCTAACGTCGACACTCTTGGCTATTCCGCACGATGCGATGGTTGAGCACATGCGGCTCATCCTCGGCAACGAGGACAAGGCACGTGAAGTTATCGAGCTTTTGAAGATGGGTCCTAGAAATGGGTATCTCGATCTCCAGTATCGTCCATTCGTAGACATTGGTGACTTCTATATGATCGCCCCGCATGTGGTGGCGATCTCCAACCTCGTCCGCAACACCATTGTCGCCAACCGCCGCCGGTTGACCGCGATCGGCTCGAAGGACCTTATGGTTCACTCTGTCACCGGGGCGCTTCGCTCCGCAGGGTTCGAGGTCGAAAGCGACTTGAAAGCGAAGATCGCCGGACAGAAGTTGGAACTCGATATCGTCGCAAGACGCGATGACGCGCTCATACTTCTCGAATGCAAGAACGCTTATCATCCAGTGTCTGTCCATGAGATGCGGAACAGCTGGGAGCACATCCGCGGCGCCGCGAAGCAGCTCGACAAGCGCCGGGACATCTTCTTAGCCCCTTCGAACCAGTCGCAGCTATTCGAAAGGCTTAGTTGGCAAGTCAGCTCCAAGTGTACGGTTCACACCGGCATCGTTATTGCAAACCGGGTGTTCCACGGCGCAAGTCTAAATGGGCACCCGATACGGCAAGCACACGAACTGATTAATGTGCTGAAGAGCGGACGTATCACCGCGAGAAACGGGACGAAAGAGGAGAGCCTGTCATTCTGGCTCGGGCCCGATTTCCAAACCACCGATCTCACTAGATATCTTGGCCCGAAGTCTATCGCTTCCGACCAATTGGCCGTGCTTGATGCCCGATCCTGGCGCTACTCGATCGGATCCCGGGAGCTTGCCTTCTCTTCATACGTCCTCGACATGGTCAAGTTCGACAAGGAAATGCGGGAGCGGTACAAGTCCCAATGAAGAAAATCGTGCCAACGACGTAAGCGGTAGGCATTTCCTGCGTTGCTCTTAGCGTGGCCTGCTGCCGTCTCCCGTAATGAAAGGGAGGCTGAAAGTCCGCTTCCACGGAAAACTCGAGGCGCTATCGCGCCTGCAGCGAATGTCGGCTCCCCGCCCTGAGCCGACGTTTAGCCATGAATAAGATTGCAGCAGCGTAGCTCGGCAAAGCTGCCGTTCGCCGCCCTACAATTGCACCGCATTTCCGTGGCCGTCCTGACCGTCCCGGTGAACCCTCGCAATTGAGACGGCGAAAGCCGTTCGGCCCGCCGATCCCAATCGGACCTGATCTACATCCACCTATTCACCGCCAACACGATCTTGCCCTGGATGTGACCTGCGGCGGCGCGCTCATGAGCCTTGCGCGCGTCAGCGAGTGAATAGGTG